>NZ_LSOC01000001.1:0-661 GCF_001592845.1 Halobacillus sp. KGW1
GACTTATCTATCTGATCAAATGATCGCGTGAAAAACGTTTCTTTCGATAAAGATGTTTCCTTATCCAGTTTTGAGGGTTTTCAAAAAAAAGTTCAAAATAACCCTTGATTTTCAACTGGTTAAGAGCTATAATAGTTCTTGTCCTTGAAAAAAGGTTTGGTGGCGAAAGCGAAGAGGTCACACCTGTTCCCATGCCGAACACAGCAGTTAAGCTCTTCAGCGCCGATGGTAGTCGGGTAGATCCCCGTGAGAGTAGGACGCTGCCAAGCCTAATTAAATCCGGAGGATTAGCTCAGCTGGGAGAGCACTTGCCTTACAAGCAAGGGGTCGCAGGTTCGAACCCTGCATCCTCCACCATTTTCATTTAAGTTAGCCGGCCTAGCTCAACTGGCAGAGCAACTGATTTGTAATCAGTAGGTTGGGGGTTCAAGTCCTCTGGCCGGCACCATTAGTTGCCTCATAAAGCTAACTTAAAAAATTAAAGTGCTAGTTACATTGAGAGCCATTAGCTCAGTTGGTAGAGCATCTGACTTTTAATCAGAGGGTCGAAGGTTCGAGCCCTTCATGGCTCACCATGTTTTTGCGGGTGTGGTGGAATTGGCAGACACGCTAGATTTAGGATCTAGTGCTTCACGGCGTGGGGGTTCAAGTCCCTCCACCC
>NZ_LSOC01000001.1:706-876 GCF_001592845.1 Halobacillus sp. KGW1
TCCTTAATAACGGGGCCTTAGCTCAGCTGGGAGAGCGCCTGCTTTGCACGCAGGAGGTCAGCGGTTCGATCCCGCTAGGCTCCACCATTTATTTTGATCTTTGAAAACTGAACGAACCAACCAGTACGTCAAACATTCTTTCTATTATATAGAGGGAATTCAAACAAGCA
>NZ_LSOC01000001.1:886-1286 GCF_001592845.1 Halobacillus sp. KGW1
AATGCGGAAGTAGTTCAGTGGTAGAACACCACCTTGCCAAGGTGGGGGTCGCGGGTTCGAATCCCGTCTTCCGCTCCAATGATACATTAGAGCTAGTTATAATGATACTTACAACATAGGTGAAAACATAGATGCCAGGCCGGGGTGGCGGAATTGGCAGACGCACAGGACTTAAAATCCTGCGGTGGGTTTCCACCGTGCCGGTTCGAGTCCGGCCCTCGGCACCATACGATATATATGCGCCCGTAGCTCAATTGGATAGAGCGTCTGACTACGGATCAGAAGGTTAGGGGTTCGACTCCTCTCGGGCGCGCCATTTTAACGGGAAGTAGCTCAGCTTGGTAGAGCACTTGGTTTGGGACCAAGGGGTCGCAGGTTCGAATCCTGTCTTCCCGACCAT
>NZ_LSOC01000001.1:1386-66575 GCF_001592845.1 Halobacillus sp. KGW1
ATGCCGAACACAGCAGTTAAGCTCTTCAGCGCCGATGGTAGTCGGGTAGATCCCCGTGAGAGTAGGACGCTGCCACGTCATTTTAGAAACCAGAAGTTATTACTTCTGGTTTTTTTCTATATTCAGAACCGGTTTCATATGAATATAGAAAGGGGGGAACTGCGGTGCACTGGTCTTATTTCTTTCATGATGATATTGTTTTAATTATTTTCCGCCTGTGCTTTGCTTTAGTGTTATCAGGATTAATCGGTTTTGAAAGGGAGATAAAGAATCAATCGGCGGGCTTTAGGACACATATTTTGGTCGGGGTTGGTGCTTGTTTAATGATGCTGCTTTCTCTCTATGGGTTTACGGAATTTATGAGCCTTCACGAGCAGGTGAGGTTTGACCCGGCGAGGATACCTTCTTACGTTATCAGTGGAATTGGTTTTTTAGGTGCCGGGACCATTATGGTAAACGGCTTGACGATTAAAGGTCTTACAACAGCAGCGTCGATCTGGACGGTAGCAGCAATTGGATTAGTAGTCGGTGCTGGGTTATACGATGTTGCTACGTTTACCACTTTAGTCGTGCTGACAAGCTTGGCCTTTCTGAATAGAATGGAAAAACATAAAGTTAGAGGCAAGCGGAAAAACAGCTATAGCATTACCGTTCGTGGAAGTGCAAGGGTGCATCGGGTTCTGTCGGTATTTGAGGAATTTCAATTGACCATTCAAAAAGTGGAGGTCCTGTCTCTACCTGAGAGCCAAAAGAAATTGTTGGTTGAGGTAAGTCCGTCTCAGTCCTATGATCGTACACTTGTGATGGGTCGAATCAGTGAGCAGGAAGGAGTTATGAAAATGACACATTATATTTAAGGCTGTGCAGGAAAAAACTGCACGGCTTTTTGTTTTATTTGCTAACGAAAAGGGGAAACATAGTTGATGTATTTATCATAAACAATATAGTTGCGTACCAGTAAAATATGAGTATAATGAAATTAAAGTCAAAGATAGTCAAAGTCAAAAGAGGGGGAGGGAAAATGCGAAATATATCAGACATCATAGAGGAATATTTAAAGAAAACCCTCGATGAGTCCCAAACCATTGAAATAAAAAGAAGCGAAATTGCTGAGCGTTTCCAGTGTGTACCTTCGCAGATTAATTACGTGATTAAGACAAGGTTCACTGTGGAAAAGGGGTATATAGTGGAAAGTAAACGCGGAGGCGGCGGGTACATCCGGATCAGTCGGGTTCCTTATCGGAAATACGCTGATATGATCGAGGAGTTGATGGATTTAATCCAACCCCGTATCTCCCAGACCCAAGCGGTGGACGTTCTGGAGCGACTTATCGATTATGAGGTCATTACAGAACGGGAAGGGAAGATCATGGAAAGCATCATTGACCGTGATGTGCTCAAATTTTCTCTCCCTCTACGCGATGAGATAAGAGCAAGAATCATGACGGCGATGCTGTTCACCCTTAAATATAAATGCTGATTGCGGAAAGGGGAGATTCAGATGGAATGCCAGGAATGTCATCAAAGACAGGCAACCGTTCATTTGACTCAGGTAGTAAATGGGCAAAAGTCGGAGATACATGTGTGTGAAGTATGTGCGAAAGAATATGGATATGTTAATTATGGAGAAGAAAACTTTACTCTGAATGATCTTCTATCCGGACTCTTTCATTCGGATAGCCCTTCTCCATACAGCGATCAGAACAAAGCTGCACCTCAGCAGAAATCTCCATTAAAATGTTCCAACTGTGGTTTGACATATGAAGAGTTTGCAAGGATTGGCAAGTTTGGTTGCGGAAAGTGCTATACCACTTTCGGCGAACGACTGGATCCAATTTTAAGGCGGGTGCACAGTGGAAATACAAGGCATGAT
Organism: Halobacillus sp. KGW1; assembly: GCF_001592845.1. Lineage (NCBI taxonomy): Bacteria > Bacillati > Bacillota > Bacilli > Caryophanales > Bacillaceae > Halobacillus > Halobacillus sp. KGW1. Next base: position 3,260 of record NZ_LSOC01000001.1, read on the forward strand.
GGGAAGATTCCTAAAAGAGAAAGCGGCAATCTTCATTTAAAGAAAGAGATAGAAGAATACAAAGCTAATCTTCGACAATTAATTGAGCAGGAAGAATTTGAAGAGGCAGCGAAAGTTAGAGATAGGATCAGATCTTTGGAAGGGCGTCTTCATAGTGGAGAGGCAGGTGATGAGTAGATGTCGTTACAGAATTTTGTAAATGAGGCTATCAGTCCCTGGATGAAACAGGAGGGGCCGGACAGCGATATTGTGATGAGCAGCCGCATACGTCTTGCCCGGAACTTCTCCCAATATCCATTTCCGATTATTGGATCTGAAGAATCCTTAGAAGAAGTATTGGAATTCTTTCAGAAAGAGTTTCAAGAAGAGTCCTTTAGAGATTATGAAGATTTTGAAATGGTCCGGATGACGGATCTTCAGCCGGTTGAAAAAAGAGTGTTGGTTGAAAAACACTTGATCAGCCCGCATCTCGCTGAAAAATCGGACACCTCGGCTGCGTTGATTTCGCAGAACGAGCAGGTGTCGATTATGGTTAATGAAGAGGATCATATCCGCCTTCAACTTTATTTCCCTGGTTTCCAGCTGGATAAGGCGTTGGAACAGGCATCACAACTCGACGATTGGCTGGAAGAGAAAATTGATTATGCATTTGATGAGAAACGCGGGTATTTGACCGCTTGTCCGACGAATGTCGGCACCGGAATGCGGGCATCAGTTATGATGCACCTGCCGGCATTATCCATGACTCAGCAGATCAATCGTATGATTCCCGCGATCAACCAGCTTGGCTTAGTTGTCCGTGGCATCTATGGGGAAGGAAGCGAAGCACTGGGGAATATTTTTCAAATATCGAACCAGATCACGCTTGGTAAGTCGGAAGGTGACATTGTAGAAGACCTCCACAGTGTGGTAAAGCAGTTGATCGATCAAGAGCGAAGAGCGAGGGAAGTGCTTCTGAGCCGGTCAGGAATTCAACTGGAGGACCGCATTTTTCGATCCTATGGTGTTCTAACCAACAGTCGAATCATAGAGTCTAAAGAGGCAGCAAAATGTTTATCCGATTTACGGTTAGGTATCGATTTGGACTTTATCGACCACATACCACGGACGATCTTGAATGAATTGATGATTTTAACGCAGCCGGGCTTTTTGCAACAGTACGCCAAAGCCAGCTTATCTCCCGATGAACGGGATGTAAGAAGGGCGTCTCTAATCAGGGAAAGACTTCAATTAGAAAACGAAGAATAATGTTAGGAGGGAATGTCCATGATGTTTGGGCGATTTACAGAAAGAGCACAAAAAGTTTTGGCACTGGCACAAGAGGAAGCAGTACGCTTAGGTCATAATAATATCGGGACGGAACACATCCTGCTTGGTTTAGTGAGTGAAGGGGAGGGAATTGCTGCGAAAGCTCTGACAGCTCTCGGCCTTGAATCCTCCAAAATCCAACAGGAAGTGGAGAAACTGATCGGTAAAGGGGAAAAGGTATCCCAAACGATCCACTATACTCCAAGAGCTAAGAAGGTCATAGAATTGTCTATGGATGAAGCTCGTAAGCTGGGACATTCATATGTAGGGACAGAGCACATTCTCCTTGGTTTAATCCGAGAAGGAGAAGGGGTAGCGGCCCGCGTTCTTAACAACCTTGGTGTAAGCCTTAATAAAGCCCGTCAGCAAGTATTGCAGCTGCTTGGGAACAATGAGTCTACAGGCGGTCAAAATCGTCGTGGAGGCGCTTCTGGAGGACAGGCGACGAATGCGAATACACCAACCCTTGACTCCCTGGCCCGTGATTTGACGGCCATAGCTAAAGAAGGAAATATTGATCCTGTAATCGGCCGAAGCAAAGAGATTGAAAGGGTCATTCAAGTCTTGAGCCGCCGTACAAAGAACAACCCGGTGCTTGTAGGTGAACCTGGTGTTGGTAAGACGGCCATCGCAGAGGGCTTGGCTCAGCAGATTATGAACAACGAAGTACCTGAAATTCTGCGTGATAAGCGAGTCATGACGTTGGATATGGGTACAGTCGTCGCGGGAACGAAATACCGCGGGGAGTTTGAAGATCGCTTGAAAAAAGTGATGGAAGAAATCCGCCAGGCGGGTAACATCATTCTATTCATCGATGAACTCCATACATTGATCGGTGCCGGAGGAGCAGAAGGAGCCATTGATGCATCCAATATTCTGAAGCCTTCTCTTGCCCGGGGTGAACTGCAGTGTATCGGTGCGACAACCCTTGATGAGTACCGTAAATATATTGAAAAAGATGCAGCACTTGAGCGTAGATTCCAACCGATTAAGGTGGATGAACCGACGCTTGATGAGTCCATTCAAATTTTGAAAGGTCTGCGTGACCGTTATGAAGCTCACCACCGTGTGACCATTACGGATGATTCTATTGAATCAGCTGTCCGTTTCTCCGACCGGTATATCACGGACCGCTTCCTTCCGGATAAAGCGATTGATTTAATCGATGAGGCAGCTTCCAAGGTGCGCCTGCGCTCCTATACAGCGCCGCCAAATCTTAAAGAGCTGGAACAGAAGCTTGAGGAAGTCCGGAAAGAGAAAGATGCGGCTGTCCAAAGTCAGGAGTTTGAAAAAGCAGCATCCCTTCGTGATAGCGAACAGCGTTTGAGAGATGAGCTGGAGGAGACGAAGGATGAGTGGAAAGAAAAACAAGGCCAGGAGGATTCAGAGGTAACGGTAGAAGATATTGCTTCTGTCGTATCCACTTGGACCGGTGTTCCAGTTTCCAAAATGACGAAGGATGAAAGTGAGCGTCTTCTTAACCTGGAAGAAACGCTTCATAACCGAGTAATCGGTCAGGAAGAAGCGGTCAAAGCTATTTCCAAAGCGATCCGTCGTGCCCGAGCAGGGTTGAAGGATCCGAAACGCCCGATTGGTTCCTTCATATTCCTTGGACCTACCGGTGTAGGTAAAACAGAGCTTGCTCGCGCGCTGGCAGAGAGCATGTTCGGTGAAGAGGATGCCATGATTCGAATCGATATGTCGGAGTACATGGAGAAACACAGCACGTCCCGTCTTGTAGGTTCTCCTCCGGGATATGTAGGATACGATGAAGGCGGTCAGTTGACGGAGAAGGTAAGGAACAAACCATATTCTGTTGTACTTCTTGATGAAATTGAGAAGGCGCACCCGGAAGTCTTCAATATCCTGCTGCAAGTATTGGAGGACGGCCGTCTGACAGACTCTAAAGGACGTCTTGTTGATTTCCGAAATACCGTGTTGATCATGACATCCAACGTGGGTGCTTCCGAATTAAAACAAAACAAATACGTCGGCTTCTCTATGGGTGAAGCGGATCAGGATTATAAAGACATGAAGTCCAAAGTGACAGATGCTTTGAAGAAAGCGTTCCGTCCTGAATTCCTAAACCGTATTGACGAAACAATTGTTTTCCACTCCCTTGAGAAGAAGCACATGAAGGATATTGTCGTTCTTATGGCAGAAGAATTGCGTAAACGTCTGCAGGAGCAGGAGATCGACTTCACACTCTCGGATGCAGCTATCCAGCACATCGCAGATTCCGGATTCGACCCCGAATATGGGGCACGTCCATTGCGCCGTGCTATACAGAAGAATGTCGAAGATCTTCTATCAGAGGAATTGCTTAAAGAGAATATCGCTAAAGGTCAAAAAGTTAAAATTGATCTGGATGAAAACAAGAATTATGTGGTGCATACACAACAAGAATCCACAAATTAACAAGATTTCATCCGGTAAAAGAATCGGAAGGTGTTTGCCTTCCGATTTTTTTCTTATTTAGGTATGATTTCAGTAAGCGATATTTAATATAAATGATATGGATGTGAAACTTATTCACATGTTTTTTCGTATAAAATGAAGGATAGGAGAGATCATCTTGGCAAAAAGAAAAACAAAGTTCGTTTGCCAGGAATGTGGTTATGAAACACCGAAATGGATGGGGAAATGTCCGGGGTGTAATCAGTGGAATACGTTGGTGGAAGAGACGTCTGCTCCGGCAGGAAACTCTCGGCACGTATTTCAGACAAGTTCCACTTCCGCAATGACGAAGCCAGAAAGAATCACACAGATAAAATCACAGAAGGAACCACGCCTCCCGACAAGCATGCCGGAGTTCAACAGAGTGCTCGGCGGCGGGATCGTGGCCGGATCATTAGTTTTAATCGGCGGGGATCCGGGTATCGGGAAGTCAACCTTACTGCTTCAAGTATCTGCTCAGATTGCAAAGAAAGATTTTCCGGTTTTATATATATCAGGAGAAGAATCCTCCAGGCAGACTAAACTCAGGGCCGAACGCCTTGGGGTCATGTCGGATGAACTGTATGTCCTGCCCGAGACGAACCTGCAAGATGTACTGAATCAAATAGATCAGATTGAACCTAAATTTGTAGTGATCGATTCCATTCAGACGATTTTCAAGGAAGATATAACCTCTGCCCCTGGTAGTGTGGCGCAGGTGAGAGAATGTACCAGTCACTTGATGCGAATTGCGAAAACGAAAGGTATTCCGATTTTCATTGTTGGACATGTTACTAAAGAAGGGTCCATTGCCGGCCCTCGTTTACTGGAACATATGGTGGATGCAGTTCTTTATTTTGAGGGAGAGCGGCACCACACTTTCCGTATTCTCCGCAGTGTTAAAAACCGCTTCGGAAGTACACATGAAATGGGTATCTTCGAGATGAAGGAGAAAGGGCTGGAAGAAGTACTTAATCCGTCGGAGATTTTCCTTGAAGAACGTTCTCAGGGAGCGGCAGGCTCTATTGTTGTAGCTTCAATGGAGGGGACAAGGCCGGTGCTGGTAGAGATTCAGGCGCTCATATCCCCGACAGCCTACGGAAACCCCAGAAGGATGGCAACCGGTCTTGACACGAACAGAGTCCCTCTGCTGATGGCTGTGCTCGAGAAACGAGCAGGACTGTTGCTGCAGAATCAGGATGCGTACGTAAAGGTGGCGGGTGGTGTGAAGCTGGATGAGCCTGCAATCGACTTAGCTGTTGCGTTAAGTATCGCATCGAGCTTTCGCAACAAAGTCTCAAACGGTGACGATGTCGTTGTTGGAGAAGTCGGATTGACAGGAGAAATACGGCGGGTTTCCCGTATTGAACAGCGCGTACAGGAAGCGGCTAAACTCGGTTTCAAACGGGCCATCATACCTAAGAAAAATATGGACGGATGGACTCCACCTTCACAAATTGAAGTCATCGGGGTAAGTACAGTACAGGAAGCAATGAAGGTTACATTGGGGGAATCCTAAATGGAATGGCATGAGATGAAAGAAAACGGTATAGGAGAAATTCTCAAGCTTGTGGCACCGGGGACACCGCTCCGGGACGGAATAGACAACGTCCTTCGCGCAAATACCGGAGGGCTTATCGTTTTAGGGTATGGAGAGAGAATAAGGGATCTTGTAGATGGTGGATTCCATATTCAATCCGACTTTACACCGGCTCACCTCTATGAACTCGCCAAAATGGATGGTGCGCTCATTCTGAATGATGAGGGTACAAAAATATTGTACGCGAACGCTCAGTTGATGCCTGACCCTGATATTGTATCGACTGAAACGGGAATGCGCCACCGCACTGCGGAGCGGGTGGCAAAGCAGACAGGAGCGCTCGTTATCGCCATTTCCCAGCGGCGTAATGTTATCACCCTGTATAAAGGGTCCCACCGCTATTCCTTAAAAGAAATCGGCGTCATTTTAACAAAGGCGAACCAGGCGATCCAAACGCTTGAGAAGTATAAGAATGTCCTTGACCAGAGCACGACAAACCTGGGTGCGTTGGAGTTTGAGAATATGGTCTCCTTTTCTGAGGTCGTTCAAGTCGTATCAAGAGTGGAGATGGTCCTGCGTACAAAGACGGAGATTTTGAATTATGTGAATGAATTAGGAACAGAGGGCCGTTTAATCCAACTGCAGCTGACCGAATTAGTTTCCAATATTGAGGAAGAGGCAGCGCTGCTGCTCAGGGATTACAGCAAGCGTCCGGATTACGAACCTTATTATATTTTGAAGAAGATGCAGGAAACGACGAACACAGAGTTATTGTCGGATGAACAAGTGCTTAAGCTGCTTGGCTATTCGACAAACACGAAAATGTCTGATGCCATTCATCCACGTGGTTACCGGATTCTTCATCGAATTCCACGCCTCCCATCCCTTATCATCGATCATCTTGTCGAGAAGTTCGGCATTTTAGAAGATCTCATACAGGCTTCACCTAAACAACTGGTGGAAGTGGATGGCGTAGGAGAAGTAAGAGCTATGAAGATCCGGGATGGTCTGGACCGCATACAGGAACAATTGTTCGTAGACCGACATATTTAAGAAAATTGACTTATTTATCTAATTTATGGTATGATTATACATTTGCAAATTGACTTATATTGGAAGTTGTGCTAAGTTAAGTACCATCATTCCTTGATAAAAGGGTTAATGGTTGTAAGGTTTGGTCATACTGTGATTGAGGGGGTGAAGGAAAGTGCTTAAGCGTATCGTGCAGTTATTTATAGTTATAACTGGTGGAACAATCGGTTACCTCTATCTTCCGGATTTGTTTAAATTGACAGGTCTTACTTGGCCTACTCTGATTCAGTCTGTTTTAGGGGCCGTACTAGGAGCACTTATTTTATTTTTAATTACTTTTTGGGTCGTGGATTATATTGTCGACTTTATCAGATGGGTGGAAGATTCACTCGTACGGGCGCCTGTGGCTGATCTGCTTTTTGGCAGCCTGGGTCTGATCATCGGGCTGATTGTTGCTTATCTGATTAATGTATTTGTACAGGATATCCAGATTCAAGTAGTAAGTCAGGTCGTTCCTATCTTCCTGACGATCCTTCTTGGTTATTTAGGTTTCCAGGTAGGATTCAAGCGTAAAGACGAGTTTTTGAATTTGTTGTCGAAGAAAGACAAGCAGGGCGCTACGGATTCGTCGGACGAAGCAAACAAGGCGGAAGTGGATGCCTCGTTAATACCGAAAGATAAAATTCTCGATACCAGTGTCATTATTGACGGCCGGATCGCAGACATTTGCGAAACTCATTTTTTGGAAGGTACGATTGTTATTCCTCAATTCGTTCTGGAAGAATTGCAGCATATAGCTGATTCTTCGGATGGATTAAAGAGAAACAGAGGTCGCAGAGGTCTTGATATCCTGAATCGACTTCAGAAGGATCTACCTGTAAATGTTGAGATTTATGAAGGAGATTTCGAAGAGATTCAAGAGGTGGACAGCAAGCTTGTTAAGCTGGCAAAAGTCATGAATGGAATCGTCGTTACGAATGATTTCAACTTGAACAAAGTGTGTGAGTTTCAAAATGTTCAAGTGTTGAATATTAATGATTTAGCTAACGCTGTTAAACCTGTCGTTCTTCCTGGAGAAGAGATGTCCATTCAAGTGATTAAAGACGGAAAAGAACAGAATCAAGGTGTCGCCTACTTAGATGATGGCACTATGATTGTTGTAGAAGAAGGAAAAGAGTATATCGGGAAAACTATTGAAGTCGTTGTCACAAGTGTGCTGCAGACTTCTGCCGGACGAATGATTTTTGCGAAGCCGAAATCACTTGAAAAAGCACTTTAAAAACGGTATAAACAAATAAGTAAGACAAAAGTGATAACCAGTGTGTTATCGCTTTTGTTGTTTTATAAGGAAGTAAGTGATCCGAGTTTAATTTAATGTAGGGTGGATGTTATGACGAACTATACAGCTATTATACTTGCCGCCGGTCAAGGGAAGCGGATGCTTGCCGGACGAAACAAACAGTTCCTCACGATAGGCTCCAAACCGCTGATCCGTCACACTATTTCTGTTTTTGAGCAGGATGCATGGTGTGAAGAGATTATTTTGGTGACAAATGAACGTGAGCGCTCAGAAATGGAGAAGATGTTTGCAGAGCACCCTGTGGAAAAAGAAATGACCATGGTTAATGGGGGAGCGGAAAGGCAGGACAGTGTGTACGAAGGTCTGAAAGCCGTCCGCAATCCATCTATTCCTGTTTTCATTCATGATGGGGCGCGTCCATTTGTTTCTGAAACGAATCTGCATGAACTGGCAGAGACGGTACGTGTAGAGCAGGCGGCTTTGTTGGCTGTTCCTGTGACAGATACTATTAAGCAAAAGCGTGATAACGGTTTGACTACACTTGATCGAAAATACTTGTGGGCGGCACAGACGCCTCAGGCATTTTCCTATGAGTGGATTAAAGACGCGCATGACCAAGCAAAGGAACGTGGATACTACGGAACAGACGATGCTTCTTTGGTAGAGGAGACAGGGCGGGATGTTGTAATTGTCCAGGGAAGTTACGATAATTTCAAGCTGACGACACCGGAAGACTTACATAAAGCGGAGTCTTACATCCAAAAACAATTACAAAGAAAGGCAGATGAACCTGCTATGTTTCGAATCGGTCAAGGGTACGATGTTCACCAACTGACGGAAGGCCGTCCTTGTATAATCGGAGGGATCGACATTCCCCATGAGAAAGGTCTGCTCGGGCATTCCGACGCAGATGTTCTTCTTCATACGATTGCAGATGCTTGCTTAGGTGCGATTGGAGAAGGAGATATCGGCAAGCATTTTCCCGATACGGATCCTGAATTTAAGGATGCTGATTCCGGTAAATTGTTGCAGCATGTCTGGAATATTTGCAGAGATCGGGGCTACGAGCTCGGTAATATGGACTGCACGGTCATTGCGCAATCTCCTAAAATGGCTCCATATATCGAGGAGATCCGAAGTAATATTGCGTCTCTTCTCGAAACGGATAAGGTTAAGATTAATGTGAAAGCGACAACGACAGAGAAGCTTGGTTTTACAGGACGGGAAGAAGGAATTGCCGCCCAAGCTGTTGTTTTATTGCAAGAAATTCGGCAAGATTAGTCGAAAAATGATAAAATAAGTCAAGGAAATAGAGCGGAAGTAAGAAAGGAGAACAATTATGTCAAATGAAGTACGTGTGCGTTATGCGCCGAGCCCTACAGGTTTTCTTCACATCGGTAATGCGAGGACAGCCTTGTTTAATTATTTATACGCAAGAAATGCGGGTGGTAAAGTTGTCATCCGTATTGAAGATACAGACGAGAAGCGAAACGTAGAAGGTGGAGAAGAAAGTCAGCTTAACTATTTAAAATGGTTGGGCTTGGATTGGGATGAGAGCCCGGATAAGGGCGGAGAGTATGGTCCTTACCGTCAAATGGAGCGTCTGGATATTTACCAGAAGTATATTGATGAGCTTCTGGAGCGCGACCTTGCTTATAAGTGCTATATGACTGCGGAAGAGCTTGAGCAGGAACGAGAAGCGCAGATGGCGCGTGGAGAAGCCCCGAAATATTCTGGAGCACACCGTAATTTAACGGCTGAGCAAATAGCAGAATTTGAAGCCGAAGGACGCGAACCAAGTATTCGTATCCGCGTACCTGAAAACCATTCCTACACGTTCAACGATATCGTACGCGGCGACATTACGTTCGATTCCAGTGATTTCGGTGATTGGGTTATCGTGAAGAAGAACGGTATCCCTACGTATAATTTCGCTGTAGCGATTGATGACTATCTAATGAAGATTACTCATGTACTGCGCGGGGAAGAGCACATCTCCAACACACCTAAGCAGATGATGGTATATGAAGCGTTTGGATGGGAGCCGCCGAAGTTCGGACACATGACGCTTATCCTTAACGAAGAGCGTAAGAAACTGAGTAAGCGGGATCAGCATATTCTCCAGTTCATCGAGCAGTATAAGAATCTTGGCTATCTGCCGGAAGCGCTGTTCAACTTCATCACGCTTCTTGGTTGGTCCCCTGTCGGTGAAGAAGAGATCTTCACACAAGAGCAGCTGATTGAAATCTTTGACGCGGAACGTCTGACTACGTCCCCGGCTGTTTTTGATCCAGCTAAGCTGAAGTGGATGAATAACCAGTATATTAAAGCTTCGGATCTGGATAAGGTCGTTGAACTTTCTCTTCCTCATTTGGTTGAAGCAGGACGTTTCCCGGAAACGATGACAGAAGAGCAGCAGGAATGGGCACGTGAGCTTATTTCCCTATACCACGAGCAGCTGAACTACGGTGCTGAAATTGTGGAATTGACGGATCTGTTCTTCAAGCAGGAAATTCAATATGACGAAGCTGCGATGGAAGTACTGGAAGGCGAACAAGTTCCGGAGGTATTGGAAACATTCAAGAAGAACCTTCAGCAATTGGACGAGTTCACTCCGGATAACATCAAAGCTCAAATCAAAGCCGTTCAGAAAGAGACCGGCCATAAAGGCAAGAAACTGTTTATGCCTGTTCGCGTGGCAACTACAGGTCAAACTCACGGCCCCGAGCTTCCTAACGCGATCCACCTGCTCGGTTTAGAGACTGTCACAGTACGTCTTGATGATGTACTAAATAAATTGCAGGCTTAATTTATTCACAAGCAGAAGATATTATCATATAGTAGAGTTACCTATACGAAACGTTGATGAGGAGAAGTAAAGGGCTGTCTGCTTACCCAGAGAGAATCACCTAGGCTGGAAGTGATTTTGGGCGGCACCCTGGAAATGCACCTCGGAGTCTCCGGTTGAAAAAAAGTAGGCCGGAGCGGTTCCCTTCCGTTATCGAGGATGAAGTGGGGGAAATTATTTTCCCCAAGCAGAGTGGAACCACGCGGGAAGCGTCTCTGTGCCCAAGGCACAGAGACGCTTTTTTTATTCTCCGCCTCTGCGCAAGAAAAAGGAGGGAAGCAAGTATGGGGCTTTTTAAAATGTTCAAGGAAGATGTCGATGTAGTGTTCGATCAGGACCCTGCTGCTCGTTCGTATCTGGAAGTTATTCTTACGTATTCCGGTCTGCATGCTATTTGGGCACATCGGGTGGCCCATGCTTGTCATAAAAGGAAATTCTTTTTTCTCGCACGTCTGATCTCTCAGTTCAGCCGTTTTTTTACAGGGATTGAAATCCACCCGGGAGCAAAAATCGGCCGCCGTTTTTTTATAGACCATGGGATGGGAGTCGTCATCGGAGAGACATGTGAGATCGGGGATAACGTAACCATCTTCCAAGGGGTCACCCTAGGTGGTACAGGAAAAGAGAAGGGAAAGCGTCACCCTACTCTGCTTGATAATTCTCTTGTTGCCACAGGTGCAAAAGTGCTTGGTTCTATTACAATCGGGGAACACTCTAAAGTAGGAGCAGGATCCGTCGTTCTGCATGATGTACCAAATAACTCAACCGTCGTCGGTATTCCGGGACACGTCGTCGTACAGGATGGCAAGAAGGTACAGAAAAAAGACTTGGACCACCACAAAATGCCGGATCCTGTTTACGACCGGCTGAACCAGTTGGAAAAGCAGATCGAGGAACTACAGAAGGAATTGAAAGAAGCAAAAGGAGTGAAGCATCATGACTATTAAAATATATAATACCTTGACTCGGAATAAAGAAGTCTTTCAGCCGTTGGAAGAAGGAAAGGTGAAGATGTATGTGTGCGGCCCGACCGTATATAATTACATCCACATTGGGAATGCCCGTCCTGCCATCGTGTTCGATACCGTCCGCAGATATTTCGAATACCGCGGCTACGATGTCCATTATGTACTGAACTTCACAGATGTCGACGATAAATTGATCAAAGCTTCCAAAGAGATGGGCGAAGGTGTGACAGAGATTGCCAATCGTTTCGTCCAGGCTTATAAAGAAGATGTTGCAGCCCTTGGCGTCAAAGAAGCGGTCGATCACCCCCGCGTGACAGAAAACATGGAAGAAATCATCGGATTTGTCCAAGGGTTAGTGGAGAAAGGTTATGCCTATGAAGCAGGAGGAGATGTTTACTTCCGTACACGTGCCTTCGATAATTATGGGAAATTGTCTCAGCAATCAATCAATGAGCTGCAGTCCGGTGCCCGGATCGAGGTTGGTGATAAGAAAGAAGACCCGCTGGACTTCACGTTATGGAAACAGGCCAAGGACGGAGAAATTTCCTGGAAGAGCCCGTGGGGAGAAGGACGCCCGGGCTGGCACATCGAGTGCTCTGCTATGGCGAAGAAATACCTTGGAGACACGATAGATATCCATGCCGGGGGTCAGGATTTGACATTTCCTCACCACGAAAACGAAATCGCACAGTCGGAAGCTCACAACGGGGAAGATTTCGCTCGTTATTGGATGCACAATGGGTATATCAACATTGATAATGAGAAGATGTCTAAATCTCTCGGTAACTTTATCCTTGCTCATGATCTTGTAAAGCAACACGATCCACAGGTTATCCGCTTCTTCATGTTGAGTGTCCAATACCGTCATCCAATTAACTTCAGCAATGAGCTTCTGAAGGGCGCCAAAAGCAGTTTTGAGCGGATAAAGAATGCGTATGAGAATCTAAAACACCGTAAAGATACCAGCGTGAGCCTTCAGGAAGATACACAGCCGTGGCTGGATAAAGTAAAAGGCTTTAAAGAGCAGTTTATTAAAGAAATGGACGATGACTTTAACACAGCCAATGCGATTTCTGTTTTGTTCGACATGACCAAGGCTGCGAATCTTTACCTGCAGGAGAAGCAGACACATGAAGATGTTTTGAATGTGTTCATCCAAACGTTTGAAGAACTGACAAGTGTTTTGGGACTGTCCCTTGAGGTTAAAGAAGAATTACTGGATGAAGAGGTCGATGCTTTAATCGCAGAGCGTAAACAAGCCCGTAAAGACCGCAACTTTGAGCGTGCCGATCAGATCCGTGATGAACTGAAAGCCAGGAACATCATCTTGGAGGACACTTCCCAAGGTACACGCTGGAAGCGAGGGTGACACATGGAACGCACCGACGTGAAACAGATGAAGAGTCTCGCCCTCGCTTATATGGGCGATTCTGTTTATGAATTGTATGTCCGAGAGTACCTATTGGATAAAGGGGAAGTGCAGCCGCAGCACCTCCACAAGGCAGCTGTTCGTTTTGTCTCTGCTGTGTCCCAGGCTCAGTCCGTACGAGCCTGGCAGGAGGCAGAAATACTGACGGAAGAAGAAGAGGGTGTCCTTCGCAGGGGCAGGAATGCGAAATCCGGCTCTGTGCCTAAGAGTACCAATGTGCAAACCTATCGTTATTCGACCGCATTTGAAGCGGTGTTGGGATTTTTATATTTATCCGGTCAGAAACAAAGGCTGGAAGAGTTGGTGCACTATGCTATTAGAGAAGTGGAAGAAAGGAGTGGAGACGAATGAACGGAGAATGGATTATAGGCAAGAATGCTGTACAGGAGGCGATAAGATCCGGACGCTCGATCAACAAAGTCATGGTATCGGATCAGTTACAGTATCAGGCATTTAAAAAGGTAGAGCAGCTGGCGAAGGAACAGGGGGTCCTCGTCCAGAAAGTTCCGAAGAAGAAACTGGATCAGCTTGTAGAAGGAACGCACCAAGGTGTTATCGCTTCTGTGGCTGCTTATGAGTACAGTGATTTGGAAGATTTATTCGCTAAAGCGGAAGAAAAGGGAGAAGCGCCTTTTTTCATCATATGTGATGAAATTGAAGACCCGCACAACCTTGGTTCGATATTAAGGACGGCAGACGCAGCAGGAGCGCACGGAGTCATCATTCCGAAGCGGAGGTCCGTCGCTCTTACTGCTACAGTTGCAAAGACGTCTACAGGAGCGATCGAGTACATTCCTGTAGCGAGAGTGACCAACCTGGCTAGAACGATAGATGAATTGAAGGAGCGCTTTGTCTGGGTTGTCGGAACAGATGCGGAAGGTACAGAAGACTATCGACAGCTGGATGGCCGGATGCCGCTGGCGCTTGTGATTGGAAGTGAAGGCCGCGGAATGAGTCGATTGACGAAAGAAAAATGTGATTGGACTGTCAGTCTCCCTATGGCCGGACAGGTCACTTCCCTTAATGCCTCAGTAGCAGCCTCCCTTCTCATGTATGAAGTATTCAGGAAGCGTCACCCTGTCGGTGAGTGACAATGAATGTATTAATTGTAGACGGATATAACATGATCGGGGCCTGGCCGGAACTGGTGAAATTAAAGGAGAAAGATCTCGGGCAAGCACGGGATCTTCTCATAGAGATGATGGCAGAATACCAATCCTATACAGGGGATCGTATCATGATCGTCTTTGATGCCTACCATGTCCGGGGACTTGAGAAGAAGCAGCAGAACTACAAAGTGGAAGTCCTTTTCACTAAGGAGAATGAAACGGCAGACGAGCGGATCGAGAAGCTTGCCGGTGAATTGAATGACGTGCGGACACAGGTGTACGTGGCTACATCCGATTATGCAGAGCAGCGGACCATCTTCGGTCAGGGAGCTTTTCGGAAGTCTGCGAGAGAGCTTTACATCGAAGTAAAGAACATTGAGAACCAGATCGAAAAGGACGTAGAAACCCACAATCAGCTTCACTATCAATCTAAAATTCCGATAAACAAAGAGGTGCGGGAATTGTTTGAGAAGTGGCGCCGAGGAGATAAATAATTCTGACAACTTGTTGACGCTTTTCAAACGCTTACTGTATAATATTTCTATATATTGAGATAGCACGGTCGGAGGGATCCTGTGTGAGCATCTTACAAACGGAGAAAAGCACCAATGAGTTGGATCTTAGTAAGCTTGATGATGAAGCAGTCGTAGAACGAATTAATCAGGGACAGGTTCAGGCACTTGATTATTTGATTAACAAGTATAAGAATTTCGTACGCGCCAAAGCCCGCACTTATTTCTTAATCGGGGCTGACCGGGAAGATATTGTTCAAGAAGGAATGATCGGCCTTTATAAGGCTATTCGTGATTATCGAGAAGGAAAACTGTCGTCTTTCAAAGCATTCGCTGAACTGTGTGTCACCCGTCAAATCATTACTGCTATTAAAACCGCCACTAGACAGAAACACATCCCTTTAAACTCCTATGTTTCGCTGGACAAGCCTATCTACGATGAAGAGTCAGACCGTACGCTCCTTGACGTCATCGCAGGTTCAAAAGCAATCGATCCCCAGGAATTGATTGTCAATAAAGAGAAGTTTTCAGATATGGAAGAGAAGATGTCCGAACTTCTCAGCGATCTTGAAAAGCAGGTGCTGACCCTTTATTTGGACGGTCAGTCCTATCAAGAGATTTCCGAGGAATTGAGGCGTCATGTCAAATCGATCGATAACGCTCTGCAACGCGTGAAGCGGAAGCTCGAAAAGTATCTGGAAATCAATGAAATCACACTTTGAACCCACATTGACAGTCTATGGGAAGAGTGCTACATTAATTTAGTATTATACCTCGATGATTTGAGGTGACAGAGAAGTGCGTAAGAAAGTAATATTAGCCTGTACACAATGTTTAAGTCGAAATTACAGTTCATATACAAATCGTTCCAACCAATCCGAACGTCTGGAGGTCCGCAAGTTCTGCAAGAACTGCGGATCCCACACCCTGCACCGGGAGACGAAGTAGATCAGGAAGCCAGTCGGCACAAGTTTGGGGGGTATTACAGCATGTTTAAGTTCTTCAAGAACGTAGCGCGTGAGATGAAAAAGGTCAGCTGGCCGAAGGGGCAGGAACTGACCAGGTACACGATTACCGTACTATTCACCGTCGTCTTCGTAGCTTTGTTCTTTGCTATTGTAGATCTTGGGATCTCCCAAGTGCTTGAACTCATCGCTAAGGAATAGTAGAGTTAATTTTATGCTATAATAGAGATAGACTTACAAAAAACCCGTTCCGCGGGTTTTTTCATGTTGGAAAGAATTTCGATTAACTAAAGCATAAGGGAGGGAAGGGCAAGCACTTGTCCTGCGATAATGGAAAAAAGATGGTATGTTGTTCACACCTATTCAGGTTATGAGAACAAAGTAAAGACCAACCTCGAGAAGCGCGTAGAGTCTATGGGGATGGAAGATAAGATTTTTCGTGTTCTTGTCCCGGAGGACGAAGAGGCGGAAATTAAAAACGGCAAGAAGAAGATTGCCAAAAAGAAAGTTTTCCCAGGATACGTTTTAGCAGAGATGGTAATGACGGATGATTCCTGGTACGTTGTCCGTAACACTCCCGGCGTGACGGGGTTTGTCGGATCTACCGGCTCTGGTTCTAAACCGACCCCTCTCTTACCGGAAGAAGTGGATACGGTGCTTAAGCGTATGGGCATGAAGGAACAGCCGAAGGCAGACATTGATTTCGAAGTGAAAGAAAGTGTTACTGTTACCGACGGACCGTTCGCAAACTTCACTGGTACCATTGAGAATATTGACTTGGACAAACAGAAAGTCAAAGTCCATGTCAACATGTTCGGCCGCGAAACTCCGGTCGAATTGGACTTCACTCAGATCGAAAAATTATAAAAAAACAATCCTCCCCTTGCATATCCGGCACAAAGATGCTAGAATTTTTATGTTCTATATGCGCCCCATAGATGAGGGGCTATTGCTTAACGCAATGGAGTGGGAGGGGTAGAACCCTATTACCACATCACGGACTTTAAGGAGGTGTGTCTCGTGG
This sequence comes from Halobacillus sp. KGW1, assembly GCF_001592845.1. Classification (NCBI taxonomy): domain Bacteria; kingdom Bacillati; phylum Bacillota; class Bacilli; order Caryophanales; family Bacillaceae; genus Halobacillus; species Halobacillus sp. KGW1. The sequence goes on from NZ_LSOC01000001.1 coordinate 19,731, forward strand.
CTAAAAAAGTTATTAATGTTGTAAAGCTTCAGATCCCTGCAGGAAAAGCTAACCCAGCGCCACCAGTAGGACCGGCACTAGGTCAAGCAGGTATTAATATCATGGGCTTCTGTAAAGAGTTCAACGCTCGTACGCAGGACCAAGCTGGTATGATCATTCCAGTAGAAATCTCGGTTTATGAGGACCGTTCCTTTACATTCGTTACTAAAACTCCACCTGCTGCTGTTCTTCTTAAGAAAGCGGCTGGAATTGAGTCAGGTTCCGGTGAACCAAACCGTAACAAAGTAGCTTCTGTCAAACGCGATCAAGTTCGCGAAATCGCAGAAACGAAAATGCCTGATTTGAACGCTGCTGACGTGGAAGCTGCAATGCGTATGGTCGAAGGTACTGCGCGCAGCATGGGAATCACAATCGAAGATTAATCCCACAGCGTCATTTGGAGATAGGAAAAGGTTGCGGAAATGGAGCTAGTGTCTCTTTCGCAACCTTTATTCGTGGGAGGAAAATCCGTTAAAACCACAACGAGGAGGAAATTTTAAAATGGCTAAGAAAACGAAAAAGCAACAAGAGCTTCTAAAGCTTGTTGATCGTACAAAAGCTTATGATGTGCAGGAAGCCATCAAGCTAGTAAAAGAAACAGCAAAAGCTAACTTTGATGAAACAATCGAAGCAGCTTTCCGTCTTGGGGTTGACCCTAAGAAAGCAGACCAGCAGATCCGTGGAGCAATGGTACTTCCACATGGTACTGGTAAATCTCAGCGTGTGCTTGTTTTCGCTAAAGGTGATAAAGCGAAAGAAGCAGAAGCTGCAGGTGCAGACTACGTAGGTGAGCAGGACCTCATCAACAAAATCAACCAAGGCTGGTTCGATTTTGATGTTGTTGTTGCAACTCCTGACATGATGGCTGAAGTTGGTAAGCTTGGTCGTGTACTAGGACCAAAAGGTCTTATGCCGAACCCTAAAACAGGTACAGTAACGTTTGAAGTTGAGAAAGCAGTAAACGAAATCAAAGCTGGTAAAGTAGAATACCGCGTTGATAAAGCTGCTAACATCCATGTTCCGATCGGAAAAGCTTCTTTCGATCAAGAGAAACTGGCTGAGAACTTCACAGCGATTACAGAAACTCTTGTGAAAGCTAAACCACAAGCATCTAAAGGAACTTACATGCGTAACGCAGCTGTTTCATCAACAATGGGTCCTGGGATCAAAGTTGATGTTACTGGGTTCTCTAAGTAATATAATTTAGTGTTGACTTTCCGTTTCTGATTGGTTACAATTAGTGACGTTGTATAAATGAATACGTTATACCGTAGACAGCAGGTGCGGCTTCCGCTTAATTTCCTGCCGAGGTGTGTGTGAATATAAATAGAGCAGCGCAGACTGCCCTGCTCTATGATTCGTACCTCCATGTCTACATGGGGGTACTTTTTTATGAACAAAACCTTTGGACGGTATGATGATAAGTCAATAGGAGGTGGAACCGATGAGCAGTGTTATCGAGCAAAAGCAGCAAATTGTATCTGACTTAGCTGACAAGTTCCGTAGCAGTAAGTCTGCTGTAATGGTAGATTACCGCGGTCTTGACGTAGCGGAAGTTACAGAACTTCGTAAACAGCTTCGTGAAGCAGGCGTAGAGTTCAAAGTGTACAAAAACACAATGACTCGCCGTGCTGCGGCAGAAGTAGAGCTTTCTGGTCTTGACGAAGTGCTTCAAGGACCTACAGCCTTGGCCTTCCATGAAGAAGATGCAGTAGCTCCGGCTAAAATTCTTAACAACTTCGCTAAAGATCACGAAAACCTTGAAATTAAAGGTGGCGTAGTTGAAGGACAAGTTGCAACTCTTGAGCAAATCCAAGAACTTGCAAACCTTCCAAACTACGAAGGTCTTGTATCTATGTTCCTAAGCGTACTACAAGCACCTATCCGCAACTTCGCTTATGCTACAAAAGCAGTGGCGGAGCAAAAAGAGGAAGAAAGCGCGTAAGTTCGCGTTCGTTTAAAACTATAACCATAAAAACTAAGGAGGAAATTTCTCATGTCTAACGAACAAATTATCGAAGCGATTAAAGAAATGTCTGTTCTTGAGCTTAACGACCTAGTTAAAGCGATTGAAGAAGAATTTGGTGTATCTGCTGCAGCTCCAGTTGCTGTTGGTGGACCAGCTGCAGGTGGCGAAGCTGCTGAAGAGCAAACAGAATTCAGCGTAGTGCTTGAATCTGCAGGAAGCTCTAAAATCAAAGTGGTTAAAGCAGTACGCGAAATCACTGGTCTTGGTCTTAAAGACGCTAAAGAACTAGTTGACGGTGCTCCAAACCCAATCAAAGAAGGCGTTTCTAAAGAAGAAGCTGAAGAAATGAAATCTCAGCTTGAAGAAGCAGGCGCTACTGTAGAACTTAAGTAAGATATCTTTTTAAAGTAAAGCTCGCTGACTATCGGCGGGCTTTCTTTTTCTTAATAGATCAAAAAAGAAGGTGTTCGGATTATGTCGGAACATTACTATTCCAAGAAGACATCTGCTGCAAGTGAAGAAAGATCGTGGACTTTTCAATTGAAGGGCCATACATTTACGTTCACAACAGACCGCGCCGTTTTCTCTAAAGGCGAGGTGGATTTCGGTTCGCGCGTATTGATTGATTCCTTTCGTGCGCCGGAAGCAGAAGGAGATTTTCTTGACTTAGGCTGTGGATATGGGCCGATTGGTATGTCCTTGGCTAAACACTATCCGGATCGTCACGTATGGATGGTGGATGTGAACGAACGGGCTTTGAATCTGGCGGAAAGAAACGCGGCGGCAAACGGCATCACGAATGTAACTGTAAAAGAAAGTGATCGGATGCAGGCGGTGAAAGACCATCGTTTTGCGGCTGTTCTTACTAATCCTCCCATTCGTGCCGGGAAGGAAGTCGTTCACTCTATGTTTGAGGAAGCTGGACAATCCTTGGTAGACCAAGGAGAACTCTGGGTCGTCATACAAAAGAAACAAGGAGCCCCATCAGCGAAAGCCAAGATGGAGGAACTGTTCGGTAACGTGGAAATAGTAGAGAAACAGAAAGGATACTTTATCCTTAAGTCTAAAAAGATTGACTAGCTTGTCCGGTTGTGCTAGTATTGAAAAATGCCAATATATCTGAACGCTGTCAAGTCTTTTTTGCATTTTCTTGTATAAAAAGATGATAGTTGGTCAGAATGGTAAAATCGAACACTGAAAGTAAATGAGGTTTTTATGTATGAAAAGCCTTTTTCTTTTTTGTCTAACGTTAGAGAGAAATGAAGAATCACCATTTGCTATAAGGCGAATGTTTAAATAGCGCTTGTGGCAAGATCAACCGCAAGCCTGTTCGGCATGTCTTGCCGGACCCTTTTTTCGTTATTAAAATGCTTGATTTGAGGGGTGAATCAGTTGACAGGTCAACTAGTTCAGTATGGACGACACCGCCAGCGCAGAAGTTATGCACGTATTAGTGAAGTATTGGAATTGCCTAACTTGATTGAGATTCAAACGGCTTCCTATGAGTGGTTCATGGAAGAAGGTTTGAAAGAGATGTTCCAGGACATTTCGCCAATTGAAGATTTCACCGGTAATCTTTCACTTGAATTCGTAGACTACAGCCTTGGCGAACCAAAGTATCCAGTCGATGAGTCAAAGGATCGCGACGTAACATATAACGCACCGCTTCGTGTGAAAGTACGTCTTCTAAATAATGAGACGGGTGAAGTGAAAGAGCAGGAAGTATTCATGGGTGATTTCCCATTGATGACAGACACAGGTACCTTTGTAATCAACGGTGCGGAACGTGTCATCGTATCCCAGCTTGTTCGTTCTCCGAGTGTATATTTCAATAAGAAGATTGATAAGAACGGTAAGCGTGGTTATACCGCTACGGTCATTCCTAACCGTGGAGCATGGTTAGAGTTTGAAACAGATGCCAAAGACGTCGTACACGTCCGCATCGACCGTACGCGTAAGCTTCCTATCACAGTGCTCCTTCGTGCTCTAGGATTCGGTACCGATCAAGAGATCATCGATTTGATCGGAGATAATGAGTACCTGAAGAACACGCTTGAAAAAGACAATACGGAAACGACAGAGAAAGCTTTGCTTGAGATATACGAGCGTCTGCGTCCCGGCGAGCCGCCGACCGTAGAAAATGCTAAAAGTCTCCTTGTCTCTCGTTTCTTTGATCCGAAACGCTATGATCTAGCTAGAGTCGGAAGATATAAAATGAACAAGAAGCTTCATATTAAGGATCGTTTGTTTAACCAAACCCTAGCTGAAACATTAGTGGATGAGGAAACAGGGGAAGTTATTGCGGAGAAGGGTGACAAGATTGACCGCCGTCTTCTTAACAAACTGATTCCATTGTTTGATGATGCAGAAGGTACATTGAGCGAGGAAACTCTTGAGCCTGTAGACGGCGTTCTTGAGGACCCGATTCAAGTCCAATCTGTAAAAATTGTAGACCCGACGGATCCGGAAGGGGAACGTTCTATCAACGTTATCGGTAATGCGAACATCGACCGCGACGTTAAGAACATCACTCCGGCTGACATCTTGTCTTCTATCAGTTATTTCTTTAACCTGCTTCATGATGTTGGTGGCACGGACGATATTGACCACCTTGGTAACCGTCGTCTGCGTTCTGTAGGAGAACTTCTTCAGAACCAGTTCCGAATCGGGCTTTCCCGTATGGAGCGTGTGGTACGTGAGCGTATGTCCATTCAGGATACATCATCCATCACACCACAACAGCTGATCAATATCCGTCCGGTTATTGCATCCATTAAAGAGTTCTTCGGAAGCTCCCAACTATCCCAGTTTATGGACCAAACCAACCCGTTAGCAGAATTGACTCACAAACGTCGTCTATCTGCGCTTGGACCGGGTGGTTTAACGCGTGAACGTGCAGGATTCGAAGTTCGTGACGTACACTACTCCCACTATGGCCGTATGTGTCCGATCGAAACTCCCGAGGGACCGAACATCGGCTTGATCAACTCCTTGTCTTCCTATGCGAAGGTAAACGAATTCGGCTTTATTGAAACACCATATCGCCGTGTGGATCCGGATACGAACAAAGTAACCGACCAAATTGATTACCTTACTGCTGATGAAGAAGATAACTACGTCGTAGCACAAGCTAACGCGAAGCTTGGTGATGACGGAAGTTTCATGGACGAAGAAGTTATTTCCCGTTTCCGTGGGGAGAACACGGTCGTAAGCCGTGATCGTATTGATTACATGGATGTATCACCTAAGCAGGTTGTATCTGCAGCGACGGCTTGTATTCCTTTCTTGGAAAACGATGACTCCAACCGTTCCTTGATGGGTGCGAACATGCAACGTCAAGCAGTGCCATTGCTTAAACCGGATGCACCTTTAGTCGGAACAGGTATGGAATATGTATCCGGTAAAGACTCCGGTGCCGCTGTCATCTGTAGACACGAAGGAATTGTTGAGCGTGTCGAAGCGAAAGAAGTTCGCGTACGCCGCATTTCTGAAGTGGACGGCAAAGAAGTAGAAGGCGACGTGGATCGTTACCGTCTGCAGAAGTTCATCCGTTCCAACCAAGGAAGCTGTTACAACCAGCGTCCGATTGTCGCTAAAGGTGACCGTGTTACAAAAGGAGAAATCCTTGCTGATGGTCCTTCCATGGATATGGGTGAGCTGGCGCTTGGACAGAACCCGCTGGTTGCATTCATGACATGGGATGGTTACAACTATGAGGATGCCATCATCATGAGTGAGCGACTTGTTAAAGATGACGTCTATACGTCGATCCATATTGAAGAATATGAATCGGAAGCTCGTGACACGAAACTTGGACCGGAAGAAATCACTCGTGATATTCCGAACGTCGGGGAAGATGCACTTAAAGATCTTGATGATCGCGGCATCATTCGTGTCGGAGCAGAAGTAAGTGACGGAGATCTTCTTGTTGGTAAAGTTACGCCTAAAGGTGTAACGGAATTGTCGGCAGAAGAACGTTTGCTTCACGCAATCTTCGGAGAGAAAGCCCGTGAAGTCCGCGATACATCCTTGCGTGTACCGCACGGAGCCGGCGGAATCGTTCTTGATGTTAAGATCTTCAATCGCGAAGATGGAGACGAGCTGCCACCAGGGGTCAACCAGTTGATTCGTGTTTATATCGTTCAGAAACGTAAGATTTCTGAAGGGGATAAAATGGCCGGCCGTCACGGTAACAAAGGTGTTATTTCCAAGATTCTTCCAGAAGAAGACATGCCTTTCCTACCGGATGGTACTCCTGTAGACATCATGTTGAACCCGCTTGGTGTACCGTCACGTATGAACATCGGACAAGTGTTGGAACTTCACTTAGGTATGGCGGCCCGTTTGATGGGTCAGAGAGTGGCAACTCCAGTATTCGATGGTGCTCGTGAGGAAGACGTTTGGGAAACATTGCAGGAAGCTGGCATGGCACGTGATGCGAAAACGATCCTTTACGACGGCCGTACAGGTGAGCCTTTCGATAACCGTGTTTCTGTCGGTGTCATGTACATGATCAAACTGGCGCACATGGTCGACGACAAGCTTCACGCTCGTTCTACCGGACCTTATTCACTTGTTACGCAGCAGCCGCTTGGTGGTAAAGCACAATTCGGTGGACAGCGTTTCGGTGAGATGGAGGTTTGGGCACTGGAAGCATACGGTGCCGCATATACACTTCAAGAAATCTTGACGGTCAAATCCGATGACGTCGTTGGACGTGTGAAAACATACGAAGCTATCGTCAAAGGTGACAATGTTCCAGAACCAGGCGTACCTGAGTCCTTCAAAGTTCTTATTAAAGAGCTTCAAAGTCTCGGTATGGACGTGAAGATTCTAAATGGTGATGAGCAGGAAATCGAAATGCGCGATATTGAAGAAGAAGAAACCAAACAATCCGAGAATTTGAACTTAGACGATTAAGATAGAAACACTGCTGTAGCTCGTGTTCTAAGCTTAGGGAAAACCTGGATACTAAAAGGGAGGTAGGCCCCTTGCTAGATGTAAACAACTTTGAGTATATGAAAATCGGCCTCGCTTCACCGGATAAGATTCGTTCTTGGTCTTATGGAGAAGTGAAGAAGCCGGAAACCATCAACTATCGTACGTTGAAACCCGAGAAAGACGGTCTTTTCTGTGAGCGTATCTTCGGCCCACAAAAAGACTGGGAATGTCACTGTGGGAAATACAAGCGCGTCCGCTATAAGGGCGTCGTTTGTGACCGCTGTGGAGTAGAAGTAACGAAAGCAAAAGTACGTCGTGAGCGTATGGGGCACTTGGAATTAGCTGCCCCTGTCTCTCACATCTGGTACTTCAAAGGAATCCCTAGCCGGATGGGTCTTGTCCTGGACATGTCCCCAAGAGCGCTGGAAGAAGTTATTTACTTCGCAGCCTATATCGTTACAGAACCGGGCGAAACATCTCTTGAGAGAAAGCAGCTGCTTTCTGAGAAAGAGTATCGTACGTACCGTGAGAAGTTCGGTCAAGGTTTCCAGGCCGCTATGGGTGCAGAAGCCATCCGTAAATTACTTTATGATATAGATCTTGACGGTGAGGTTGAAGTGTTGAAAGAAGAGCTCAAAACAGCTCAGGGACAACGCCGCACACGTGCGATCAAGCGCCTTGAAGTGCTTGAGTCTTTCCGTCACTCAGGAAACGATCCATCTTGGATGATCCTTGACGTGCTTCCGGTCATTCCACCGGAACTTCGTCCGATGGTTCAACTGGATGGTGGTCGTTTCGCGACATCTGATTTGAACGACCTTTATCGTCGTGTTATCAACCGTAACAACCGTTTGAAACGTCTGCTTGACCTTGGAGCACCTACGATTATCGTTCAAAACGAGAAACGTATGCTTCAAGAAGCTGTCGATGCTTTGATTGATAACGGCCGTCGCGGCCGTCCGGTAACAGGACCGGGTAACCGTCCGCTTAAATCCCTTTCTCACATGCTGAAAGGTAAGCAGGGTCGTTTCCGTCAAAACCTTCTTGGTAAACGTGTTGACTACTCTGGTCGTTCTGTAATCGTCGTAGGTCCATCTTTGAAAATGTATCAATGTGGACTTCCGAAAGAAATGGCGCTTGAGCTGTTCAAGCCATTCGTAATGAAAGAATTGGTGTCCCGCGGATTAGCACATAACATCAAATCTGCGAAACGTAAGATCGAACGCGTTCACCATGAAGTATGGGACGTCCTCGAAGACGTCATCAAAGAGCACCCGGTTCTGCTTAACCGTGCACCAACGTTGCACCGCCTCGGAATCCAGGCCTTTGAACCAACGCTTGTAGAAGGACGCGCAATCCGTCTTCACCCGCTCGTATGTACAGCATATAATGCCGACTTCGATGGTGACCAAATGGCGGTTCACGTACCATTGTCTTCTGAAGCACAGGCGGAAGCACGTATCTTGATGCTTGCTGCACAGAACATCCTTAACCCTAAGGATGGAAAACCGGTTGTAACTCCTTCACAGGATATGGTACTTGGTAACTACTATCTATCTCTTGAGCGTGAAGGCGCAATTGGAGAAGGTATGGTAGTGAAAGACTTGAACGAAGCGTTGATGGCTTACCAGAATGGATATGCTCATCTGCACACACGTGTAGCCGTTCAAGCGAGCTCCTTGAACAATGAAACATTTACAGAAAAACAAAACGGTCAGCTTCTTCTTACTTCCGTTGGTAAATTGATTTTCAACGAAATGCTTCCGGCTTCGTTCCCATACATGAACGAGCCTACGAAAGAGAACTTGGAAATCAAGACACCAGATCACTACTTCGTGGATAAAGGAACGAATATCCGTGAAGAGATTGCTAAGCGTGAAGAAGTAGCGCCGTTCAAGAAAGGCATCCTTGGAGATATCATCGCAGAAGTATTCAAACGCTTCTCCATCAGTGAAACGTCCAAGATGCTTGATAGAATGAAGGATCTCGGTTTCGCTTATTCTACGAAAGCCGGAATCACTGTCGGTGTATCCGACGTCGTCGTACTTCCTGAGAAACAAGAAATTCTTGATGAAGCTCAGGAGAAAGTCGACAAAGTCTTGAAACAGTTCCGTCGTGGTCTAATTACGGAAGAGGAACGCTATGATCGTGTCATCGACATATGGTCAGCAGCGAAAGATGATATTCAGGGCCGCTTGATGCAGTCACTGGATCCGCGTAACCCGATCTTCATGATGAGTGATTCCGGAGCACGTGGTAACGCATCTAACTTTACGCAGCTTGCGGGTATGCGTGGTCTTATGGCCAACCCGGCTGGTCGTATCATTGAACTTCCAATCAAGTCCAGCTTCCGTGAAGGTCTGACTGTACTTGAATACTTCATCTCTACTCACGGTGCACGTAAAGGTCTTGCCGATACAGCCCTTAAGACTGCCGATTCAGGTTACCTGACTCGTCGTCTTGTTGATGTAGCGCAGGACGTCATCGTTCGTGAAGATGACTGTGGTACAGACAGAGGTCTTCCTGTTACAGCTCTTAAAGAGGGTACAGAAATTATTGAACCCCTCATCGACCGTTTGATCGGACGTACTTCCTTCCAGAAAGTGAAGCACCCGGAAACAGGCGCTGTCCTTGTGGGTCGTAATGAAGTAATCTCTGAAGATGCTGCTCGTCAAATTGTCGAAGCAGGCGTTGAAAGAGTGGTTATCCGTACAGCGTTCACGTGTAACACGAAACACGGAGTGTGTAAGAAGTGTTACGGACGTAACCTGGCAACAGGGGATGAAGTCGAAGTGGGTGAAGCAGTTGGAATCATCGCAGCGCAGTCCATTGGTGAACCAGGTACTCAGCTTACAATGCGTACCTTCCACACAGGTGGGGTAGCCGGAGATGATATTACACAGGGTCTTCCACGTATCCAGGAGATCGTTGAAGCGCGTAACCCTAAAGGTCAAGCTGTCATCACGGAAATCGACGGAACCGTCCACGAAGTGAATGAAGTGAAAGAGAAGCAGGAAATCGTCATCCAAGGTTCTGTTGAATCACGGTCTTACACAGCACCATACGGCGCTCGTATGAGAGTTGCTGTCGGTGATGAAGTGAAGTCCGGGGAGGCACTTACAGAAGGTTCCATCGATCCGAAAGAGCTTCTTACAGTCAAAGGGCTTGACGGTGTACAGGAATACCTTCTTAAGGAAGTACAGAAAGTTTACCGTATGCAAGGGGTAGAAATTTCTGATAAGCACGTGGAAGTAATGGTACGCCAGATGCTTCGTAAAGTGCGTGTTCTTGATTCTGGAGATACAGATGTATTGCCAGGATCCCTTCTTGAGATACACCAGTTCAAAGAAGCCAACCAAAAAGTGCTTCTCGAAGGCGGACAGCCGGCTGTTGGTCGTCCGGTCATCCTTGGTATTACAAAAGCATCCCTTGAAACAGACAGCTTCTTGTCTGCCGCATCCTTCCAGGAGACAACTCGTGTCTTGACTGATGCTGCAATCAAAGGTAAGCGTGATGAGCTTCTTGGACTGAAGGAGAACGTAATCATCGGTAAACTTGTCCCGGCAGGTACGGGTATGACAAGATACCGTAAGATTCAAGCTCAATCCGAGGCTCAGAAGCAGGGTGCTTCCGAACCAACAGAAGAAGTAACACACTCTTAATAGAGATATACAGGTTAACAAAGGGTAAATTTTAAAGAAGCACCAAAAACTCACCCAGATGCAGTTGACATGCATTTGGGTGAGTGATAATATAATCAAGGTGCTTCCATTTATCCTTGTTACTTTGGAGGATATGCAGATGTCTTATGATAAAGTAGCACAGGCTAAATCCGATATAATCATTGGAACCAAACAGACACTGAAAGCCATGAAAAATGGTGAAGTGGATGAAGTCATAACGGCTGAAGATGCAGATCAGTCGATGACCTTAAAAGTAGCTAAACTGGCCAACCAACTGAACATTCCCCATACGACGGTTCCGTCTATGAAGGAGCTAGGGGATGCGTGCGGTATTGATGTTGGCGCGGCTACAGTGGCGATAAAGCAATAAAGTTTTGGCGTTTTGGCGCGAAAACTTTGTTTTTTGCCTTTTTATGAACCACCTGGATGTGTGGTATTAAGAATGAAGGGAGGATACAATCATGCCAACAATTAACCAATTGGTGCGTAAAGGACGCGTGAGCAAAACGAAGAAGTCTGGTTCACCTGCTTTGAACAAAGGCTACAACAGCTATAAAAAGCGTATGACAGATCTTTCTTCTCCACAAAAACGTGGTGTTTGTACACGTGTTGGTACTATGACACCTAAGAAGCCGAACTCCGCCCTACGTAAGTATGCGCGTGTTCGTCTAACTAACCAACTAGAGGTTAACGCGTACATCCCTGGTATCGGCCACAACCTTCAAGAGCACAGTGTTGTTCTTATCCGTGGCGGTAAAGTTAAAGACTTACCAGGTGTGCGTTATCACATCGTACGTGGTGCTCTTGACACTGCAAGCGTTGATGGACGTATGCAAGGCCGTTCTAAATACGGTACGAAGAAACCTAAAGCTAAAAAATAATCGATATGTAAATATCGCTTAAATAAACCATTTGAGGAAGGGAGGGGAACGTATGCCACGTAAAGGTCCTGTAGCTAAGCGTGATGTGTTGCCTGATCCGATGTACAACTCTAAGCTTGTAACTCGCTTGATCAACCAAATCATGGTCGATGGGCAGCGCGGAAAAGCTCAAAAAATCCTTTATAAAGCGTTCGAACTTGTTCAAGAACGTAGCGGTAACGATGCTATGGAAACATTTGATCAAGCTATGAAGAACGTCATGCCTGTATTGGAGGTACGCGCTCGTCGTGTAGGTGGATCCAACTATCAGGTTCCTGTTGAAGTTCGTCCAGAACGTCGTCAGGCTCTAGGTTTGCGCTTCATTGTTAACTATGCGCGTCTTCGCGGAGAGAAAACAATGGAAGAGCGTCTAGCTAACGAAATTCTAGATGCAGCAAACAACACTGGTGCTTCTGTGAAGCGTCGTGAAGAGATGCACAAAATGGCAGAAGCGAACAAAGCTTTCGCTCACTACCGTTGGTAATAACCACAAAAATAACTGTTCAAACAGGAAGGAGAAAGATGCATGGCTAGAGAGTTCTCCTTGGAAAAGACTCGTAATATCGGGATCATGGCTCACATCGACGCTGGTAAAACAACGGCGACAGAGCGTATTCTTTTCTACACAGGACGTATCCACAAAATTGGTGAAACTCACGAAGGAGCTTCCCAAATGGACTGGATGGAGCAGGAACAGGAGCGCGGAATTACAATTACTTCCGCTGCGACAACTGCTCAGTGGAAAGGCCACCGTATCAACATCATTGACACTCCTGGACACGTAGACTTCACTGTTGAAGTTGAACGTTCTCTTCGTGTACTAGATGGCTCCGTAGCCGTTCTTGATGCACAGTCTGGTGTTGAGCCTCAAACAGAAACTGTTTGGCGTCAGGCTACAACTTACGGTGTTCCACGTATCGTATTCATCAACAAGATGGATAAAATCGGCGCTGACTTCATCTACTCCCTTGGCACGTTGAAAGACCGTCTGGGAGCTAATGCAGCTGCTGTTCAACTTCCTATTGGTGCGGAAGATGACTTCGAAGGAATCATTGACCTTACAACCATGGAAGCATATTTCTACATGGACGATTTGGGAACTCGTGCAGAAGCGCGTGAAATTCCTGATGAGTACAAAGATCAAGCCGAAGAGTACCGCGGCAAGCTTGTAGAAGCTGTTGCAGAACTTGATGAAGACTTGATGATGCAATACCTTGAGGGAGAAGAAATCACGAACGATCAGCTGAAAGAAGCAATTCGTAAAGCGACTCTAAGTGTTGAATTCTACCCTGTGTTCTGTGGTTCTGCCTTCAAGAACAAAGGTGTTCAGCTGTTGATCGACGGTGTCATCGACTACCTTCCATCTCCACTGGATGTTCCTCCAATCGAAGGACACGTTCCACAAACAGAAGAAGAAGTTGTCCGTAAGGCTGACGACAAAGAGCCATTCTCTGCATTGGCTTTCAAAGTCGCAACAGACCCTTACGTTGGTAAACTTACATTCTTCCGCGTGTACTCTGGTACACTTAACTCTGGATCATACGTTCAGAACTCTACGAAAGGTAAGCGTGAGCGTGTAGGTCGTATCCTACAGATGCACGCCAACTCTCGTGAAGAGATCTCTACTGTATATGCAGGAGATATCGCTGGTGCGGTAGGACTTAAAGATACTGGTACAGGTGACACTCTTTGTGACGAGAAGAACCTAGTTATTCTTGAATCAATGGAATTCCCTGAGCCTGTAATCTCTGTAGCTATCGAACCTAAATCCAAAGCAGACCAAGATAAAATGTCCATTGCCCTTGGTAAACTTGCTGAAGAAGATCCAACGTTCCAAACAGAGACTAACGTGGAAACAGGACAAACAATCATCGCTGGTATGGGTGAGCTTCACCTTGATATCATCGTTGACCGTCTGAAGCGTGAGTTCAAAGTTGAAGCGAACATTGGTGCTCCACAAGTTGCTTACCGCGAAACATTCCGCGGAAGTGCGCAAGTTGAAGGTAAGTTCGTACGTCAATCCGGTGGTCGTGGACAATTCGGTCACGTATGGGTTGAATTCGAGCCTAACGAAGAAGGCGCTGGATTTGAATTCGTCAACAAGATCGTTGGTGGTGTTGTACCACGTGAATACATTCCATCTGTAGAACAAGGTATTAAAGAGTCTATGGAAAATGGTGTATTGGCTGGTTACCCTATGGTAGACATCAAAGCGACTCTTTATGATGGTTCTTATCACGATGTCGACTCCAACGAAATGGCCTTTAAAGTTGCCGCTTCCATGGCACTTAAAGAAGCTAAAAACAAGTGTAAGCCTGTTCTACTTGAACCGATGATGAAAGTAGAAGTTGTTATTCCTGAGGAATACATGGGCGATATCATGGGTGACGTAACATCCCGTCGTGGACGTGTTGATGGTATGGAAACTCGTGGTAATGCACAAGTGGTTAAAGCGTATGTTCCACTATCTGAAATGTTCGGTTACGCTACAGCATTGCGTTCCAACACTCAAGGTCGCGGTACGTACACTATGCACTTCGACCACTACGAAGAAGTTCCTAAGAGCATCTCTGAGGAAATCATCAAGAAAAATGCTGGTCAATAATTGATTTTTTAAACGAGTTAAAGTATAACTTGTATTGTAAGCACAGGAGTGGCTTTCACTCCTTTGCTTCATCATAAATCAAATGAACTTTCACTTATTTTAAAGGAGGAAATATACAATGGCTAAAGAAAAATTCGACCGGTCCAAGTCCCACGTTAACATTGGTACTATCGGACACGTTGACCACGGTAAAACTACTCTAACGGCAGCGATCACTACTGTACTTCACAAGAAATCTGGTTCTGGTGAAGCTATGGCATACGACATGATCGACGGTGCTCCAGAAGAGCGCGAGCGTGGAATCACAATCTCCACTGCACACGTTGAGTACGAAACAGAAACTCGTCACTACGCACACGTTGACTGCCCAGGTCACGCTGACTACGTTAAGAACATGATCACTGGTGCTGCTCAAATGGACGGCGCGATCCTAGTTGTATCTGCAGCTGACGGTCCAATGCCACAAACTCGTGAGCACATCCTACTTTCTAAAAACGTAGGTGTTCCAGCTATCGTTGTATTCTTGAACAAAGTTGACATGGTAGACGACGAAGAGCTTCTTGAACTAGTTGAAATGGAAGTTCGTGATCTTCTTTCTGAGTACGACTTCCCTGGCGATGACGTACCAGTAATCAGCGGTTCTGCTCTTAAAGCCCTAGAAGGCGATGAGAAGTATGAGCAAGCGATCTTCGATCTAATGGATGCTGTTGACGAAAACATCCCAACTCCAGACCGTGACACTGACAAGCCATTCATGATGCCAGTTGAGGACGTATTCTCTATCACTGGTCGTGGTACAGTTGCTACAGGTCGTGTTGAGCGTGGACAAGTTAAAGTCGGTGACGAAATCGAAATCATCGGTATGGCTGAAGAGTCCAGCAAAACTACTGTAACTGGTGTTGAAATGTTCCGTAAGCTTCTTGACTATGCAGAAGCTGGAGACAACATCGGTGCACTTCTTCGTGGTGTAAGCCGTGAAGATATCAACCGTGGACAAGTACTAGCTAAGCCTGGTTCTATCACTCCACACACAAACTTCAAAGCTGAAGTTTATGTACTAGCTAAAGACGAAGGTGGACGTCACACTCCATTCTTCTCTAACTACCGCCCACAGTTCTACTTCCGTACTACGGACGTAACTGGTGTTATTCAACTTCCTGAAGGCGTAGAAATGGTTATGCCTGGGGACAACGTTGAAATGACAGTTGAACTTATCTCCCCAATCGCGATCGAAGACGGTACTCGTTTCTCTATCCGTGAAGGTGGACGTACAGTAGGTTCAGGCGTAGTTTCTACAATTACTAAGTAATTAGAAGCTATGAATACAAGCGAGCATAGGCCTTGGCCTTTGCTCGCTTTTTCTATTTGTGCGCATGTGCTGTCGGGGTTGAATTTGACGCGGTTCGCTAGTATAATGTGAAAAGTGCTTGCGGATAAATTAAATGTTGATTTATCCTTGCAATGACCGCATTTCTTCTATATAATGAATAATGTTGGTCATAAAAGGCGATGAAGCGAAAGGTTGTTGACACACCCGGCCCCTTTGCCATGGCGGGTAGTCAAGTTTTTTTCGCGGAGAATGTCTATTTTAAAAATGGGCGAAGAAGGAGGGAACATAATGGCAAAAGAGAAAATTCGTATTCGTTTAAAAGCGTATGATCACAGAGTGTTGGATCAGTCCGCAGAAAAGATCGTAGACACAGCGAAGCGTTCCGGTGCTAACGTATCAGGTCCGATTCCGCTTCCTACAGAGCGTTCTATCTACACAGTACTTCGTGCGACGCACAAGTATAAAGACTCTCGTGAGCAGTTCGAAATGCGCACACACAAACGTCTTATCGACATTGTTAATCCGACACCACAGACAGTTGATTCATTGATGCGTTTGGATCTACCATCTGGTGTGGATATCGAAATCAAACTATAAATTAATCTGATAAATAATAGGAGGTGTAACGGATGACGAAAGGAATCTTAGGACGTAAAGTCGGTATGACTCAAATCTTCTCCGAAGATGGCGAATTGATCCCAGTAACAGTTGTTCAGGCTGAGCCGAACGTTGTTCTTCAAAAGAAAACAACTGAAAACGACGGTTACGAAGCGATTCAACTAGGTTTTGCTGACGAAAAGTCTAACCGCTTGAAGAAAGCTGCTCAAGGGCACGCTGATAAAGCAAGCACAACACCTAAGCGCTACATTCGTGAATTCCGTAATTCTAACCTTGACGACTTCGAACTAGGTCAAGAGGTTAAAGTAGATATTTTTGAAGCTGGTGACGTAATTGACGTTACAGGAACTTCCAAGGGTAAAGGTTTCCAAGGTGCAATCAAGCGCCACAACCAATCCCGCGGACCAATGAGTCACGGTTCCCGCTACCACCGTCGTTCCGGTTCTATGGGACAAGGTGCAGACCCATCTAAAGTATTCAAAGGTAAAAACCTTGCTGGACAAATGGGTGGCGAACAAGTAACTCTACAAAACCTTGAAGTAGTAAAAGTGGACGCTGAGCGTAATCTACTACTTATCAAAGGTAATGTTCCAGGCGCAAGAAAATCTTACGTTAAGATTACAAGTGCAATTAAGGCTAGCAAATAATAAACGAAGGGAGGATATGTCATGCCTAAAGTAGCACTATTAAACCAAGGCGGATCCAACGTTGGAGAAATCGAACTGAACGATGCCGTTTTTGGTATTGAACCTAATACTCACGTATTACACGAAACTGTGTTGATGCAGCGCGCGAACCTTCGCCAAGGCACACACAAAGTAAAAGGACGTTCTGAGGTATCCGGCGGTGGCCGTAAACCATGGCGTCAAAAAGGTACAGGCCGTGCACGTCAAGGGTCTATCCGTTCACCACAATGGGTTGGCGGTGGAACTGTATTCGGTCCTACACCACGCAGCTACAGCTACACAATGCCTAGAAAAGTACGTCGTCTAGCTCTTCAGTCTGCTTACTCTTCTAAAGTGAAGGAAGAGAACATCATCGTTCTTGAAAGCCTTTCTCTAGAAGCTCCGAAGACTAAAGAGGTAGTAAACATGCTTAAAGCGTTGGACGTCAATGAAAAAGCATTGATCGTAACGGCTGGCAAAGATGAAAATGTTACTCTATCAGCTAACAACATCCCTACAGTGAAAAGTCTTCCTGTAGAAGAAGTAAGTGTGTTAGACTTGCTAACGCATGACAAGCTGATCCTAACGAAGGAAGCAGCTGAAAAAGCAGGGGAGGTGCTCTCATAATGAAAGAACCACGCGATATTATTAAGCGCCCTGTCATTACTGAACATTCTGCTGATCTTATGGGAGAAAAGAAATATACGTTTGAAGTTAGCACAAAAGCTAACAAGACTGAGATCAAAGATGCAGTCGAAGAAATCTTTGGTGTAAGTGTTGCTTCTGTCAACACAATGAACCTTAAAGGTAAATTCAAGCGTATGGGTCGTTACGGCGGCTATCGTTCTGACCGTAAGAAAGCAATCATTACTTTGACTCAGGACAGCGAAGAACTAGAATTCTTCGAAGTTTAAATAAAACATTTGACTAAAGAAGGAGGGAAAAAAGATGGCGATTAAAAAGTTCCGACCAATTACAAACGGTCGTCGACACATGTCAGTATCTGATTTCGCTGAAATTACAACTGATAAACCTGAACGCTCCCTTGTCGCTCCACTTCACAAAAAAGGTGGACGTAACAACCAAGGTAAGCTGACAGTTCGTCATCAGGGCGGTGGCCACAAGCGTCAATATCGTATCATCGACTTCAAACGTGATAAAGATGGAATACCTGGACGCGTTGCTACAATCGAGTACGATCCAAACCGCTCCGCTAACATTGCACTAATCAACTATGTTGATGGTGAAAAACGTTACATCCTTGCTCCAAAAGGAATCAAGGTAGGAACGGAAATCATTTCTGGTGAAGGCGCGGATATCAAACCAGGTAACGCACTTCAACTGAAAGACATTCCAGTTGGTACTGTCGTACACAACGTAGAATTGAAGCCAGGACGCGGAGGACAGCTTGTACGTTCTGCAGGCGCTTCAGCACAAATCCTTGGTCGTGAAGAGAAGTACACACTAGTACGTCTTACTTCCGGTGAAGTTCGCTTGGTACTAAGCACTTGCCGTGCAACAATCGGTCAAGTTGGTAACCTTGAGCACGAACTTATCAGCGTAGGTAAAGCAGGACGTTCTCGTTGGAAAGGTAAACGCCCTACAGTTCGTGGTTCTGTAATGAACCCTAACGATCACCCACACGGTGGTGGTGAAGGACGTGCGCCAATCGGTCGTCCATCTCCTGTATCTCCATGGGGTAAACCAACTCTTGGATACAAAACGAGAAAACGCAACAAGCCGTCTGATAAATATATCGTACGTAGACGCGGTAAAAAATAACGGGATTGTCGGGCGGGCAATAAAACCCGTCTTCCAATCGCGAAGGGAGGTTATTTCATGGGCCGCAGCTTGAAAAAAGGACCTTTTGTAGATGATCACTTGATGAAGAAAGTCGAAAAGTTGAACGAAGATAGCAAAACACAGGTCGTGAAGACATGGTCTCGCCGTTCTACTATCTTCCCTAACTTTGTGGGACACACAATTGCCGTTTATGACGGTCGTAAACACGTGCCAGTTTATGTGACTGAAGACATGGTAGGTCATAAACTTGGTGAATTCGCGCCAACCCGTACGTTCAAAGGACACTCTGGCGACGATAAGAAAACAAAACGTTAATATAGAGAGGAGGCACTCTAATGCAAGCTAAAGCAGTTGCTAAAACCGTTCGAATCGCTCCTCGTAAAGCTCGTTTGGTAATTGATTTAATTCGAGGAAAAAATGTAGGTGAAGCTCTGGCTACACTTCGTTTGAACAACCGCGGCGCTTCTCCGGTAGTTGAGAAACTTCTTAACTCCGCGATCGCCAACGCAGAACACAACTATGAAATGGACACGGAAAACTTGTACGTTTCCGAAGCGTTTGTAAACGAAGGCGTAACTCTTAAACGTTTCCGCCCTCGCGCAATGGGCCGCGCAAGCCAAATCAACAAACGCACAAGCCACATCACAGTGGTCGTATCAGAAAAAAAGGAGGGATAATCAGTGGGTCAAAAAATTAATCCGATTGGTCTTCGTATCGGCGTAATCCGCGACTGGGAATCCAAGTGGTACGCTGGCAAAGACTATGCAGACTTGTTACATGAAGACATTAAGATTCGTGAATATGTTGAAAACCGTCTTAAAGATGCTGCCCTTTCCAAAGTCGAAATCGAACGCGCAGCTAACCGTGTGAACATTACTGTACACACAGCTAAACCAGGAATGGTTATCGGTAAAGGTGGTTCCGAAGTTGAAGCACTTCGTAAAGCACTAAATCAACTGAGCGGCAAACGTGTTCACATCAACATCGTTGAAGTGAAAAAGCCTGATCTTGACGCTACTCTTGTAGCTGACAATATCGCACGTCAATTGGAAAACCGCGTATCTTTCCGTCGTGCTCAGAAACAAACAATCCAACGCGCTATGCGTGCAGGAGCGAAAGGTATTCGTACTCAAGTATCTGGCCGTCTAGGCGGAGCAGACATCGCTCGTGCTGAATATTACAGTGAAGGAACAGTACCACTACACACACTTCGTGCAGATATCGATTACGGAACTGCAGAAGCTGACACAACTTACGGTAAGCTTGGTGTCAAAGTGTGGATTTATCGTGGCGAAGTCCTTCCAACTAAATCAAACAAGTAAGGAAGGGGGAAAAGCATTATGTTAATGCCTAAACGTGTTAAATATCGTCGTCAACACCGTACAAGCTTAAAAGGCCGTGCAAAAGGCGGTACTGAAGTAGCTTTCGGTGAATATGGTTTGCAAGCAATTGATCGTGCTTGGATCACAGCCCGTCAAATCGAGGCAGCGCGTATCGCGATGACTCGTTACATGAAGCGTGGCGGTAAAGTATGGATTAAAATCTTCCCAGATAAGCCTTATACTGCTAAACCCCTAGAAGTACGTATGGGTTCCGGTAAAGGTGCTCCAGAAGGTTTCGTAGCTGTAGTGAAACCAGGGAAAATTATGTTCGAGATCGCAGGTGTATCAGAAGAAGTTGCACGCGAAGCGTTGCGTCTTGCTTCACACAAGCTGCCGATCCGTACGAAGTTCGTAAAACGTGAAGAAATTGGTGGTGAAATCAATGAAGGCTAATGAGATCCGTGAATTAACCACTGCCGAAATTGAACAAAAAGTTAAGTCTCTTAAAGAAGAACTTTTCAACCTACGCTTCCAATTGGCAACAGGTCAACTTGAGAACACTGCACGTATCCGTGAGGTTCGTAAGTCTATCGCTCGTATGAAGACTGTTGCTCGTGAACGTGAGCTAGGCGTAAATAACTAATAGATGAGAGGAGGTCACCCTCACATGACTGAACGTAATAATCGTAAAGTTTATACTGGCCGTGTCGTATCTGACAAAATGGACAAAACGATCACAGTTTTAGTAGAAACTTATAAGTTCCACAAGCTTTACGGCAAGCGCGTAAAGTACTCTAAAAAGCTTAAAGCACATGACGAAAACAACCAAGCTAAAAACGGCGATATCGTGCGTATTATGGAAACTCGTCCACTATCCGCATCCAAGCGTTTCCGTTTGCTAGACGTTGTTGAAGAGTCTGTCATTATCTAATAAAAGTTCGCTCGGATTTAATCCGAAGGGAGGTTACATGGTATGATTCAACAGGAATCTCGTCTTAAAGTTGCAGATAACTCCGGCGCTCGTGAAATCCAAACCATCAAAGTTTTGGGTGGATCAGGTCGTAAAACAGCCAACATCGGTGATATCATCACTGCTACTGTGAAACAAGCAACACCAGGGGGCGTTGTTAAAAAAGGTGAGGTAGTTAAAGCCGTCATCGTCCGTACTAAGAGTGGAGTTCGCCGTAAAGATGGTTCTTACATCCGTTTTGATGAAAACGCAGCAGTAATCGTGCGTGATGATAAAGGCCCACGCGGTACTCGTATCTTCGGACCGGTAGCTCGTGAACTTCGTGATGCTAAATTCATGAAGATTGTATCTCTAGCTCCAGAAGTATTGTAAAACCTGAATGAAATGCCTTGTTAAGGAGGTGCGCGAAGCATGCACGTAAAAAAAGGTGACAAAGTAATGGTTATTACTGGTAAGGATAAAGGCAAGCAAGGTACAATCCTTGAAGCTTATCCAAAGAAAGATCGTGTCCTTGTTGAGGGTGTGAACGAAGTTAAGAAACACGCTAAACCTTCTCAAGATAACCCACAGGGGGGTATCTTGACACAAGAAGCACCGATCCACGTATCAAACGTTATGCCAATCGATCCAAAGACTGGCGAGCCAACACGTGTTGGATACAAAGTCGAGGACGGCAAAAAAGTTCGTATCGCGAAAAAATCTGGTGAAGCGCTAGATAAATAACCCATAGAGGAAAGGAGGGCCACACGATGAACGAACTAAAGAAACAATATAAAGAAGAAATTGTTCCATCGTTGATGAACAAATTTGAATATGAATCTATTATGCAAACACCTAAGATCGAGAAGATCGTTATCAACATGGGTGTTGGTGATGCGGTTCAGAACGCAAAAGCACTGGATACAGCAGTAGAAGAGTTGACTCTAATCACTGGTCAGAAGCCAGTTATCACTAAAGCTAAGAAATCAATTGCAGGATTCCGTCTGCGTGAAGGTATGCCGATCGGTGCGAAGGTTACACTTCGCGGTGAGCGCATGTACGAATTCTTCCACAAGCTAGTCGCAGTATCTCTACCGCGTGTGCGTGACTTCCGTGGTATTTCTAAGAAAGCTTTCGACGGTCGTGGAAACTACACACTAGGTGTTAAAGAGCAATTGATTTTCCCAGAAATCGACTACGATAAAGTAAGTAAAGTGCGCGGCATGGACATCGTTATCGTTACAACTGCTGATTCTGATGAAGAAGCGCGCGAACTATTAGCTCAATTCGGAATGCCGTTCCAAAAATAATGAGCTAACATTAAGGAGGGAAAATAGTGGCTAAAAAATCAATGGTCGCGAAGCAACAGCGTAAATCGAAGTACCAAGTACAAGAATACACTCGCTGTGAACGTTGCGGACGTCCACACTCCGTACTTCGTAAGTTTAAGCTTTGCCGTATTTGTTTCCGTGAACTTGCATATAAAGGACAAATCCCTGGTGTCAAAAAAGCCAGCTGGTAAACCCCTAACAGGGAAGGAGGTAAATGAGTTATGACAATGACAGATCCAATTGCAGATATGCTGACACGTATTCGTAACGCTAACATGGTGCGTCACGAGAAGCTTGAGCTTCCAGCTTCCAACGTGAAAAAAGAAATCGCTGATATCCTTAAGCGTGAAGGTTTTGTACGTGACTACGAATTTGTTGAAGACAACAAGCAAGGCGTCCTTCGCATCTTCCTTAAGTACGGTCAAAACAACGAGCGCGTAATTACTGGTGTGAAGCGTATCAGTAAACCAGGTCTTCGCGTTTACGCTAATGCTGAAGAACTTCCAAAAGTTCTTAACGGTCTTGGTGTAGCCGTCGTATCTACTTCTAAAGGTGTATTGACAGACAAAGAAGCTCGTGAACAAGCCATCGGTGGCGAAGTTCTAGCTTACGTCTGGTAAAAAAACAGATCAGACAGGAGGTGCAACAATATGTCTCGCGTAGGTTTAAAAACACTTGAAATTCCTGAAGGTGTAGAAATCACTCAGGATAACAATACAATCACAGTGAAAGGTCCTAAAGGGGAATTGACTCGTACATTCCACCAGGACATCACAGTTAAGATCGAGGACAACGTACTAAGCGTATCTCGTCCAAGCGATCATAAAGATCACCGTGCACTTCACGGAACTACACGCAGCCTGATCGGAAACATGGTTGAAGGTGTATCTAAAGGTTACGAAAAGAGCCTTGAAATCATCGGTGTAGGTTACCGTGCACAGAAACAGGGTCAGACAGTAGTCATCAACGCTGGTTACTCTCACCCGGTTGAAGTGGAAAACCGTGAAGGCATCGAAATCGAAGTACCGACGAACACGAAAGTAATCGTTAAAGGTATCGATAAAGAACTAGTCGGCGCTGTTGCAGCGAAGATTCGTGCAATCCGTCCTCCAGAGCCTTACAAAGGTAAAGGAATTCGCTACGAAGGCGAACATGTACGCAGAAAAGAAGGTAAGACAGCTAAGTAAGTCTTAATGTAACGTATAGAAAGGAGTGACCCAGATGATCACGAAGGCAGACAAGAATGTCGTACGTAAGAAGCGTCATGCTCGCGTACGTAAGAATGTTTTCGGTACAGCAGAACGTCCTCGTTTGAACGTGTACCGCTCTAACAACCACATTTACGCTCAGCTTATCAACGATGAAGCACAAGTTACAGTTGCTAGCGCATCTACTGTAGACAAAGGATTCGATCTTGATAACACAAGCAACGTAGAAGCTGCACAAAAAGTCGGTGAAATGGTAGCGAAACGTGCGATCGACAACGGTTTTAAAGTTGTTGTATTCGACCGTGGCGGTTACTTGTATCATGGACGTGTGAAAGCTCTAGCTGAAGCCGCTCGCGAAGCAGGCCTAGAATTTTAATAGCCAAAGGAGGGACATAAATGATTACAAACATCGACCCTAACAAACTTGATCTTGAAGAACGCGTAGTTACGATCAACCGCGTAGCTAAAGTAGTAAAAGGTGGACGTCGCTTCCGTTTTGCTGCACTAGTAGTAGTCGGAGATAAAAATGGTCATGTAGGTTTTGGTACAGGTAAAGCCCAAGAGGTACCAGAAGCTATCAAGAAGGCCATCGATGACGCGAAGAAAAATCTAATTACAGTTCCAGTTAAGGACACGACAATCCCACACGAAATCACTGGACGCTTCGGCGCTGGAAGCATTCTTATGAAACCAGCTGCAGAAGGTACAGGAGTTATCGCAGGTGGACCAGTACGTGCGGTACTTGAGCTTGCAGGTGTTCAAGACATCCTTTCTAAGTCACTTGGTTCTAACACACCAATCAACATGGTGCGTGCTACAATCACTGGACTTAGCGAGCTTAAGCGTGCGGAAGACGTCGCTAGACTTCGTGGTAAGTCTGTAGAAGAACTGTAGGATAAGGAGGGAAATAAAATGGCTAAACAGTTAGAAATTACCCTCACGCGCAGTGTTATTGGTAGACCGCAGGATCAGCGCTCTACTGTCAAGGCGCTAGGTCTGAATAAGATCCGTCAAACTGTCGTACTTGAAGATAACCCAGCGATCCGAGGTATGGCTAAAAAGGTGTCTCACCTAGTTACAGTTAAAGAAGTATAATCAAACAAAAGTAATAAGGAGGTGCAACGAATGAAACTGCATGAACTTAAACCTGCTCAAGGTACTCGTAAAGAACGCAACCGTGTAGGACGCGGAATGGCTTCCGGTAACGGTAAAACTTCTGGACGTGGACATAAAGGTCAAGGTCAACGTTCTGGTAGCAAAACACGCCCAGGCTTCGAAGGTGGTCAAATGCCATTGTTCCAACGTCTGCCTAAGCGTGGTTTCACTAACGTTCACCGTAAGGAATTCGCGATCATCAACCTTGATGCATTGAATCGTTTTGAAGAAGGCACAGAGGTTACTCCAGAACTATTGCTTGAAACTGGCGTGGTAAGCAACCAAAAAGCCGGCATTAAAGTACTAGCTAAAGGAAGCATCGAGAAGAAACTTACAGTGAAAGCTCACAAATTCTCTGCTTCTGCTAAAGAAGCTATTGAAGCTGCGGGCGGTCAAACTGAGGTGATTTAATGTTCCGGACAATCTCCAATTTTATGCGCGTAGGTGATATTCGACGCAAGATCATCTTCACTTTGTTGATGCTTGTAGTATTTCGCCTTGGAACATTCATCCCGGTCCCTTTTACCAACAGAGACGCCATCAACTTCATGGATGATCAGAATGCGTTCGGATTTCTGAACACATTCGGAGGCGGGGCATTGCAGAACTTCTCCATCTTTGCTATGGGGATCATGCCCTACATTACTGCCTCCATCATCATGCAGTTATTGCAGATGGACGTTGTTCCGAAATTTGCGGAATGGAAGAAACAAGGTGAAGTTGGCCGTCGAAAGTTAGCTCAGTTTACCCGCTATGGAACCATCGTTCTTGCCTTTATTCAGGCTATTGGTATGTCTATCGGTTTCAATGCTCTCGCAGGTGGTCAATTGATCACAAACCCGGGAGTAGGGAAATTCTTAGTCATTGCCGTTGTTCTGACTGGCGGAACGGCATTCCTTATGTGGCTTGGTGAGCAAATCACTGCACATGGTGTCGGAAACGGGATATCCATCCTGATTTTCGCAGGAATCGTTGCAGCAATCCCGACGGGTGTCAATCAATTGTATGATCAGTACATTTCCGGTGCCGGAGAAGAGCTGTTCATCAATCTGATTATTATCGCGTTGATTTTGCTTGTCATCGTGGCGGTCATTGTCGGAGTTATCTTCATCCAACAGGCCCTGCGTAAAATACCGATCCAATATGCTAAACGATTAGTAAATCGTTCACCTGTAGGCGGGCATTCCACCCACTTACCGATAAAAGTGAATGCGGCAGGAGTTATTCCCGTTATCTTTGCGATATCCTTTATCATCGCACCGAGAACGGTCGCTGGATTCTTCGAAGACAGTGAAGTAGCCTCCGTCATTCAATATATCTTTGATTATCAAAACTGGCCTGGAATGATTATCTATGTTGCGTTAATCATTGCTTTCACTTATTTCTATACATTTGTTCAGGTAAACCCGGAACAAATGGCGGATAATTTGAAGAAGCAAGGCGGCTACATCCCGGGGATCCGTCCTGGTGCCAATACGGAAACGTACTTGACACGTGTGATGTACCGATTGACTTTCGTAGGTTCCATCTTCCTAGCAGCTGTTGCTATCCTTCCAATCATATTAGGTTCTGTGGCTAATCTGCCTGCGAGCGTACAAATTGGAGGCACCAGCCTGCTCATCGTAGTCGGGGTTGCCCTCGAAATGATGAAGCAACTGGAGAGCCAGCTTGTGAAACGCCATTACTCAGGATTTATTAAATAATTAGCTTCAACCGCTAATGAAAATGAGAGCGAGGGGAACACGTTGAATTTAATTCTGATGGGTCTCCCTGGGGCAGGTAAAGGTACTCAGGCTGAGAAGATAGTCGAAAAATATGACATCCCTCATATCTCAACTGGAGATATGTTCCGTTTAGCTATCAAAGAAGGAACAGCACTTGGCAATGAAGCCAAATCATATATGGACAAAGGCGAATTGGTTCCGGATGAAGTTACCATCGGAATCGTTCGCGAACGTCTGAGCAAGCCGGATTGCAATCAAGGCTTCCTGCTCGATGGTTTCCCTAGAACCATTGCACAGGCAGAAGCTCTTGAAAATCTGCTGAACGATATGGATGCATCATTGGATTATGTGCTTCATATCGATGTTCCACAAGACCAACTCATCGAGCGTCTGACTGGACGACGCGTCTGCCCGACTTGCGGCGCTACGTATCACGTAATCTTCAATCCTCCACAAGAGGAAGGGAAATGTGATCACGACGGCTCCGAGTTGATTCAGCGTGAAGACGACCAGCCGGCAACTGTGAAGAAGCGTTTAGAGGTTAATGTTGAACAAACTCAGCCACTCATCGATTTCTACCAGGATAAAGGCTACCTCGTATCCTTTGAAGGTGACAAAGATATCAACGAAGTTTTTCAGGACATCGATCAGAAGCTGGGAGCCCTGGCTGAATGATTATATGTAAAACACCACGGGAGTTAGACATCATGCGTGAAGCAGGCAGAATTGTTGCCTTAACGCACCAAAAGCTGAAAGAAAACATTCGACCTGGTATAACGACGGGCGAATTGGATAAGATTGCAGATAAGTTCATACGCAGTATGGATGCAATCCCTTCTTTTAAAGGTTATAATGGATTCCGTGGCAGTATATGTGCATCTGTTAACGAAGAACTTGTTCATGGTATTCCTGGTGACAGGGTCCTGAACAACGGAGATATCATCAGCATCGACATAGGTGCGAAGTATAAAGGTTATCACGGGGATTCGGCCTGGACGTATCCGGTCGGTACCGTCGATGACGATACAATGGAGTTGCTGAGAGTTACAGAACAATCACTGTTTAAGGGACTTGATGAAGCAAAACCAGGTGTACGCCTTTCAAATATATCGCATGCCATTCAGAGCTGTGTAGAGCCGGAAGGGTTCTCCATTGTTCGTGAATATGTCGGGCACGGCGTCGGCAGGGAACTTCATGAGGATCCGCAGATCCCTCATTATGGTCCGCCGAACAAAGGCCCGCGTTTGAAACCAGGAATGGTTTTGGCAGTTGAGCCGATGGTTAACGCAGGTTCACGCTATGTGAAGACACTGGGTGACCGTTGGACGGTAGTTACTCAAGATGGAAAGATGTGCGCACACTTTGAGCACACCATCGCGATAACGGATGAGGGTTATGAGATTTTAACAAAATCCTAAATGAAGGTGATCGTTTTTGAACGAATCTGAGTCGAGTCCTCGAATAGGTCAAATTGTTCGTATTGTGCAGGGGCGAGAGGCAGGACAGTATGCGGTTGTGATCGATGTGCTGGATGGCCGCTTTGTGCTGCTTGCCGACGGAGAGAAACGTAAGTATGATCGACCAAAGAGAAAGAATTTGCAACATGTTGAGCTTATGGATTTCATCTCTCCGGAAGTCCAGGACAGCCTTCTGGAAACTGGTCGTGTCACAAATGGCAAGCTTCGATTTGCCGTATCAAAATATGTCAATGAAGCAGTGACTGATTTGAAGAAGGGAGATCAACTCGATGGCGAAAGACGATGTAATTGAAGTAGAAGGGACCGTCGTTGAAACCTTACCGAACGCACAGTTCAAGGTTGAACTCGAGAACGGTCACTCCGTTTTAGCTCACGTATCCGGTAAAATTCGCATGCACTTCATCCGAATCTTACCAGGAGATAAGGTAACGGTAGAACTTTCCCCTTATGATTTAACTAAAGGACGTATTACGTACCGTTATAAATAAAACTCCGATCTAAAAGGAGGTATGGATGATGAAGGTAAGACCTTCTGTAAAACCAATTTGCGAAAAATGCAAAGTCATCAAACGAAAAGGTAAAGTCATGGTTATCTGTGAAAACCCTAAGCATAAACAAAAACAAGGCTAAACTGAAGGAGGTGCACGTACCATATGGCACGTATCGCAGGAGTAGATATTCCGCGTGACAAACGCGTGGTAATTTCATTAACTTATGTATATGGAATCGGTAATTCCCTTGCTAAAGACGTACTGGCTGAAGCCGGCGTATCTGAGGATACACGTGTTCGCGATCTTACAGAGGACGAACTAGCGCAAATCCGTCAAGCAGTGGAACAGTACAACGTTGAAGGTGACCTTCGTCGTGAGAACTCTCTAAACATCAAACGTTTGATTGAGATCGGTTCTTACCGTGGTATCCGTCATCGTCGCGGTCTTCCACTTCGTGGACAAAGAACGAAAAACAACTCTCGTACACGTAAAGGCCCACGTCGTACAGTGGCTAACAAACGTAAATAATAAGCAACACAAAGGAGGTAAGCAAACTATATGGCACGTAAAGGAAACACTCGTAGTCGTAAACGCCGCGTGAAAAAGAATATTGAGTCCGGTGTGGCACACATCCGCTCTACATTCAACAACACAATCGTAACGGTCACTGATGTCCAAGGTAACGTAATCAGCTGGAGCAGTGCTGGAGCTCTTGGTTTCAAAGGTTCCCGTAAATCTACTCCATTCGCTGCTCAAATGGCTTCTGAAGCTGCAGCGAAAGATGCTATGGACAACGGTATGAAAACTCTTGAAGTTACAGTTAAAGGCCCTGGTGCTGGTCGTGAAGCAGCAATCCGTTCTCTACAAGCAGCAGGTCTTGAAATCACGGCAATCCGTGACGTAACACCAGTACCACACAATGGTTGCCGCCCACCAAAACGTCGTCGCGTATAATAAGTTCTGAATAGAATTTGTCACCCTGTCTATAATGGGTTATGATAGCTTTTATCATCACCGCAGTAGACAGAGAAAATATGCAGTTGTCTTTTTATCGGGACTGCCTACCTGAGGAATTTCGGTTAGACCGTTTGTCTAACCGGGGTTTCGACGTTTTGAAGGAGGGTTTAGTGTAAATGATCGAAATTGAAAAGCCAAAGATTGAAACGGTCGAGATCAGCGATGAGTCTACTTTTGGTAAGTTCGTCGTCGAACCGCTTGAGCGTGGGTATGGTACAACTCTAGGGAACTCCTTGCGTCGTATCCTATTATCCTCACTTCCTGGCTCTGCAGTCACATCTGTTCAGATTGATGGTGTTCTTCATGAATTCTCCACTATTGATGGAGTAGTAGAAGATGTTACAACTGTCATTCTGAATCTGAAGAAACTAGCTTTGAAGGTTTACTCCGACGAAGAAAAGACTTTGGAAATTGATGTACAGGGTGAAGGAAAAGTTACAGCGGCTGACATCACGCACGATAGTGATGTGGAAATTCTTAACCCGGATCTCCATATCGCTACACTGGACAGCAGTGCCAGCTTCCGTGCGCGCATCACTGCGGAACGCGGCCGAGGATATCGTCCGGCAGAAGGAAACAACCACGAGGATCTACCAATCGGCGTTATTCCGGTTGATTCTATCTTTACACCGGTATCCCGTGTAACGTATCAAGTAGAGAACACAAGAATTGGTCAAACGTCTAATTTTGACAAGTTGACATTAGACGTGTGGACGGATGGCAGCATCCGCCCAGAAGAAGCAATCTCCTTAGGGGCTAAAATCTATATGGAACACCTCAATATCTTTGTCAGCCTTACTGATGAAGCTCAAAAAGCTGAAATCATGGTTGAGAAAGAAGAGGACCAAAAAGAGAAAGTCCTTGAGATGACGATTGAAGAACTTGACCTGTCTGTACGTTCCTATAACTGCTTGAAGCGTGCTGGTATCAACACCGTGCAGGAGCTTGCGAATAAATCTGAAGAAGATATGATGAAGGTCCGTAACCTTGGTCGCAAGTCACTTGAAGAAGTGAAGCACAAGTTGGACGAGTTGGGATTAGGTCTAAGAAAAGAAGATTAATCGATATAGAACATCTAAGAGATTCAGTTAAGGGAGGGATTATCAATGGCTAGAAAACTAGGACGTACAACAGATCAGCGCATGGCGTTGCTTCGCAACCTGGCGACTGACCTGATTGTTCACGAACGTTTGGAGACAACAGAAGCTAAAGCGAAAGAACTTCGCTCTGTAGTAGAGAAAATGATTACTCTTGGTAAACGCGGCGATCTTCATGCCCGTCGTCAAGCTGAAGCATTCCTTTACAACGTGAAGGCGGAAGGCGAAGAGCAAACAGCTTTGCAGAAGCTATTCTCTGAAATCGGCCCACGCTACGAAGACCGCCAAGGTGGTTATACTCGCGTGCTTAAGCTAGGCGAGCGTAAAGGCGATGGAGCGAAAATGGCGATCATTGAACTAGTTTAATGAATACCATTGGGGTAAAAGGGCAGGAGTGAATCTCATCGCGAGGTTACATCCAGCCCTTTTTTTATACACAATTATCGCTTGCTGACGAATAGGAGACTACTCGTCAGCAGTCGTTTGCGGGGAATAGTGTCATATTTCCTGGGAAATAGTCAGTTGAGCAGAGGAGGAACACAAATGGGAGAGAGACAAGTCGAGTTTCGGAATGTATCCTTTCGTTATCAGGAGGACATGCCGTGGGTTTTAAATGACGTCAGCTTCACGCTTGGCCCGAATGAATGGGTAGCCATTATCGGACATAACGGCTCAGGGAAATCGACGATTGCCAAGCTTATGAACGGGCTATTATTTCCTCAAGAAGGGGAAATATTAGTGGACGGTCAGGCGGTAACGCAGGAGAGCGTATGGGAAATCAGGAAGAAGGTCGGTATGGTCTTCCAAAACCCTGATAACCAATTCGTTGGAACCACGGTTCGTGATGATGTCGCTTTCGGGATGGAGAATCACGGTATGCCCAGAGATTTGATGCAGCAGAGAATCAAAGACAGCCTTGCTTCAGTCCGTATGCAGGAGTATGAGCGTCACGAGCCCCACCGTTTGTCCGGAGGGCAGAAGCAGCGCGTGGCGATTGCGAGTGTGCTTGCTGTATCACCGGCTTTCATCATCCTGGATGAAGCGACCGCTATGCTGGATCCGAAAGGTCGGAAAGAGATCATGGAAACGGTCCGTGATGTTCAACGGGAAAGAGACTTATCCTTGATCACTATAACGCACGACCTTCATGAGGTGACCCAGGCATCCCGGGTAATCGTCATGAATAAAGGACAGGTATGGATGGAAGGAACTCCGAGAGAGGTCTTTTCAAAGAAAGATAACTTAACCGAAATTGGCTTAGATACTCCATTTGTCAGTAAATTGGCAGATCACCTGAAGACAGAAGGTGTGATGCTTTCTCGTGAGCCACTCAATCACCAGGAGTTATTGGAGGAATTATGGACATCACGTTCGACCATGTAAGTTACGTCTATCAACCGAACAGCCCGTTCGAGCATAAAGCATTGGATGATCTATCCTTCGAAATACCTTCCGGCTCTTTTGTCGCCGTCATCGGTCATACAGGATCGGGGAAATCCACGCTGATCCAACACTTAAATGGACTGCTTCAGCCTACGAGCGGAAACGTTCAAATCGGCGACTACAAGCTTACGGCTGGAGAGAAGAATAAAGATTTGAGAAATCTGCGGGAGAGTGTCGGAGTTGTGTTCCAGTATCCCGAACATCAGTTGTTTGAAGAAACGGTTGCGAAGGATATCGCGTTCGGTCCCCAGAACTTCGGGGTGGAACAGAAAGAAATCGATCGCAGAATCAAGGAAGCTGTAGAAGCTACCCATCTCCCGGAAGAATTGTTGGAACGTTCTCCTTTCGATTTAAGTGGTGGACAGATGCGCAGGGTGGCCATATCCGGG
Source organism: Halobacillus sp. KGW1 (assembly GCF_001592845.1). Taxonomy (NCBI): domain Bacteria; kingdom Bacillati; phylum Bacillota; class Bacilli; order Caryophanales; family Bacillaceae; genus Halobacillus; species Halobacillus sp. KGW1. Next base: position 51,908 of record NZ_LSOC01000001.1, read on the forward strand.
GTGCTCGCAATGAATCCGCGTGTCCTTGTATTGGATGAACCGACGGCCGGGCTCGACCCGCGCGGGCAGAAGGAAATTATGAATATGTTTTCCAATCTCCATAAAGAGAAGGAATTGACGACGATCCTCGTCACTCACAGTATGGAAGACGCGCTCTCCTATGCGGATTACATTCTTATTATGAATCACGGGAAGCTCTATATGGAAGGTGCCCCGTTGGATATATTTAAGCAGAAGGACGCTTTGGAGCAGGTGCAGCTCGATGTACCGGAAGTGATTCAGTTCCTTGCCAAAGTTAATGAGAAGTTCGGATGGGATATGGAATACAAAGGAGAAACCATGGAGGAATTGGCAGCTCTTCTTGCTGATAAAGGGAGAGGGGGTGCCGCTCGTGAGTAGTTCGATGATCATCGGGCAGTACATTCCTACGGATTCCTTTATCCACCGGCTGGACCCCCGCTCGAAAATCGCGTTGATCTTCTTTTTTGTCATCGTTGTATTTTTTGCTAATTCTGTTTGGAGTTACGGGGTTCTTGCTGTCTTTGCTGTCGGGAGCGCTCTCCTGTCTAAAGTGCCGTTTCGGTATATTATGAAAGGGTTGAAGCCGGTTTGGTTCCTGATTATTTTCACGTTCCTGCTCCACTTGTTTGTCACAAGACAAGGGGAGGTCGCTTTTTCTGTGTTCGGATGGAACGTGTATGAAGAAGGATTGATCCAAGGGGCAGCTATCTCTCTTCGATTCTTTCTTTTGATTCTGGTCACATCCCTGCTTACATTGACAACGACACCGATTGAAATAACCGATGCTATTGAAGATCTACTCGGTCCTTTGAAGAAGGTTCGATTCCCTGTCCATGAGCTGGCGTTAATGATGTCCATTTCCCTGCGTTTTATCCCGACACTTATGCAGGAAACAGAAAAAATATCAAAAGCACAGGCTTCCAGAGGAGTAGACTTCCGTACAGGTCGTTTTAAGGACCGTGTAAAGGCTGTCGTCCCTTTGCTTGTCCCACTATTCGTCAGCGCTTTTAAGCGTGCAGAAGAGCTCGCTATGGCGATGGAAGCAAGAGGATACCAGGGCGGTGAAGGCAGGACGAAGCTGAGGGAACTCCGCATCGGCCGAATCGACGTCTTTACGTATGTCGTTTTTGCTGTTGTGGTCCTTGTGCTCTTCCTCACCAGAAGCTGAAAAGGGAGGACTGGAAGATGCAGCGTATGAAGTTCACCCTGCAGTATGACGGTACGGCCTATGCCGGGTATCAGGTACAGCCGAATGGTAATACGATTCAGGCGGAGCTGGAGAAAGCACTGGCTAAAATCCATAAAGGAGAAACGGTCAAAGTGACTGCCTCCGGAAGGACCGATGCCGGCGTTCATGCCATGGGGCAGGTTATACATTTCGACACACCGCTTTCCATTCCGGATGAGAATTGGAAGAGGGCCGTCAACTCTCTGCTTCCGGATGATATTATGATCACTCATTCAGAAGCAGTTCCGGAGGATTTCCATGCCCGTTACGGGACCGTAGGGAAAGAATACCGGTACTATGTATGGAATGACAGGGACAGACAGCTGTTCAAGCGCCATCATACGTATCACGTGAAGGCAGAGCTTGATATGGCTGCGATGAAGGAGGCGTGCCGGCTGTTGGAGGGAGAACATGACTTTACGTCTTTTTGTTCTCCGAAGACAGATATTAAAGGCGACAAAGTCCGGACGATTTATGAAGCATCCATCCGGAAAGAAGGGGCAGAGATCGTGTTCCTGTTCCGAGGCTCCGGCTTCCTTTATAATATGGTCCGGATTCTTGTCGGTACACTTTTGGAGGTAGGGCGGCATGAGAGAGAGCCTGCTTCCATCCCAAGAATTCTTGCTGCAATGGATCGGGCTGCCGCCGGGAAAACAGCTCCTCCACAAGGGTTATTTCTCTGGGAAGTTTTTTACCAATAAAAGTTATTAAAAAAACAACGATTCCAGGTGTGCACGCCCTTGACATTTGGCTGTAGGGTGTTATATTATATTCTATGGCATTTTATTTCTATACCACGGTTAGCCCCGGAAATCTAATCGTATTTGAGATAAATGATAAAGTAGTTACGAAGTCTATGTGAAATTAAACAATTCAGGAGGGAAACAGATATGCGCACAACTTTCATGGCAAATGAAAACAACGTTGAACGTAAATGGTATGTTGTGGATGCTGCAGGGCAAACACTTGGCCGTTTAGCGAGCGAAGTTGCTGCGATCCTTCGCGGTAAACATAAACCAACTTACACACCACACGTTGATACAGGTGATCATGTCATTATCATCAACGCAGGTGAAATCCAACTTACAGGTAACAAGATCAACGATAAGATCTACTACCGTCACTCCAACCACCCAGGTGGATTGAAGTCCCGTACAGCTAACGAAATGCGTACGAAATACCCTGAGCAAATGCTTGAGCTTGCTGTTAAAGGTATGCTTCCTAAAGGAAGTCTTGGACGTAAAATGGGCAAGAAACTTCATGTTTTCGCTGGAGCTGAGCACAAGCATGAAGCACAAAAACCAGAAGTTTATGAACTTCGCGGATAATTAAAGGAGGTAATCTAAAGTGGCACAAGTACAATATACAGGTACTGGACGTCGTAAGAGCTCCACTGCTCGCGTACGCCTTGTTCCAGGAACTGGTCGTGTAGTAGTAAACAAACGTGATGCTGAAGACTTTTTCCCATACGAAACACTTCGTGTAATTCTGAAGCAGCCTCTAGCTGTTACGGAAACAGAAGGTAACTACGATGTACACGTAAACGTACATGGTGGTGGATTCACTGGACAAGCTGGTGCGATCCGTCACGGAATCGCTCGTGCTCTTTTACAAGCGGATCCTGAATACCGTACAACACTTAAACGCGCTGGTCTATTGACTCGTGACGCACGTATGAAAGAACGTAAGAAATACGGTCTTAAAGGTGCACGTCGCGCTCCACAATTCTCCAAGCGTTAATCGTACGAACGTACAAAAGCCATCTTTCCCAAGAGGAAGGATGGCTTTTTTTGTTTGCAAACTTTCTGTATTTACGTTCGTTTGCTTTAGGATTAATCACCGCAGCTTAATTGTGTTCATCCCTATGATGTACATGAACAGCTCACTATCTTGGGATGAAAGCGGATACAACGTTGTTGTTTCAGGTGCTACAATGAAATCGTGGAGGGAGGATAGATGGTGGAACTCAATGAGAGAAGTCACAGGATTCTTCAAGAAATAGTAGGCAACCCCAGGGTCACCAGTACGACGCTCGAAAAGAAATACCAACTGACAAGAAGGCAGCTTGGCTACAGTTTCAATAAGATTAATGATTGGCTTGCATCACACCGCCTTCCTGAAATAGAGCGTACCAGACAAGGACAGTTCATTATCGACCACTCGATTTTCGCGCAGGTCAATAAGGATCAGAAACCTGAAATGGATGCCGTCGTCTTGTCTGAGGAGCAGCGCGTTTCCTTGATTATTCTCATGCTCCTTACTCGGAGTGAGCTGTCGTTGAATCACTTCACCTATGAACTCGACTTCAGTAAGAATACCATCTTGAGTGATATGAAACAGGCGCAGTCATTCCTTGACAGGTACCATATAACCATTAACTATTCGAGGAAGTCTGGATACGTATTGGAAGGACCGGAAATTCAGATTCGCCGTGTTCTCCATAAGGTTGTTAGTGACTGGATAGCCTTGAATGGTTCAGGAAAAGTGGAAGCCATGACTTTGTTGTCACCGGATGATTTGAGCAGATATAAGGATATCATTGATGCGTTTGAAGAAAAGCTCAACATTCAGTTTACAGACGAAAAAATGGAAGCGCTACCTTATTTGCTGGCACTAAACATTAGAAGAATGGAAGACGGATATATCATTGAGTCTTTATCCGGGAACCATCAAGACATCATCCGGTCTGAAGAATATCGAGCGGTCGGAGATATATTGAAAGAGCATATCACCCATGAAGAGCGTCTCCTCTTAAGTCTCTATCTCTTAACCACCAATGTGTATCGATCCGAAGAGCTTGCACCGACAGATCCATTAACGACGCTGCCCCCGGTTATAGAACAAATGATCCGTCTTTTTGAACGGGGCGCCTGCGTTCATTTTCAGAATAGAAGCCTTTTATCGGATAAGCTGTTCCAGCACATCCGACCTGCTTATTACAGGATCAAGTATGGACTGACAGAGACGCAGGTGATTCATGATTCGATTACGGAAGAATTAAAAGAAGTGCACCATTTGGTCAGACGCTCTGTGCGTCCATTGGAGGGGTACATCGGGGCCGACATTCCTGATAATGAATTGTCTTTTATGACGATGTTAATCGGCGGTTGGATGACGCGGCAGGGAGAGAGCATGAAAGAGAAAGTAAAAGCTGTTGTCGTCTGTCCTCAAGGCGTGTCCGTCTCACGACTGTTGTTTAATCAATTGTCGGAGTTGTTTCCTGAATTTGTTTTCCTCGACTCTTTGTCGGTCCGAGAGTATTGGAGGTGTGAGTTGGATTACACGCTTGTTTTCTCTACCTCACCGCTAGAAGGAGAGGATAAAGTCATTCAATGCAAACCATACCTTGATCAGGACGATCGACTGCGGTTAAGAAAGCAGGTCATGATGGAGGTTCAAGGTTATGTGATGAATGATATCCGTGTGGATCACTTGATGGATATTATCCGCAATCACACAACGATCCACGATGAGAAAGCTTTGAAGGAAACGTTGAGCGTTTATGTGCATCGGGAAGAGGAATCAGTAATCAAGCAGAGGGTGGAGAGCGTTCCGCTTCACCTGGAAGATTTCCTTCCGATCGATCACATTCAAGTAGTGGAATATGTGGACTCTTGGGAGAAAGCACTGTCTATTGCATCCGAACCGTTGATCAGGCATGGCTTTATCAAACAAAGTTATGTCGAGGCGATGCGGCAGCAGGTGAGAGATCCATACATCATCATCGCCCCGCACGTTGCTATTCCCCATGCAGCGCCTGAAGATGGTGTAGCACGAACCGGAATGAGTTTGTTGGTCGTCCGTTCAGGTGTTTCGTTTAATACAGAGGAGACCGTTCATATGATGGTCGTGATCGCGGCGGTGGATAAGAAGAAGCATATGAACGGTTTGATGCAGTTATTGAGCTTAGCCGGGCAGGAGGAAGATCGGGAACGCCTCATTCGTGAGGGGAAACCTAAAGATATACAGGAAGTGATCATGCGTCATTCTGTGTAGTGTCCGGAACAATATTTTATGGATAATGTGGTGAATAGGATGAGTAATGTTTATTTTAATGAATCAGTCATTTTATTAGATCTGGATGCGGGATGCAAGGAAGAAGTGCTCGAGGCAATGAGTAGGAACCTTGTGGATTTAAAGTTGGTCAAGGAGAGTTTTCCGCCCGCCATCATCCGAAGGGAAGAGGAATATGCAACAGGGTTACCGACTGCCGGAGTCGCTGTCGCCATTCCGCATACCGATGTGGAGCATGTGCTCCGGAAGACGATAAGTGTGGGAGTACTGAAAGAAGCAGTGGAGTTCGGTGTAATGGGGGATGGAGAGGAAACGATCCCAGTCCGTATTGTCTTTCTGTTGGCTATGGACGAAGCCCACTCCCAGCTTTCTTTGCTTCAACAGCTCATGGGAGTTTTTCAAAACGAAGAAATTTTACGATTGATCCTGGAAGAAAAAAACAAATCAGGCATCCGGCGTTTATTGGAACAGAAACTTGCGTTTGATGCTATAGAAGGAGAGAAATCATAATGGCGAAAAAACAAGTATTGGTAGCGTGTGGAGCGGGGATTGCAACATCGACGGTCGTGAACGGGGCCATTGAAGAAATGGCGAAGGAAAACAATTTGAGCGTAGACCTGGTTCAAATAAAAATTGCGGAAGTAGGCGGCTATGTCGATACAGCAGATCTGCTTGTCACAACAGCTATGACTCAAAAAGAATACCCTTTTCCGGTAATTAATGCACGTTCATTCCTGACTGGAATTGGAACAGAGGCGACGAAGAAAGAAATTTTACAGGAGTTGCAGAAGTAACCGGCATGCTCGCCGGTGGATAGAATCGAGGGAGGACTTTACATGCAGGGTTTCGTCGACATCGTACAAGGATTTTTGGATTTGGGGGCAACAGTCATTCTTCCTGTTGCCATCTTCTTACTAGGTTTACTGTTCGGACAAAAGCCAGGAAAAGCGTTCCGTTCCGGACTGACGATAGGAGTAGCTTTTGTAGGTATATTCCTCGTCGTCGATCTCCTTGTTAACAACCTGGGGCCGGCAGCGCAGGGGATGGTCGATCGGCTTGGAGTGGAATTGAACGTCATTGATGTAGGATGGCCGGCTTCTTCATCTATTGCGTGGGCCTCCATCGTAGCTGCGTTTATCATTCCGCTCGGCCTTGTCGTTAATGTCATCATGCTGGTGACGAAGACGACGAAAACGATGAACGTGGATATTTGGAATTTCTGGCATTATACATTCATGGCTGCCATGGTCTATGCCATTTCCGGCAGCATTGTGCAAGGCTTGATCGCCGCAGTTATCTTCCAGGTTGTTTGTTTGAAAGTAGCAGACTGGACAGCTCCGATGGTCAGTAAATTTTTCGACCTTCCCGGTGTTTCGGTCGCTACAGGCAGTACGATTTCCTACGCGCCGGGAATTTTCCTGGTACAGTTGTTGAATAAAGTGCCGGTAGTGAAGAATTGGAATGCCGACCCGGAGACGATTCAGAAGCGTTTTGGAATCTTCGGTGAATCGATTTTCATCGGACTCTTTCTAGGGGCGGCAATCGGAATATTGGCTGGATACAGTGTTGGGGATGTCATCGAAATCGGCATGGCGATGGCGGCCGTCATGGTTCTTATGCCACGTATGGTCAAAATCTTGATGGAAGGCCTTATGCCTGTATCAGAATCTGCACGGGAATGGCTGTCCAAACGCTTTGGTGACAGAGAGATTTACATAGGCCTTGATGCTGCGGTCGCACTCGGGCATCCAGCAGTCATTTCAACAGCCCTTATTCTTGTGCCGATCACTGTGGTGCTTGCAGTCATCCTTCCGGGAAATGCGCTCCTTCCTTTCGGAGACTTGGCTACCATACCGTTTGTCGTTGCTTTCATTGTCGGTGCAGCCAAGGGGAATATCGTCCACTCCGTCATCGTCGGTACGGTGATGATTGCTTTATCCCTTTATATGGCGACCGATGTGGCCCCGGTATTCACGGAAATGGCAGTGAATTCTAATTTTGACATGCCGGAAGGATCAGCAAAGATATCGAGCATTGACCAAGGGGGAAACCTGGTGAACTGGGTCATCTTTAAAGTATTCAGCGTCTTCAATTAATGGAGGGATAAAAGGTGAAAGCACTTGTGAAAACAGAACTGGGCCATGGCCACCTGCTCGTTCAGGATAAACAGGAACCGTCGGTTGGACCTGCCCAAGTGAAAATTGAAGTGAAATATACCGGAATATGCGGTTCTGATATACACACGTATGAAGGTCACTATAAAGTAGGCGTTCCAGTTACACTGGGTCATGAATTTTCCGGGGTCGTCGTTGATGTCGGTGATGGAGTGACATCATTTCAGGAGGGTGATCGAGTCACGTCAGAGACCACCTTCTATATCTGTGGGGAATGCAAATACTGCAGGAGTGGTGATTACAATCTCTGCAATCACCGAAAAGGTCTGGGGACACAGCAGGATGGAGGATTTGCCAAGTATTTAATTGCGAGGGAAGAAAGCGTCCACCATCTCCCCGACCATGTAGATTTTCGATCTGGTGCGATGACAGAACCGCTCGCCTGTACCTATCATGCCGTTGCAAAAACGGAAATCACCAAAGGGGATGTTGTGGTCGTGATCGGTCCGGGGCCGATTGGGTTGTTCACCGCCCAAGTTGCAAAGAGCCGGGGGGCTGTCGTTATAGCAGCTGGACTATCCCACGATAAGATAAGGCTTGATAAAGCACAGGAGCTGGGAATCGATTACTCGATTAATATTCAGGAGAGTAATTTGAAGGAACTGGTCGAAGATTTGACCGGTGGATATGGTGCAGACGTCGTATATGAATGCTCCGGAGCGGTGCCGGCTGCGAACATGGCATTGGATTTACTGAAGAAAAAAGGGCAGTACGGACAAATTGGAATTTTTGCGAAACCTGAGATTCCATTTAATTTAGAGAAGATCATTCAGAAGGAGATTCGTGTCGTAGGAAGCCGAAGTCAGAAGTCGGCGGATTGGGAACCTTCCCTTGAGTTGATGAACAGTGGCAGCGTAAACGCGCAGTCATTGGTGACACATGAATTCCCCATTACGGAATGGGATCAAGCATATGATGTGATAAAAAAAGGAGAAGCGATCAAGGTTCTTCTGACGCCGGTTGATTAAGGAAGAAAGGTGGGGGATGCAATGGTCGATGCATGGCTGGATTTTATGCTGGGCCCGATGCGGTCGGTCGGCGACGTCTACTTCGAGCATCAAATGATCTTTAACACGCTCATCGTTGCGGCAGCTGTTTGGCAAGTAAGGAAGAAACGGCCGTCCAGATCCGTAGAAGAAACGGAAAATCTATAGATGAAAAAGGTGACTCCAATGAAAACCTTGAATCTTTATGGAACCCAGGATATCCGATATGAAGAGAGGCCTGCTCCAGTATTGAACAGGGAAGATCACGTCGTCATTAAAGTAAAGGCTGTAGGCGTATGCGGATCTGATATATCAAGATATAAGAAGCTGGGTCCTTATGTAGAAGGAATGACGTTCGGTCATGAGTTTGCAGGGGAAGTGGTGGAAGTGGGCAGTGATGTCAATACTATGGTTCCCGGAGACCGTGTGGCAGCTTGTCCGACTTTCTGCTGCGGGGAATGTGTCAGCTGTTTGAAGGGCGACTTGAGCCAATGCGAGCATTTGACTCTCATAGGGGCCCGGCATCCAGGAGCATATGCCGAATATGTAACACTTCCTGCTTCTAATGTCCTTCCCCTTCCTGAGGGAGTCGATTATGATGCCGCTGCAATGATTGAACCCTCATCTGTTGTGGCTCATGGTTTCTACAGAACCAGTCTTCAGCCTGGATCAAGTGTGGCTGTCGTAGGATGTGGGAGTATTGGGCTGCTTGCAATACAATGGGCGAAGATATTTGGAGCAGCTAAAGTGATTGCGATTGATATTGATGATCAGAAGCTAGCCGTTGCGAAACGCGTAGGAGCGGATGAAGTAGTCCATTCAAGAAACGCGGTTGCTCACGAACAAACAGCTGATTGGACAGTCGGGCAAGGTGTCGATCTTGCTGTAGAATGTGCCGGTTCTCCAATAACTTCTGAACAGGTTCTTGCTCTTCCGAAAAAAGGAGGAGAGGTTCTCTATATGGGAATTCCCTATGCCGATGTAGAGCTGAAGCGGTTTTATTTTGAAAAGATTGTCCGGAATGAGCTGAAAGTGATCGGATCCTGGAACGCCATTTCCAGTCCTTTTCCCGGGAAAGAATGGGATGCTACCCTGCACTATATGCAGACAGGGCAGTTGAACGTTAAACCGCTTATCTCTCATCGTCTCGCACTCGAAGAAGGGCCGCTCTTATTTGAACATCTCATTGAGAATAGCAGTGATCAATCGTTTATTAAGGTGCTTTTCCATCCGAATGGGCAACCTTAAATGAAAAGGGCCGCTTCCTGCGGTCCTTTTGCTGTTTATTGAGGAAAGGGATTTTGAGGTTCAGGTGGTACTGCACATTTATGTGGGAGTCTGTTTCTCCGTCTTTATTTGCTTCCTTTACATAATCCCTGTTCTCGTCCCATATAGTTGATGTAGGGAGGAGTACAAGGGAGTGAGAGCGCAATGATACGAAGAATGAAGACATTTTTTTGGTTGGCAGGGATCGTTATTCTTGTCTGTGCCGTTTCCTATCCGCTGCAGGAAGCGAAGGATGCTTGGACAGTCTGGTCTTCTCCACTGTCTGGCAAAGTGGTCGTCCTTGATCCGGGCCACGGGGGACCGGACGGAGGAGCAGAGGGGACAGATGGGACACAGGAAAAAGAAATTACCCTCCGGCTGGCGGAATACGTCCGTGATTATCTGCAGCAAGCAGGTGCCATCGTCTATTTGACAAGGTATGATGATGAGGATTTATCCTCAGAAGCGGCCGGAAGTTTATCGCGAAGGAAAGCGGAGGATATTAAGAAGCGGGTACAATTTGTAAAGGATAAAGAAGCGGACTTTTATTTGAGCTTACATTTGAATGCTATTCCTTCCCCCAAATGGAAAGGTGCACAAACCTTCTATAATCCGGACGTTTCAGAGAGTGAACAATTAGCGAAATTTATTCAGGACGAAATCCGTTCGAATATTGGTAATACGACGAGAGAAGCTATGGGGTTAACCAACATTTACATTTTAAAGCACATAGAAGCACCGGGGGCACTGGTAGAGGCGGGCTTCTTGTCCAATGAACAAGAGCGGGAACTGTTGAAGACGGAAGACTATCAGAGAAAGGTGGCTGCATCTGTCTACCAAGGTGTGCTCCGCTTCGTGACGGAACGTGAATATCCTTCTCCTGACTGATATAGGCAAATCCCTTAGAAAGCGTTTCACATATGTTATACTAACAACAGGAAACATTTTTTAAGGGATGGTGAAACGGTTTGTTGACTCAAGAAAAAGTACTCGAAGTCCTTCACTCAATCGAAGATCCGTTTTTACATAAAACGCTGGAAGAAACCGGTGGAGTCGAAGAAATAAAAATTAAAGAAGAAAAGAACCACGTCAGCGTCAAGCTGTTAATCGGCAAGACGAATACCGCTGAACAGATGGAGCTGCAGCAGCAGATCGTCAACGCTTTGAAGAAAGAAGGCGCGGCAACTGTCGGCCTCCGATTCGATCAGCTGCCGGAAGAGGTCCTGAACAGATTCCAGCCGGAAGCGGAAAAAGCAAAAGAGCAGTCCCTATTGGGAAATGATGCGGACACGAAGTTCATTTCCGTTGCCAGCGGAAAAGGCGGCGTCGGGAAATCGACAGTTACTGTCAACCTCGCTGTCGCACTGGCTCGTCTCGGGAAAAAAGTCGGGATTATCGATGCTGATATATATGGTTTCAGCGTTCCTGATATGATGGGCGTGGAAGAACGCCCGGTCGTCCGCGGGGAAAAAATCATCCCGGTTGAACGCTTCGGCGTCAAAGTCGTGTCCATGGGATTCTTCGTTGAAGATAACTCTCCGATCATCTGGCGTGGTCCGATGCTTGGTAAAATGCTTACAAGCTTCTTTAAAGAGGTGGAGTGGGGCGATCTGGATTACTTGCTTCTCGATCTTCCGCCTGGAACCGGGGATGTTGCGCTTGATGTACACGCGCTGCTTCCTTCCTCTAAGGAGATTATTGTAACGACACCGCACCCGACTGCAGCTTTCGTTGCTGCTCGTGCAGGGCAGATGGCATTGAAGACAGAGCATGAAATATTAGGAGTCGTCGAGAATATGGCGTACTTTGAAAGCAAAGAAACCGGAAATAAAGAATTCGTCTTCGGACGTGGAGGCGGGGTTAAGCTGGCAGAAACGCTGCAAACAGCTGTTCTTGGCCACATACCACTTCAACAGCCGTACGAAGAAGAAGATGTATTTGCACCTTCTGTGTACCAAACAGATCATCCAATCGGTATGATTTATCGGAATATGGCTGCTAAAGTAATCGATAAGTATTAACAGAAAAACCACACGACCTAACAGGTCGTGTGGTTTTTACTGCGTTAAGACGAGGACTGCGAATTATCTTCACTTTGCTTTTCGCCTTCGGTTTGACCGCTTTGCTCCTGACCTGAAGACCCGGATCCGGAAGACCCGGCCGATTCTTCGCTCTTCATCTTCTCAGCAGCTTTCAACAGCGTATCGCTCATTTTCGCTTGGAAAACCGGACTGTTGATGGTTTCCTCTATTGTTTTCTGCAAATGCTCACGGAATTTCTGTCCTTCCATGACGGTAACCATTTGATCCATCATTTCAGGGTTCTTATAAAGCTCGATCATCAGCTTTTGGTATTCCGGGTCCTTCATTAGACCTTTCATTAAATCCTTCTGCTGTTCTTCAAGGACTTTGCTGAATTCCTGAACGAATTTAGGGTCGGAAAACAATTTGCTCCAGAAGGCTTTTCCTTCTTCTGAAACAAGTGTCTGTTGAACAGCTTTCGATACAACCTCCGAATCGAGTGCCATAGACTGCTGCATCTTTTCATCAGAAAGTACTTCCTGCATCGCTTTTTTACCGTCATCAGACTTCAATATATCAACCATCATTTTCTTGGTTGTGTCATAATCCGCCTGTTCGCTCGCTCCGGAAGCACCGCTGCAAGCGGCCAGAACAGAGAGAAGCAGGACGGTACACAAAATGCGGAGTCTGGACATAAGGAATGTCCCCTTTCATAAGTTCTCCTTGTGTTTACTATTTACTTTTCGACTATTTTTATGCGGCTGGGCAAAAATGGAGGTTTTTCATGATAGAATGAATTTGGAAATGACTTGATATAGGGGGATCATTTAGTGAATAGTCGCAAGTGGGTCCGGTTATTTTTTACGACTTTAATGATTGGTGGAGGGTTAACGCTTCTCCTTAGCTTCTTGATCAAGAGGGAATCTTATGCAGAGGTACTTCAGCCTTTTCAGCTGTTTGAGTTGTTCGGTTTGCTGTTGTTTTTCAGTGGACTCGGGTTTATATTCAGTGTTATCAGTCAAATGGGCTTCTTTGCATACTTGACGGTCAACCAATTCGGTAAAGGCTTCTTCCGTAGTTTATGGGTTCCGGCGCAAGTATTTTTGATTGCGTTTACATTATTTGACCTGGTATATTTCCGCTACCAGGGGTCGGATTCAGGTGATTCGATTTGGTTTTACATAGGAACGGCTGCAGGGTTATTTACTGCCGGAGCAATTATTGCGTATATTAAAGCAAAAGAGACAAACCGTACGGCTTTCATACCTGGTTTGTTCTTTATGGTAGTCGTGACCTCCATTGAATGGGTGCCGGCATTAAATGCAGGGGGGAAGGATTATATATGGCTTATGATTTTTCCGCTATTCGTCTGTAATGCCTATCAACTTCTGCTGTTGCACCGTTTAACACGCAGCACGGATGAGAATATGTCTTAATGAAAGAGGGCCGCTGTTCATCCAGCGGCCTTCTTTTATTCCACCTGAGTCGTTTCTGATTCTCCGCCGCTGACCATTTCGGTGATACTTACAAATTTAAGGCCCTTTTGCTTTAACCCCGGAAGTATTACTTCCAGCGCTTTCGGTGTCTGTTTGACGGAATCGGAAGCGTGCAGAAGGATAATATCTCCTTTAGAACTTTCCTTTAGAACTTGATCAATGATTGCGTTCGTTCCCGGGTTCTCCCAATCCCTTGGGTTTAGACTCCATTGAACGGCCTGCATTCCCGATTTCTCAATTAAAGATAGAACTTCTTTATCTATGTGGCCGTGCGGGGGACGGATCCATTTTACTTCGCCCAACCCAAGCTTTTCAAAGACCGCATCTGCTTGTTGGAGATCGGATGTTACTTGTTCAGGTTCCTTTTCCACGTAACTCTCATAGGTGTAGCCCATCATTCCGATTTCGTGGTTTCCTTCTTGGATTTCTGCAACGATGTCGGGATGCCTTTCCGCCCATTCTCCACTTAAGAAGAAGGTGGCCTGTACCTCGTGCGCCTTCAATTGTTCCAGTATGTCGTGCACTTTATCCGTACCCCAGCTGATGTTGAAAGTCAAAGCAACATGGGACTGTTCTTCACTCCCTTGAGTTAAGGCTCGTGCCTCCCCCTTGTTGGAAAACACAGCAAGTTGGCTCCACTGCCCGACCCAAAGCAGAAGGGCGCAGAACAGAGCAAGGACAACAACGATTCCATAACGTTTGAGACGTTCTGCTTTCCATGTGTAGAAGCTCATTGCAGGTATCTCCTTCCTTCCAATATGTTCTATACATATGAAAAAAAGGACAACCTATGCTAAAAGTAATGAAAAAGGGGTAAAAATAAAGAGAGTTGCTAATAGGGAGGTTTCTGCATGCACGGTCTAATGATTGATGAACAAGAGAAACGGGAGATTGAATATTTATTGAAGCGGGAAATGGATGAGATCATATTCGATCTTGGCGATCACCGTATTGATCAAGGACTTAAGAGAGCGATGGAGGACCGGTATGAAGTTCTGTTTCAAATCTTTCGTCGGTTTGCCACAAGACAGGAATGTATGCAATATATGCCCAGGAAGAAAAAACACAACTAGTCTAAGAGCCCTTCTATTAAAGGGCTTTTCTTATTTCGTGCGATCATTACAGTTTTTTGATGAAATTTCAAAAAAGCTATTGCCATCCTTTTGAATTATGTGCTATATTATTAAACGTTGTCGGGAAAACAACAACGAAAAATCAATTTTAAAAACATTGAAAAAAGTTGTTGACGAAACAAGGCAGGCATGATAAATTATTACTTGTCGCCAAAACGACATCAAACAAAACATTGAAAAAGTTGTTGACACAAACAACATTCGATGATAAGATAATAAAGTCGCTCCGAACAGAGCAGACAACGTAATTCGATCTTTGAAAACTGAACGAACCAACCAGTACGTCAAACATTCTTTCTATTATATAGAGGGAATTCAAACAAGCACAT
>NZ_LSOC01000010.1:0-404 GCF_001592845.1 Halobacillus sp. KGW1
TTCGATGTTTGATGTCTTGTCATCAATCGTTTCATCGTTAGATGATACGATGATTCCTTATCCAGTTTTCAAGGTTCACGCCCTATATTCAGGGTTGAATATAAAACACAATCAAATCATTGTGTTTGGTATATCATTTAAATGGTGGAGCCTAGCGGGATCGAACCGCTGACCTCCTGCGTGCAAAGCAGGCGCTCTCCCAGCTGAGCTAAGGCCCCGTTTTTTGAATGGTGGGCCTGAGTGGACTTGAACCACCGACCTCACGCTTATCAGGCGTGCGCTCTAACCAGCTGAGCTACAGGCCCATTCAATTCTTAGAAGAGTATCTTTCGATCTCTCAAAACTGAACAACCAACCAAGTACGCTTCCGTTCTAAATCCTTAGAAAGGAGGTGATCCAGCCGC
>NZ_LSOC01000011.1:0-204 GCF_001592845.1 Halobacillus sp. KGW1
CATAAGTCCATCGACGGCGAAAAGGAAGAGCACTTTTCTCCATCAATGTTCTTATGCTTGTCGCAGCTCCCGGGGCGACTCCGCACTTAGTGTTATCCGGCTGCGTCGCCCAGCTGCTCGAGGTCATAAGTCCATCGACGGCGAAAAGGAAGAGCACTTTTCTCCATCAATGTTCTTATGCTTGTCGCAGCTCCCGGGGCGACT
>NZ_LSOC01000002.1:1119-437790 GCF_001592845.1 Halobacillus sp. KGW1
CATTTCATTCAAATAGGGGTATAGTTTAATGGTAAAACTACGGTCTCCAAAACCGTCAATGTGGGTTCAATTCCTACTACCCCTGCTTTTACTTCATATGGCGGCTGTGGCGAAGTGGTTAACGCACCGGATTGTGGTTCCGGCATTCGTGGGTTCGATTCCCATCAGCCGCCCCATTAATATTTCTCAACTGAACTGATCATTGGGCCATAGCCAAGCGGTAAGGCAACGGTTTTTGGTACCGTCATGCGCTGGTTCGAATCCAGCTGGCCCAGCCATTACATATGCGGGAGTAGTTCAGTGGTAGAACACCACCTTGCCAAGGTGGGGGTCGCGGGTTCGAATCCCGTCTCCCGCTCCAATAAAACTTTGAATATATTCAGTGCCACTTGAATATGTTAGAATGTAAATAATAAATAAGTGGCGGCATAGCCAAGCGGTAAGGCAGAGGACTGCAACTCCTTTATCACCGGTTCGATTCCGGTTGCCGCCTCCAAGACATATGCCGGTGTGGCGGAATTGGCAGACGCGCACGACTCAAAATCGTGTTCCTCACGGAGTGTCGGTTCGACCCCGACCACCGGTACTACAAGAATGAAAAGACGTTATCCTTATAACAGGATAACGTCTTTTTTGTTTTGCAGATAGGGTCTTTCTTATTCAATTAAAAACATGGTGAAAGACTGTGGAAGCTGTCGATCACTTCTAAAAAGTGGGGACACACAAAGAGGTACAAAATGGTCATTTTCGTTCTTTTACGAATAGAATGCCAGGGTGTTTGGATAGAATGGTAGTGGGTGATAAAGATGAATATGATGATGTTTTTGGAATACGCTGCTTTCATGGGTCTGCTGATTCTTTCTGTTGTCCTCATTCTGCGTATCAAAGGGGAGGAAAGAGTTCCGTCCTTGGATGAGAAGGACATCCTTTCTTCCACGATTGTGAAGAAATTGTACAGCGAACTTGTGTCGCATGGACTTCGGCCGGCTCTCCGTCATCAGGTGGGGAAATATCAGGTGGACGTTGCTTTTCCTTCCGTGAAAATTGCAGTGGAGGCTGTGGAACATGACTTTTTGGTCTCCTCTCCGGCAATGAATCAGGAATGGGAGAAGGATGAGTATCTGAGGAACCATGGCTGGAAGATTCTTCGTTTCAGTGGAGCGAGGATTGAAGAAGACCTGCCGAGAGTGGTCGAGAAGATCAGTCGGGAACTAAGTGTGAAATCGAATTCAAGCTCATAAAAACGGCCCGGCGAAGTCGCCAGGCCGTTTTATTTATGAACAGGAAACGTCAATATGACGAAGTTTAGTAACGTCGAACAAGCCTTTGTCTGTCAGTTTCAGAGACGGGATGACCGGCAGTGTGAGGAAGGATAGGGTAAGGAATGGATTGAAATCTCCTTGGAACCCCTGCTCCTTTAATGAATGGTGCACATGATCCAAGGCGGCATTAACTTCTTCTGCCGTTTTGTCGGACATCAGACCTCCGATAGGAAGCGAGAGGGATGCGGCAGGCTTTCCATCGACAACGACAGCAAGTCCGCCGTTTATGTCTGAGAGATGCTTGATTGCTTGGATCATATCATGATCATTCGTACCGACGGCGACAATGTTATGGGAATCGTGGGCAATCGTTGTAGCAATGGCTCCGCGCTTTAAGCCGAGTCCTTTCACGACACCGAGTCCGATATTGCCTGTTTGATGATGACGTTCCACTGCAGCCAGCTTCAACTGATCTTCTTCCACAGAAGGAAGGAAAGAGCCGTTCTCTACCTGGACATGTTCCACGTTGTGGTCGGTTCTCAGGCTGTTAGGATTGATTTTTATGACGTTAGCTTTGGAGGATTCCATCGGGATTTTCAGTGAAACTTCCGACAGTTCCGGCAGGTGGACAGTGTTGGTAATCGCTGATGCAAGGTCCTTCCTGCCCGGAGCAGGTCCGATGTAGGAACCATTCTTGGCAACATGCTTTCCTTCCTTATAGACATCTGAGATTACAGGATCATTCAAGTCGTCAAACAAGATCAAATCGGCTTTATATCCGGGAGCGACAGCCCCTTTATCAGTCAGTCCGTAACATTCTGCAGCATTCAGGGATGCCATCTGGATGGCCGTTATCGGATCTGTCCCGTTTGCTATGGCCAGACGGACATGATGATCGATGCTGCCGTTTCGAAGCAGATCATCGATATGTTTATCATCGGTGCAGAAGAAGAAGCGCCGTGAATTGTGAGGCTTTACTGCTGGAAGCAGGGCAAGCAGGTCTTTGGCAACCGATCCTTCCCGCATCATGACATACATCCCTCTCCGGATACGTTCAAGGGCGTCTCCCGGCGTGTTGCACTCATGATCCGTCAGGACACCGGCAGCTCTGTAGATGTTAATGGCGTGCGGGTCCAGACCTGCCAGGTGACCGTCAATCTTTTTCCCTTCCAGGGTCGTGGACGTCAACTTGCCGATGAGATCGGGTGCGGCGCTCCGGAGGGAGGGGTAGTCCATCACTTCTGCCAGGCCAAGTACTTGGGGATGGTCATAGTAGGGACGAAGATCTTCATCCATGAGACGGGCACCTGCGTTTTCGAACGGTGTGGCGGGGACACAGGATGGCAGCATGAAATGCATATCCATACAGGTATCCTTCGCCTGATCGAGCATGAACTGGATGCCGCGGTTTCCACAGACGTTGGCTACTTCATGTGGGTCTGTAACGATCGTCGTCACGCCGTGGGGAAGAACGACTCTCGCGAATTCTTCGGGAGGAACCATAGAGGATTCGATGTGGACATGTCCGTCGATGAAGGCAGGAGCAATGTACTTCCCATGGGCATCGATTACTTCGTTTCCATCGTATTCGCCGATTCCTGAAATCGTGCCTTCTGTGATGGCTATATCTGCTTCCAGGACTTCCATATTGAAAACATCGATGATGCGCCCGTTCTTAATGACGACATCAGCGGGAACATCCTTATTTGCTGTCCGGATGCGTTTCGTTAGTATATCTTTGGGTGTATTGGCTGTCATAATGGAATCTCCTCCTTTTGATGAAAAAACCCCCTAGCATTTTTTCTAAAACTAGAGGGTACAAAAGAAGGACAGGCTGTATGTCGTACATGCACATGCAGCCTATCCCTCTCGTAGTCAAACCATTTACGGTAGTTCGGTAGAAACGTTTGGACCCTATTTCCAAATATATACGAGCTGTATGGATTTATTATAGAGATTTTATCTTTCTCCTTTCCGTTTGTCAACGCCCGGGATAAATCAGGGGAAAGGATTCTCTTTTAAGGGAATCTAGTTTAATATGGTAGAAGAGAGGTAAATTTCTGACTTAAGACAAAGGAAGGTTTTTGATGTCTATAATGGAAGAGAATATAACAAGAATACATATTGGTGAGAAGGAATTCATTCTTATCGGTACTGCCCACGTGTCGAAGCAGAGCGCAGAACAGGTGAAGGAAGTCATCGAAGCGGAACGGCCGGACTCTGTTTGTGTCGAGCTCGATGAGCAGCGTTTTGAATCGATCCGTGACGGGGACCGATGGAAGAATACAGATATATTTGAAGTGATCAAAAGTAAAAAAGCGTCGTTGCTGCTCGTCAACCTGGCGATCTCTTCGTTTCAGAAGAAGATGGCGAAGCAATTCGGGATCCAGGCGGGCCAGGAGATGATCCAGGGAATCGAATCAGCTGAGAAAACGGGAGCGGAACTGGTTCTTGCCGACCGTAACATCCAAATTACTTTTGCAAGGATTTGGGGAAATATCGGTTTCAAGGGAAAGGCGAAGCTGCTTCTCTCGATCATTTACGGGATCTTCAGTAAAGAGGAGATATCAGAGGAAGAGTTGGAGAAGCTGAAAACACAGGATATGCTGGATGGTATGCTCCAGGATATGACGGATAGTTTCCCTACGTTGAAGAAGCCGTTGATCGATGAGCGTGATCAGTACTTGGCGCATTCCATCAAGCATGCTCCAGGGAATAAAGTGGTCGCTGTTTTGGGAGCTGCCCACGTTCCGGGGATCAAAGAAGAGATCCATAAAGAGCATGACTTGAAGAAATTGACGGAGCGGCCGAAGAAATCAAAAGCGCCGAAGATCATCGGTTGGACGATTCCTTTATTGATATTGTCGGTCATTGTCTATACGTTCTTCTCCAACCCTGCCGCAGGGACGCAGCAGACCATCAGCTGGATCCTTTGGAACGGATCTTTTTCGGCATTAGGAACCGCTGTCGCCTTAGCTCATCCGCTGGCAGTTGTGACGGCCTTCATCATGGCGCCGATCACTTCGTTGAATCCGCTGATTGCAGCAGGCTGGTTCGCGGGTATTGTCCAGGCGTACTTCCGACGTCCGAATGTAGGAGACTTCGATACGCTGTCGGATGATGTGACGAGTGTGAAAGGCTTTTGGAATAACAAAGTGACACGGATCCTTCTCGTAGTCGTTCTTGCCAACCTCGGAAGTTCATTAGGTACGTTTATCGGTGGCGCAGACGTCATTCGCTTGTTTATCCGAAATTTATAAGTGGAGAATGGGTAATCTTTGGACATTGCTTCCCTGTGGAGGGAGGCGATGTTCTTTTTTATATTCTTTTGTTTTTTTCTGACATCCGTTTACAGTAATTTTTTGTAATGTTACAATCATGTTACAAAGTGTCGAAAAATTCCTTTTGTTCAGAGGGATAAGGAAGGAACGGGGTAAATGAGCAGGTTTGTGAAAGTCACGTCCATACTGGGAATTGCAGCAATCAGCTTTGGAGTGTGGCAGTTAAGTCAGCAGGATAGTCAAGCGAATATAGAAGCAAGTCCAAAGGAAACCATCAGCGAGCATTCACAAACTTATCAGAGGATACACATTGACAAAGAAGAAGCGGAAGAACAGAAGGTATCCGTACGAGCGCCTGTGGATGCACGGACAGTCAGATCCTTCAAGGAAGCGGTGGAGAAGCAAAAGGAAGTAAAGGTATTAGTGGAAGGCGTCGGTGAACCAGAAGGAAAGGAAGAGCCGAAGTGGTCTGATATTGAGAAAGATAGTAAGGAAAAAATCCAGTTGTTGGATAAATTAACGGGCTTATCGGACAATGATATTGTGGAAGAATTCGCAAAAAAGGCCAATCATAAGCTGGAACGTGCCTTGGATAGCAAACAGGCAGCGGAATACATAGAAACGGTAGAGCTCTTCCATTACATCTCCGAGCAGTTATGAGAAATGACGTCAACGGGAAAAGAAGGGAACGACGTCGAAACTATCGAACTTTCGAAACCCCTTGAAGTATCGTGATTGGTAAATATTGTTTATATTTGCCAGCATTCGTTTTAGCAGCTCTTGAAACGGGGACTTGAACAGAGAAAGCAAATAAAGGAGGTTTTCTATTCATGTCCCAAACACTGAAGGAAAGACTAAGTACGGAAGAACTGGGTCACCTGCAAAGAGCCGCTGTACTGGAATTTACGGAAGACCTGTTTGAGTCTGATAACTATTGCTCGCTCGAAGCTGCCGATTCAGACCTGGATCAATTATTTATTGTCAATCGGAACGATCGTACGTTGACAGTGCTCAGTATGTCCAAGGACATGTCGCTGAAGAAGGAAACACTCTTTACAGATCGGATCATTTCCATGAAAGAATACTTCGAGGATTACAGCATGAATGAGAATACAGCTCCCCGGAAGATCGAAGTCGTTTTTGATGGGGGACGGACCCTGTTGATCGAACCGGATCTCTCCGGTGAGAAGGCCGAGATGTACAAAAAGCCTGAAATCGCCCGGCAGGTCCAAGAGGAGTTTGAGAATCTGATTGCAGCATTAAAGAATACCGTAATTCTGTAAAAAGAAAAGAGACGGCCCGCATCCACGGATGCGGGTCGTCTTTTGTTTGGACATTGTGTATTGCAACACGCTTAACACGATCCTGTCATGAAAAAACAATATTCGACAAGAAATTGCAAATTAATTGTTGCATGGTTAAAAAACGATTGTTATAATAGCAAATGTACTTCCGATGAGGGAGACATGCGGGTGTAGTTTAGTGGTAAAACCTCAGCCTTCCAAGCTGATGATGAGGGTTCGATTCCCTTCACCCGCTCCAAAAGCTATTATTTTTTATACTTATGTGAACCAACGCAGTGTTTCGTTAAATGGATAACGAAGCATTGCGTTTTTTCTTGAGGAAAAATGGATACATCCTATAGTAGAACTACAAATCAGGAGGAATCCACTATGAACCGGTTACAGCAGCAACTGAAACAGATAGATGGTAAAAGTTATAAAGCATACAAGCAGCTTCAGGGGAATTATCGTTTCCCGAATTACGATTTATTCTTGGATTATGTCCAGGGGGATCCGTTTGCATCCCCGTCCAAAATCAGAATCCGAATCCCGGATAAACAGCGGGAAATGAAAGCGAGTTGGAAAGACGGGAGCAGACGGAAGTATTACACGGAAGACAGATTGACAAGAGCCGTGGCAAAAAGGATAAGTAAAACCCAGACGAGTGTGAAAGGGAGCGGCAAAAGCGGAATCGTTTCTGTCGATCGTCCCGGTCAGGAAATATTGGAGCGGACGGCTGTTCAGTTGGAGAACGATTCTGTGGTCGTTTGTCTTACGGTAGGTCTGCCTGCGAATGGGAGACGGATCAATGGGAAACAGGCAGAGAAACTGTTCTTCTCTATATTACCGGAAATCATGAAACAGTCGATTTTTAAAATCAAGGATGAAGAATTGGAAGCAGCCTGCCAGCTTGCCGATCAGCATGAAGCGATTCTCCGTGAAATGAAGAAGAACGATTGGATTTCGTTTATAGCAGACGGTTCAGTCCTTCCAAGGGAGAGCGGCATCAGTCAGCGCCCGATGAAGGACGCGGTACCGTTCCGGAGCCCGGAGGAGAAGCGGGTGTCCTTCTCCATTCCACACAGAGAGGAACCGTTGACGGGGATGGCTCTGAACAAAGGAATTGTATTGATTGTCGGTGGAGGTTATCATGGTAAAAGTACCCTCTTGAATGCAATGGAGCGGGGTGTGTATCCTCATATTCAAGGGGATGGAAGGGAGTATGTGCTGACGGACCCCGATGCAGTCAAAGTTCGTGCGGAGGATGGCCGTCAGGTGACGAATGTAGATATTTCCCCATTCATCAAAAATCTTCCTCATGGTGCAGATACGACGACTTTCTCCACAGAAAACGCCAGCGGCAGCACGTCACAGGCCGCGAATGTAATAGAAGCTTTGGAAGCAGGTGCTACGACGCTTCTCGTCGATGAAGACACGAGTGCTACGAACTTCATGATCCGTGATGAACGGATGCAGCAGCTTGTTGTACAGGAGAAGGAACCAATCACTCCTTTCCTTGATAAAGTCAAGCAGCTCAGAGATGGCTTGGGAATCTCTACGCTCCTCGTGATGGGCGGATCCGGAGACTATTTCCAGGTGGCCGACGACGTCATTATGATGGATCAATACATTCCTTATGATGTCACGAAGAAGGCAAAGCAAATTGCCGAAGCGTATCCGACTGGACGTACGACCCAGGAGCAAGCGGCTTTTGGAACCCTGCCGAAGCGGGCGTTCCTTCCGAGTACTATCCAGGCACAAAAAGGCAGGAAGGAAAAGATGCAGGCGAAAGGGTTGAAAAGAATTCTCATGGGGCATACCGATATAGAGTTGGACGGGATCGAGCAGTTGATCGATTCGTCCCAGACGAGAATGATTGCCGATATTCTGCTTCATTTGGAGAAGAGAGGCATCTGGAAAGAAGAACGGAGTGTATCGGAAATACTCTCCATGATTGAGAAACAAATGAACGAAGAGGGGCTGGCATCTTTTGCACCTTTCAAAAACCAGCATCCCGGGGAGCTTGCCAGACCACGAATGATGGAAATAGCAGCGGTACTCAACCGCATACGGACAGCTAAAGTTAAAGACTTACGATAGAAAGGAGAGGATCAGGGTGGATTATCAACAGCTGAAAGACGAAGTCATCGCATACAGCAAAGAAATAGGCATTGATAAAATCGGCTTCGCTGCAGCAGACGTGTTCGGCGAACTGAAGGCACGCCTGATCCGTCAGGAAGAGCTCGGCTATCAGTCCGGATTTGAGAAAGGAAGCGCAGAAGAGCGTACGGAACCGAGTCGCCTTCTCCCGGGGGCACAATCGATCCTGTCGATCGCCCTGGCCTATCCTTCCAAAATGAAAGACGCTCCGAAAAGCAGAAAGGGAGAGCGAAGAGGCCTTTTCTGCCGCGCCTCCTGGGGACAGGATTACCATGATGTACTGCGCGACCGCCTGCAGAAGTTGGGGGAATTCCTTAAACAGAAAGTGCCCGACGCCGAACTGAAGATGATGGTGGATACGGGGGAACTTTCCGACAGGGCTGTGGCAGAGCGGGCCGGTATAGGCTTCAGCGGGAAGAACTGCGCCGTCATCACTCCGGAGTTCGGCTCATATGTATATTTAGGAGAAATAGTTACTAATATCCCTTTTGCCCCGGATGAACCGGTGGACGACAGCTGCGGGGACTGTTCCATCTGCGTGGATGCATGTCCGACCGATGCTCTCGTGCAGGGCGGGCAGTTGAATGCCCAGCGGTGTATCGCTTTCCTTACGCAGACGAAGGATTTTCTTCCGGATGAATTCCGAACAGTGATCGGCAATCGCCTCTATGGATGCGATACCTGTCAGACGGTCTGTCCGAAGAACAGAAAGAAAGATTTTCATAACCATGAAGAATTCGAGCCGGACCCTGAAGTTGTGAAACCAAAATTGGTTCCGCTCTTATCCATTTCCAATCGAGAATTCAAGAATACCTATGGTTCTATATCAGGATCCTGGAGAGGTAAAAAACCTATTCAGCGTAATGCTATCCTCGCGCTCGCCCATTACCGGGATGAGACGGCCGTTCCGGAGTTGATCCGATTGATGAAGGAAGATCCACGTCCGGTGATCCGGGGGACATCTGCCTGGGCACTCGGCAAGATTGGAACAGAGGACGGCAGGGAAGAGATCCTTAAGGCAATGGAGAAAGAAGAGAACGATCAGGTACGGGTGGAAATGGAGAAAGGGCTCCAATTTGAGAAACTATAAGCGCCTGTACCTTTTCATCTATCTACAGCTCTTGTATAATAGAAAATAATGTTAATTGAAGAAGGGGTTGACCATGAACCATCAGTCTTTCTTATATCATGACACATTCGAGACTCCTTTAGGTGCTGTTACAGTACTTGCGAATGATGAAGGGGTCTGCCGCATTGATTATGGCAAATACGAAGATCGGACCGCATTCTATCAAACTTGGAAAAGGAAGCACTTTCTCAAAGGGGAGTTGGTCTACGACCCTGAGCAAACATATGTGGCACAGACGAGGGAGGAACTCCAGGAATATTTTGCAGGCAGGCGTTCGGAATTCCAGGTACCTCTCCAATGTTACGGTACGGACTTTCAACGGCAGGTCTGGCGGACGCTGCACCACCAGATCCCTTATGGAGAAACACGTTCCTATAAGGACATCGCCTCCTATATCCACGCCCCGAAAGCGATCCGGGCTGTCGGAGGTGCTGTTAACCAAAATCCATTTTCTATCGTGGTCCCGTGTCACCGGGTCATTGGAAGTAACGGGAAACTCGTAGGGTATGCGGGTGGAATAGATAAGAAAGAGAAGTTATTAGAGCTCGAACGAGAGCACCATTCCGTAACGGAACATAGAAGCGGCTGATCCTGTTTGGATGAGCCGTTTTTTTCATGTATTCCTATCCTTTTTCATAGATATGAAGGTGGGGAGGGGAGACGGATGAGTGCTGTTCATTTATTACAGCGGTACTGGGAGAGAATCATGGATCGCCTGTTTGACCAGAACGAAGAAGAGTGGCTGAGAAAGAAAGTCGACGCATTAGAAGCGGGTGGGAAGTCGCTGCGACGGGTTACATTTGAACTGAAACCGTACCACCGGGCCGCCTACGACAAGGAGGTCTGTCTTGATTATTTGCTGCACGTCTCCATGTTGGTGAAGGACGGACCGCGAACTTACTTGGAAGAAGGAATATACGAGGGAAGAAGCAGATTCTCTAAAGGGGAGTGGCTGGATCATCGAATCCGAACGGAGCGCCCGGGTACGGATTCCTTAACATCCGCTTTGGAATTCAGTCATTCAAGGGAGAGGGAGGAGAGCCGTTTTACGTACGACAGAAGAGCAGCCGTGCGCTACGCGGACAGGTGGTGGGACAGCTATAACCCGGCTTACCGGCACTTTGATGTCGATTGCACCAATTATGTATCTCAGTGTCTGCGGGCCGGTGGTGCCCCTATGCATGGCTCGCCTGCAAGAAGTAAGGGATGGTGGTATGGAAGTGGGACATGGAGCTACAGCTGGACGGTCGCTCATGCGCTGCGCTGGTATATGAGTGGTGCGCGGAAAGGATTGACGGCTACGGAAGTATCATCAGCCGATCAGCTGTCGCCGGGGGATATCATCTGCTATGATTTCCAGGGGAACGGGCGCTTTGATCATAATACGATCGTAACAAGGAAGGATGCGAGCGGTATGCCGCTCGTCAATGCCCATACATCTAACAGCCGACATCGTTACTGGGCCTATGAAGATTCTACCGCCTATACCCCGTCAATCCAGTACAAATTTTTCCGAATTGACGGATGAACGGTATGTTATAATGGTCTGGTTGATTATGACTAGACTGAGGTGAAAGACATGCCGAACCATATTGTTTTATTTGAACCGGAGATTCCGGCTAATACCGGTAATATTGCAAGGACCTGCTTAGCGACAAATACAGAACTTCATTTGATCCGTCCGCTTGGTTTCTCAACAGATGATAAGATGCTTCGCCGGGCCGGTTTGGACTACTGGCATAAGGTGAACGTCCACTATCATGATTCCATTAAAGAATTGTACGAGGCTTATCCGGAAGCGGAATTTTATTACATTGAAAATTTCGGAACGAAGTCGTATGCCGATTTCGATTTCAGCAGTCCGGAGAAAGATTGGATGTTCGTATTCGGGAAAGAAACGACAGGCATACCGAAAGACCTCCTTGAGGGATTGGAAGATCGCTGCCTGCGCATCCCTATGACAGGGGAAGTTCGTTCTTTGAATTTATCGAACACCGCCTCCATCATTTTATACGATGCGTTGAAGCAGCAAGGCTATCCAAACTTGATCAAATGACAAAAAAGAGTGCGTCCGCAAAGGGAGGCACTCTTTTCCTTATTTCTTAGGTGATCCAGCCTTCGTGTTGTAGCCGGCAGTGAAAATGGCCGTAAGAAATGCAACGCTTACAAGAATGATCAAAGTTAGATTCATCGTCCATCCTCCTTTATTAGCCAGACAAGTCGTTCTGGTCTTTATTATACCTCACTTCCAAATTGAAGGAAATGGCTTGTCCTGCTAATTTTATCCTTTCTCGGATGACAGATGCCTATACGCCTCACCGGGCGTTTACATAGAGTGAAGAGTAGGTGAATAACCAAGGTTGGATTGGAGGAGTAGGAATGAATCAATATTCGTATTACTACCCGAATCACATGCAGGATGGCTTCCGCGATGAAGATGAACGGTTCTTCTTTTTAGGGCCGTTCGCCGGCGGACTGCTCGGCGGTTTTCTCGGAGGTGCACTTGCTCCAGGTTTCTACGGAGGTTTTGGTGGAGGGTATCCGCCACCGCCGCCTCCGTACTATGGCGGATACTACGGACGTCCCCCATACGGCGGTTTCTGGTAAATGGAAAAGGCCCCTCGAATGGAGGGGCCTTTTCGTTTAAGTTAGAAGTTTGTTGTATCCAATTCTTTTCCTTGAGACTCATAGCCTTTCATGTATTTGATTCGGCGCTGAGCGGATGTGGAATTGACTTGTTCATCTGCGTGGTAAGAAGAACGGACCATCGGACCGGCTTCACAGTGTCGGAAGCCTTTATCCAGAGCGATTTGTTTCAGCTCTTCGAACTCATCCGGATGGTAATAGCGTTCCACATTCAAGTGTTTTTTCGTCGGCTGCAAATATTGGCCGATTGTCATGATATCGACATTGTTTTCCAGCAGGTCGTCCATCGCTTGAATAATTTCTTCTTTCGTTTCCCCGAGGCCGACCATGATGCTTGATTTTGTCGGTGTGTTAGGGCGGATTTCCTTAACGCGGCGCAGCAATTCCAGAGAACGGTCGTACATCGCACGAGCGCGGACTTTCTTAGTAAGTCGACGTACGGTTTCGATGTTGTGATTGAAGATGTCCGGCTCTCCAGCCATAAGTGTGTGAAGGCTCTCGTAATCACCTTTCATGTCAGAAGGAAGGATTTCCACCGTGCATCCAGGGACACGTCGGCGAATCGCTTTTACCGTTTCCGCGAAAACGGCTGCACCACCGTCATTCAGATCGTCACGGGCGACAGCTGTGACCACTACGTGTTTCAGTCCCATGATTTCGACAGATTCAGCCACGCGTTCCGGCTCTCCCCAGTCCAATTCGTTCGGAAGTCCGGTTTTTACCGCGCAGAAGCGGCACCCGCGTGTGCACGTATCCCCAAGGATCATAAAGGTTGCCGTTTTACGTTCGCTCCAGCATTCGTGAATATTCGGGCAGCGTGCTTCCTCACAAACCGTGTTCAGTTTCTTCTCCCTCATCAGCTTTTTCAGCCCGGTGTAGGATTTGTTCGTGTTGATTTTGATTTTAAGCCAATCCGGCTTTCTTATGTACTCTTGGTCTTTAGCCATGTTGTCCACTCCTTTAATTATCGGGAAAAGTTCCACTCATCCGATTGATATCGTTCTGCGGCGATTTTCTCTACTGTTTTCCATTGATCATCAGAGAGTTCGAAAGGTTCAAGCGTTATGTCCATCCCTTTTTCAAATCCACTCTTAAACGCATGTTTTGTCTCGTTGAAATCAACGGGCTTATCGAGCAGTTGGTTGATGGCAACCGCTTTGTCTCCGAATGCTTTTCGCGCGCGTTCTTTCACCCGTTCATTTTTATATAGGAACATATCGAAAAGCTTGACATCATCTACATCAATCGGGATCGATCCGTGCTGCAGGATGATTCCCTTTTTGCGTGTCTGGGCACTGCCAGCAGCTTTCTTTCCCTCTACAATCAGTTCATACCAGGACGGCTCTTCAAAACATACGGCAGAGCCTGTCACGCCAAGTTTACCTTCCGGTACAGCAAAATCAGCTTGGATCCCCAGGTTGCGAAACCCTTCTAGGAGTCCTTTGGAAATTACCAAATAGGCTTCTTTCACGGAAGCCGGCATCGCTTCATGTTGTTCTGAGACGATAACACTGTATGTCAGTTCTTTGTCGTGCAGAACAGCCCGGCCGCCGGTTTGGCGACGGACAAGCTCGTAGCCGTGTTTTTTCACGCCATCCATGTCTATCTTCCCGTTCACTTTCTGAAAGTACCCTACGGATAAGCCGGCTGGTGCCCAGCCGTAGAATCGGAGGACAGGCGGAATTTCTCCGGCTCTGTGCCAATTCATCAAAGCCTCATCCAGTGCCATGTTCATGGCAGGAGTACAGTGACCGGAATCGACAAAGTACCATGTTTCCATATGCAATCCTTCTTTCTGTCAGTTAAGCACTTTATCACATTAAAATAACCACAATCATTCTAACAAGGGCAATGGAATGTGTCAAAATTTGCAAAGGATGTAAATGTCCTTGTTTTATAGGTTGAATTACCCAGTTACAATGGTTGGTGGCATACATAAGTACAGAATTGTTTTATAATTGAAACAGGAGGGGATGCCTTGTGAATCAGTCTTTGATATCCAGTGTGCTTTTTTTGATCAGCGCTTTCATTTGGGCATTGCTAGCAATCATTTATGAAGAATTCCGACTCCTCAATTTTTTTCTTTTTATTACTTTTCTGGTAATCGGACTGGCGAAGAGGCGCCGGTATCAGGAACGAAGGGATTATGAAGAAGACTGAAATTTCCAGTCTTCTTTTTTTATGGTCAAGATTTGAAGCGGTGCGGCATAGGCATGAAGAAGGTGGACAGCTCAGGTGCTAAAGGGGATGGACCTTCTAACGGTCTCTGGTGTCCGCCTGCATCCTTAATTACGAGTCAGTCACACATGTTTTCGATAATCCAAGCATAGGATGTATTAAAATTCGTCTCTTACGACGGGGGAGGTCGCGAAGTGGACATTTTAAAGAAAATACAAGACCACCGGGAACACGAAGAGGAACTCAAATGGGAAGGTACGTTCGCAGAATATTTGGATCTATTGAAAGAACGTCCGTATTTAGCTCAATCCGCACATT
This sequence comes from Halobacillus sp. KGW1, assembly GCF_001592845.1. Lineage (NCBI taxonomy): Bacteria > Bacillati > Bacillota > Bacilli > Caryophanales > Bacillaceae > Halobacillus > Halobacillus sp. KGW1. Next base: position 15,377 of record NZ_LSOC01000002.1, read on the forward strand.
CCCGCGTTTACAATATGATCAAGAATGCGGGGGTTGCAGAAGAACATGACCATAAGCGGTATAAATTCTTCGATGAGGATATTTATGGTCTTGATGAAGCGATGGAGAAACTGGTAGAGGAGTACTTCCACCCTGCGGCAAGGCGGTTGGATGTCAGGAAGCGGATCCTTTTATTAATGGGACCGGTCAGTGGTGGTAAATCGACGCTTGTCAACTTGTTGAAGCGGGGAATGGAAGAATACACCCATACAGCGGAAGGCGCGGTCTTTGCCATTAAAGGATGCCCGATGCATGAAGATCCCCTGCATTTAATACCTAACCATTTGAGGAAAGAATTCCAGGAGGAGTATGGAATTCGTATAGAGGGCAGTTTGTCACCTTTGAATACCATGCGGGTCGAGACAGAATATGACGGCCGGATTGAGGACGTTCAAGTAGAGCGTATCTTTTTCTCCGAAGATAAGCGTACAGGCATTGGAACATTCAGTCCATCTGATCCGAAATCTCAGGATATCGCCGATTTGACAGGATCGATCGACTTTTCTACTATCGCCCAGTTTGGTTCGGAATCGGACCCTCGTGCGTACCGGTTTGACGGGGAATTGAATAAAGCGAACCGCGGCATCATGGAATTCCAGGAGATGCTGAAGTGTGATGAGAAATTCCTGTGGCACCTGCTCAGTTTGACGCAGGAAGGGAATTTCAAAGCCGGTAGATTCGCGCTAATATCTGCAGATGAATTGATCATCGCCCATACGAACGAAGCGGAGTATCGGTCTTTCATTGCTAATAAGAAGAACGAAGCTCTCCACTCCCGTATGATCGTGATGCCGGTCCCTTATAACTTGAAAGTGAGTCAGGAAGAGAAAATCTATGAGAAGATGATCCGGGAAAGCGATATAAGAGACGTGCACATCGCACCACATACGCTGCGGGTTGCGGCAATGTTCACGATATTGACAAGGCTTAAGGAGTCGAAGAAAGCTTCCATTGATGTATTGAAGAAGATGCGTCTGTACGATGGAGAAATCCTGGAGGGCTTCAGTGATGTGGATGTCGAGGAGTTGAAGAAGGAGCATGCAGATGAGGGAATGAGCGGAATTGATCCTCGTTATGTCATTAACCGGATTTCATCCACCATCATCAAGAAGGAGTTGACTTCCATCAACGCGCTGGACGTTCTCCGGTCGTTGAAGGACGGCCTTGGAAGCCATGCCTCCATTTCCAGTGATGATAAGGAGCGTTACTTGGATTTCATATCCCTTGCACGGAAGGAATACGATGAGATCGCTAAGAAAGAAGTTCAGAAAGCGTTCGTCTATTCTTATGAAGAGTCAGCTGTCACTTTGATGGATAACTACCTGGATAATGTCGAAGCTTATTGCAACAAAGCGAAACTTCGTGACCCTCTGACAGGAGAGGAGTTGAATCCGGATGAACGTTTGATGCGTTCCATTGAAGAGCAGATCGGTGTTTCTGAAAACGCGAAGAAAGCGTTCCGGGAAGAAATCTTGATTCGTATCTCCGCCTATGCCCGTAAAGGGAAGAAGTTCGATTACCAATCTCATGAACGGCTTAGAGAAGCCATTCAGAAGAAGCTGTTTGCCGACTTGAAAGACGTAGTGAAAATTACGACGTCTACGAAAACACCGGATGAACAGCAGCTTAAGAAGATCAATGAAGTGGTGGCGACTCTCGTGGATGAGCATGGATACAACTCCAGCTCCGCTAATGAATTGCTTAAATATGTAGGAAGTCTTTTAAACCGATAAACTTGTCGTACCCCCGCCTTCGACAGCGAAGGCTGGGGTTTTTCTATGGTATAATGTCGGAAAATGAAGGGAGTGGGGAGAGACGATGCCGAAGAAATATTATGCCATCATCGATGTCGGTTCCAATACCATGCGTTTGGTCATTTACAGGAGAGACAATGGCGGGCGTTTCCGTGAAATTGAAAACGTAAAGGCGGTGGCCCGCCTTAGAAGTCACCTGCAGGATGACGGTACTCTGTCCAACGCAGGTATGGATACCCTTTTAAGAACGTTGAAAGGATTCAGCGAGGTTGTTCTCTCCTATCGTCTGGAAGAGCTCATTTGTGTCGCTACGGCTACCATCCGTCAGGCTGGGAACCAGGAGGATATCATACGAGCTGTGTCAGATGAGACAGGGTTTGATATGAGGATTCTTACAGAGCAGGAGGAAGCCTATTATGGTTACCTTGCTGTCGTTAATTCCACACCTGTCAAGGAAGGGATCACGATTGACATCGGAGGAGGCAGTACGGAAGTTACATATTTCAAAGACCGTCAGCTGATCGACTCTCACAGCTTCCCCTTCGGTGCCTTGACCTTAAAGCAGGATTTCTTTGCAGACGATCTTCCATCAGAAGAAGAGCTGGGAGAGCTCCGCAGGTATCTGCTTGAGCAGTTCGGTACGCTCCCATGGTTGAAGGACCGCCGTGTTCCTGTTATCGGAATCGGCGGCGGAGCCAGGAACCTTGTCCAAATCGACCAGAATATGAAGGAATACCCGCTTGCGGGACTGCATCAATACAGAATGAAGGAAAATGACCTTGCTTTCATTAAGAATTATCTGCACACCCTGTCTATGGAAAAACTGCAGAAAGTAGAAGGGTTATCGAAAGATCGTGCCGATATCATCTTACCGGCTACCGAGGTTTTTCACTGTCTATACGACCGGGCAGCGGCGACCAGCTTTATCCTCAGCCGTAAAGGGTTGAGGGACGGAATCTTTTATGAACAGTTGACGAAAGATATGGGGACAGATGTGTTTCCGAATGTACTGGAAGAAAGCATCCAGGAACTCGTCAGTGACTATGACTTGAACCTTAAGCAGATTCATCATGTCCAGCACTTGGCTGGCGATCTCTTCCGTGCCCTTCAGGAGAAGGGAATCGGGTCTTTGAATAAGGAAGACTGGCTCGAAGTGAAACGTGCCGGCCACGTGTTTAATTTAGGAGAATATATTGACGGGGAATCGAGTTCTCAACACACTTTTTATCTGCTTGCGAATCGTACGATCGACGGACTGATGCATACGGACAGGCTGCGTCTCGCTCTGCTCGCTTCTTTTAAAAATAAAACGGTGTTTAAACAGTTCCTGTCTCCTTTCAAGGAATGGTTCTTAAAAGAAGAACGGAAAAAACTCCGTCTGATGGGGGCACTTCTGAAATTATGCTACAGTCTCGACAGTACGAGGAGGCAGGCTGTGGAGAAGTTGGAAGTTGAGGTGACTTCGGAGGAAGTCCTGCTCATCTGCCATTGTAAAGGAGCGTGGATGGCGGAGGAATACCAGGCGGAAAAGCATAAAAAGCATTTGGAAAAGTCGATCAAGAGGTCTATTACGATGCAGTTTGTGGAAAAGAGATAACGAAGCGAATACGAGATAAAGGGTGATCACCATGTCCATGGAAGATGAGAAGGCGGTGCTGGGGCGGCCGGATTATTATAACAACCGTGAACTCAGCTGGCTCGCGTTTAATGAGAGGGTGCTCGCTGAGGCGCTCGATTTGGATAATCCATTGATGGAACGGTTGAAATTTCTTGCCATCGGTTCCTCCAACCTGGACGAATTCTTCATGGTCCGCGTAGCGGGTCTGAAAGATCAGGTGAAGGCTGGTTTTAACAAACCGGAGAATAAAGCAGGTCTGACTCCAAAGCAGCAGTTAAAGAGGATTGCGGATACCAACCACCGGATCGTTGACAGGCAATACGACTCTTTCCGCTCTATGAAGGCGGAGCTGAAAGAGGAAGGGATCAACTTAATGAACATGGCGGACCTCTCCAATGCAGAAAAAGCGTTACTGGAAAAATATTTCGATGAAGAGATCTTTCCTGTTCTTACTCCAATGGCTGTAGATGCGTACCGGCCATTTCCCATGCTCTTGAATAAATCGATCAATCTGGCAATTGTCATACGAGATGTTCTGGATCCGGAACAATCTAAGAAAACAGCTATTGTCCAGGTGCCTTCGGTGCTCGACCGTTTCATTCAACTGGATCATCAGACAGACTATCCGTTTATTCTCCTCGAAGAAGTCATCGGTCACTTCATCGGAAAGCTCTTCAAAGGGTATGAAGTAGAATCGATAACGGAATTCAGAATAACGAGAAATGCTGATATGACCATTCACGAAGAAGGTGCTCGTGATCTACTGAAAGAAATTGAGAAAGAATTAAAAAAGAGGAAATGGGGAGCTGCCGTCCGTCTGGAAGTCCGGGAAGGCAAATATGATGAGAATGTTATCCATTTTCTCCGTAAGGTATTGGAAGTAGAAAAAGCCGATATTTATGTGAATGACGGACCTTTGGATCTTACTTTTTTGTTCGCGTTCCATGGTGCATTGGAGAAAGAAAAGGAGCATTTATACTATGAAACATTGATTCCCCAGCCCCCGAAGGATCTGGAAGGAAGAGAAGATATCTTTCAAGCGATCGAAGAGAAGGATATCTTCCTCCATCATCCGTACGAATCATTCGCGCCGGTCGTCGACTTCGTTTCCGACGCAGCGGATGACCCATACGTCCTTGCGATCAAGCAGACGCTCTACCGGGTGAGCGGCGACTCTCCCATTATCGATGCTTTGAAACGAGCAGCAGAAAACGGCAAGCAAGTGACGGTGTTAGTGGAGCTGAAGGCCCGGTTTGACGAAGAAAACAACGTCCAATGGGCAAAAGAATTGGAAAAGGCAGGCTGTCATGTCATTTACGGGATGACATACCTCAAGACCCACAGCAAAATTACTCTCATCGTCCGGAAGAAAGAAAAAAAGATTGAGCGGTACGTGCATTTAGGCACAGGGAACTATAATGACCAGACGGCATCGTTATACACCGATATGGGCATCTTCACCGCTGACGATCCATTCGGAACGGATGCGACCGATTTCTTCAATTATTTGAGCGGCTACACAGAAAAACCGCAATTTCATTATCTTTCCATGGCTCCGTTCGATATCCGTAATGATTTTATCCGCTGCATAGAACAGGAAATCCGTTTTCATGAAGAATATGGGAACGGCCGGATCATTGCAAAGATGAATTCACTGACGGATAAGTATTTGATTATGAAGCTCTATGAAGCTTCCCGAGCGGGCGTTCACATCGATCTGATCGTCCGCGGCATCTGCTGTCTGCGTCCGGGTATTCAAGGGGTGAGTCAGAACATCCGTGTCATCAGTATTGTCGGACGGCTTCTTGAGCACAGCCGGATCTATTATTTCCGCCACCACGGACAGGATAAACTTTTTCTGTCTTCTGCAGATATGATGACAAGGAACATGGTCAAACGGGTGGAACTCCTGTTTCCTGTGGTTGAACCTGCGATTAAGCTCAGGCTGAATAAGATTCTGTCTATCATGCTTAGCGATAATGTGAAGGCGAGGGAGCAGAGGAACGACGGCAGTTATGTGTATGTGAAGCGGGACCACGGGCAGGAGCAGATCGACAGCCAGCGGCTTCTGTATGACATGGCTTACCGCGTGCTGGAAGATGAAGAATGAGCGTCCAACAGATTATTTGGAAAAAAGTGAAAAAGGCGTACCCATGCGGTCGCCTTTCTTGTTATAATGGTCTTGTTGATATTTTGAAAAAAAACAGTGAAATTTGTTGAATAAGTAAGCGTTTCAATTCTATAATAGTACTTGGACTTGGAAACGTTTTCGAGGAAACGATAGCCAACAATTACTTGGGGGTATTTTACGTGTCTAAACAAGGCTCCAATCAAAGCTTTTGGGAAATTTTCCATGGCCCCAACATGGGGTATATTGAAGAACAATTCGAACAATATGAGAACGATCCTAGTGCTGTCGATCCTTCCTTGCGGGAGATCTTCGAAGAGCACGGGGCACCGGACTGGATGGAAAGCGCACCGGCGTCTGCAGTAGAGACGAACGGAAAGGCGGCACCTTCAGGGCTGGACGTTGCAAAGATCTCCTCAGCGTTGAAACTTGTTGAGGCTATTCGTCGTCATGGTCATCTTCACGCTAACATATATGCCGTGGGAAGCGATGAACGACCATCAACAAATTTACTTGAACTAGAAACATATGGCCTGAAAGAGCAGGATCTCAAGGAGATGCCTGCAGAATGGGTATGGCCTGATTCGCCTATCAAGCTGGATAACGCCCTTCAGGTCGTCCGTACCTTGAAAGAAAGGTATGCAGGTACTATTTCGTTTGAATTCGGCCATGTGAACAATGAAGACGAAAGAAAATGGCTTCTTGATAAAGTGGATACCGGTTCCTATCAGGCATCTTTGAGTAAGGAAGAGAAGAAACAGCTGCTTCACCGGCTTGCAGAGGTGGAGGGTTTTGAAAACTTCCTTGCGAAAACCTTTGTGGCGCAGAAGCGATTCTCCATTGAAGGTTTGGACGTTATGGTTCCGATGCTTGACCATATTATCCAGTCTGCCTCCCTTGATCGTATTAAAAATATCATGATGGGTATGGCCCACCGTGGACGTTTGAACGTCCTTGCGCACATTCTCGGTAAGCCGTACGACAAGATCTTTTCCGAGTTTCATCACTCTCCGGATAAAGAATTGATGCCTTCGGAAGGTTCCATGGGAATCAACTACGGCTGGACAGGAGATGTGAAGTACCACTTTGGTGCGAGAAGAGAAATCGAGAACGGGGAACAATCGGCGACACGTGTAACGTTGAGCCACAACCCTTCCCACTTGGAATATGTTAATCCGGTGGTAGAAGGATTCACAAGAGCAGCTCAGGATGATCGCTCGGAACCTGGCTATCCGGAGATGGACCAGGATGAAGCTGTCGGTCTGCTTATTCATGGAGACGCTGCCTTCATTGGAGAAGGTGTTGTCGCTGAAACATTGAACATGAGTGACCTTCCGGGTTATCGTACCGGAGGAACCGTTCACATTATTGCAAACAACTTGATCGGGTTTACGACGAACAGAAAAGACGGTCGCTCTACAAGGTATGCCAGTGACTTGGCGAAAGGTTTTGAGATACCTGTCGTCCATGTCAATGCGGATGATCCGATCGCCTGCTTGTCTGCGATGACGTTCGCCTATGAATACCGCAAGAAGTTTCATAAAGACTTCCTGATTGACCTGGTCGGCTATCGTCGCTTTGGACATAACGAAATGGACGAGCCGAGATCAACACAGCCGAAGCTCTATAAAGAGATTGACGATCATGCAACGGTCGCGGAAATCTTTGAAAAGCAGCTTCAGGGTGAGGCAATCGTGGAAGAAGGAACGCTTGCCGGGATGAAGGAAGAATTTGAACAGAAACTCCGTGATATTTACAACAATATGGGAGAACACGAAACAACTTCGCCGGATGTGAAAGATCGTCCAAGCGGGGTGGAGCGTGATCTTGATGAGATCCAAACGGCTATCGGCCGCGATCGCCTTACAAGCCTTAATGAGGGATTGTTGAAACGCCCGGAAGGCTTCAACGGGTTCAAAAAACTTGAAAAGATTTTGCAGCGCCGTGCCAAAATGCTGGATGATGGTCAGAAAGTGGACTGGGCTACGGCGGAAGCGCTTGCTTTTGCTTCGATTCTCGAAGACGGCACGCCGATCCGTATTACCGGACAGGATACCGAGCGGGGGACATTTGCCCACCGTCACCTCGTCCTGCACGACGTGGAAACAGGAGAGACCTATTGCCCGCTGCACGGACTGGAACAGGCAAAAGCCTCCTTTGATATTCATAACAGTCCGCTATCGGAAGCCGGAGTGATCGGTTTTGAGTACGGCTACAGTGTACAGGCTCCGGAAGCGCTCGTCCTTTGGGAGGCGCAGTTCGGTGATTTCGCCAACGCCGGACAGGTCATCTTTGACCAGTTCATTTCCGCCGGCCGTGCCAAATGGGGCGAGAAGTCCAGTATGGTCTTTCTTCTGCCGCACGGATATGAAGGACAGGGGCCGGAACACTCAAGCGCACGTTTAGAGCGTTTCTTGCAGTTGGCTGCTGAGAACAACTGGACGGTCGCTAATGTTACCTCATCCGCTCAGTATTTCCACTTGCTGCGCAGGCAGGCGGCGATCAGCAATGAAGAAGAAGCGCGTCCGCTTGTCTTGATGACACCGAAGAGTCTGCTCCGTAACCAGCGTGTAGCCGTAGGGAGTCAGCAGTTCGTTGACGGTCATTTCCAATCAATTATGAAACAGCCGCTGCTTTCAGAGAACAAGGATAAGAAGAAAGTGAAAACGCTTCTCCTTGGAAGCGGAAAGATCATGGTTGATATTGAGGATAAAGTGGAGAACAGTGACGAGAGTTTTGAAACGATCGATGCTGTAAGAATTGAACAGATTTATCCATTCCCTGAAAAACACCTGGCAGAGATGCTGGAAACGTATCCGAATTTAGAAGAACTCGTATGGGTCCAAGAAGAACCGCAGAACATGGGTAGCTGGTATTTCGTAGAAGGAATCCTTTATAAGCTGTTGAAAGAGGGACAGATCCACCGTTATGTTGGACGACCTCATCGCGCATCTCCTTCTGTCGGAGAACCGAACATCCATAAAACAGAGCAAAATCGCATTATTCACGAAGCGCTACAGATTTCTAAAGGAGGAAATACGAAATGAAGGAAATAAAAGTTCCTGAATTAGCTGAATCCATAACAGAAGGTACGATCGCAGAGTGGTTAGTGAAAAAAGGGGATCAGGTGGAAAAAGGCGACCCGATTCTTGAATTGGAAACGGATAAAGTAAACGTAGAAGTAAATGCGGACGCAAGCGGCATCATTGCCGAGCTGCTTGCCGGGGAAGGGGATGACGTCGAAGTCGGAGACGTCATCGCCAAAGTGGATGAGAACGGTGAAGCAGGTGGCGGCAGTTCGGAAGTAGAAGGTTCCGCCAAGGAAGAACCGGCACCATCTAACGAAAAACAGGAAAAAGAAGAGCCTGCACAGAAAACGGAAGAGAAGCAGCCGGAAGAAAGCAATGGATCCAAAGACGTCATTGCGACACCTGCTGCCCGCAAACGCGCCCGTGAGCTCGGAATCGACCTTAGCGAAGTTTCCGCACGCGATCCACTTGGCCGCATCCGTCCGGAAGATGTCGACGCAGCAGCAAAAGGCAGCGGAAACAAGCAGGAACAGCCGAAAGCTTCCTCCTCTTCCAAAGAGAAAGAGAAACAGAACAGCTCAGATTCCAATGATTTCGATAAGCCGGTGGAACGCATCAAGATGTCCCGACGCCGTCAGACAATTGCCAAGCGTCTCGTCGAAGCACAGCAGACATCCGCTATGCTTACAACGTTCAACGAGGTGGACATGACGAATGTCATGAAGCTTCGTAGTGAACGGAAGGAATCCTTCCAGAAGAAACATGATATTAAGCTTGGGTTCATGTCCTTCTTCACCAAAGCGGCTGTCGGTGCTTTGAAAGAGTTCCCGCTTATCAATGCAGAAATTCAAGGCAATGAAATCATTAAGAAGAAATTCTATGACATTGGAATGGCCGTATCTACAGAAGAAGGTTTGGTCGTACCGGTCGTCCGTGACGCCGATCGTCTTGATTTTGCAGGTATTGAGAAAGGTATTGCTGATTTGGCGACAAAAGCACGAAACAAAGAACTTGGTTTGGAAGACTTGCAGGGCGGGTCGTTCACGATCACTAATGGAGGTATCTTCGGTTCCATGCTTTCTACACCGATTCTGAATGCTCCACAGGTCGGGATCCTCGGTCTTCATAACATTGAGAAGCGTGCAAAAGTTATGCCTGATGATTCGATTCAGGTGCGTCCAATGATGTATATTGCCCTTTCCTATGATCATAGAATCGTAGATGGTAAAGATGCTGTTCAATTCCTGAAGCGTATCAAAGAAATGATTGAAGATCCGTTTGATCTTCTATTGGAAGGCTGAGTTATTCACGGAAATAAAGGCTGTGCATCTTCCCTGGGACAGGGGGGAGGCACAGCCTTTTTCTTTACCAGAAGAGAAGGCGGTTTAGTCTTTCCCGGTATCTGTGTTAATATAGAAGGAGAAAAATGATGAAACGTTTCTTCTGCTTGATTCGTATCATTATTACTACCGCATAGAAAAGAGATGCTTATGTTCCCAATAATGGAATGGCTGGACGGATCTTATGATTTGCTGTTCCTGTCTATATACGTAACCGCCCTTACCGGTATGGCGCTTCAATCGCTGTGGTCCCACTTCATTAATGACTCTTCATCATGGATAGAGGATCGATCCATTGAATTAATGACAGCTGATACGGGACAGATCGGTGAAAGTACGGGGGCAGTGTTCGTACAACCGTTAATCCATTGGCTCCGCCGTACGGTTTGGAGGCAGGAGGCTTCGGACGAAAGCGACTATTCCCTCATTATTCGTTAACAGATATACACGAATAATGAGGAGGAATTATAATTGAAACGTTTATTATCCATTTTCGGTTTATTGACATTGCTGCTTGCCGGGTGTTCGCCATCTGATCAACAAGGGGGAGGCTTCTTCCACACCTATTTCGTAGAGCCGTTCATTCAGGCGATTCAGTTCCTTGCAGGATTGTTTCATGATAACTATGGACTGGCTATCATTATCATTACGCTCGGTGTCCGCTTCATTCTGATGCCGATCATGCTGAGAACTTACAAGAACAGTCAGCAGATGCGTGTGAAGATGAATACCGTCAAACCGGAGATGACCCTTGTTCAGGATAAGATGAAGAAGGCGAAGACACCAGAAGAAAAGCAAAAGGCTCAGGCGGAAATGATGGAACTGTATCGTAAACACGACATCAATCCGATGAACATGGGCTGTCTGCCGATTCTCATTCAAATGCCTATATTTATGGGTGTGTACTATGCTATTCGAAGCTCTGAAGAGATTGCAACCCATTCATTCCTCTGGTTCGATCTCGGTCAATCAGATATTGCGATGGCGTTAATAGCTGGATTGTTGTATTTCATTCAATACCGCGTTACCTTGATTGGAATACCGGAACAGCAGCAAAAGCAGATGAAAGTGATTGGTCTTCTGTCTCCGATCATGATTCTGATCATTTCCTTTAATGCCCCATCCGCGCTGCCTCTTTATTGGGCAGTCGGAGGACTGTTCCTGATCATTCAGACATTAATTTCTAAAAAACTATATCCTGTTCAACAAAGCTGATGAAAAGCACAGTCCTATTAATAGGACTGTGCTTTTCTGTTTGTTCGAGGATAGCGTTTAGGTGGGATAGGGCAGGTTTTTATATGAAATTATCCATTCCTCTCTTAATAAGTTTCATCCATTGACGTGGACCTGCATACGATAAAGTAATACTCGATTAGGAGGGAAAAAATATGGATGAAGAGAAAAGTTTCGTAATCGCCGAAGACGACTGGTCCCTCCATCGGAAAGGCTACGACGATCAACGGCGACATCAGGAAAAAGTAAAAGACGCCATGAACAAGCAGCTTCCTGATCTTATTACAGAAGAGAATATTGTGATGTCGAATGGAAAACGAGTCGTAAAGATTCCTATACGTTCCCTTGATGAATATAAGATTCGATACAACTACGAGAAGAATAAGCATGCAGGACAAGGAGACGGGGACAGCCAGGTCGGAGATGTAGTGGCCCAGGCTCCTCAGTCAAAAGGAAAGCCTGGAGACGGTGATGGAGCAGGTGATCAGGCAGGAGAAGACTACTATGAAGCGGAAATTTCCCTTGCAGAGTTGGAGGAAGCCTTGTTCAAGGAGCTGACGCTTCCCAACCTTGATGAAAAAGAAAAAGACAATATTATTCAGACCGATATTGAGTTCAGCGATATTCGGAAGACCGGATTGACAGGAAACATTGACAAGAAGCGTACAATGTTGGAGGCGTATAAGCGGAATGCATTGAGCGGGGATGCGGCTTTTGCACCGATTTATCCGGAAGATATCCGTTTTAAAACGTGGAATGAAAAAACAAAGCCGGAATCAAAAGCTGTCGTTCTTGCCATGATGGATACGAGCGGCTCGATGGGACAGTGGGAAAAATATATGGCGCGCAGTTTCTTCTTCTGGATGAATCGTTTTCTAGGGAAGAATTATGAGACAGTCGAAGTAGAGTTTGTTGCGCACCATACACAGGCGAAAGTAGTCAGTGAGGAAGATTTCTTCTCGAAAGGCGAAAGTGGTGGAACGATTTGTTCTTCGGCCTACCGCAAAGCGTTGGAATTGATAGAGACGAAATATTCACCGGATCGCTATAATATCTATCCGTTCCACTTCTCGGACGGCGATAATTTAACATCAGACAACAAACGCTGCCTCGGGTTAATTGATCAGCTGATTGAAGTTTCCCAGATGTTCGGTTATGGAGAAGTAAATCAGTATAACCGCTCTTCGAGTCTCATGCAGGCGTACAAAACGATTGATCATCCGAAGTTCAGGCACTATATTCTTCGGAGGAAAGCGGATGTGTTCCATGCCATGAAGCACTTTTTTAATGAGCAGGGAGAAGTTGTTAAATGAATCTTTTCGAACCGGATGGCCCCAAGGCCATCCGGTTTCGTTTGTCTACACGAAAAAAGCTGAGCTTAGGGCAGCTCAGCTTTTTTCGTAGCAGCTATGATATTTTGGGCGTTTCACTATGATATGAAGAATACAGTTTCTATTATAGGTAATCCAGAACAGTTTGTAAACCTCTCTTCTAGAAAATATGTAATTTTTACTAGAAACTTACAACAACCCGAAAGGAATTGTACAGTCGACCTTCTTCCTATACAATAAGGAAAGATGAAGGGGGAATGTACGGTGAATAAGCGGATTGGGTTCATTGGTTGCGGACAAATGGGGCGTGCGATGATTCAGGGCATGATTGATGCGGGTCTCGTCCAGGCGGAGGAGATAGCCGCAACGGCCCTGTCGGATGAAACGATTGACTTCGTAACCGATGAGTACGGGATTCAGATCAATCATGACAATAAACAACTGGCCAGAGAATGTGACCTGCTGTTTCTTGCTATCAAGCCATATGTGTATGAAGATGTGATAAAAGAAATAAAAGACGATGTACCGGCGGATACAGTGGTCGTTACCATTGCCGCCGGTATCACTCTGCAGGCGATGAGGGATGCGTTCGGCCGTGATGTCAAAGTGATACGCTCGATGCCTAATACGCCTTCCTTGGTAGGTGCCGGGATGAGTGCCTTATGTCCGAATGAACTCGTTTCAAAAGAAGAGTTGGCGGACGTAATGGAAGTGTTTGAGAGCTTTGGAGAAGCCGAAATCGTTCCCGAGAAGCTGATGGACGCTGTCCCGTCCGTAAGCGGGTCGGCACCGGCCTTTATTTATATGCTTATTGAAGCCATGGCTGATGCAGCTGTCGCTCAAGGATTTCCGCGGGATAAAGCGTATAAGATGGTTACCCAGACGGTGGAAGGCTCCGCCCGGATGGTACGGGAAACTGGTAAACATCCTGGTGAACTGAAGGATGCTGTCTGTACCCCCGGGGGGACGACCATAGCCGGAGTAACGAAATTAGAAGAAGCAGGTCTTCGAAATGCGATCATCCAAGGGATGTACGCATGTACAGAGAAGTCTAAAGAATTATCTAAAGGAAAGTAAAGGGGAAAAAACCGGACGAAATGTCCGGTTTTTTTAAACCGTTTGAGGAGGTGGAGAGATGGAGCAGCAACTGCGGCGGGTCATATCTGAAAAAGCTTTGTTTATCTGGAGAATTCATGGAGGAATTCAGGCTTTTCTTCTTTTCCTGATCTGCATTGCACTTTCGACTGCTGTTTATTTTTGGCAATGGCCGGTCTGGCTCGTCTTCACGGGTGCAGGAACATTGCTCCTGCACGTAGTGCTTATGATCTGGCTGATTCCTGTTTGGCGTTGGCGGCGCTGGAAATACCATGTCAGCGAAAAGGATATTGATATCCAACATGGTATTTTTATTGTGACTCGAACGCTTATACCTATGGTACGTGTGCAGCATGTCGATACAGAACAGGGGCCGTTATTAAGGAAGTTCGGGGTTTCCACCATTCGGATTTCGACAGCCGCCACCGTTCATAAAATTCCGGCGCTTGATCAAAAGGAAGCGGAAAGGCTGAGGTTGTCCATTTCTGCGCTGGCAAGGGTGGCCGAAGATGATGTTTAAAAAGAGACGCCTTCATCCTTTATCCGCTCTCCTTCATGTCGGGGGCCTGTTGAAAAATGCGTTTTTTCCTTTAATCGTTATTCTTTTCTTGAATGGCGGAAATATTGTTAAGGGTAATATGGGATGGATGCCTCTGCTTATCGGGGGCGGCATTTTTGGGCTCGTGTTTGTTTCCGGGCTTATAAGGTGGTGGCGCTTCACGTATCGAGTGGAAGAAGGGGAGCTTAGAATCGAATACGGGTTAATTTTCCGGAAGAAACGGTACATACCTTTGGAGCGGATTCAAAGTCTCGATCATTCCGAGGGAATCGTTCATCGACCTTTCGGCTTAGTAAAGCTGTCCATAGAGACAGCGGCTTCCAGCGTTGGGAATGCGGAAGCGGAATTAACTGCCATTCGATTGTTCGAAGCGCTTGAACTGGAAGCGTTATTGGTACAAGCGCATAAGGAAGAATCGGAGTCGCTTCTAATCCAAGGTCACGAGGAGAAGAGGAACTATCTGTTCCGAATGGACACGAAGGACATTATGCTGATGGCTGTAACCTCCGGGGGAGCGGGTGTGGTACTTTCCGGCGTTGCCGTATTTTTGTCCCAAGCGACAGACATACTTCCTATGGGCTGGATGTATGATCAGCTCATCCAGTGGATCCGCTTCGGATTCTTTCTTGCAGCCCTTCTTGTTTTCGGTGTCTTCGTGTTTGCATATGGCTTTTCCATTCTCCTTGCATTCATCCGTTATGCCGGCTTTTCCGTTTCTTTGGAGGGGGAGGATGTCATCATAACGAGAGGGCTTCTCGAGAAGAAACAGATTACTGTTCCAATCAATCGAATACAGGGGATCCGGGTGGACGAGAATATGCTCAGACAGCCCATCGGCTATGTCAGTGTGACACTGATTAGTGCAGGCGGGACCGTCGATAAAGGATCAGAACATAAGTGGAATCTGTTTCCTTTGATTAAGAAGAAAGACCTGCCCGCGGTATTGAAAAGTGTGCTGCCGGAGTATCAATGGAACGATGTGTACAATAAGGCGCCGAAACGGGGGAGAAGAAGGTACCTGATTACTTATACCTTGTTCCCGCTGATCGGCTCCGCTGCTGTGAGTATTTTCTTCTTTCCATACGGTCTGTTATCTATGATTTCCTTTCCTCTGTTTCTCGTACTGGGCGACCTGGCTTTCCGTGATGCCGGGTGGCGGATCGATAATCAGCAGCTGACTCTGCGCAACCGGTCATGGAGCAGGCATACGTTTCTGATGAAGAAACACCGGATACAGTCTGCCCGTATAACACAAACCATTTTTCAAAAGAATGCAGATCTCGGCAGTGTAAGGTGTACACTCCCTTCTGGACAAGGGCCGGCAGTAGCGCGTTGCTTCCATTTGGATAAGGACACGGCAGAAGAGATCCTGACATGGTACAAACCTGGATATCATAACGAAAACCGGTAGAAGGAGGAAGGCTCTGCCGGTTTTTTTACTGCTTGTAAGCTAAACACGAACATTAACAATTTTAATGTTGATTTTTGTTCGTGAAAAGTATATGATAGGGAACGTTGTCATCATAAAAGAAAGTCAGGTGTTCATGACTATGAAACGTTTTTTTAAATTAGATCAAAACCAGACCAACGTCAAAACGGAAATTCTTGCGGGAATTACGACGTTCTTGACGATGGCCTATATTATAGTAGTCAACCCCGTCATCCTGTCGGGTGCGGATGTGCCGTTCCAGCAAGTGTTCATGGCTACGATTCTTGCCGCTGTGATCGGAACGCTGATCATGTCCTTTGCTGCCAATTATCCAATCGCCATAGCTCCCGGAATGGGATTGAACGCATACTTCGTGACGGAAGTGGTGCAGCAGGATGTCAGCTACTCCGTTATGTTCGGTGCGGTATTCGTTTCCGGTATTCTTTTCGTTATCTTGAGTATGACGAGTCTGCGCAAGACGTTGATTAAGGCTATTCCTCCTTCTTTGAAGTATGGAATTACATCAGGAATCGGCTTATTTATCGCGTTTCTCGGGCTGCGCATGAGTGGGATCATCGAGCCGAGCGAATCCACGTTAGTGACTCTTGGTGACCTGACGGCGCCGGGACAGCTGCTTACCGTCTTCGGACTGATTGTCACGTTGATTCTCATCGCACGAAATGTGACAGGAGGTCTGTTCATCGGAATGTTCCTGACAGGTCTTGTCGGCTTTTTCACTGGTCAGCTTGAAATCAACGGATTTGTGGATGCGCCGCCTGCTCCAGTTTTTTGGGACATGGATATTGGTGCCGTATTCAGTAACGGTTTATACACCGTCGTATTCGCTTTTCTGCTCGTTACGATCTTCGATACGACAGGTACGATGGTCGGAGTGGCCGAGCAGGCAGGGTTCATTAAACCGGACGGAAGCCTGCCGCGTGCCCGTGCCGCATTGATGGCAGATGCTTCTGCCACTACGGTGGGTGCCATGTTCGGGACGAGTCCGTCTTCTGCTTATGTAGAGTCTTCTTCTGGAGTCGCAGCAGGTGGTCGTACAGGGCTGACGACGCTTGTCGTGGCTGCTCTGTTCCTATTGTCGATGTTCTTCTCTCCAATCGTCGGAGCTGTATCAGGGCTTCCGGCAATTACGGCGCCGGTCTTGATCATCGTCGGGTGCTTCATGATGGAAGGACTTGCCAAGGTCAATTGGGGTTCATTCGATGATGCTTTCCCGGCTTTCATCATTATATTGTCCATGCCTCTTACATCCAGCATTGCTACAGGAATTTCCTTCGGTTTCATCACGTATCCGATCTTGAAGCTTGTAGTCGGAAAAGGAAAAGAAGTACACTGGATTCTTTATATGTTCGCCATTATTTTCATCCTTCAACTGGCCTTCTTCCCGGGTCATTGATTCTAAAGCAACCACTTCTGTGGTTGCTTTTTTTTTATACCTGCTATTTTCCCGTAGGACAGTATAGTTTTACCATGGCGGTGGCAATCTAAGTGCAGGTGATGCATATGGGATTTTTAAAACGATTATTTTTCGGAGATCATACGAAAATTTCAGATAGGAAAATTGCTGATCAAGCCGATGAGCCGGTCCAGCTCAGTACAATGAAGCTCGCTGAAAATGTGGAGTACATTTTGAATGCCTTCCACGAAACGAATGACCTGAAAATAAGGGTGATGCATAAGGGAAATGCGGCTTTAATGTACTTCGAATCCATGAGTGAGCAGGAAAAGATTCATGAGAAGATCTTTGAGCCGGTTCAACTTGGTAATGTCGACAGCATAGCGGAAATTCCGGATTGTAAACATACCAATAACCTTGAAGAAGCGATCGTTACGCTGCTTCGGGGGCATGCCATTTATTTGGAAGATGGCAGCCGCCGCATTTCGATGTTTAACGTAACCTCATCCTTCAATAGAAGTCCGGAAGAGCCGGCCAATGAGAAAGTAGTACGCGGATCGCACGATGGCTTCGTCGAGAACATGATGATCAATATCAACCTTGTCAGGAAGAGGATCGAGCATAGGGATTTAACGGTTAAATACTACAAGCTCGGAAAGAAAACCAACACCAATGTCGGTCTTTTATATATGGATGGAATTACAGATCCAACTCTTGTTGAAGAGATTGAGAAACGGATGAAGACGATCCACACAGATATGGTGCACAGTCCGGGATATGTAGAGGAATTCATTGAAGACCAGACCGTTTCTCCATTCCCGCAAATGCTTAATACCGAACGTCCTGATCGGGTAGTGGCCAATTTGATGGAAGGGAGGGTCGTCATCATGGCTGAGGGTAGTCCTACGGCCTTGATTGCACCTTCTACCTTCTTCATGTTTTATCAATCGCCGGATGACTACAACATGCGCTGGTTTACGGGCACCTTTATTCGCTTGATCCGTTTATTCAGTTTTGTCATAGCAGTGACGCTGCCCGCATTTTATATTGCTGTCGTTAGTTTTCATTTTGAAGTGATTCCGGATGAGCTCATCGTCCCCGTCAAGTCATCGATAAACGAAATAGCCTATCCACCGATTATGGAAGCGTTAGTGATGGTCATCATCATCGAGCTGATAAGGGAAGCGGGGATCAGGCTGCCGCAGCCGATCGGACAGACGATCGGCATTGTCGGCGGTCTCGTCATTGGAGATGCGGTCGTCAGGGCCGGTCTTGTATCCAATTTGATGGTCATCGTCGTTGCATTGACGGCCATCGCATCCTTCGTCGTCCCGTCGAATGAACTGAGTACGACGCTGCGCCTGTTGACGTTTCCATTAATCCTGCTTGCCGGGACGCTCGGATTTATCGGTATCGTCTTCGGAATGTTGTTCATTCTTGTGCATTTGACAAGGCTTCATTCTTTCGGCGTACCTTATTTTGCGCCGCTTGCTCCTTTAAGCCTTGTCGACCTTAAAGATACATTTGTGCGTGTACCTCTGCCAATGATGAAACGAAGACCGAAAGACGCTCACTCGATTGATCCTGTTGCCTTTAAATCGTCTAGGGAGTGGAAGCAAATTGAGCACGAAAAAGAAGAACAAGCAAAAGCAAACGATACCTCAAAGCCAGGCGAATCCTAAGCCGGAGCAAAAACTGTCTCAGCGTCAGTTCTTTTTCATGATCATTCAAACCCAAATCGGGGTCGGGGTGCTGTCTATTCCCCATGAGCTTCATAATGCATCCAAACAGGATGGATGGATTTCTTTAATTATTGCAGCGGTTCTTATACAAATCGTGGTGCTCGTCATCTGGCTGACCGCAAGAAACCACCCGGAGAACAACTTGTTTCAAATTAACGAACTTATCTTCTCCAAATGGATCGGAAAAGGGCTCAGCTTCCTCTATGTTCTCTACTTCATTGCTGTCGGCACGTTGATCATTCTCTTGTACGGGCGGATGATCAGTGTTTGGGTCCTGCCCAACACCCCGCTATGGGTGCTGTCGTTGCTAATGATTCTTATTTGCGGCTATTTGGTCGCGGGCGGCCTGCTTGTGGTAGCCAGACTTTATACGATGCTGTCCTTCCTGCTTATCATTTTGATTGCGCTTGTTATTTATTCCATGAAAGAAATGAACCTCATGTATATTCTCCCCGTTTTTGAAGAAGGTGTCGGAAGGGTTCTCAAAGGGGTGGATAAAGCCGTCCTTTCCTTTTTTGGATTTATCGTTTCCCTTGTTATATTTCCGAAGGTGGAAGGAACACCGAAGCAGCGACTGAAGACGATGGTGAAGGCGCACTGGTTTGTCACCGGGTTTTACCTGTTTACCGTTTTCGCAAGCTTTACTTTCTTCAGCTCGATGGAATTGACGACCATTCCGGAACCGCTCTTATATATGTTGAAATCTTTTGAACTGCCAATCATCGCAAGGATTGACCTATTCTTCATATCCATTTGGATCATCAGTGTAGCTACATCCTTTGCCACCTATATTTATATGGGAAGCCTTGGACTGAAGCATACGTTCATGAAGAAAGGAAATGTCCGGCATATTGTATTGATTAGTTCCGTCATTTTTGTCATTACGATGTATATGGGGTTTGACATCACAAAAGTAGAAACCTTTAACAAGTTCGTGGTCTACGCCGGTTATTTCTTTTCCCTGATGCTCCCATTTATTATGCTCCCATTCAGTTATCTTGCGAAAAAACGGAAGAAAGGAAAGGGCTGAACGTATGAAACGATGCATCATAGCACTCGCATGTCTGCTTTTGCTGACAGGCTGTTGGGATGAACGTCAGTTTAAGAATATGAAGCTGGTCCTTTCCATGGGATTGGATAAAGGGGAGGAGCAGGAAATCCGCCAGACCGTTTCCATTCCGACTGTGGAGAGAGGGTTGGATGGACCTGGGGCAGAAAAGGTGCAGATCATCTCCACCGATGCTCATACGCCCAGGGATGGAAGGGATAAAATTGACCAGATGATATCGGAATCGTTCGATCCTTCCAAGCTGCGCGTCATCGTGCTCGGAGAAGAACTGGCGAAAGAGAATATGTATCCCGTTTTGGATGAACTTTACCGTAACCCGAACAGTAATTTGAATGCCGCTTTAGTCATTGCAGATGGTACAACTGCCGAAGGAATTCTGAATGTGAAGAATGAAAATGAAATGAGGATCAGCAACTATTTAAGCGGGATTATCGAAGCTGGAGTTGCCGCCACCCATACAACCGGTGAAAATCTACAGATGCTGAACGCTGAAATTCTGGAACCGGGCGTCGATTTTTCCGTACCGACGATGGCGGTAGATGAAAACAGGCAGCTGTTGATCATTACCGGGATGGGTCTCTTTCACGGAAAACATTACACTGGAAAGAAAATTGACTCTTCTTTGACGGTCCTTTACATGCTTCTCGAAGGGAAAATGGGAAATGTGGCAAGGCTTACGGAAAAGATATCCGATGGAGAAGATGATGATCTGCTTAATTTTGTTACCGTTCATGTCTTGAAGAATGACCGAAAGATGAAAATAGACGTAGTAAACGGGGAAGTGAAGGTGAAAATCAATCTGAACTTATCGGTGAAGATTGTGGAATACCCTTCCGATCATCTTTACGTCAAAGGCAAAATCGGAACGGTTGAGAAAGAGCTTGAAAAAGTGTTGACAGAGAAAGCAGAAAGCATTATTTCCACCATTCAAGAGGCTAACAGCGACGTCCTGGGTGTTGGAAGGCGTGTAAGGGCTTATCATAATAAAGAGTGGAAAAAACTGAACTGGGAAGAAGAGTACCCTAATATAACAATGGATCCCCATATCAAGGTGAAGGTTGTCCAGCACGGGATCATCAATTAGAAATGTACAAAAAGTGAAACCTTTAAGCAAGCTCACTCGTCTGTATAGAGAATCATAAAGGAAGTAATGGACCGGGAGGGTCTCTCATCAGATGCCAAATGACAGAGCTCTTCCATTCATTCATACATCACTATACCTCCCCTAAGGTATAGCCCTCGTCGATTGACCACCGACGGGGGTATTTTATTTTGTAGAAAATGGGAGGACTTTGTTCCTTTATTATACAAATGTAAGAATGACATCTGCGAATTTAGACATATTAAGATGTGACTAGACACTTGTCAGCGTTTCCATATTTTTTTCTTGTGAATAAACCTTGCATGACGTCTGACAACCTGATAAAATCCATAATAGAATTACTTTGTGTAAGCATTTTCATAAGGGTCAAAACAACAACATCAGGGGAGGATTTATTGTGGATATTCTTTTAGGTATTCTTGCTGTTGCGGTCATTCTCGGGATCGCTTTTTTAATGTCCAATGATCGTAAGAACATTAATTATAAGGGCATCGTGATTATGATCGCCGTTCAGTTGATCATCACGTGGTTTATGTTTAATACGGAAATCGGGAGAATCATCATTGACGGGATCTCTACCGGCTTCAACAAGCTGATCGGTTACGGATCCGAAGGGGTCGCTTTCGTCCTCGGCGGTTTTGAAATCGGAGAGGGCGGCGTGTTTTTCTTCAATGTCCTGTTGATCATCATATTCTTCGCTACTATTTTGTCTGTGCTGACATATTTGAAGATTTTGCCATTCATCATTAAGTATCTCGGTTGGGGTCTTTCCAAAATTACAGGTCTTCCGAAAGTAGAATCATTTAACGCTGTCAACAGTATCTTCTTCGGCCAATCGGAAGCGTTGATTGCCATCAAGTCTCAGTTCCATAATTTGAATGATAACCGTCTGTACATTGTCAGTGCATCAGCGATGGGATCTGTTTCCGCATCCATCGTCGGAGCATATCTCGGGATGCTTCCTCCACAATATATCCTTGTGGCACTGCCGCTTAACATGTTCAGTGCATTGATCGTCTCCTCGATGATTGCACCGGTCAAGGTTCCTAAAGAAGAGGACAAGGTAGACGTGAAAGACGTATCAAATGCCAAGAGCTTCTTCGAAGCGATGGGTAACGGTGCCCTTGATGGTGGTAAGATTGCCTTGATTGTTGCAGCTATGCTGATCGCCTTCATCGCCTCCCTGGAGCTTGTGAACGCGGTATTTGGAGCTGTCTTCAATGGATTTACCCTTCAGGAACTGCTTGGATACATCATTTCGCCTCTAGGTATCCTTATGGGTATCCCGATGAGTGAAGTAGTCGATGCAGGAGCGATCATGGGGACGAAGATCGTGACGAACGAATTTGTCGCTATGCTTCAATTCCAAGGTATGCTTGACGCTGTGTCTGAGAAGACGATTGGTATCGTCACTGTGTTCTTGACAAGCTTTGCCAACTTCTCCTCTATCGGTATCATTGCAGGTACGGTACAGGGAATTGATGCAGAGAAGGGTGCGCGCGTTTCCGGTTTCGGTATGAAACTGTTGATCGGTGCCACACTTGCTTCTATGTTGTCTGCGACGATTGCCGGATTGTTCATTTAATAGAAAAAAGCCGACTGAGGATCATATCCTGAGCCGGCTTTTTTTGTCTTTCTTATGTAGAAAGAGCGGTTTTTCTTTCTCTGCGCTGTATATGCAGCATGCGCAGAAGCAGGGTAACAGCACCGGCTGTCAACCCAAGGGTCAGGCTGATCCAATATCCGTAGGGACCGAAGCTTGTGTAGTTCGCCAGTAGATAACCGCTCGGGAGACCAATGCCCCAGTAAGAGATGAATGCCATGATGAGCGTTATGTTCACGTCTTTGTACCCGCGCAGGATACCTTGAAGAGGTGCACCGAAACCATCGGATAACTGAAAGAAAATAGCAAAGAAGATGAAATTCTTCGTCAGTTCGATCACTTTCTCATCAGAGCTGTATAGACGAGCCACCGTATCATCAAAAGTGAACAAGATGACACCAGCTACGATACTCATCATAACGGCAAACGTAATACCCAGATAGGAATACGCGCGTGCCGCCTGGTGCCGCCCTCCTCCTATTTCAAATCCCACCGCAATCGTCAAGGTAAAGGCGATGCTCAATGGAATCATATAAAGGAAGGAAGCAAAGTTGATCGCTGCCTGGTGCGCCGCAATTGTGTTCGTATCATAGGCCGTCATAAACAGGGTGACAGCTGCGAAAATGCTCGTTTCAAAAAAGATGGAAAAACCGATGGGAATGCCGATTTTCAGTTGAGCAGCCCATTCTTTCATAACCGGGAGGACAGGATTTCTGAATATCCCGTACTTTTTTATAGACGGTAGCTTATGTATAAGCATAACGATTACACCGAGAGAGACCCAGTATGTTATGGCACTTGCTACTCCTGCCCCGACACCGCCGAGCTCCGGAGCACCGAACTTACCGAAAATGAAGAGGTAATTGAAGAAGACATTTGTCGGAAGCGTCAACAGAATGACCAGCATGGATATCTTCGTCATTCCGAGCGCGTCTACAAAGGAACGCAATAAGTTAAAAATGAATAAAGGAATGATGCCGGCACTGAGAGCAATCAAATAATATTTAGCGACACGATTCACTTCTGGCTCGATATCCATGAGAGAAAGAACAGGATCGAGCAGGAAGAATCCGACACAGGCAACCGTGACGGCAAGGGCGATGGCAAGGTAAATCCCCTGCTTGACAGAATGGGTGATTTCCCCTGATTTTCCAGCGCCTTTCAACTGGGCAACGATGGGGGACACAGCCATCAGAATTCCGTTCAAACCAGTGAAGACAGGCACCCATATGCTTGACCCGATCGCAACTCCGGCCAGTTGGTCAGGACCTGCTTTCCCTGCCATAATCGTGTCGAAGAAGTTCATGGCGTACAAACCGATTTGAGTGATCAGGATGGGTACCAGAATCGTGAAGAACAATTTCATTTTTTCTTTTAAAGTCTTTGTTTCATACATAGGACCCCTTCTTTTCTGTTACAATTCTTTTAGAGGAAACATGAGGATTATAGCATATCGGGGCTGAACAGCCTACCTTTTGAGTACCTCAGAAAGGACGTTGAACGAAATATGAACCGTAATAAAAGGATTTTATTTACCGGTGGTGGAACAGCAGGGCACGTGATTGTGAACCTGGCCCTCATTCCGGAATTCCAAGAACAAGGATATGATGTAGACTATATTGGATCTTATGAAGGAATTGAGCGTCAGCTGATCGAGCCGTTGGAGGGCGTAACGTATCATGGCATATCCACCGGTAAACTGCGCAGGTATATGTCGAAGGAAAATTTTAAGGATCCGTTTAAAGTATTGAAAGGATTGATGCAGTCCCTCCGGATTCTTTCGAAGCGGAAGCCGGATGTCATCTTCTCCAAAGGTGGATTCGTTTCTGTTCCCGTTGTCATGGCGGGAAAAATTAAAAATGTCCCGACGGTTATTCACGAATCGGACTATACTCCAGGACTTGCCAACAAGTTGTCGTTCCCGTTTGCGAAGAAAATCCTTGCGACTTTTCCCGAAACGATGCAGCATCTGCCGGAAGGGAAAGGCGAGTTCATTGGAGCCGTCGTGCGTGAAGAATTGTTCACCGGTGACCGTTTGAAGGGGTTATCGATGTGTGGATTCCATAAACAGAAGCCGGTCGTTATGGTCATGGGAGGCAGTATGGGATCGAAGCGGATCAATGATGCCATCCGTGAAAACTTAGACGACTTGCTGAAGGACGTACAAATCATCCATATCTGTGGAAAAGGAAACGAAGATTCCACTATCCATAGACAGGGATATGCCCAGTTCGAGTATGTGCAAGATGAATTGAAGCACCTATTCGCCGCTTCGGATTATGTCGTTTCCCGCGCAGGTTCCAATGCGATCTTCGAGTTTCTGGCTTTAAAGAAACCGATGCTCCTCATTCCGTTATCCAGAGCAGCGAGCAGAGGGGACCAAATTTTAAATGCCGACTCCTTCGTAAAACAGGGCTATGCGTTAAAACTGGAAGAGGAAGAATTGACGAGCGAGCGTTTTCTTGCAGAACTGCAGAAATTGATGAAGGAAGAACGAGCGATCCTCTCAGCTATGGAGAGTTATCAAAGTGAGGAAGCAAAAGAAAAAGTGATGACAAGAATTAAGGAACAACAGAGAAGATAAATTATAGAGGGATACCTCTTATCCAGAACCAAACTATATCCATGAATCATAAGTTATCGTTTAATCATAACCGATAACCCTTTGCACCAAAAGGTGTGAAGGGTTATTTTTTTAATTTTATGAATTTTTAGAAAAAAAGTGGTTTGTCTGCAGGAAGATAGGGTATTTGTTTATTATTATAATGGAAATAAGTCATAAGTCTTAGGAGGAGTTGATCATATGAATGAGAAAAGTAGTTCGGCATTCACCCAATGGAGTATAGCGAAGAAGCTTATGCTGGTTGTCGTTGCAGCAACCGTCTTCAGTCTGCTTATGGGGACGCCGATTTCGTATGTCCAGCGTTTTCTGCTGCAGTCAGAGCTTGCAGAAGCTCTCGGTCCAACGGCCGTCGCATTTATTCAAACCTATTTTACTATTCTCATCAACCTGTTTATTATGGTGGCTTTTGTGTATTGCGGCATACGGAAGGTTATCTCGAAGCCGATGAAGGAACTGGAGGCCCATATGAAATCCATGAACGGGTCGACCATCGATTTATCAAAGGATATGGATATAAGGACGAAGGATGAGTTTGGCAGGCTGGCTGCGACCTTTAATCGATTAAACGCTACGCTTCGTAATGTCGTGCAGACGTTTAAAGAGTCCAGTGAATCGGTAGCAGCGACATCAGAAGAGAATGCAGCATCCGCAGATGAAGTAGAGGAACAGTCCAAGCGGGTGATGGTACAGGGGGAGATGCTGCAAAAACTAGCGGAAAAGGGGGAGGTGACAGTAAGAGAGGTATCGCGTAGTCTTTTGGAGCTTTCCTCCCTGATCCAAATTGCAAAACAACGGGCAGAGTTGGCAAGAGAATCGTCAGAAGCTACTGTGGAAGCTGCGGAGGAGGGGAAGAGCGCCGTACAAACTGTCCTTGAAACGATGCATGGGATCAAGAATCAAAATGCCAGAACGAAAGTAGAGATTGAGAACCTTCATCATTTCTCCAGCAAGATTAACCGAATGGTAGATACGATTTCAAACATTGCTGAGCAGACGAATCTGCTTGCATTGAATGCGGCGATTGAAGCGGCAAGGGCTGGAGACTCCGGTAGAGGATTTGCTGTTGTTGCCGATGAAGTGAGGAAGCTTGCGGAAGAGTCCACCAAGGAAGCTGCAGAAATCGCTGATGTTGTTAAACAGGTGACCGATACGACCGCTGATGCATCGAAAGAAATGGAGCGAAGCGTAGCGCTCATTGAAGACGGAGTGAAATTTGCTGGACAAGCGGACGACTCCCTCCGGCAGATCGAAGAATCCTTCCAGCAGTCGGAAGCAGAATTGAAAGAGATTAAAATAGTGACAGGAGAAAAAGTGGCAACGAGTGCCGATATTCTCTCCTTAATCAAAAGCCTTGGTCATTTTCTCGACGAAACTGCCATCTCCTCCAGGGAAATGGACCTTCGTACGAAGGAAATTAATACTTCCATCGCCAATATCGTCGGAACATCCGACCATATGAGCCGGATGGCAACAGAATTGACGGATGAATTGAGAGTTTTTGAAACGTCCAAACACACGGAAGCAACCGTTTCACCATTATTTGAAACAGAAAGGGGGCGTCGAAATGAACGGAACAATCAAGCCTCTTAATCGAGGAGCTGCCATCCGTTTCCCTGTTAAGGACGATATTCGAGATATCGTTGACTTTCGCAGTGCTATGCTGGATAGGATAGAAAAAGGAGAAACCTATCTTACGGTAGATATGTCAGATACGCTGGTGGTGGACAGTGCCGGCCTTGGTATTCTGGTAACGGGGTATAAACGTTTGCAGGAGAAGGGTGGGCACTTGATCATCAGAGGTGTCCGTAATTCTGTGAAGGAGACATTTGTTCAGGCACGATTGTCAGATATATTCACTTTCCAATGATTCACTCCTGTTGCTGAGTCTTCCGATATTTGTAAAATAACCGTTAATCCCCCTTTTGAAATCCCGGGGATAAGGGAATAGATGAATGAACCAATCATTCAGGTCTAATTTACAATCATCGACTCAGCGGAGGAGAGGTTGAATTATGAAGACATCAATAGAAGCGAAAATAAGACATCCGAGAGAGTTGAAGTCCGTCCGGCGAAGGTATTATCCCTATCTAGCGAAGTTCTACGGACACGACCAACTTCTGGTGGATGCTTCCATCAGCGAAGCGGTTTGGAATGCGTGGACATACGGCCATGATAAACAGAGCCATTATCCTATTTATTTAAACCTGCGCTTTTTGAATACGCGATTGATTGTTCGTATATCGGATCATGGAGGAGGATTTGATTGGAGATCTTATCACTTGGCCGGTGATGTAAAGCAGTGGTTTCCGACGCTTGATGATTTGGAACAGAGCGGACGAGGTATAATGTTAATGCTTAGAGTTATGGATGTTTTGCGGTATAATGATAGTGGCAATGAATGTTTGCTGATGAAAAAATATCTATTTCAGGAGTAGATCTTTCGTGAAAACAAACATGTGTCGCTACTGCTATAAAGAAATCAGGGATAGGGATGAACTGGTAACGGCGTCAAACTGGTTTCGCATCCGCCCTTATCATTACCGCTGTTTTGAAAAAATGGAGCAGGATACAAAAACTATCGCAGGAACGTGGACACCAATCAATGGTCGAGTCGGGCTGATTACCGTTCTTTTAATGGCTGTTCTTTCTGGACTTATGTTGTTAACGGACTTACTTGGTGGGATTGGAGACCTGCTTGGTGTATTGGCATTGTACCCGATCCTGCTGCGTGTTCTATCCTATTTCGTCTTTGAGATGCCTCTGCCTAAACTGGCGGATGATAAACGAAAATAGCGTGAAGTATGAAGACCGCTGCCATATGGTAGCGGTCTTTATTATTCGGATATCCCGTATCGGACCAAACGGAAGTTAACCTTGAATTCAACGTTTATATCTTGAATTTGATCTTTCCAGTTTTCTTTCTTCACACGGTTCGTCCGGTTTTTGGAATTATATTCTGCTCCAAAGCCTACAGGATCGACTTGCAGTTCTTTGAAAATCTCCATCGTTTCTTTTAAGCGTTTTGTTATTGCCTGTTCCAATTCTTTTTCGATTGCTTCGATCGCTTTCTCTTCTTTTAAATCGATGTCTTTTGTGATTTCCAGGAGACGTGCTTTCATATCGATCTCCATCGTATAGCGGGTGGGATCGCCCTTTGTCACTTTTACTTTTTTATCGGTGTCCAACTCATGAAGGGATAACAAAAGTTTCCCGCTTGTTGTAGAAATCGTTCCCGTTTCCTTTAAGTGATCATTCAGTGAATCGGACGGCAGCTCTATTTGAAACTCCCCGAATTCGAATTCGTTCTTCATCAACATTAAATAAAAGACATCTTTTTCATTTAATATAGAAACAAAGCGGTCGTCCTGGAACAAAGCGACCCCCTGAATAATCGCTTTGTTTTGACTCATGGATAAAACAGGAAGCACCGGGTCGATGCCATCATCGTAGTATTCCCTCATGAAAAACGTCATTAAAGCATTAGGGATGGTTTCGTCTTTTATGCTTTTTTCAATTAAGCGTTGGATATACGTTCCTGTATTAGGTTTATCCTCAGAATTGTTGGATTGGAGCAGTTGGCTTGTCGGGACCGTACTGACGGCCAAATATCCCATATCGGATATTTTCGCGTCCCGTTGCAACGTATCCATATACTTCATCATGCCGTTGGCTGCCAGCTTATCTTGGAACAATTCTAAACGGACCTGCCCCGAAACGAGTTTATGACTTGTCATGTGATCGGTTGCCGCGCGCAAACCCTTTGATGTTTCCGCTTCTGCAGAAACTACTTGGGAAGTGCCGGTAGCCGTCGGATCGAATTCATACATAACCATCGTTCCTCGGAGCCGCTGGTCATCAAGTAAGTCGTATCCCACGGCCGTAATAATACCTAGCTGTTCAATATAGCTTTTAGGAATGCATCCGCATAACAGAAGAAGGGTGAGGCTAATTAGGGTCCATTTTTTCATTAGAATTCCCCTTCCTGAATACTTTCTTTAGAAGTAGTACTGCATAGAGCAGCCAAGGATAAACAAATACGACCCAAAATCCAACCTCTCCGGTAATGGAGGTAAGGAAGTTGATGCCAATACGTTCTTCAATAAGGACGGAAAAGAAGAACAGCATCAGAGCGGTTATATAGAGGCTCGGTTTCTTAGGAAAACGGAACAGACGCTTCAAAGAGTGGATGATGATCCATCCAAACAGAACGATATTTGGAATGATTACCATCATCCATAGGGCTACAGCGAGAAAATCGAAACGCTCAATGATGGAGAAGCTGATAATCTTGAACAGCGACAACGTCGCCCATACCGTCTCCTTCAATTCATCCGGGCTGAAGTAGCCGATGGAGACGACCGTCACCAGCAGAATGAGGATCGTCGTAAAGAATACACCGGCATGAGCTGCCACTGCAATTTTTTTCTTGTTCTGGATGTAAGGATAGATGAAAAATAAGATTTCCAGCCCTAATACAGAATAAGCAACTTGTTTCGCCCCGGCGAGAATCTCCATTGGGGAGCTCATGAAAATAGGGGTGAGGTGCTTCCAGTCCATAAACGTCACTGGTTTATAGACGGGAAGCACCAGCCAGATGGTTAAGAAAAAGAAGAGAAAGCTGGTACCTACGACAACTCGGAATCCTCCCAGGATGCTGTAAACCATCAGAATCAGCATGAAAGCACTCATCAGCCATATAGGGATTTGCGGGAAAATAAATACCTGAACCACTTCAATGTAATTCTTCATGACTGTCAACAGTAACAAAAATATATACAGGATATAGAGGACGCCGAGGCCTTTGCCGATCCAGCGTCCAAACAGATCCATTTGGACACCGATCAAGTCTGTGTTCTCATAATTCCGAAGAATGGTCAGCATCAGGAGGACAAGCACATGCATATAAGCACCGGTAACCAGTACCGAAACCCAGGCATCCACCCCTGCCTCCAAAAATAAGATTCTTGGAACACCCATTAACCCTGCACCGATTTGACAGGTATGGATGATGAAAAAGACGTAGAAGGCATGGACAGCTTTATCTGGATTTAATCGAATATTAATATTCATGGAGACTTCACATCTTTATGCTCTTCGGCTTTACTGCTGTTGTATCTCGTTGGATCCTGCGGCATGGTACTTACCGGGCGCCGGCTGTTCTTCTGGAAAGGTACCCGGAATAAGGAATCATTAAAGTCTCTCCACTGAAAGGGATAGATTGGAGCAAGGTAAGGGCGGCCGAGAGACTTTTGTTTTAAGAGATGGATGATAAGGAAGGATAAGGCGAATACGATTCCAACGAGACCCCACATTCCAGCCAGTATGATCATGGGGAACCGTATGATCCTTACAGCCGTCCCCATTAAATAGCTTGGTGCGGTGAAAGAAGCAAGGGCACTTAATGCAATGATAATAATAAGGATATTACTGGTGAACCCTGCCTGGACGGCAGCCTGGCCAAGGACAATACCGCCCACAATACCCATGGTTTGTCCGACCTTCGTCGGCAGTCGAGCTCCCGCCTCTCTTAACAATTCAATGAGAATTTCGAGTAGTAGTGCTTCCAGTACGGGCGGGAATGGAACCGTAGCTCTCGATTGTCCTAACGATACGAGCAGAGTACTCGGAATGATCTCATAATGATAAGTGAGGGCCGCAACGTACATTGGTGTCAAGATGATGGATATGGCCATGGCAATAAAACGCAGCATCCGAATGAACGATCCCATGTTCCACCTCATATACAGATCCTCGGTCGATTCGAAGAAGCTGAACAAAGACATAGGCCCGACCAGCATCGTCGGGCTTTTATCCACCATCACCCCGACTCTTCCTTTTACGATCGAATTACAGAAACGGTCCGGTAATTCGGTAAATATTAATTGAGGAAAGACGCTGGTGGAGGAGTCCTCAATCAGCTGCCCCAGTACGCTGGAATCTTCAATCTGATCTACTTGCAGGTTTTTAATTCTTTCCCGGAAGGTAGCTACATTCTCCTTATCCGCCATCGACTTTAAGTAGACAATGCGGACTTCGGAAGGAATTCTTTCTCCAACGATCAGCTTTTCCATAACGAGATCGTCCGTGTCCAGCCGCCAACGTACGACATTCAAATTGGTGTTCAATGATTCTGTAAAAGAGACTTGAGGTCCGAACACGAGAGACTCGGTTTCAGCACGGTTCAATCCTCGATCGTCCAGTTTTGGTAACGCAAAAATTACGGCTTCCTTTTCCCCTTCGATATAAACGGATATACTTCCGTGCAGCACTTTTTGGGTGATTTGATCTACAGAACTTACGCATTCCGATGCAGCGATCGGTATCTTATTCATCAAGGCATCGTTTGTCCAGCGTTTAGGGGAGGCAGTAAGGGCATTTAAGATTTCACGTTCGAGTCTTTCTCTGTCGACAAGGTAAGAAATGAACTGGACGACAATTGCCTGCCCTTTAATATGGAAGACCTTCTGGATAAGGTCCGTACTATTATTGAATTTCTTCTTCATAGTCTCCTTATATTCTTCAGTGCTTAACAGAAGTTTCTCCAATTCTTACTCACCCGCCTCTTATTCTTAGTTGGAATTAGTATGTGGAATAAGGGGGACATTATGAGAAATTAATGCAAAATCGGAGAGTGATTTCTCATGAGTCTGCAACTGATTGAAGCCTATATTCCTGATCGTCATTTCCAAAAAGTTGATCAGAAATTAAAAGAATATACACACCGTTCCTATTGGGTTTCCGATGAGCCTGAAGAAAGAAAGCTGATTCGGATGCTGACGGACACGAATGAAGTCGAGTCCATCCTGAATTATTTGGAGAGTATTTCCAATGTTATTGATGGGTTCGAAACGATGCTTTTTCCCGTACAGACCTACATATCCAGGGAAACAGTTGAAGAGGACGCGGATCGGGAGAATGAGGAGGAGAAACGTCTTCTCCTTCGAGCAAGCCGCCAGGAGCTGATGGATAGTGTGGAAAAGAGCAGTAAAATCACATTGAATTATACTTTGTTAATCATATTGTCAGCCATTGTCGCAACGGTTGGGTTTTTGAAAGACAGTGAAGCGGTGGTCATCGGAGCGATGGTGATTGCTCCAATGATTGGTCCTGTCATAGCTGTAGCTTTCAGTTCGATCCTGGGAGATTATAAGCGTCTTCTTATCTCCGGTTTGACCTCCTTGTACGGGGTGGCAATTGTATTGGTCATATCGGTTGCTTTCGGATATTTTACCGATATGGGAATGCATAATGCTCAGTATCTGGAGCGGACAAAGGTGGAAATCCTGGACATTTTTCTAGGGGTAGCTTCCGGAGCGGCAGGTGCACTCGCGTTTCTGAATCGCCTGTCCGGTAACCTTGTCGGTGTTATGGTCGCTGTTGCACTGCTGCCACCTTCCGTCGCAATGGGGATGTCTCTTGGTGATGGAGCCTTTCAAGCTGCGTACGGAGCTTTCTTATTAGTAGCGGTTAATATTATGTCCATTCTGCTTGCTGCTGTCCTCATTTTTTCTATAAGCGGTATCCGGCCGGTGCGCTGGAGTGAAGTGAAGAGAGCGAATGTATCGAGACTGCTGTCCATCGTATTTGTCTCCATGATCGTGTTTTTCTTAGCTGTTGTCATCCTGGTCGGGAAGAGTATGCGATAAGGCATATTTCCCGGGTAATACAAAAAATCCTGAATTCTTGTCGAATTTTCGAGAGCTGCATAAATGAGCACGTCTTTTTCGTAAATCGTGGTACAATGATACTTGCATTCCATGATAGGAAGGAATGCCTTGACTGCTGCACATGGGAGGACGTCTCATGAAAGAGCATGACAAAGATGAAATAGATATTATAGATGAAGATTTATATGAAGAGATAGATGAGGATGAGTTGTACGAGCTGGTTCAAGAGGAAAAGCGGAAGGCATGGGAGAAGGCGAGAATGGAAAAAGAAAGCCATCAGTCTAAACGTCCGTTTCCAAAATGGATTTTCTGGCTGGTAGCAGGGGTGATGGTCATTAACATCATCGCCGTTCTTCCCAATACTTTCTCGATTCCGGCCCTTGATTTCTTAGTCACCTCAGCGAAATTGTCCACAGACGAAGATACTGCCGCCCGAAAGAAAGCGGTTGTCGTCGTGGAAGCGGGAGAGAGTCGAGGTACTGGTTTTGCTGTATCAGAAAAAGGTCTGATTCTTACCAATCATCACGTAATCGAAGGGGAAAAGCGGATCGCGGTTGCATTCACCGAGGAAGGGTTATTTGAAGCGGAAGTAGTGAAAAGGTACCCGGACATCGATTTGGCCCTGCTCAGAATCGAAGGCTCCGGGCTTCCTTATTTGGAACTGGCGGAGGAAGGTGCCGGCAGGACGAATGAGAAGGTATCCTTCATCGGCAATCCCCTCAGCTTCACTAATATAGCGAATGAAGGAGTATTGATCGGGTACACACAGCTCTCCAATTGGGAAGTCCCGGTTTGGATGATGGATGCTCCCGTCTACAGAGGTAATTCGGGTAGCCCGGTTTTGAATCAGGAGGGGAAAGTCATCGGTGTCGTGTTTGCGACGCTTGATGATCCGGAGGAAGGACGCGTCGGCCTGGCCGTTCCCATTGAATACTATTTGGAAAAAGGGGAAAGTCCATGAAAAAAGAAACAGCAGGAGAAACCGGCTGTTCCTTTTTTCCGTGGAATTATTCCGCCGTTACCTGTTTTCTGATCCGGTTCCCTGTAACGGGAATCGGATGGAAGGTTAGTATTTCGGCGAAGTGTATGAGGTTATAAGTCATTTTGTCGATTTGGTCTTTGCTGTGATCGTGCTTTTGGCAGACGGCACTGGAGTGGGGAGGCAGGGTGAAACCTAGCATCGACAGATAGTACTGGATGGATTGAGCAGCGGCCTGGGATCCTCCGTAGCCGCCGTCGGCAATGATCGCTCCACCTACCTTATTGTAGAAGACCCCCTGGCCTTTCTGGTTCGTCATTTGATGGTAGCCTTGGAGTCTTTCAAGCACTAGGGAGGCAAGGCTGCTCTTGTCCCCCATTGTAATCGGTGTCCCAAGCAGGATGATATCTGCTTCTAAGATCTTCTCGAATATGAACGGCCAGTCTTCTTCCTGATCCAGCTTTTGGGTAATTCCGAATTCGATGTGGAAATCTCGAAGATGAATCCGTTCAACGTCAATTTTTTCTTTTTGGAAAATCCGTGCCGCTGCATCAAGGAGCTGCTCCGTGTCGGTTTCTTTGCTGCCTTTTTCCAAACTGCAATTCAAGAGTATCGCTCTCATAAAGTGATTCCTCCTTTCTATGAGTCGTTTTTTTTGTTATGTCCGATATAGATACACTTAAGATATAACCCAGTTCTTCCACAGATAAACCAACTGTTAAGTCGTGTTCAAGGATGGAAATGGCGATGCCAGGCTGTGCATTCCTTTCTTCACATGGATGATAATGGAGTGGATTGGGTACAAAGGACTTATTTTTTGAAATGTTTATTTAACAAAATGTAAACCAGATGTGGTGGAACGTCATACACTTATTCAGTAAAATGGTCATGCTTGCTTACAATACTTTTTTACCTGCCTGACGAACGGCATACTTCAGAAACACCGGTTGATACAAAGCTGTAACATAATTGAAATAAAAATGGTTTGAGACACCCAGAAAAGACACAAATAAGACGAAAATAGTAGTAGCTGGAGGTGATAAAGGTTGATCAAACGTCTTTTTTCCAAAAATGACGACACCTCCCTGGATGAACAAGTAGCTTCGGCTAAGCAGGGGGATGACGAAGCGCGGAACGAAATGCTTAAACAGTATCAACCTTTCATCGCCAAAAGTGTTTCTGAAGTATGCAAGAGATATATCGACCCTGCGAGAGATGATGAATTCAGTATCGGACTGCTTGCGTTCAACGAAGCGATCCAGTCGTATTCGTGTGATAAGGGAAGCTCCTTCCTCTCTTTCGCCCGTCTCGTTATTAAACGAAAAGTTATTGATCATATCCGTAATGAACAGAAAAGGATTTCCGTAACTTCGTTGGATGAAGACTTTCACGACGACGAACAGATGGAGAATCCTATCGAGATCTCAGCGGCCAAAGATCGGTACATTCTAGAGACAGAGGCGTGGCATCGAAAGGAAGAAATCCTGGAATTCAAAGCAGAATTGAAGAAATACAAACTTTCCTTCGATGAACTGATCGACGTGTCGCCGAAGCACCGGGATGCCAGAGAATCAGCAGTCCAGGTCGCACGACTCGTCTTCGAAGATGAGCATTTGAGAAACCAGGTCATTGTGAAAGGCCGACTGCCTATCAAAGACCTCGTGCATCAAGTCGACGTCAGCAAGAAAACGTTGGAAAGGAACCGTAAATTCATCATCGCACTCGTACTCATATTGAACGGGGATTACATTTATCTCAAAGATTATCTGAAAGGGGTGGGTATGTGAGAAAAGGTATTGTCATGGAGCAGAGCAAACGTTACATGATTGTCATGACAAAAGATGGCCAGTTCCATCGTGCTCATAAAATGGCTGGCGCTGAGATCGGAATGGAAGTCCAATTCTCTGTAGTGGAACCTCGAAAGGGAATGGTTCTTTGGTCCTGTGTCAAGCGTCATAATCATATGAAAGTGGCCATTTTTGCTATTATTTTCCTTCTGGCGTTGTTTCCAGCCTATTCCTGGTACGGAAGCAATCAAGCGTATGCCTATATGAATATTGACATCAATCCGAGTGTGGAACTTGAATTGAATGACCACATGCAGGTGCTGGATATAACCCCTCAGAATGCAGAAGCGGAAGAGATTGTCGCTTCTCTTGGGGATTGGAAGAAGAGAGATGCCTCGGAAGTGACGTTTGATTTAATCAATAAAAGTCACGAAAAGGGGTATGTCAATGAAGCCAATCAAGTGTTGATTGGAATCAGTTATTTACAGTCTGAATATGATCATGATTATGCAGAAGAAATGGAAGAATACTTAACAGAGCAGGAAGAACATTTGTCTGTAGCGACTTTCCTTGTCCCTGACGATTTAAGGCGTCAGGCAGAGAAAGGCAAAGAGACGGTGAACGAACTGCTTGCCGATCGGTTGAGTGACGATTCTACAGAGGAAGAAGCAGAGACGCAGGCGGTAGCCATCGAAGATGACGATAAAGAAATTATTCAATCCTTTTATAACGACGATGAGTCTTCTGAAGGCAGCGAAGAGTCTGTTGTCCCTGTGGAAATCCCAGTACTTCCGAATGTAGAGAAGAAGAATCCTCATGCGACTTCTCCAACAGAACCGGAAGGGATGAATGCTGACAAACCATTGTCCGATCCCGCGCAACCGCAAGATCCCCCTGACGAAAAGGTGAAGGGGCGGGACATCAATCCGAATGTGCCGGAGAAGGAAAGAACAGAACCTTCGGTGGAACATCGGAAGGATAAAGACAAATCTACAGAGCGGAAACAAGGGAAAGCGGATCGTCCGGAAGGTAATCCTGAGAAGCCGGAGAAAGACGACCATGATCCTGCACCTGAAACGGACAAATTGAAAAAACAAAAAAAAGAAGAGAAAAGTAAGGACCCGGCTCCTAACAACCGGAACGATGAACACTCCTGATCTATACAGGAGTGTTTTTTTCTTTGGATTTGAGTGAATATATAGGTAACTGCTGGAAAAGGAGGAAGACGAATGAAGGATTCTTACATTGGTGTGAAAAGCGGACGGCTTTCGGCATGCCCGGATAAGCCGAACTGTGTTTCCACCCAGGCGGATCAGGAAGAGAAACGGATGAGTCCGCTGCCGTTCACCCGTGATTTAGAGACATCAAAAAAACATATCATGAATGTCCTTGGGGATATGGACCGGACGAAGGTGGAAATAGAGGAGGACCACTACATTCATACGGTTGTAACTACCAAGGTATTAAAGTTCAAGGATGACGTGGAATTTTACTTCGATCCGGATGAACGTGTCATCCATTTCCGCTCTGCATCGAGGGTCGGGTACTCAGACTTCGGTGTCAATAAGAAACGGATGCAGGAGATATCAAAGAAATATGAGCAGGTAAGGAGACAGGAGTTATGACATTCGATTATCAGGTTGCGGTCATCGGTGGAGGGTCCGGTGGATTAACGGTAGCTGCAGGTGCAGCGAACTTCGGAGCTGATGTCGCTTTGATCGAGAGGAAGACAGAGCTTGGAGGAGATTGTCTACATTACGGCTGTATGCCGTCGAAAGCATTGATCCAGGCAGCCAAAGAGGTCTACGACCATTCCCGTTTCAAAGAACTCACACCGAATGAGTATGATCGTCTTTTCAAAAAGGTGATGGACCGTGTGTCCGAAGCGGTGGAGGACGTACAGCAGCATGATTCCAAAGAACGATTCATCGATCTCGGCATTGATATATTTGAAGCAGAGGCTGCGTTTGAAGATGAACATACTCTGCGCGTGGGAGATCGGAAAATAACGGCCAAGCGTTTTGTCATCGCCACCGGGTCTTCACCGGCCGTTCCACCGATAGACGGGTTGCATGCGGTGGACTATCTGACGAACGAGACCATTTTCTCCCTTAAGACACGGCCGGATTCTCTAGTCGTGATCGGTGGTGGGGTAATCGGCGCCGAGCTGGCACAAGCTATGAGCCGTCTCGGTATTGATGTTACCATCATCGAAGGTGCGGATCAGATTTTGTCCAAAGAGGACAAAGAAATCTCCCAAACAGCCTGCAGGATCATGGAGGAAGAATTGACCGTCCTTACCGGCGCAAAGATTGAGCGTGTGGAGCAGGCAGATGGAAAAACGATTGTGCATTACAGGAAAGACGGCCGGACCCTCAGGGTTGAGTCCGAAGCGCTTTTGGTTGCTGCAGGTCGACAAGCGAATATAGAGAAGCTCAGTCTGCCTAAAGCGGGAGTGAATGTAGTGGAAGGACACATAGATGTGGATCATGCAATGAGAACCTCTGCCAAGCATATCTATGCCGTCGGCGACTGCAATGGCTCGATGCCGTTTACCCACGTCGCAGGGATGGAAGGGAAGCTTGCCGTCTCGAATGCCGTGTTGGGACTTTCGCGGAAAGCATCGTATGCGAAGGTGCCGTGGGTCGTCTATACCGATCCGGAAATATACCATTTGGGACTTACAGAATCGGAAGCAAAAGAACAATATGGAGATAAACTTTTGACGTTTAAAATGAAACTGGCCGACAACGATCGGTTTATGGCCGAGCGCAGAAAAGACGGCCTTGTTAAAATTTTGACTACGGAGAGTGGTAAGATCGTCGGTGCCCATGCCATCGGTGCCGGTGCCGGGGAGTGGATGCAGGAAGTAGGGACGGTTCAGGCACTGAACAAGAAGTTCCAGTCCATTTCTAATGTTCTCCACCCTTATCCGGCACGGAATAACGTCGTTTCACAGACGGCGGATCTATATTGGAGAGAGAAGCTGTTCGGCAGCCGCATCAACGATGTCATCCGCTGGTATGTAAGAAAACTGCGTTAATGAATTTCCTCTTATTAGGATGAATTTAAAAAGGAAGAAACGCCGGCGATGCCGGGTCTCTTCCTTTTGTTACTTTTATAGGTGATCCTTGTCCATTCCTGCTAAACCATAAAAAAACAAGTCCGACCATTCTTCACTGAGCGATTCAGGAGAAGCGGTGAAGAAGTCAGCATTCGTCCGCAGTGCTTTGTAGTACATATCGATATAGAGCAGGATGGACTGGAAGGAAAGGCTGGCACGGACGGATCCTTCCGCTTTCCCCTGTTCAATCAACTCCGTCAGGATCGGTATCGTTTCCCGGGCTGTAAAACGGTCGACCCAATCTTTCAGCTCAGGATGACTGCCGGTCACTGCTTGCAGGAAATCCTGGTGCAGATGCAGCATGTTCTCTTTTTTGTCTTGTAAAAGTTTGTGGATTTTATCACGAAACGATTGGTCGGTGTTCTGAACGGTAGCACGGAATTGTTCGGTTTGATCCTTTATAAACATTTGGACAGCTTCGAATAAGAGCTCGTCTTTGCCGCCAAAATAATTGTAAATCGTTACTTGAGATACTTGGGCTTTCGCTGCAATTTCTTTAATACTCACCTTCTGAACTCCGGATTCGCTGAATAAACGGAGGGCGGTATGGAGGATTGCCTGTTTCTTTCGTTCTTTTCGTTTTTCAAAGCCATTCATTCGCTACACCTCTTCCCATCCATCATACATGAGGTTTTGAAACGGTTCAATTCAATGGTTTCATTTATTTATCTTCAACGCTTCCAGACTAGACAGGAGTTATGTCTGTTGAGTACGATTAAGTGGACAAGAGATCGATTAGAAAGGGACGATATACGATGTCGAAGGAGTTAGACCTGACCCAATACGAGAAGAAAATTATCGTAAGAACGATGCAGGAAAAAGATATAGAGCAGATTTTTGAATTGCAGCAGGTGTGTTTCCCAGGGATGGATCCGTGGAAGCGGGAGCATTTGGAAAGCCATTTGAAGCATTTTCCTGAAGGACAGTTTGTCGTCGAATACGAGGGGAAAATCATCGGGAGCTGTTCCAGTCTGATTGTCAATTTCGATGAATATGACGATAAACATACGTGGGATGATATTACGGATGAAGGGTATATCACCAATCACGACCCTGATGGATATAACTTATATGGAATTGAAGTAATGGTCCATCCGGAGTACCGTGGGATGAAAATCGGCCGCAGACTTTATGAGGCACGTAAAGACCTGGCCAGAGAGCTCAACTTGAAAAGTATTATTATCGGAGGGAGAATTCCGAATTATCACCAGTATGAAAATGAGCTGAGTCCGAGAGAGTACGTAGAAGAAGTAAGGAATCAGAACATTTACGACCCGGTCCTCACTTTCCAGGTGATGAATGGTTTTACGGTTATGCGGATCAATCCTGACTACCTTCCGGATGACAGAGCTTCCATGAAATATGCGACGTTGATGGAATGGAACAATATTGATTACCGTGCCAGAACAAAACGTTATTTCAAGACAAGTCACCCGGTTCGGATCATGGTCATTCAATACATGATGAAAAATATTGATTCCTTCGAGGAGTTCGCTAAGCAATGTGAATATTACGTTGATGTTGCAGCGGATTACGGCTCGGATTTCGCCGTATTTCCAGAGATATTCACGACACAGTTGATGTCATTCCTGGAAGAAAAGGTGCCTTCCAAAGCTGTCCGCAAACTGAGTGAATTCACGGAAGATTATATTGAAATGTTCACCGACTTGGCGGTGAAATACAATGTTAATATTATCGGCGGCTCGCATTTCGTCGAAGAAGATGAACAGATCTACAATATATCGTACCTGTTCCGCAGGGATGGAACGATTGAAAAGCAGTATAAAATTCACGTAACGCCGAATGAACGGACGTGGTGGGGTATCCAGCCGGGAGATGCCATCAAGGTGTTCGATACCGATTGTGGAAAGATTGCCATTCAGATCTGTTACGACATCCAATTTCCTGAATTGGCGCGTTATGCCGTTGATCAGGGTGCGAATATTATTTTTGTTCCATTTTGTACGGATGACCGCCAGGGATATTTACGAGTCCGTTACTGTGCGCAGGCACGTGCCGTTGAGAATCAGGTTTACACCGTCATTGCAGGGACAGTCGGAAACTTGACGCAGGTGGAGAACATGGATATTCAATATGCCCAGTCTGGTATCTTCACACCATCAGATTTTGAATTTGCACGTGATGGCATTATCGGGGAATGTAACGCCAATGTAGAGACGGTTGTCGTCGGTGATGTTGATTTAGAGATTCTGCGCCGACAGCGAAAGTCCGGGACGGTCCGTCAGCTTCGGGATCGCAGGCGCGACCTGTTCCGATTGGAGTATAATGTGGAAACAGAATAAGGTAAGAAGAAAGCTCTCCGGATTTCTCCGGAGAGCTTTCTTTATATGGTGAAACTCGGCTCCAGCGTCTTCGTCTGGGCGTGGTCGATATAACTCAATAACGCTTCATGGGCTTCGAGCATTTCACTTTGATCACTCGGGTAATAACAGGAATGCAGGAATGATTCGATCTTTTTTGATAAGAACTGGTCTCGTGTGCGGACCATCAAAACAAGTAAGTCATCCCATTGTCCCCAAATCATGAAGTGAAGTGCTTTGTCATAATCGTAATTCATGATGGACACATCCTCTGTTTAATGAAGCTTACGATTATTATCTCCTGTCCGGGAGTGTTAACTCGAGTGAGTTCGTCACATTTATGGGAATGCCGACACATTGTTACGTATTTCTTCCGCAAAATAAAGCGAAATTTGTTATGATGGAGTGGAAAAGTTTTGCTGTGATGGGGGAGAGTCGGGTAAATGAATAATCGAGTAATGCTGTACATAAACACAGGAATCACCGCTTTATTCGTCATCAGTCTGTTCATAAGTTTTGCAACGATGGAAGCGGAAGGAACGCACCAGACATGGGTGACGATTACGGAATGTGTTGGAGGTGCTTCCATACTATTGGCGGGTATTTCTTTGGTTTACTTAAAAGATGAGCACCGTTTCGTGCCATTATCTATATTGTATTTTTTTGCCCCATGGCTTTTGTATGCACTCGGGCATGAGATCGGTTTCGATGCATCGACACCTTACGTCTGGGCCTGGTTTATCGGTTTGTACCTTCTGTTGATTGCGGGCTTCATCCTGATCCGCATGCTTTATTTTAAAATGCACGGTGTTTATCAATTAATTCCGGCAGTCCTTCTATTTGTGAACGGAATCCTGCTGGTTTACCTTCTTTTTCTTCAACTATGGTGGCTGCTGCCATTCGGTTCTTAAGCCGACCCCCGGTCTTCTTCGGAAGGCCGGGTTTTTTTGCCTCTGTTTGCTGTCGCATATTTAGAAGGTACCCACACATACTACCCATAAATCCATGGAAGGAGGTAGACGCATGAAAATAAAAGCACTTGCTATCGGACTGTTGGCAGCAACGTCGCTTGTAGCCTGTCAAGCAGAACAGGAAGCGAGAGATAACGATGCCAATTATGACGGTGTTCAGAACACAAGGTTTGAACGCTCCGCCGACAATATGTATGAAGAAGGTAACAATGCCAATCAGTATG
Source organism: Halobacillus sp. KGW1 (assembly GCF_001592845.1). Taxonomy (NCBI): domain Bacteria; kingdom Bacillati; phylum Bacillota; class Bacilli; order Caryophanales; family Bacillaceae; genus Halobacillus; species Halobacillus sp. KGW1. The sequence goes on from NZ_LSOC01000002.1 coordinate 57,558, forward strand.
ACAATGACCGCGGAATGCAGCATAATACGAATTACCATGTAGCTAAAGATGCAGCAAACCGTATCGAGAAAAATGTCAAAGGCGTCAAGAATGTTTATGTGTTGAAAACACGTGACAATGCCTATGTAGCGGCAGAGCTTGATAATCCAACCGGAGACAAGAACGAAGTTTCCGATGAAATGGAGAAGCAGATCAAAAAAGCGGTGAAGGATTCGGATCAGGATATTAACAATGTCTATATTTCCACGAATCCGGACTTCGTTGATTTGACGAACAACTATGTACAGGATGTAGAAAACGGACAACCTGTACGTGGTTTCTTCCGTGAATTCGGAGAAATGGTTGACCGGGTTTTCCCGGACCAACGCTCGTAAGCAAAACCCCAAGGCCCTTCGTGGGTCTTGGGCATTCTTTTTTTGCATAGGGGCGGGTCCTCTAAATTTTCACTGCAGTCTGAAAGAGCAGGATATACTCCTGTACATAGAAACTTAAAACAGATAGAAGGATGCGTGTCGATGTTCTAACTTGGCTCATTCCTTCATGTTCACGGTCCCCCTTTCATATAGTTAAGTAAGCGAAATTGAAGGAGGGGGCATCTTTGAAGCCAGATGACCAAAAAAAACTGGAATATGCCATCAGGGAAATAACAGAGATTGCTAAAGGTTTCGGACTGGATTTCTATCCGATGCGGTATGAGGTCTGTCCTGATGATATCATTTATACATTCGGCGCATACGGCATGCCGACGCGATTCTCTCATTGGAGCTTTGGTAAGCAGTACTATAAAATGAAGCTTCAGTATGATTTAGGACTGAGTAAAATATATGAACTTGTCATTAATTCGAATCCCTGCTACGCGTTTCTGCTCAATTCCAACAGCCTGATCCAGAACAAGTTGATTGTTGCCCACGTTCTTGCACACTGTGACTTCTTCAAAAATAACGCCAGGTTTCAGAATACGAAGAGGGATATGGTCGAGAGCATGGCGGCAACGGCCGAAAGGATTGCTGCATACGACCGATTATATGGTAAGGAAGAAGTGGAATCTTTCCTGGATGCTGTTCTGGCTATACAGGAACATATCGATCCTTCGCTCGTAAGGCCGAAACTCGCCTGGTCTTTGGATGAAGAGGAAAGTGAAGAGAAGGCCCCGCGTACGGTTTACGATGATCTGTGGAAAATGGATGAATCTTCCTCTGAAGAGCAGCCAGCCTTCCGTAAGAAAAAGAAGTTTCCGCCTCGTCCAGAAAAGGACTTGCTGTTGTTTATTGAACAATACAGCAGGGATCTCGAGGACTGGCAGCGGGATATTCTGACGATGATGCGTGAAGAAATGCTCTATTTCTGGCCTCAACTGGAAACGAAAATTATGAACGAAGGGTGGGCGTCCTTCTGGCATGCCCGTATTATCAGAGAAATGGACCTGACAAGTGACGAAGCGATTGAATTCGCCAAGTTGAATGCCAGTGTTGTCCAGCCGTCGAAGACACAGTTGAACCCTTATTACCTCGGACTGAAAATTTTTGAAGACATAGAAGAGCGTTATAATAATCCGACAGCAGAAATGAGGAAACACGGTATTGAGCCCGGAAGCGGTCGAGAGAAGATGTACGAAGTACGGGAGATCGAGTCCGATCAGAGCTTCATCCGGAACTATTTAACGAAGGAATTGGTGCGTCAGGAGGATTTATATCTTTTTCAAAAGCAGGGACAGAAATATAAAATAACCGATAAAGATCATGAATCGATAAGAGATCAGCTCGTAACGATGCGTGTCAATGGAGGGTTTCCTTATCTTACCGTCCAGGACGGTGATTATATGAAGAGCGGCGAGTTATATATTAAGCATCATTTTGAAGAGGTGGAGCTGGATGTTGGGTACTTGGAGAAGACGCTCCCATACATTCATCAGCTCTGGGGCCGCCCTGTCCATATGGAAACACTCATAGAAGGACGGGACGTCGTGTTCAGCTATGGAGGAAAAAAGATTCAAAAGAAATACTTGTAAGTACCGGACGGCCCTGTGAAAGGGCCGTCGTTTTTTTACATAAGAGACTTCCAAACGACAGCATCTGATCCGACGCTTGGGGAAAGCGGGTTCAAGGAGGAGGATGCCGTCGGATTTTCACGTTCAACGATCGCTCTATCAGAAGGGTTTCTCTGCTATAATGGCGGTAAACGTTACCATTCGGGGGAGGCGTGGAATTTGAAACGTGTTCGTTTGGCGATTGCAGGTCTCGTTGTCCTTCTGATCATCTGCTGTTTCTTTTATTTCGATAATCGTAAGTTAAATCAATTGGCTGGTGATGAGTTGTATCCTATGGCAGGCGAACCTACACAGCATCCACAGCCGCTGACAGCGTCGTCGGTAGATATAGGGAATACGGGAATCCACGTAACGAGACTGTACAGTACCAATGCTTCTAAAGGGCTTTTTATGGGCATCTGGTATGGAAAGGGTAATAATAAAATGAATGCTGCTGAAAACGACTGGCTGATGGAAGACGGGGAAATCGATTTTCTTGTACAGGCCGTGGATACGAACGGAACAACCTTCAACGGTGAAATGAATGGTGTGATCCGAGGCACTTTCTCCACATTCCGGTATGTGAAGTTCGATGATTTCCATTATGATGATGAACTGGAGTCCATCACCCTCGCTTTCTACCCATTGATGGAAGGGGAGGAAGGAAAGGAGCCCTATCCCCATGCGTGGCTGGAAACATCGATTCCGGTAGAGTAACGAGCAAGGAATGGCTTCCTCCTGCATAGGTTAGTTTAAGACGGAGGACGGAGACGGACTGGTATCGGAAATGCTGTTTGTGCAAATATTTCGTAAATAATGTCCCTAACTTCTCTGTTTTCTGATACACTATTCGTTAATCGATATTAGGAGTGGAGGATGCTTATTCATGACGATTTATGACCATGTTTTGACAGAAGGCGGCTTTGTTGACCAGAACGATCTGCGTTACCCGTTTGAGGAACGGGGACTCCAATTCGGAGACGGCATCTACGAAGTCATCCGGGTTTACAACGGGACCAGTTATTTAATTCAGGAACATGTCGAGAGGCTGTACCGCTCAGCGGCGGCTGTTAAGATCAATGTTCCTTTTTCCAAAGAAGACATGTACCACAAGATGGAAGAGCTGCTTCATAAGAACGGGATCGACGGGGATGCCAAAATCTATCTTCAGATCACACGCGGATCTGCTCCACGCGACCACGTCTTTCCTTTAAATACAAATGCGAATCTTTATGCTTATGTGAAAGATCTTCCGCGTCCGGAGGCATTCCTTCGTGAGGGTGTATCAGCTGTAACACAGGAGGACGTAAGGTGGGATTGGTGCTACATTAAGAGCCTCAACCTGCTTCCGAACGTCCTTGCCAAGCAGGCGGCAAAAGAACAAAACTGTTACGAAGCCATTCTCCATAAACAGGGAGAAGTGACCGAGTGCAGTTCATCGAATATCTATTTGGTAAAAGATGGGAGCGTGTACACGCATCCGGCTAAGAAGAACATCCTTCATGGGTGTGTACGTATGCGAGTAGAGGCATTCTGCAGTGAGGAGGGCGTTTCTTTCATCGAGCAGGCGTTCCAGGTGGAAGACATATGGAATGCGGATGAAGTATTTCTTTCCAGCAGTACCTCAGAGGTGATGCCAGTCATCCAGGTTGATGGAAAACAGGTAGGGAACGGTGTGCCCGGGACCGTTACACGTACGCTTCAGAAGAAATATGAAGAAGATGCAAAGCTTTCTGCAGACGCATCTCTATTCTCCAGCGAAGTCGCAGCAGAATAGAAGTGGAACCCGCCCGGCATGAACCGGGCGGGTTTTTCGTGTGCGCTGGTTTCACGGGGCTCCCTTTCTTTTTCTATGGTATGCTATAATGCTTAATGAAATCTTCGGAGGGAGTGAGCGATTTGGCAGACGTCAAAATCGAAATGACGAAAGAACAATATGAAACGCTTGTGGAAGCGGTATTTCTTGGAACATGGATGGTTAACTCAACGAAGATGGAACTGGACGAAGCGTTTGAAGATGTTCGGGAACTTGTTCTATCTAAATATAAAGAAGCCGGATTAGAAGACCGTATCGTTTATCAGGATGCCATGGATATACATGACCTCGATGTGGATTATGAGTCTAAGCTGCTTGATACGCATGTGGAGGATTATGATGAATTCAGTTTCTGGGACAAGCTTGTGGAGAAGCTTACTGAAAAGGAATGGACAGAGAAGTATGGACCGATGGAAGGTTCTATGAATGAAGAGCAAATGATGAAGCGTCTGGAGATCGAGGAGAAGATCGGGCAGAAGCTTGAAGAAACTGGAGTAACGAAGCTTTCATTTGATAAGTAACGGACAAAAAGCGTGAGGCACGGCGTCACGCTTTTTGTTTCTCTTTTTTATTTGATTTCGTCCACATGCCCGCAACGGGTCGTGCGAGCGGGAAGGACCATTGAATAAACGGCCCGAGAAGGATGGCTACAAGTAATGTTCCGATACCGACCGGCGCTCCTAACAGGAAGCCGATCAAAGCCATTCCCGATTCGGTGAATATCCGGACGGTACTCTTTGATTGATTGGTCCTTTCGTTCATAATCATCATGAAATGATCGAGGGGGATTCTTGGGAATGGTGTACGCAGGTAAAAAGCGATTCCGACAGCGGTGGCGAACAAACCGAGCGAGAAGGTTCCCCATTGGCTCCACCATGCTTCCAATTCAACGTCGGCAAGCATCCCGTAAAGAAAGATATCGAGCGTGCGGCCGCGTATAATGATTGGAATCAGCGATTCATATTGCGGCCGCTTTTTCTCCAGTTTGGCATTAATGAGAAGTAGTATGATGAATGCCGCAATCATGACGCTCCCGACAGTCACAGGCAGGTGCATCGATAAACCTACTGCGATACTGTCCCCGGGACCGACACCAAGACCAGAACGGATAATCAATGCCAGGCCGAGACTGGAAACGATCAGCCCTGCTGCATAGATGATAAACAATAAAAAGTATTTCATGGTCGTCTCCTTTGGCAAGATTCAAATGGACTGCGTATATCATATCGCTACCGGTGGGGGATGTAAAGCGATGCTGTATGGAGTGGTTTCGTCCTATAACGGGAACAGAAAAAAGAAAAGGAGGAGAAGATGAATGAACTATGCAATTATTACCGGTGCTTCACGTGGTCTCGGAGAAGCGATAGCCGAGCAGTTGATGGATCAACAGGTATCTATACTTTCCTTATCTCGAACTTCTAATGAAGCGTTGAAACAGAGAGCAAAGGAGAAAGGGGTCTCTTTTTACCACGTTGCCTGTGATTTAAGTGAAGCAGAAGATACAGAAAGAGCGGTGGCGCGTGCATCCGAAATTGTCTTCCGACCGGATACGGATTACATCTACCTTGTAAATAATGCCGGTGTCGTAGAACCCATCGAGACGGTAGGTCAGTTGGACCCTGATTCGATTTCCAAGCATATTCGAATAAACGTAACGGCACCGATGGTCCTCACTAATCATTTTTTGAAGGAAGCGAACAGCCGCAGCATACAGATGGGAATCATCAATATTACTTCCGGAGCGGCAGAGAAAACGATTCATGGTTGGAGTGTGTACAGCAGTTCGAAAGCAGCACTGAATAAGTTTACAGAGACACTGGCACTTGAGCAGAAAGATCGTACGCATACCATTATTTCCTTTAGTCCAGGCGTCATGGATACGGAGATGCAGGGCGATATCCGCTCATCATCCAAGGATGCTTTTGCTGATGTAGAAAAATTTAAAAAGCTGAAGGAAGAAGGCGGGCTGAGGTCACCGGAAGAGGTGGCCGCTGTCCTGATGAAACTGCTTGGGGATAAAAGTATAGAAAATGGGAAAGTATATCGGCTTTACGATCTAATTTAAAACGAAATCCGCCCTTTGGAGGGCGGATTTCGTTTTATTAATGCTTTAGAATTTCAATGCACGGGCTCTCATTGGAAGTGGAGATCCGTACACGTCCGCCGATTGGGAAGGTGAACATAGGCGTCGTATGACCGAAGCTTGCTCCGGCAATAATCGGTATGTGGTCGAGTTCCCGTTTGGAGCGGATGATGGCTGTAAGCTGTTCGTCTGTGATGTCTGAAACTTCCTGAAACTTTCCGAATACGATCCCCTGCACTTTATCAAAACCTGGTTGATGGAGCAGGGACTGCAAATCCCGATCGAATGTCCCTGCGTTCGTGAGTTTGTCATCTTCCAGAAATAAAACCGTGCCTTCCAGTGCCGGCATATACTCTGTTCCTTGGAGGAGGTTGAGCGTGCAGAGATTTCCCCCCAGGGATATCCCTTCTGCTTCGCCTTCATTCAGAACGATACAGCCCGGATTCGGATGAAACGTTCTGTCTTCCTGATTTATGTACCATAAATCATCGCTCCAATGATCAGCAGGTGTGATGCTGATGGGTTTATCTGATGTCATCATATCAATGAAATGCTTGAAGGTGTATGCCGTCCCGCTTTTCATTCCGAACGTTGAAAAGTGGGGACCATTGTAGGTGACAAGACCTGTCTGTTTATAAATACTGCTGGAAAGAGCCGTAATATCAGAGTATCCGCAAAAAATCTTCGGATTTCTACCGATCAACTCATAATCGATGTAGCGGAGCAGCTGATTGCTGTCATAACCGCCGAGAGTCGTCCACACTGCTTTCACTGCCGGGTCGAGAAACGCTTCGTGCAGGTCCGATATGCGATGTTCAATAGGATTCGAGTGCAGAGATCTGTGCTCATCTGCATAAGTGCTGAAGGTCACGATAAATCCTGCGTCGGTCATCCGTTGTACAGCTAACTGCTTTTGATCCTCCGCTACAATAGCCAGCGATTCGGCAGGGGAAATCACACGTATTTCATCCCCTTGCTTCAATTTTTCAGGAAACATAGTCCAAGCCCTCTCTTTCTTTTGAAATTACTCAACTATATCAAATAGGGAAGAAAGAGTCTAGATAAATTTGGAAAATGGGGAGAATAGAAGAGTGCAGCCGTAAAGAAGATGTGCCTACTTCTCCGTGGCAGTATTTCTGCGCGCATAGGTGACAAGCAGCATACCATCAGGATAGTGCTTCACGTCTTTGGTCATCAACTCTTCTTCGTGCTCATTATCGAGAAACAGTCGAATGCCTCTGCCAATTAACGTCGGCTGGATGGCTATTTGAAATTCGTCGATCAAGCCGGCACCAATGAAGTGATGAATCAACTGGGCGCCACCGACCACCCATATGTTGCGGTCCTGCTCCTTCGACATAATTTGAATGAAAGGAACAATCTGCTCCGGTTCTAAATACGTCGCAAAATGATCATGACCTTGTCTGTGATCGCTGACCACATAAACATCCTTTGACTTGTAAGGGAACTCATCCGTCAATTCGAAAATATGGTCATACGTTTTCCGACCGAGAATGATGGTATCGATCGTTTGGAGAAACGCTTCATATCCGTAATCTTCATCGGTATCACTCCAGAGCCAGTCAATGCTCCCGTCCTCTCTTGCAATATATCCATCCAACGACTGGGCGATGTAAAGGATCACTTTTCCCATATCAGGTCCTCCTTCTTAATCGTACTTCAGACTAATCATAAAGAAAAAAGAGGCGAAAGAAAAGAAGCGCCCATTCACATGGACGCTTTCTTCTTCAGGCTTGTTCTGTTTTCTTTGCTTCTTTATTATTACGCAGGAACATGTACAGAGAAGCACCGAAGATGACGACATAGCCGATCACACTCAGAATATCAGGTATTTGTCCGAAGAGCAGAATGCTGATAAGGGCCGAGTACACCACTGTTGAATAGAAGAAAATAGAGATTTCTCTTGCTGGTGCGAACTTGTAAGCAATAGTCAGTCCGAACTGTCCGAGGGTAGCAAATAACCCGGCAGAGAGCAGGTAAACCCATTGTTTAACCGTCATCGGCTCATAGAACGCGATGGTAAACGGCAGAAGAATGACGGTGGTGAAGAAAGAGAAATAGAAAACGATCGTGTAGAATTTTTCTCTGTCTCCAAGCACACGAAGCAGCGTATAGGCACCTGCCGCAAATACTGCCGACAGCACCCCGGAGACATAGGGAATGAACTCTACCGAAAACTGTGGCTTAATAATAAACAAGGTTCCTACGAATGCGATAATAACAGCAATGATCTGATAAAGACGAGCTTTCTCTTTCAAGAAAATCGCTGAAAAAATGATCAGAAGAAAGGGACTCAATTTATTAAGCATGTCCGCATCCGAAAGGACCAGATGATCGATCGCATAAAAGTAAAGAACGATACCGATTGCTCCTAAGGTGGATCGGGAAAGCAGAAGCACCTGGTTCTCCTTCTTGCCAAAGAGCCGCTCTTTATTGTAAAGAACGAAACCGAATGCGATGACGGCAGAAACCAGATTACGGAATAATGTCTTTTGAACGGTGGGCACATCTCCTGACAGCTTGACAAATGCAGCCATCATGGAAAAGCCGAATGCTGATATCAATAATAGGATGATTCCTTTGTTTCGATTACTCATGATGGGTGACCTCCTGTTGTTCTTAGGATATACAAAAAAACACCTTTTCCATCCTAATACAAATTTCCTGCGAAGAAAAGGGAGAACACTCAAGCCCTGTTCTTTAGAAAAGAATGAGGTATACTAAAAGTGAATAAGGAAAGGACGGTTCTTATGATTTGTTCCCATCCGGTTTATTGGAAAGAGCGGAAGATCGAGAATAACAGACAAGTTTATATAGAGCATGAAGCGGTGCTCGAGCTGTTCGAAGACAGAGTCCAGGCTCCTGATGAACAATTCACCATAGATCAAATCCACGATGTTTCCTATAGAGGATTGTCGGAGACGTATGGTTTCTTCTATTTACACACGATTAAGGGTGTGCGGACGTTTATCGTCAAAGAGACGCCCCTGCACTGGATCGAGGCATTCCGGACGTGCAGGTGACATGAGTGATAGGAAGGGATATATGTGCGATCGGTAATAGAGAGTAAACGAATATATTTCAGAGAAGTGGAAGAGGGGGACTGGCCGGCCTTCTACCCGTTTGCTTCCAATGAAGAAGCGGTTCGCTATCAGCCGTGGGGGCCTAATACTCCGGAGGACTGCCAGTTTTTCGTCCGCCAGGTAATGTATGACCGGCAGCAAAGGCATCGCAGTCGCTTCGTTTTCGTTATTGTGAGCAGGCAGGATGGTGTGATTCTCGGTAATATGGAATTGAATATAAGGGACTGGGATGGTGTCGGGGAAATAGGGTTCATCATTAATCCTGATTATTGGGGAAAAGGGTACGCCACGGAGGCCGTACACCTTATCTTGGATTATAGTTTCGGTCTATGCGGTTTGCATCGAATTGCAGCGGTTTCCTGTCCGGAAAATAAGGCATGCATCCGAGTTCTGGAAAAAGCGAAGATGGTTAGAGAAGGCCTCTTGAGGAAGGATCTTTTCATTAAGGGGAAATGGATGGATTCTTGTGTTTACAGTATGTTAAAGGAAGAGTGGGAACAAGGAAAAAGAAGCGCAGAGCCTGCGAATTAGGCTTCCTGCGCTTCTTTGTTTACTTATGATTAATGATTAGACGCCGATGCGCCGGGTTTGTCGTACACAGCAAGGCGTTCTACGAGTTTGGAACTGTCCTTGTTAAGTCCGACAACGGAAACGTCTTTTTCATGTTCTCTGAATTTGATGACAAGCTTGTCAACGGCTCCGACTGCGGAATCATCCCACAGATGGGCGTTTGTAAAGTCTATTTCTACGTGATCCGCATCGACGGTGTAGTCGAATTGCTTAATTAAGTTCTCGGTAGAAGCAAAGAACACCTGTCCGCTGACACGGTACACGATTTTCTGTGCCCCCTCATCCAAGGAACGTTCGACATGTACTTTAGATATTTTAGCAGCGAAGAAAATCGCGCTCAAAAGTACACCCGCAAGGACGCCGCGTGATAAATCGTGCGTCATGACGACAGTACCGACTGTAATGACCATCACGGCTGTATCGGTAATCGGTGCCTTATGAAATTTAGTTAAGGAAGACCAGTCGAAGGTTCCGACCGAAACCATGATCATAACACCTACGAGCACAGCCATCGGTATTTGTACAAGCAGATCGTTAAATACGATGATCAGCAGCATCATGAAGATGCCGGCAACTAAAGTAGACAATCGTCCACGTCCGCCGGAAGAGACGTTGATGACAGATTGGCCAATCATCGCACAACCGGCCATACCACCGAAAAGGCCGGAGACAACGTTAGCGACCCCTTGGCCGCGAGCTTCTTTGTTCTTATCGCTTTCCGTGTCTGTCATATCGTCAACGATTTGAGCAGTAAGCAGGGACTCTAGCAACCCGACGAAGGCTAAAGCCAGGGAAATCGGAAAGATGATCTGTAATGTCTCAAACGTCAACGGAATGTCAGGCAGTAGGAAAACGGGGAGGGTACTGGACAATTCCCCCATGTCTCCTACCGTTTTAAGTCCTGTCCCTGTTGTAATGGCGATGATTGTCATCACGATGATGGCAACGAGCGGGGACGGCACAGCTTTTGTGAACCTGGGCAGAATATAGATGATAGCCAGTGAACCTGCAACCATCGCATACATCGCCAACCCTGCTCCTTCAAAGTGAACGAGCTGAGAGGAGAAAATAAGGATGGCCAGTGCATTCACAAATCCGACCATGACGGAGCGCGGAATAAAGCGCATGAACCGGCCGATTTTCAGAACACCAAGCAGAAACTGCAGGATACCTGTCAGGATTGTGGCGGCAAGCAGATACTCGAGTCCGTAATCTTTGACCAGAGTAACCATCAAAACAGCCATCGCACCTGTAGCAGCGGATATCATCCCGGGACGTCCGCCGATGAATGCGATGACGACAGCGATACAGAAGGAAGCGTACAAACCTACCATGGGGTCGACTCCAGCTATGATAGAGAATGCGATTGCCTCAGGGATGAGCGCCATAGCGACGACCAAGCCTGAGAGCACATCGTTTTTTACGTTTCCAAACCATTGTTGTTTAATTGTAAGAGTGTTCAATCGTACACCTCTTTCCTTGTTATTTGAACTGTCCATGACAGTCCTTCATTCCGGCAAGAACGATGAGATTATAACACTTATTCCAGATGAAACATAATGCGATGTAAGCGTGAAAATCCTGTTCATGCGCTTATATTCTTATCTTTACTCTTTTATTCTCTGTTTTTCGCAATTCGGATAGTGGAGTGAATATAGGTGGAAACAATCATGGTAGAATAAGGATAAGAAGGGGGGAGGAACCATGTTCGCGAAGATATTAGTTGCTGCTGACGGATCCAAGCACTCGTTCCGGGCTGCAGAAAAAGCGGGGGAGATTGCAGCAATGCAGGAAGATGCGGAGGTGACCGTTCTTTACGTAGTGGATAAAGAGAAAGCGAAGTCGGATGTGTTAAATGCTGGTGACAAGGAGACAATCGATCAAAGGAGAAAGGAAAGGCTTCAACCTGTGGAAGCTATTTATAAGGAAAAAGAGGTCCCTTTTCAAACGGTCATCTGCCATGGGGACCCTGGTCCGACTATCGTAACCTACGCTAACACGGAAGCCTTCGACCTCCTTGTTATCGGGAGCCGGGGATTGAATACTTTGCAGGAAATGGTGCTGGGAAGTGTGAGCCATAAAGTAGCGAAGCGTGCCGACTGCCCTGTCATGATCGTCAAATGAAGAGAAAGGCTGTTTCAGTAATAAAAGGCATGGGGAGTCCCCATGCCTTTTGATCAGCTGATTTTATGATACTTCTCTCTGACCATTTTATTTAATAGGAGATGGCCGAGGGTAATTAAGAGTAATAGGAAAGCAAGTACGATTCCGGTAGTCATCCAAAGTCCTTCCAGGCTGCTGTGCCACAGGAAGAAGATGAACAATCCGAATAGGACTGCTTCGACAGCGAGAGGTACAATCGTAATGAACCGGCCCTTGAATACTTCCCGTTCATCTGTCCAATTCAATTTCGGACTGTACAGGTCGATCAGCATTCCCCCGATGCCGGCAAGCCAGCTCATAGCCAGGGAAAGAAGGAACCAGATCCCCCAGATAAGCAGTGGAACTTTGAGTACGATCAGCGCCCCGGCACTGATAATGACCAACGTGAGCAGGTTCATCGTAAAGGAAGTCCACAGCTTACTGAAGATGACAAGCTTTGGCTGGATGGGTAAGTATAAATGATTAAACCAGCTCTTCCCGTCCCGGGAGATAGAAGAAAAGGAAGCTGGATTAACTCCAAGAGCAATGACAGCTACACCAAATGTCCCCAGTATGGCTTTTTTACCGGGAATATCAGCTAACTGTTGGCCGAAGCCGGCCATCGGACCATTCATATCCATTAGAAGGATGACGATCAAAAACACAGGAAAGAACAGGCTCTGCACGAAAATCTGTGTAAAGAACGTCGGTGTCCGAAAGATGACCCGCATCTCTTTCTGCCATAAACGAAGAAGAAGTGGACGTCTTTGCAGGCTTTTATCAAAATCTTCGGATTGGAAAGTGCTGCGTCTTCCCCCGGATAGTCCAAGCACCCCGCGGAAGTAAAGTTTCTGACCTATGGAAGCGAATAGAATGACAGCGGCGATCGCCAAGGCAATCATCAGCAGCAGGTAAAGGATTCCTCCCACACTGGCAGGTTCTGTAAGGGCGATACTGCTGAAATAAGCAGTCGGAACGAATTTCGTTACCATTTCCAGAAGGCCGTTCTGCTCAAGGAGCAGAGCAGCTATGTCGCTGTTTGTCCCACCATCCATACGGATAAGGACATTGATACCGATAGCAAATACAAAACCAAGCATTCCGACGATGATTTTCGTGCGGTCTTTGTTCTTAGAAATATTAGCGAAACGCATGATGAACATGACCAGTATCGACGTCACGACGAACGGAATGATCGGTGTAATCACCCACATGATGATGGAAAAAAAGTAATAAAGCACGCCGGCTCCGCTGTTCAATCCGTAAAAGATTAACGAAGGCAGCAGCAAAGCTGTATTTAATAAGTATAAAGAAAGAAAAGGGACAGCCGATTTCCCAAACAGGATTTGATATGGCTGTAAAGGAAGAGGAATAAAGGATTCAACGTCTTCCGCAAAATAAAATGAACTCAGAACCGTCCCAATGCTTAAGAAAAAGAACAAAATCGTCATCAACACAAATAAAAGTCCGAGAATAAGATTTTCCATACCGAGCGGCTCAAAGGCGGTGTACATATTGCCTATGATACCGTTGAGAAAATAAAGGATCATTAATCCGAAGGGGATGAGTGCAATAACGAGAAAACCGTAGCCCAGCTTTTCACTATTGCTCTTCCCCTGCATGGAGAGCTGCATTTTCAACATGGCTTTCGTCAGGATCCACGCTTTATTCATTTTCCGTCAACTCCAGGAACAGCCTTTCCAGGTTGTCATCTTCTTTGAACTGCTGCCGCATTTCCGTCATATTGCCTTGGAACTGGACATGGCCGTTATGTATAATAGCTACCTCATCACAAAGCTGCTCCACCACTTCTAAGACGTGTGTCGAGAAGAAGACGATCTTCCCTCTGGCGGCATGGTCACGCATCAGCTCTTTCAATGTATAAGCGGACTTTGGATCGAGTCCTGTCAAAGGTTCATCCAGAATCCACACATCCGGGTCGTGCAGCAGCACGCCGGTGACGACTATTTTCTGCTTCATCCCATGAGAGTAGGTTTGAATATGGTCATTCAGTGCATTATAAATACCAAAGCTTTTTGTAAGTTCATCGATTCTCCGGCGTCGTAAATCCTCTGGAACATCGAAAATATCGGCAATGAAGTTCAAGTATTCGATTCCTTTCAGGCGGAGAAATATATCAGAGCGGTCCGGAACATATCCGAAGAGGCGCTTCGCTTTCATTGGATCTTTTGATATATCAACCCCGTTCAGGGTAATGCTCCCATCATCGATCGGAAGAATACCTGTCATCATTTTAATAGTCGTCGATTTGCCGGCGCCGTTTGGTCCTAAAAATCCGAAGATCTTCCCGTCAGGAATGGAGAGGTCCAGTTCCCGGACCGCCTGTTTGCCGGCGAAGCTCTTGGATATCCGGTTGATTTCTATCATATTTATCTACTCCTTTTATCAACAAGTTCTCACTACATGTACGGTCGAGGGCCGGGAAACGTTTCATTATGTAAGGAAGCACTCCATATGCTCTTCATCAAGGTACCGTTTCTCCAGTTTGACCGCATGTTTCTCCGTACCGTATGTCTTGAATCCAACCTTGGCGTAAAGTCTTTTTGCTGCTTTGTTTTCTGTGACGACGGAAAGGTGAAGCAGTTCGATGCGGATGGCTTTGGCGAATTGCATCACTTCGTTCATCAGCATTTCCCCACCGCCCGATCCGCGGATGGAAGGTGTGACATACATGGCTACGATATTTGCTTTATGTAAGTACTTTGGATGCGTTTCTTTGACAAGGGTGACAACTCCGGACAGTTTTCCGTCTGAGAAAAGTCCGAATGTCCTGGAAAGATCGTTGTCCAGTCTATCTGCCGTTGTTGGAATAGGGTCCGGTCGCTGTTTCTCCTGGACGTAGGTGGTGAGGAAAGCGTCCGGGTTTGTCAGCAGTGCTTCGAGTCGGAGTTCATAATAGTCCGCTGCATCTTTCCCGTTCAGTTCTCTAACTTGCATCGAATCCCCCCTTAGTAGTGGTTCCTAGACTAGCGGAAAACTATGGTAAAGTAAAGAAAGAAATGGAAACCTATGACGGAGGTGCGAGAATGACGGAAAAAGAAAAGATGTTAGCTGGAGAATTATACGAATCGTGGGATGATCAACTCGTTGTGGAGCGGTCGCGGGCGAGGCAGCTCACCTACGCGTTGAACCATACGAAAGAGTCTGAATCCCATTATAGGAATCAATTGCTGCACGACCTTTTCGGATCCATTGAAGGAGAAATGAGCCTGGAGCCGCCGTTCCATTGTGATTACGGCTCCAACATCCACGTCGGGGACGGTTTCTTTGCAAATTTTGGGTGTATCTTTCTGGATGTATGCGCGATTACAATTGGAAAAAGGGTACTGCTTGGCCCGCAGGTGCAGATTTATACCGCTACCCACCCGATGGACAGAAAAACAAGAGCAAGCGGGCTGGAATCGGGGAAGCCGGTCACCATTGGAGATGATGTATGGATTGGTGGTAATGCCGTCATCTGTCCCGGGGTTACAATCGGTGATAATGTCATAATTGGTGCCGGCGCTGTCGTAACGAAAGACGTCCCTTCCGATGTTTTCATTGGAGGAAACCCTGCGTCTATCATTAAAGAAGTGGAATAAGGGCTAAGGGTGGTCGTTCTTTCATTTTTTCGTTATCATACTATATGGTGAACACATACGTAAGAAGATAGAAAGGGTTGAACCTAAATGATTAAACGTAAGAGTCGGAGAGAAATTGAGAAGATGCACGAAGCTGGTAAACTGTTGGCAAGTGTGCATGAACGTCTACGCAGCTTCATCAAGCCGGGCGTAACGACGATGGAAATTGAACAATTCGTAGAGAAATACTTGGCGGAACACGGAGCGACAGGGGAACAGAAAGGGTACCAAGGGTATGAATTCACAACATGTGCTTCCATTAATGATGAAATCTGCCATGGATTCCCTCGCACCGAGAAATTAAATGCCGGCGATATCGTAACGATTGATATGGTCGTAAACTTGAACGGCTACCTTGCTGACTCTGCCTGGACGCACGCGGTTGGAGAAATCAGTGAGGATGCCCGTAAGCTGATGGATGTAACGAAAACGTCCCTTTATAAGGGGATTGAGCAGGCAGTGCCGGGTAACCGCATTGGAGATATCGGTCATGCCATTCAAAGTTACGCAGAAGGAGAAGGGTATTCTGTCGTCCGTGACTTTACTGGACACGGCATTGGTGAATCCATTCACGAAGACCCATATATCCCTCACTTCGGAGCTGCCGGTAAAGGGGCACGTTTGAAAGATGGTATGGTCATTACGATTGAACCGATGATCAATATTGGTGGATGGGCAAGCCAGATGGATGAAAACAACTGGACAGCACGCACCGTAGACGGATCCTTGTCTGCTCAGTACGAGCATACCATTGCGATTACGAAAGATGGTCCAATCATCTTAACAGAGCAAAGCGAAGAATAAAGAAAAAGCCCGGCAATGGATGCCGGGCTTTTTCGTATAAAAAAACTCCCCGGAAAGGGGAGTTTATACGTCCTTATTTTTGAACGTTAGCTGCTTGTGGTCCACGCTGACCTTCTTCGATTTCGAAAGTTACAACTTGACCTTCTTCAAGAGTTTTGAAACCTTCTTCTTGAATTGCAGAGAAGTGTACGAAGACGTCGTCTTGACCTTCTACTTCAATAAATCCGAAACCTTTTTCTGCGTTAAACCATTTTACTGTACCTTCAACCATGTACAATTACCTCCTGCGTGGAACATCCACATTGTATTACTATTCTTGCTCTCTTCAATTCCATCAAGACGACATCTTTCAAAACATCTTCTCTTGCATGAATCTGATTGAACAACGAATAATTAACATCAGTATAACAGATGGCCCAATTGAATGAAAGCCCTATCTCGAAGAAAGTTGCCATTAATTTGGATGTTATTCCTGGGGCTGTTTTGTGTACGCTTTATTCAGCAGAGCGAAGAGGCTTTTCTCTACAATCGCATCCACATCCCCCTTAGGAATCCTGACTAATTCCGGCAGAGAATATCCCTGTTCGAGAAGGTGGGAAACAACGAGCCATCCGGTGTAATTGGCCTCTTTTTCGTAACCGGATGCGCCTGTACCTTTTGTAAAGGAATAGAGTGCTTCATAATCCGTCCGATGGAGGTGTGGAAGAATGTTGATCATCACCCGGTTAGGTTCACGGGTACATCCCTCCTGATCCCACGTGAAGCAGGGGTCAAATCTGCTGTCGTCCTCGAGAAGAGCCTGAGTCGTATGGAGAGCGACCCCTTCCTGGAATAGGAGCTGTCCAAGCGTCCTGGTGAAGCTCGGGGCAAGACCCGAACGGCTGCAGTGTACGACTCGGGCCAGTTCCTGAATCAACCGGGATTCACTCGCTTCCAGCTCAACCGGGAAGCAGAGGGTATAAGTATCTACTTCTTTAACGATGAAAGGGTCCGTTTCAAAGGTGCCTACGAAGAACAGCACGGTCAAAGATATCGGTTCTGTGTACCGCATTGTTTGTTTTATATAATCGAAACGATCGTTCAAGTCCACCGGGTCCATTTCAAAATACTTGATACGTTCGTAGGCGAGAGGGTACTGTCCCCACCCATATTCAAGCATTTCTTTAGCGAGCTGGTCATTCTGGTATCCCGGAGGTGTGTGGGGAAAAGCGTAATGTTCCTTCCAAAGGCTTAAGCGTTCATGCGGAGGTGTTTTGGATGCCAAATCATAAAACGTTAAGAAACGATCCAACATTTGTTCACACTTGACAGCAGTCATGATGATCTCCTCCCAATGGATTATGGTTTATTTAAGAATTCCAATCGTTTATTCCACACTTCTTGAGCATCACTGCCGATCCAAATCAAATGACTGTCCGAGTCGACTTCAAATATTTCACAATCACGGACGTTTGACTTCAATAGAACGGCATGGGCATAGGGGACGGAGCGGTCATAGTGGGAATACATCCCAAGTACCGGTACTTCCAGACGATCCATCACCGGGACCTGATGTCTCAAATCTGTCCGAAATCCTTTGCCGGAACGGGAAGTGGCAATCATGTCATAAATGAAGCGACGGTCGTTTGTAGACAACTCCCGGACGATATGATCGGCATCTTTCGTTGTTAACTCTGCCAGCATCTGTTTGATGACGAGGTCCGGAAATAGGGTAAGCATCGTCTTCAAACTTTTCCAAAATACTTTCTCAGCCGGGCCGAATAACACTTGTGCCCGCCGTCTTACTTTTTCTTCCCAAGGCATGGTCATTGCCGCTTCCATGATCAGCTTGGACACACGATCAGGGTGATGCAGTGCCAGGGCGATGCCGGTAGGACCTGCGGCTGATACAGCAATGACATGGACCTTCTCCAAACGTAAATGATTGAGAACTTCAATGATCGTATCGGCGAAAGCGTCAGGCGTGCGTCCTGTGGATATATCCGTTCCATCGTATCCTGGACGGGAAATCGTAAGCAGGGAATAGCCTTCATAGACAAGGCTGCCGTGGGAAAGGTCGGTTTCTCTGGTGCAGTGCCCGCCTTTCAGAAGCAGCACAACGGGGCCGACTCCTTTATATGTATATTCAACGACTCCTTTGGACGTATCGAGTAATGCTGTCGTCATGAAATCAGCCCTTTCTTTCATTTTCCATAAATTAAATATAAGCTATAATGAAGGAAATTGAAACATCAGATGATTCTGAAAAAAGAGGTGGGAACATGAGAATTGTGTCGATTTCTCCTAGCAATACTGAGATTGTCGCGTATTTGAATCAGACACATCTGTTGGTTGGTGTCGACAATTATTCTGATTACCCGGTGGAAGTAAAGAAGCTTCCAAAACTTGGCCCGGATTTGTCCATAGATATGGATAAAGTGGCTTCTTTGAAGCCTGACCTCGTCCTTGCGTCGTTATCCGTTCCGGGAATGGAGAAAAATATCGAAGCACTGGAAGACCGGGGCTTGCCCTACATTATATTGAAGGCGGACAGTCTTTATGAGATCGGCGAGGAAATCAGGAAAGTAGGCACAGCTCTTGGAGTAAAGCGGGAAGGAGAAGCAAAAGCATCGGCATTTCTCGCAGAAATTGATTCCTATCGACAGAAAAACAGGGAGAGTGGGGTTCGTCCTTCTCTTTACTGGGAGTGGTGGCCCAAACCGGTGTTCAGTCCTGGAGGAAAGAACTGGTTGACGGAAATAAGCGAGCTGGCTGGTGCTGTCAATATTTTTGCTGACAAGGATATCGCTAATTATAAGACCGATTGGGAAGAAGTGAAGAGGAGAGATCCCGATCATATCTGCATGGTCTGGGTCGGCGTTGCGGAGGATAAGATGAATCCCGATCTACTAAAGAAAAGACCAGGATGGAACGGGCTTAAGGCGTTAAAATACGAGAGGATTCACGTCTTGGAGGAATCGTTGTTCTGTCGTCCTGGTCCACGTCTGCTGGCTGGACTTAGACAGCTTGATACTTTACTAAATGAAAAAAGAGACGGATGAATTTCCGTCTCTTCGCCGGGCTAATGGATGTTTCGCTTATGCTTCGGCACCGCGAGCTCTTTGAAGTTTTTTGCGAGCTCCTCCAATTGGGTCGTCAGGAGCTCTCCTTCCATTGGAAGCCCATGACCGGTAATCGCTACTCCAGGGTTCAATGCAGCCAATGCCTTGACGGATTTTTCCGCATCGTCCCAGTTATGAGTGAAATAGGCAGGTGGCCCATGGACGTGTTGATGTTGAATGAACACAGCCATACTTGACTCCTGTTGAACCGTGATAAAGGCGTCGCCTGCAATCAGCGTCCTGTCCTTCTTTCTGAACAAGGAGACGTGTCCCGGTGTATGTCCCGGGGTGTGAACGATACGCCAATCCTCTAAATAAGGAAGTGTTCCATCTTCCGGAAGCGGGTGAACGTATTTGCTCAGATCGACCGGATCTGTTGGGAAGAACGGGGACAACAGCGAGAAGAGCCCGCCTCCAACTGTAGCATCTCCAACCGGATAATCCCGTTTGCCTGTTACATAATCCATCTCCAACGGGTGAATATATATGGGTACTTCCCAATGGTGTGCGAGCTTCTTCGCAGATCCGACATGGTCGAAGTGACCGTGAGTGAGGAGAATCGCCCGCGGGGGATTCTCCTGTCCAAACCTTTTTTCTGCCGCTTCAATAATCCGTTTGCTGTAATGAGCTATGCCGCAATCGATCAATACCCAGTCCTTGGTGTTCTTGTTTCCTATAAATACCACATTTGCAATCAGTGTTCTATAAAATGCAAGGTCCGGAAGAACTTCCTCTGCCTCTGCATGCCCCATATGCCAATCGTCATTCGAATGTTCTCCATGCTCGAACGTTTCCAATCGCTTCACCTCTTTCTTTTCCTTTCTTTATTTTGAGTGGTTCGCTCCTGCTTTATTCAAAAAGAGGGGATACGGAAACAGGATATGGTAATAAGGCTTCCGATCTGCGTTAAAGGTATGGCTTTTCCTGTCAATATTTCTTCTGAAAGCTGAAAAAAAGAGCGCAGAGTGCGCTCTTTTTACCTTTGTTCAATTCACTTTTCGATATGTTTCTTCTGCTTTCGGTGTCAGAGTCCTTCCCGTCAATCCGAAAAGGATCGTGAGTATCGGACAGAGGATACAGAAGAAGGCGAAAGGTAGGTAATCCAGCACCGAAACCCCGAGAACGTCGGCAAGGAAGACACCGCACACACTCCACGGAACGAGCGGATTGATTACTGTTCCGGCATCTTCCAGTGTCCGGGAGAGGTTCTTCTTCGCAAGACCTGCTTTCTCATACACGCTTTGGTATGCTTCTCCTGTCAGGAGAATGGAGAGGTATTGCTCTCCAATAGCAACATTGATCCCGATGGCTGTGAGTGCTGTCGAAACGGTCGCTGCCCGTGCGGATTTCAAAGTGCTCTGAACGCTGGAGAGAACGGCTGGTATCACTCCTGTAACAAAGAATAATCCTCCTAATGCGAGTGCCAGAATGACGAGAGAAACGGTGAAGAGCATTCCGTTCATCCCGCCACGGGTTAGCAACTGGTCGATGACTTCGTTTCCAGTCGTTCCCTGAAAACCTCCAAACCAAGTACTCCATAATGCCTGCCAGTCAAGGATTCCCCGTAAACCTGCGATGACAGTGGCAGTCATACTGCTGATGGCGAGAGATAAGAACGCCGGTCTTTTGGTCATCGTCATGATAACTAAGACAAGAAGAGGAATCCAAGACGTCCAATGCATTAATCCGGTGTCCACAAGACCGATACGAAATTCATCCAGTGCTTCTGTATTCGTCGATGCATCAGGAGACAGAAATATGAAAAGCACGAAAGTCAGAATGGAAGCCGGAATAGTCGTCCAGGCCATATTTTTGATATGATCGAATAAGTCGACCTTTACGACGGTAGAGGCAAGGTTGGTCGTATCTGACAATGGAGACATTTTATCTCCGAAGAAAGCACCGGAGACGATTGCTCCCGCTGTCATGGGTAAGGAAACATCTGCGGACTGTGCTACACCCATAAAGGCGACACCGACAGTTGCTGCGGTTGTAAAAGAACTCCCCAGGGCGACGCCTACGATGGCTGTGACCGCAAAGATGATGGCCAGGAACCAAGGACCTCCGGCCAGCAGGAAGCCTGTATTCATAAGTACGGGAATGGTACCGCTCGCCATCCAGCTGGAAATAAGTATTCCGATGACGAAGAATAACAGAACGGCTCCCATTCCCGTCTGAGCACCTTCGACCATACCGTGCTGCAATTGCTTAAACGACATCTTCTTTAAGAGACCGTAACCGATCATGATGAAGATGCCGATCAGAATCGGTACATGGGGAGTTGCCTGCAGACCTATAATGAAATAACTGATGACTCCCACTGTGATCAAAAGCATAATAATGGATTCTATGATGCCGGGCAGTGATTTGGGCTGTAAATGTAACATATCCTATTCCTCCTGTTCTTTTCTGCATACAAAAAAGCCTCGTCCTGGATCAGGGACGAAGCTTTACTCCGCGGTACCACCCTTGTTGGTAAGATAACTTACCCGCTCATTTGGTGTATCATCTGCAGCGAACCCTGTAATTCAAAGTTGGAAGGGCCCGGATTTCCACCATTTCATCCGGTCTCTGACTGCTGCTCTTTCCACTTCTACTTCGGAGTTCCTGATACGTATATATTCTTTTTCGCTTGAACGCTTTTGTGCAATGAAGTAAGTAAATACATAATATGAAAAACAAGGCTCCATGTCAATGGTTTTTTATGCTAGTCTATTTTCTTTGATCTTGATATTCTGTATATTGTAAATATTGTGAAGTTCTTAGTCGATCAGGAGGGGTTGCTAGATGGGAGCATCACTAATTGGAACGCCTGTTCCGGCGACACGTTTACATATGGTAAGGAACGGGATTGTTGCAGGTATGCCGATCATGCTCGGTTATCTCCCTGTAGCCTTGACCTATGGCGTACTGGCAGGGAGGTCGGGGATGACTATGGTGGAATTGACCTTAATGAGCGTATTGGTGTTCGCCGGAGCTGCGCAATTCCTGGCTGTAGGTATGGTGGCTTCGGGAACCGGAATCATCGAAATCATCCTTGCTACATTCGTTCTTAATTTTCGTCATTTTATCATGAGCTTTTCTTTTGTCAATCGTTTAAAAGGGATTGCCGTTAAAGCCAAGCTTCCGATGGCGCTTGGACTTACGGATGAAACGTTTGCTATGTCTTCCTTATATAAGGATCCTGCCGACGAGCGGCATGGAGCGTATTTCTATGCGTCTCTTATTTTGACTGCTTATGTTTCCTGGGTTGCGGGTTCTTTCTTCGGAGGAGTGCTCGGGGATGTCATGCCGGAACGTCTGAGTGACAGCATGGGAATTGCGTTATATGCGATGTTTATCGGACTATTAATTCCATCTTTAAAAGGGAGTGTTCGAGTCGCATCCATAGCAGGAGCGGCTATGCTCATTAATTTTATTTGTCAATCCTTTGAGATGAGTGAAGGATGGTCGATTGTTCTCGGTACGGTAATCGGCGGCTTCCTCGGGATATGGATGCCGGATGAAGAAGGGGGAGAAGGTAAGTGATCGTTTGGATGATTATCGGAATGGCCGTTGTTACAGCCATCCCTCGCATTGCTCCGGTCTGGATTGCCGGGTTCGTCAGCTTTCCTCCTTGGGTGGATCGGTGGTTAAATGCCGTTCCTTATGCCGCGTTAGGAGCGTTAATCTTTCCTGGTATTCTGCGTGTAAAGCCGGATGCCCCGCAGGTCGGTATCATTGCGGGTCTTGCGGCCGTTTTGTTAGCCTGGCTGAAAGTACCTGTCATAGGAGTGGTTCTTGGTGCGGTCATCGTGGTGTTCCTCCTGACGTTGTAGGCACACCTCTGGTTGGGGTGCATATCGTATAAGGATAATTCGCGGAAGGGATTTGATCGTTATGTACCGACAACAATGGTTTCCTTTCGGGCCGCCGGGACGACCGCCCGGCCCTTCAGGCCCCCCTGGACCTCCAGGGCTCCCACCCGGGCCTCCAGGACCGCCGTTTGGAGGTGGAAGTGGTGCAGGACAGCTGCCGCCCCCTCCGCCCCCTCCTCCGCCGGAACCGCAGCAAAATCAGTTCCAGTCTCCTGCCCCCCTTGCTGTGGATCCGCAGTCTCTGTTCGGCTGCATGTACCGGAATACGTGGATTCGCTTAGAGAATGGCAGCTCTTTCTGGTTTTATCCGACGTTCATCGGGAGGACGTCGGTCGCGGGATACAGATGGCAGCGCCGCCGGCAGCAATGGGTTTATACCGGTTTCGACACCCGGTTAATAGCAAGCTTCCAGTGTAGATAAGGGAGAAAGGATGATGCCCTCAGGTATCATCCTTTTTTATTGACGGCCGCAACGGGAAGAAGACTGCTATTTACAAGGCATTCTGATACAATAGAAGCATCTTAAGTGAAGGGACGAGTACCATGCCTGAAGTAAGAACGGCCCGTTTTGAAGATGCAGCCACTATAGCAGAAATACATGTGAAAAGCTGGAAATCCACGTATGAGGATCTAATAGCAGAGAAGGACTTAAGCAATACGACGGTCGAACATCGAATCGCGTTATGGGAAACCGTCCTGAAAAAACCGGTGAACGGTCAAATTGCCTATGTCATTGAGAACGATGATCACGAGCCCGTAGGATTTGTTTCCGGGGGGAAAGAGCGGACGAAAAACTACGGGTATGATGGAGAAATATATGCGATTTATTTATTGGAAGAATACCACGGAAAAGGATACGGAAAGCAGCTGCTGAAAGCATTTACGGAAGGAATGCTGGAAGCCGGATATCAATCGCTGCTCGTATGGGTGCTGACCAATAACCCGTCCAGCCGTTTTTATATTAAATATGGCGCCGACCCGGTGGAAGCGGAAAAGGTGACCATCGGACAAGGAACATACGAGGAGACTGCGTATGGATGGCGTAACCTTTTAGATCTTTTAGGAAAATTAAACTGAAGAAAAGCCCCTGCTGGAATTCCAGCAGGGGCTTTTCTTAATCCTCTTCTTTTTCGTAGGGCTCGATGTGAATGTGGGCATAAGTAATGTTGTTCTCTTTCTCCAGGTGGTCTTCGATTTCATCTGTAATGTCATGCCCCTGTTGAATGGTGATGTTGGGATCGACGTGAATGGTCGCATCGACCAGTGTTTTGTTTCCTTGAAGACGCGCTTTCACATCCTTTACCGCCCACACTTCCGGATGAGAAGCAATGGCTTCACGTATGTGCTCCAAGTCCCCTTCATCGTATCCGTCGGTAAGGGTATGGGTGGAGTCCTTGAAAATATCCCAAGCGGTTTTGCATATGATGAGGCCTACGATAAGACCTGCCAGAGGGTCCAGCCAAAAGACTCCGAACTGGGCGCCGAATATCCCGATAGCTGCGCCGATACTGACAAGGGCGTCGGAGCGGTTATCCTGTGCTGCGGCATAGACGGCACTGCTGTTGACCGACTTAGCAAGGTTTAAATTATAGCGGTAAACGCCATACATAATGACAGCGGCGACAAGAGCGGTCCAGGCGGTCAGCATCTGCGGCTGCGTTGATTTCTGTTCCAGGATGTCCTGAACGGTACCGATAATTACTTCCAGACCGACGGTCATCATGATAAACGCTGCAATCAGGGAAGCGATTGTCTCTGCGCGGAAGTGGCCGTAGTGATGATCAGCATCAGGCGGCTTCCTGGAAATTTTCAGCCCCACCAGTACAGCGATAGAGGCGATTACATCGGTTGTATTATTCAATCCGTCGGCTCGAAGCGCTTCGGAATCACCGATGGAAGCAATCGTCAGTTTGGCGATGGAGAGGATGACGTAGGCAATGATACTTACCCAAGCTCCACGCTCACCTTTCTTCAAATTATCGTAATCATTCATTCTTCAACCCCCGATGTATTCGGATAAAAGCAAGATATAGCTTACCAGATACATTTTCGTTGAGTCTAGAGAAAAAATGCTTTCCACAGGCATCTTGCTTGGCTGAGGTAAGGATAGTTGCCTTTGTTCAAAAACTCAATGGTGTTTAGTATGTGGAATTTTTTTGATAATAAATATATCTGATAATTAAGTCTATTTGTTTCCATTTAGAGGCAATTGGGTATAGAAGGCAGTGTATTGTACGAAGAATATGACAGATAGTAGGAGAGTAACGATTTTACCTTTAACTTAAAAAAAGGAGTGATCTGTATGTCTCAAGTCAAACTGGCAATCATTTATTACAGTTCGACAGGAACGAACTATAAGATGGCGAAGTGGGCGGAAGAGGAAGCGAAGCAAACAGGAGCAGAGGTGAAGCTTCTTCGCGTCCCGGAGCTTGCACCGATGGAGGCCATTGAGCAGAACCCTGCCTGGAAAGAACATTACTTACAGACGAAGGATGAAGTGGAAGAAGCGAAGGTGGATGACATGGACTGGGCTGATGCCATTTTGTTCAGTGTTCCCACCCGTTTCGGTAACGTACCGGCACAGTTCAAGCAGTATATGGATATGGCGGGTGGACTTTGGTTCCAAGGGAAGCTCGTCGACAAAGTGGTCAGCGCCATGACCTCTGCGCAAAACCCTCATGGAGGACAGGAATCGACACTCCTGAATCTCTACACGACTATGTTTCACTGGGGGGCACTCATTGCTGCGCCCGGATATACGGATGATGCAATATTTGCTTCCGGTGGAAATCCCTACGGTACAAGCGTCAGCGTCGATGCGGATGGCAATATGAAAGAAGATATTGAACCGGCCGTTCGTCATCAGGTCCGACGCACACTCGATGTCGCCGGTAAAATTAACAGGTAAGGGAGAAAGCAGCTTCTTAAGAAGCTGCTTTTTTTATGTCGGAAAACCCTCAGCAATGCAGAATACAATCTCCTTCATCGACGTTGGAACGATTCCACCTGCCGGCCCGGCTCCTTCTCCTGGATACATGACTGCTTCAAAAAGCGCGTCTATTTTTATTTCAGACGTGTATAGAATCGGATACGAATTCCAATTGGTTCTTAATTACCATTTTTTGTTTCGGAGGTAAGGTGGGAATCTTGGAATCAGCCCTCTATTAATGCGTTTTTGCAGGTTTATAAATTTTTAAAATGGGAATCATATAACTAAATATTCAGAAAACTTGTTGCGTTTGCTTGATAAATCCTGCATAATGAAAAAAAGCATGAAGGGGGTATTCAAAATGAGAAAGCAAAAGATCATTTACGTTATCCGTCGGGACCCCGAATACAAAGGGAAAGAGATTACGGCAAAGAGAGAATTGTCCTATGGTATTCAACTTGCCTCACGTCTGCTTTTAGATCACTTAAGTTATCAATTCAATAAAGAACGCCTGGACGAGCAGATAAACCGGGCCATTGATAACCATGACCGCGAAGAATTCGAGCGCTTGAGTAAACAATATCAACCCTTCACATGGGAATAAATGATAAAGCCACTGGGACATGCAGTGGCTTTTTTTAATGGAAAAGAGAAGGGTTTCCCATATGCAACATCTTCCTCTGAGTGTTATAGTAGACTATATGAATACAGATATAGGAAGGTAATAACATTGAAAAAAGCACTGGCAATAACTATGATCAGCCTGTCGCTGACTGCGTGTTCCATCAACACTCAAACGACAGAGCAGAAGGACGAAACCGTTCCGGCTTCGGCGGAACAGAAGCAACAGACATCCGAACAGAAACAGTCTCAGGAAACGAAGCAGGAGCAGTCCGAAGACATAGCCTTGGAGGATGGGACAGTACAGGTTGGTGAGCCGGAGAGCATCACCGCTGTGGTCAACAAGGAAAGAAAGCTGCCCGGTGATTATGTACCGAATGATCTGACCGTTCCAGACGTCCCGTTCTATTTTGAAGAATTCCAGGAGAAGAAGCAGCTGCGTGAACCTGCGGCACGGGCTCTGGAGGATCTGATTGCTGCTGCAGAGGCAGATGGGATGAACATCGTCGCTGCCTCCGGTTATCGCTCGTATGACCGTCAGACGGAAATTTACGATCGCAATGTGGAGATATACGGAAAAGAGGAGACCGATACCTTTTCCGCCGAACCTGGTACAAGTGAGCACCAGACAGGGCTTGCCATGGACGTGACGTCCGCTCAAATGGCATTCAAGCTCGATCAATCATTCGGGGAGACACCGGAAGGAAAGTGGCTCGCTGAGCATGCTCACGAATATGGATTCATTATCCGATATACAGAAGGAAAAGAAGACATAACAGGTTATACGTATGAGCCGTGGCACCTGCGGTATGTAGGGACGGAATACTCTACGGAAGTCCATGAAGAATCCAAGTCATTGGAAGAATTTTTCGGTTTTTATAAGGAATGAGTAAAAAAAGAACTCCCTTTCCAATGAACGGGAGTTCTTTTTTTTCAAGAAGTGATGTTTAAGGAGCAGGATGCTTCAAATGGGACGCTGCTTTAAGGGCTGCCGGTAATACTTCTTTTTGCTGTTCCGGAAGCTATCCCGCGACCAGCACATCTTTCATGCAGTCCGCAGCTGTCCAACGTTTCTTTTCATCGTACACTCCAAGACAAAATCTATCTTAATAGCAGATGCCGACTCTTTTTTGGGGGAATCGGCTGTCGATCATTTCCTGCATAGCAAATTCCGCAGTATCTGTAACCGTTATTTTTTTGCCGTCTTCCGGCAGTTTGTTTATTTCATAACGCACAATTCCTTCTTTTCCACCGTCAGGAAGGTAAGTGGGGCAGATAATCGTCCATTCAAGGTCGGACGCTTGCAATAGTCGATAAACCTGGGCGTGTTCTTCCGCAGCGAATGTCTGCTTCCGCTTGGATTCATTGGTTTCAAAGCGGAATTTCCCTTCCTCGTGCCGGCTGTTCAGTATGCCGGCGGTTCCAATAGTGACAATGCGGCTGATTCCCTTTTCCTTCATTACTTGAATAATGTGAGGAAATGATGTGGTTAATGTATCTGTTTTATCCGTACTCAGGCCACTGAAAACAAGATCGCAGCCATCCAGGGTTTGTCTGACGGCTGCCTCTTCTTTCGTATCTCCGACGATAAGCTCCGCACCCGGGATCATCGCTTCTGCTTTCGAGCGGTCTCTTACCAACGCTTTTACGGCGAACCCTCTTTCTATGGCATGCTTGACAACAAGCGAGCCAACTCGTCCTGTTGCTCCAAATACAGCTATTTTCATATAGATCAACTCCGTGTTTCTCCATTATCTTATTTCTTTTTCCTTACACACAAGACTCCTATGTAAACACTCGTCCATTTTAGACGCTACAAAAAAAGGGAGCCCGTTGCAAGGCCCCTTTTCACCACATTATACCCACTTGAGAGATCAAGCAATTATGGACGATGTGTTCAATGGTTGCTTGATACGGTCATTATACATAAAAATCAGAAAAATGTAAATAATCTGAAATAAAATAAGTGGTATTTTGTCAAAAAGAATCGGAACGGTACGTGATTGTTCAAAAGATTCTTGATACAATGAAATGGCAGAAAATGAAATGGTGAAAGGGAGGATTCTTATGGATTATCGTATGGAGAAGGATACCATTGGTGAAATCAAAGTGCCAAGTGAAAAATACTGGGGAGCACAAACACAGCGGAGTAAGCAGAACTTTCCGATCGGGGAAGAGAAGATGCCGAAGGAAGTTGTGGAAGGATTCGCTATATTGAAGAAAAGTGCAGCCAGGGCGAATGCAGAGCTCGGGCTTTTAGAAGCGGATAAAGCGGATGCCATCACCTACGCAGCGGATAAGATTATCGCAGGGGAGCTGGAGGAGCATTTCCCACTGGTCGTATGGCAGACAGGTAGTGGTACACAGTCCAATATGAACGTCAATGAAGTCATTGCCTACGTAGGAAACCAGTGGCTGGAGGAACAAGGCAAAGAAGTGCGTCTCCATCCAAATGACGACGTAAACAAATCACAAAGCTCGAATGATACCTACCCGACGGCGATGCATATCGCATCCGTAAGAAAAGTCGAAGACGTTGTACTTCCGGCTCTCGTACAATTGAAACAAACATTGAATGAAAAAATGGAAGCGTTTCATGAGATCGTTAAAATCGGCCGAACCCATTTGCAGGATGCCACTCCTTTAACATTGGGACAGGAGATCAGCGGCTGGCACCGTATGCTTGAAAAGACGGAAAAAATGCTGATTGAAAGCACTCAATATGTGAAGGAATTAGCTATCGGCGGCACAGCTGTAGGAACAGGGCTCAACGCTCATGTCGATTTCTCCGATCATGTCGTAGCTGAAATCAATAAAGTGACAGGAAAAACTTTCCTTTCTGCACCAAATAAATTCCATGCGCTTACATCTCATGATGAACTCGTCCATGCTCACGGAGCTTTAAAGGCATTAGCCGCGGATATGATGAAAATCGCCAACGACGTGCGCTGGCTTGCCAGCGGACCACGCTGCGGCATCGGTGAAATTACGATCCCGGCCAATGAACCGGGAAGCTCCATTATGCCTGGTAAAGTGAACCCTACTCAAAGTGAAGCCGTGACGATGGTGGCGGCCCAAGTAATGGGAAATGATGCGACCATCGGATTTGCAGCCAGTCAGGGAAATTTTGAACTGAATGTATTCAAACCGGTCATTGCTTATAATTTCCTCCAGTCTGCACAGCTCCTTGCCGACAGCATCGTTTCCTTTGATGAGCGATGTGCAAGTGGAATTGAACCGAATCATGAACAAATTGAAAAGAATCTGCGCGATTCCTTGATGCTTGTCACAGCCCTGAACCCGCATATCGGTTATGAGAATGCGGCGAAAATCGCCAAGACCGCTTATGAGAAAAATCAGACGCTGAAAGAGACTGCAGTCGAACTGGATCTGTTAACAGAAGAACAATTTGAAGAATATGTAGATCCTAAATCCATGACGAAACCGAACGCAAAGTAAGTAATACCAAGGGTTTTCAGCCATCGTGATCTCTTTTCGTTTTATCTCCAAAAATTTCCTCTGTTTTTTTTGACATAAAAAACAGATGTCCGACCCATACTACGATTACACAGGACAGGAGGTGAGACACGATGGCTAACAACAACAGTTCAAACGAGTTGGTTGTACCTGGCGTACAACAAGCTCTAGACCAAATGAAATACGAAATCGCTCAAGAATTCGGCGTACAACTTGGTGCTGACACTACAGCTCGCGCTAACGGTTCTGTAGGTGGAGAGATCACTAAGCGTCTTGTACAAATGGCTGAACAACAGTTCGGTGGATACCAAAAATAAATATTGGTGACGAAGGAGGAAGGGTGAGCCCTTCCTCCTTATTTTTTGTTAAAGGAGTCCACTTATGCAGGAATGCAGTGCATGCAATGGCTGGGGGGACCGGGAGTATAACTGCCCGCGATGCCCGAACCTCATGAAGGACGAAGGCCGTGCGGCGGATTATTTCGATGATTACAGTCCTTATCTCGATCAGAATGCCACCAATCTCGTGGACGGAGTGGAGAACTCTGGTACCGGTACATGTGTTCATTTGTTTGTATGTGATTCATGCGGGTGGCAGGATATCCGGCAGGTGTAAGGAGAGGAATGAAAAAAAGAATCCGGCATGACCATTATTGGTTCTGCCGGATTCTTTTCGTTTATACGTAAAATCGGTGGCTGTAAGATTGACGTATATTAGTGGATACGCAGTTCTGTATCTTTGTCGAAGAAGTGGACTTTGTTCATGTCGATCGCTAATTCAATCTTATCTCCGCCTTGAATGTCTGAGCGGGAGTCCACACGTGCGATGAATTCCTGATCGTTTACTTTAGAGTACAGGTAGGATTCGGATCCCATTAATTCCGCAACTTCGATATCAGCTGTGATTTTCTTATCCTGGTTGGCGTCAATGAACAAAGGTTCATCGTGCATATCTTCCGGTCGGACGCCGAGAATAATATCTTTGCCGATATAATTCTGCTCGCGAAGCGGCTTCATCTTACCTTCAGGAACGGCAATCTTAATTTCACCGAGCTCAATGTGCCCATCTGCCAGCGTTCCGTTCAGGAAGTTCATGGCGGGAGAACCGATGAAACCACCGACAAACACGTTATCCGGCTTGTCATAAACTTCTTTAGGAGCACCGACCTGCTGAATGATTCCGTCTTTCATAACGACAAGTCTCGTCGCCATTGTCATCGCTTCCGTCTGGTCGTGGGTAACATAAATCGTTGTCGTCTGCAGGCGCTGGTGCAGCTTCTGAATCTCGGCACGCATTTGCACACGAAGTTTCGCATCCAAGTTGGAGAGCGGTTCATCCATTAAGAACACTTTGGCATCACGTACGATGGCACGACCCAGCGCAACACGCTGGCGTTGTCCGCCTGATAACGCTTTCGGTTTACGGTCTAAAAGAGCTTCCAGACCAAGAATCTTGGCAGCATTGTTTACGCGTCGCTCAATTTCACTCTTGTCCATTTTACGGAGCTTCAGGCCGAATGCCATATTATCATAAACGTTCATGTGCGGGTACAAGGCGTAGTTCTGGAAGACCATCGCGATATCGCGGTCTTTAGGAGCAACATCATTCATGCGCTTATTATCGATCATGAAGTCGCCGCCGCTGATTTCTTCCAATCCGGCAATCATCCGGAGAGTGGTGGATTTTCCACAGCCGGAAGGACCGACGAAAACGATAAACTCTTTATCGTCGATATGTAAATTGAAATCATCTACCGCTTTCACATTTTTATCATAGATCTTATCGATATTCTTCAACATTAACTCTGCCATGATCATTTCCCCCTGTGCTAATTTTTAAAAACGCTTTCTGAAAACGTTTTCTTATTAGCTTCAGTGTAGCGGAGTTCCTTGATCTGGTAAATGGACAAAGTGCACAAACCTCTGTCGAATTGGTTTGTGCACTTTGTCGGATTTTACTGTTCCATTTGCAAAAGAGCCAGATATACCGGGACTGCCACTTCAAATTTCTTTACATCCAGTCCTGTTCTTTCAATGAATTTGTCGACCCTGTATTGCAGGCTGTTCCGGTGCATATACAATTTCTTAGCCGCGAGAGTCGTGTTGGAACCGGACTCGAGGAACACCCGGATGGTATCAAGCAGTTCCTTCTCCTCGTCCATATCTGAAAAAACGGTTCGTTTCATATAATTCCAATCCTCTCTGTTTAGAGAATCTAGAAAAAGGTACGGCAGGATTTCGATGGAGGACACGACGGGACCCAAATGATAATCGGCTGCAATAGCTGCTGCCCTTTCGGACCAGAGGAATACGGTGCGCGCATCTTGAATATGCGTTTCCGTATCACTGACATAGAAGCGGATGTCGGTATAGAGATCGCTCATCAATATGTCCGGGATGCCTTCCAAAGTGAGCAGTTCCTGATTTTCCTGAAATACTTCTTCAATAATCATTCCTTCCCGGTTATTCTTCCAAAGAATTGGTACTTCCTCCGGGAAAAGCGATTGGAAAGCTTCTTGTATCGATTCCTTATCAGGCGTTGTATCCTTGATGGAGAAAATTAAGAAACGAAAGGCCCGAGGCGGATGGAAATCAGGAGCTTTGTCCTGGCCTTTAAGTATTTGCCGCCATTGGGCTTCTCTTGTCGGTTCCCCGTGCCTCTCGTTGATCGGCGTGAGGAAAATCGACAGCAGGTCTGCTTCTTTATCGTGAAGTGCAGCTTTGTCAATACCGACCAAATCGCCGTCCTCCGTCGTAAACCATTGGAATTTTGCTGCCTCTTTTCTGTTTTTAGGTTTCTGTAATAAGATCGAAGGGTATATACGTGTGAGTTGATCGATTATCGTCATAGCTCGGCTCTCTTCCTTTTCATTAGAATATTTAATAATATAGTAGTACAATATAGGAATTACGCAAAGCGCTGTTATCAAAATAAGATAAAGGGTGTTAGTGGAGAGGAGGAAAAAGACATGGATCAATTGAAGGAAAAAAGCGTCTACGGTCAGGAGACCAAGAATCGGTTGAAGAGAATTGAGGGACAGGTCCGGGGCGTGTTGAAGATGATGGAAGAAGAAAAGGACTGCAAAGATGTCATCACCCAACTTTCCGCTGCCCGTTCTGCAATGGACCGTGCAATCGGGTACATCGTGGCGAAGAACCTGGAAGGATGCATTCGTCAGGCACATGAAGAAGGAGAATCAGCGGAGGATTTAATTAATGAAGCAGTTCAAATGATTGTTAAAAGCCGATGAGCTCGTCGGAATAAAGAAAGCTGTCGCTTCACCGCGTCTGGAACCCAGACCTTTTAGCGACAGCTTTTTTTTATTTCCCGTCTTTCTTATTTTCTGCCTGTTCCGGGATCTCATGGGCTTCTCCTATTTGTTCTCTGCCGTACACAGGGAGGACCGTGCCGCCGGCCATACCTTCATTGATCATACGGTCGACATCCAGCTCATATTTATCTTTTCCTTCGGGAGCTTCCTTTCGCTTCTTCGTCATTTTCTCACCTCCTTTTTTACATTCTGCCCGATATGGCAGAAACGATGAGGAAAGGAAGCGCTTCTTCTCTTATTGGCACGAGACGTGGAAATCGATTATACTTGGTACACTATGATTGGAAAGAAGGTTGAGCATGAATCCAGTACTACTCATCATCATGATGGTCGCCATCGGGGCCCTGATTGGTGGTTTGACGAATTCATTGGCTATTAAGATGCTTTTCCGTCCGTACCGGGCGGTTTATATAGGGAAATTCCGACTTCCATTTACACCCGGGTTGATTCCTAAGCGTCAGAAAGAACTGGCGCAGCAGCTTGGAAAGATGGTCGTCAACCATCTGTTGACAGCAGAAGGACTTCGAAGGAAATTGGAGCATCCGAAATTTCAGGAACAGATGACCGCGTTTGCCGGCCGTGAGGTTCAAAAATTACTGCAGCAGGACAAGCCTTTACGTGACCTGCTCAACAAGTATCACGTGGACGTTTCGACCGCTATGTTGGAACAACAGATAGAAGCATGGGTCGAAGAGCGTTATGATCTGGTTATGGAACGATATCGCACGGTTCCGCTTAAAGAGGTTCTGAAAGAGCAATGGCTGGAACAGGCGGACGAAAGTATAGAAGCTCTGGCCGGGCATCTGCAGGCGAGCGTCGAACAATACTTCCGAAGTGGGGAAGGCCGGGAGAAAGTGGAGGCGCTCATTGAAAATTATATGGACAACCAAGGTTTTCTTGGCAGCATGATTTCCTCATTCATCGGTCCGGAGGGACTGACGGAGCGTATTTATCCCCTTATACTAAAGTATGTTTCCGATAGAGAGATGAATGACTGGCTGCAGTCGATGCTTCGTAAAGAGAAGGACAAGCTGCTCGAGCAGCCGGTCGGTTTCTTTGAAGATAAGGTCGGAAGCCGGACGATCAGCAAAACTCTAGGCAGGACAGCCTCCAACGCCCTCCCTGTGGAAGAGTGGATGAACCGGACGGTACAGGAGTGGACAGCTCCTTATCAGAAGAAGATTGTAGAAGAGTTCGTGCCTGTGGTCGTTCAGAAATCGATCGTCCTGTTATCCTCGAAGATAGAAGGTCTCATGTCTACGATGAAACTTGCAGACATTGTTCAGGAAGAAGTGGAAGCCTTTCAAGTCGATCGACTGGAGGAAATGGTTCTCGGCATTTCCAGAAGGGAATTTAAGATGATTACGTATCTTGGTGCTCTTCTCGGTGGATTAATCGGAATATTACAGGGATTGATTGTCTTATTGATGGGATAACCGGTAATTCCTATACAGAACGAAATGAGTTTGTTATAGTGGGGTAGGAGTTTTGAAAGAACGAAATCTTAGGAGGTACGTAAATTATGTCAAACCTATACGATCACGCATATGATCTTGAGAAAGCAATCCGCAACAGCGAGGAATTCAACGGACTGAAAAGTGCTTATGAAGCAGTCATGAACGACGAAGCTGCGAAGAAAATGTTCGATGATTTCCGCGAAACACAAATCAACCTGCAGCAGAAACAAATGCAGGGTCAGGAAATTACAGAGGAAGAAGTGGAACAGGCACGCAACGTGGTAGAGCTTGTTCAGCAGCACCCTCAAATCTCCAAGCTTATGGAAGAAGAACAGCGTCTGAACACGGTTATCAATGACATCAGCCGCATCATCACGAAGCCGTTGGAAGAGCTTTACGGTAACCCGGAAGCACCTCAACAGTAAGTAATTCGTACACGCCGCCTGAAAAGGGCGGCGTTTTTTTTGCCTTTTTAAAGATGAAAAGGCAAAAACAAGGGAATGCTGTCGATCAAAGCAGGAAAATGAATGGTCATTCACGAAAGAGTATGCATGGTTCAATTCTTATCAACGAAGGGGAATGGATATGAGTCGATATATCATAGAAGAAAAAGATAATGTCGTCCATTTGAAAATCGCCCGAGGGGAGAAATACAATGCCCTTGATGCGGGAATGCTTAAGGAATTTGTCCAGGCGCTCCACGATGTAGAGGCGTGTGAGGCGCAGATTGTCGTCCTTTCAGGAGACGGGCAGGGATTTTGTGCGGGTGGGGATGTTACGATGATGACGGAAGTGGCGGATAAAGATGTATTTGCTGCTGTTATGAATGATATTGAATCCATCGTGACGTCGATATTCCGTATGCCTAAGATTGTCATAGCCGCTGTTCACGGACCAGCTGTAGGATTAGGATTAAGCATTGCCCTTTCGGCTGATTATATTATCGCGGATGCGGACGCCAAGCTTTCGATGAATTTCATTGGTATTGGTCTCGCTCCGGATGGAGGAGGTCATTTCTGGCTTCAAGAACGGCTTGGAACCCATCAAGCAAAGCACTTCGTCTGGGCTGGAGAACAGATGACGGCCGAACAAGCTCTCGAGCATAAACTGGTGGATAAAGTTGTAGAGGGAGACATACAGGCCGAAGCGGATACGTTCGCTGCCTATTGGAGCAGGCGTCCATTATCTTCGATGATTGCAACAAAGCAGATCTATCATCAATATCAAATGCCTCAACTGCAGCGTTATCTTGCAGATGAGAGGGAAGCGCAGTGGCAGCTGAGGCAGACCGCCGATCATGAAGAAGGCGTTCGTGCATTCGTTGAAAAGCGAAGACCACATTTTACCGGGAGATAAGAAAGTAGGAAAGCCACGCACCTGAAGATGCGTGGCTTGATTTATTTCATCGGTGAAACAGGACGAGACGGCCGTCCGGAGATACACAGCGGTGAGTGTAGCTGTCGTATCCCTTCTCTGCTAACTTTTGAGAACCAATATCTTTCGCTTTGTCATCGTTCTCTGCTTCGAATGCTTCATCCAGTACATTTGTGCCGTCCTTTTCGAATACGGTTAAGTAGTAACGCTTCATGGCAATGCCTCCTCAGGTGAATAATCGTTCATTTTCTTACATTGGCTTTTCATACGGGAAAATCCTGCATGGAAGCTGGATTTCTTTTATTTTCCTTGATTATGAAACCTTTTGTTCAAATAGGGCGTACGTATAGAGTACAGAAAGGGGAGAGAAAGGCATGACATTGAAATTAAAATCTGTGACGAAGCAGTTCGGGTCGTTTACAGCTGTGAATGATTTATCGCTGGAAATACCGGAAAAGCAGATCTTCGGGTTTCTTGGTGCGAATGGTGCGGGAAAAACGACGACGTTCCGGATGATTCTCGGGCTGCTGGATCAATCAGCAGGAGAGATTACGTGGGAGGGCGAGACCGTCGGTTACGATAAGAGTCATTTAATTGGTTATTTACCGGAGGAAAGAGGGCTGTATCCGAAACTGAAGGTTCGTGACCAACTCGTCTATCTCGCCTCTTTACGCGGGATGAAGAAGGCAGAAGCCGTAAAGGAAGTTAAAGCCTGGCTCGAACGTTTCAAAGTGCCGGAGTATGAACAGAAACGAGTCGAGGAGTTGTCCAAAGGAAACCAGCAAAAAATTCAGTTCATATCTGCCGTTTTACATAAGCCGAAGCTGCTGATTCTCGATGAGCCTTTTTCCGGATTAGACCCGGTTAATGTAGAGATGCTTAAGTCTGCTGTCGTCGATTTGAAAGAAGCAGGCACGTCGATTGTTTTCTCTTCCCACCGGATGGAGCATGTAGAAGAATTGTGTGAGCATTTATGCATCATGCATCACGGCCGCCCGGTTGTCCATGGAAAGTTGAAGGACATTAAACGTTCTTTCGGAAAAAAGAATATCCGTGTACATGCGGACTTCGATACGTCCTACTTGGAGGCGGTGGAAGGGGTGACGGCTTACAAGTCCATGTCGGAAGGATGCGAATTGCAGATTGCGGAGGAATCGGTTGCCGGCCGCGTGTTTGAAGCGCTTCATGGGAAAGGATTCGTACGCACCTTCGATTTAGAAGAGCCTACCTTGAATGATATTTTCATTGAGAAAGTGGGGTCTTCCTATGAATAAATTCTTCATTATGATGGGGCATGCCTATAAAAACAGAGTGAAGTCGAAATCATTCGTCATCACGACGGTTGTGATGGTTGCTCTTATTTTTCTAGTTTCCAACCTTCAATCCATCATCGAAACATTCTCAGGAGAAGAAGACAGCAGGGAAGTAGCAGTCCTTTCTGAAAATCCGGAATGGTACGCTGCACTGGAACAGACACTATCGACCAATGAAGAGATGGAATTAACGAATTACAAAGGGAACCTCGATGAAGCAAAAGAGGAAGTGGAATCCGGCAATTATGATTCCATTATCGAAATAGAAGCGGATGAATCCGGCCTGCCTGTCGCGACGTATTATGCGGATCAGATCGCTAATACAGGAGAGA
Source organism: Halobacillus sp. KGW1 (assembly GCF_001592845.1). Classification (NCBI taxonomy): domain Bacteria; kingdom Bacillati; phylum Bacillota; class Bacilli; order Caryophanales; family Bacillaceae; genus Halobacillus; species Halobacillus sp. KGW1. Next base: position 95,536 of record NZ_LSOC01000002.1, read on the forward strand.
GTGAACCTGTCCGCCAAGCACTGGAACAAATGAAGGTCCTTCAGGTGACACAAGATGCGAACGTCGATCCGGAAGTCCTTCAGCAGATTAATCAGCCGGTCGTCTTCGAGTTGGTAGCTTTGGAAGAGAGTGCAAAAACGGCCGAAGAATTGGAACAAACGCGTGGGATCGTCTACATCATGCTGTTCTTTATGTATTTTTCCGTCATCATGTACGGCAATATGATAGCGACGGAAGTGGCGACGGAGAAGTCGAGCCGCGTCATGGAAATACTCATTTCTTCCGTCTCACCTGTATCGCAGATGTTTGCAAAAATCATCGGAATTGCTCTGCTCGGTTTGACTCAGTTTGCCGTCTTTATCCTGGCTGGGTATATTGGCTTGAAACAGAGTGCTGATGGAGGCGAAGATACATTCCTCAGCTTCATCGGTCTGACCAATATTGAGCCGATGACCATTATCTATGCCGTCATCTTCTTCCTGCTCGGCTATCTGCTTTATGCTACGCTTGCAGCTATGCTCGGTTCTCTTGTCAGCAGACTGGAGGACGCCCAGCAGATCGTTGCACCGATGATCATGATGATCGTCATCGCCTTCTTCCTGGCAATAGTGGGCTTAAGCATGCCGGATGCCACATTCATCACAGCAGCTTCGTATTTCCCATTCTTTACGCCGCTGCTTATGTTCCTGCGTGTAGGTATGCTGGATGTACCCGGTTGGGAAGTAGCTTTATCCCTAGGGGTTCTTATTGGATCGATCGTACTGCTTGCCGTCATCGGTGCAAGGATTTACCGCGGCGGTGTTCTCATGTACGGGAAATCCACGTCACTCAAGGATGTGAAGACGGCCCTTCAATTATCTAAAAAGGAAAAATAAAGCTGGAGATCTGCGGGAGAGGGCTTCCGCAGATCTTTTTTTGTGTTATAGGGGAACGTGCATTCGTTTCTTTCGTTTGGTAAAATGAAGACAAAGCTATTGGAAAAGGGGAAAGTCTACATGCATAAACCGATCCGTTTTATCCACAGTGCGGACCTGCACCTCGACAGCCTCTTCAAGACGAAGGGACATCTCGATGATCGTATACTGGAGCAGCTGCGCGAAAGTACCTTCCATGCATTCGATAAGCTGGTCCAGGCAGCTATTGAGCATGAGGTGGATTTTGTGCTGATTACCGGTGACTTATATAATGAAGAAAACCGGAGTCTGAAAGCACAGGTTCACCTCCGGGAAGGATTCAAACGCTTGAAGAAGTTTGGAATCCCTGTGTTTTTAAGCTACGGTAACCATGACTTTACGAAGGGGATGGAAGATCCAATTGAGTTCCCTGACAATGTACATATTTTTCGATCAGAGAATGTAGAACATTTTATATATGAAAAGCAGGGGGAGCCACTCGCTCATATATATGGCTTCAGTTATGAAACAAAAGCGGTGGAAGACAGAAAAGCACTCGAATACAAGCGTACAGGGGCCCCGGCATATCATATCGGAATGCTCCACGGCAGCTTGGATTCGAACAGCGATCATGATGTATATGCTCCGTTCACAATAAGTGAATTGAGGGAGCGTGACATGGACTACTGGGCGCTCGGTCATATTCATAAGCGAAGCATACTTTCCGAGGATCCGCCAATCGTGTATCCGGGAAACATCCAGGGAAGATCCATGAAGGAACAAGGGGAAAAAGGCTGCTATCTGGTGGAAAATAAAGACGGAACCTGGAGCCGCAGCTTCCTGCCGCTGCATACGGTAACGTTCGAAGCGAAGAAGGCAGCTTGTTTATCCGATCATCCACAGGCGATTGAAAAGGCATTAGACGAAGCGAAGTCGCAAGTCGGTGGAGCGAAGTCTGCTGTTATGCTGGAGGTGACGCTGACAGCAGAAGGTGGAGTGCTCAAGCGATGGGCAGAGCAAGGGACAGTCGATGAGTGGGTGGAAGTCCTGAACGAAGCGGAAGATGTAAACAGGGAAGATTGGATATGGATCGATCGTGTCGTTATTAATGATCAGCCTGGCTGGGAAGAAGCGGAACTTCGACGTGGAAACCACTTTCCCGGTGAGCTCTTAAAGATATCTGATGAAATAGGGGACGCAGAACTGGAGGAATGGCTGGCTCCAGTCTTTCAACATCGGAAAATAGCTAAATATGCGGCAGAGATGTCCAGCGAAGAACGACTTTCCATCATGCAGGAAGCGAAGGCGCTGACCATTGACCGGTTATGGAAGGGAGAGGACAGCGAGTGAAAATCCTCGAGTGGAAAATTTACGGATTCGGAAAATGGAACGACCAGTCGATGGAGCTCTCCACTACTCAGGTGAACCTGTTAACCGGCCCGAATGAAGCAGGTAAGTCGACGTTGTATCAATTCATCCTGTTCATGCTTTTCGGTATGAATCCAAAACAAAGGGAACGTTATCTGCCGAAATCCGGCGGAGCAATGGGGGGGCGGTTGGTGATAGAGACGGAAACAGAAGGGGTCGTATCGATCGAGCGCATCCATGATCGTCATAACGGCCGTGCCGTCTGTAGGATGGAAACAGGGGAAGAATATGGGGAAGAATGGTTAGGAGAGCTTCTCGGAGCCGCTGATCGGCATGTGTATCAATCGATATTCAGCTTCAATTCTGAAGACCTTCTTTCCCTGGAGGAAGTTACCGGAGAAAATCTTGGCGAGTTACTGCTGAATATCGGTCTCACAGGGTCCGACGAAATTTATCAAACTGAGAAATGGTTGGAGAAGATGACGGAAGACCGTTTTAAGCCGAAAGGGAGAAAGCCGATCATTAACGAGCAGCTGCAACGATTGGAAAATCTCGATCGCGAGCGAAGAGCGGCTGAAATGGAAGAGAAAGATTACCAGCGATTCCTGGAGGAAGAGAAGCGTACGCGCGAGGAACTCGATTATCTTGACCAAGCGTGGCAGGAGAATTTGAACCGTCTATACAGAGCACAGCAGCTAATCAAAGCGAGGCCGGTGCTGCTGCAGTATCACCAAACGAAGGAAGAGGCGGAAGGCAAAGATAAGAACCTTCCCTTCCCGGTGTCCGGAAGAGAACGTTACCAGCAGTTAAGAGAATCTCTGCTTCCGTTAGAGTCGGAACAAAGAATGCTGGAAAGCAGGATAGAAGAGCTGAGAGAGGAACAGGCGGAACTCCTGGACAAGGTGGATGAAGATATGGGGGGGTTGGCCCCGTCTGTTTTAGCTGAAAAAGAGGGGTACGAGAGGCTCAGCCATGAACAGGAACAGTTGGAAGAGCGCCGACTGTCCTTGAATGAATCTGTCAACAGGGACTTGAAGAATATGGATGTTCCGGTGGGAGTGGAGGAACTCGACGAGTATACTCTGCCTTTCTATATTGAGGAAACATGGCGTGATCTACATGCAGAGTCCCAAATGGTGGAGCAGGAAGAGCGTCGTATAGAAGAACAGTGGACGGAAATGTCGCGGACTTTTGATCGTGTAGAAGTCCGAAAGGCAGAGATCGAGGAAGAACGGATCAGCAGGGATCAGCGGGACAGGTATGAAAAGCAGATAGAAGCTGCTTATGAGTCGGCTGCCGCTTCCAATCCGGACAGACAGGGACGTACGACAAAGGATCAGCTCTATAAACGGAGAACGGTTGGTGCAGGTGCAGCTGCGGGTTTTGTCCTGTTTATCGGTATTCTGATTGCATCAGGCGCTGGTAATGGATGGTTTTATCTACTCCTCCTTGGACTCGCCGCCATAAGCGGAGCAGCCGCCTTTATGAGTCATAAAAGGATCCGCATCCTCGCTGTATCTGCGTCAAATAAGCTTCCTATATCCCCGCACGGCCTGGAGGAAGCGAGAAGACAGATAAAGAGAGAGGAAAAGCTTCAGGCGGAGTGGGAACATTTGCACCAGCAATGGAAACGACTCAGCCAAGAGGAGATTCGACTTGAGGAGAAGCGCAGCCATTTGTCGCAGAGAAAGAATAGACTGGACGCCGGCATCGACGAACAGAAAAGTCTGTACCCATTCCTGACATCGTTGCAGCTCGCTTATTGGGAAAAACTCTATCATCTATTGACGAGAGCCCGGGATAAGAAGTTGGAGTTGAATCAAACGGTGAAGAGAATGGAAGAGAATAGAGAGCAGCTTCTTCTTTCTGAAGAGCGGCTGAAAGCTTTTCATCACCAGATGAAATGGGAATATAACTCGAAGGATGTGCAGAGAGGATGGCAGCGGCTCTCGGACTGGATTCATGAGCAGGAAAAGATCGATGAAAGAAGGCAGCAGCTGGAACAATCCATTTTAGGAATGAAGGAAAAGAAGAAAACCTGCCTGGATCGGATGAAAGTCTATCAGGATAAAAAGTATGAGCTTTTTTCCATGGCAGGTGTTGATAAGGAAGAAGACTTCCTGTTGAAGTCGAAGGAGAAAGAGGAAGCAGAAGATCTTCACGCACGGCTTTATGAACTCGGACAAAGAGTGGAGGGAATGCTGTCGGACGAAGAGCAGCAGGAATACGCCGTATGGTCGATGGTCCCTGACGAATCGTTTCTTCATGCAACAGTGGAGAAATTTCAGGCAGAGAAAGAGCAGCTGGAAGCGAAGAAGAAGGATACCCAGAAATTGCTTGTGGAAACGACAAGCAAGCTTCAATCACTGGAACGTTCCGGTCGGCGCTCGGAAACGGCACATCGTTTTCAAACAGAGAAAGACCGCCTTCAGGAACAAGTGAAAGAGTGGGCGAAATATCAAGTGGCACTTCAGTTTCTTAGAAAAACCAAGCAAGCGTACAAGGATGGCTATCTACCTCGTGTGATGGATACGGCGGAACGTTATTTTCATAAGCTTACGAAGGGCAAGTACGGGGAGATTTTTCTTTCGGAAGGTACGGAGGTTATACAGGTAAGGGATGGGGATGGCGTCGTCTACAATCCTGAAGAACTATCCAGAGGTACGAGGGACCAGTTGTATGTTTCCTTCCGTCTTGCCTTGGCGGAAACCATGGCGGATTCGTTCCAGCTTCCGTTTCTTGTGGATGATGCGTTTGTCCATTTTGATAAGGATCGTCTTGATACGATGCTGCAGATTCTGGAAGATATTTCTTTGAGGAATCAGGTGCTGCTTTTCTCATGGAGAAGCGACTTGTCTGTGCATTTCCGCTCTGCCCATACGATCGAGTTAACATCGTAATAAAAAGGATGGTGCTCTGCTTATGCGCACGATGCCGTATGATGGAACACGTGTGGAAGTGGAGCATTTTATATGGACAGGAGAAATAAAAAATGAAGTGGAAAGACTGGGATAGAAATTTAAAGATCCGTTTGTTTGGAGAAGGGACGATGAATGTACTGTTCTGGGCATTCTTCCCTTTCATGACCATCTTTTTTGAACGTTCTTTCGGAAAAGATCAAGCCGGCCTGATGTTGATCATGTCACAGGCATTTTCGGTCGTCGCCAGTCTGACCGGCGGCTATTGTGCCGATCGTTTCGGCCGAAAGAAGATGATGGTTTTCTCAGCTCTTGGAGAATGCGGGGCATTCGTGCTGTTTGCTGCTGCGAATTCCCCCTGGCTGGATTCACCTTGGTTGACCTTCACGGCTTTCAGCCTGCTCGGGGTTTTCGGAGCGTTATACTGGCCGGCTTCGCACGCAATGGTGGCGGATGTCGTGGAAGAGAAGCACCGCGCAGGTGTTTTCGCTGTGTTCTATACGTCCATTAATATCGCGGTCGTCATCGGACCGTTGATCGGGAGTTACGTTTTCTATGAGCACCGATTTGAGATGCTTTTGACAGGGATCGTCGTTACCGCAGTGCTTGCCTTTGTGCTTTGGTATTTCCTTGAAGAAACGGTGCAGGTGAAAGAGCGTCATAAAACAGAGGGGAAAGGGTTCTTTGCCGTCTTATGGGAGGAATTGGCTGCTTACAGACTCATCGCAACGGACAAGCTGTTCCTCTTGTTCATTGTGGCCGGTGTCCTCGTCGCTCAAACATTCATGCAGCTTGATTTATTGATAGCTGTGTACACAAGTGAAGTCATCGACAATCAAACCCTGCTTGCATTCGGGAATTGGGAATGGACCGTTTCCGGCGAAAGGGCCTTCGGTTTGATTTTGGCTGAAAATGGCCTGCTTGTTGCTTTGTTCACAGTCATTGTCACCAGATGGATGACTCGTTATAAAGAAAAATGGGTTTTTATCGGTTCGAGTCTCTTGTACGCATGCGGGATTGTTCTGTACGGTTTCACGCAATCCATTTGGGTATTTGTCCTCGCCATGGCACTCTTTACGTTTGCTGAATTGATGGTCGTCGGTATACAGGAGAGCTTTGTATCGAAACTTGCCCCGGAAGATATGCGCGGTCAATATTTCTCAGCGGCATCGTTGAGGTTTACCCTCGGGCGTTTATTAGCACCATTCAGCCTCATCCTCTCCAACTACTTAGGCTTTACCATGACCTTTGTATTGTTAGGAGTCTTCGCTTTGTTGAGTGCCGGAGTATATAGTGTCATGTTTCACAGGCTGGAGAAAAAGGAAAGTGCAGCTTAATGGAGAAGCTTGTTCATAAACTACTTCTTTCCTACATAAGATAGTGACAAATGGGATAGGGAGGATATATCCATGCTATTCGGATTTCCAATTTGGGTCATCTTGTGTGTTGTTTTTATATTTTTAAGCGGCTATATGGCATTCCGTGCAATGAAAGCGGAGCAGAGTCTGGAGCAGGAACATATCGAGAGGGAAGGGCAAGTGTATTTAAAGCGGATGGAACAGGAACGGGAGCGGAAGAAGAAGGCAGTCGTTTCCAAATGAAAAGCCAGGTGAATGCTCACCTGGCTTTTTTGATGGAGTATTATTCTTCTGTCTGCTGCTCGGAATCGGCTTCTTCTTTATCGAAAAGATCTTTGAATTGGTCGATTTTCACATCAGGATTGGCATCCTCGATGATTTGATCCATTTTTTCCTGAATGGCAGCTTGATCGAGCTTGCTGCTCTTCAGTGTGCGTTCAATTTCAGCTTTTTCATCTTCGTAAGAACCTACGTCTTCCACCTCACGCGTATCTGTAAGTTTGATGATGTGGAATCCATAAGAAGTTTGGACAGGGTCACTTACTTCGCCTTTTTCCAATCCGTATGCAGCATCTTCAAACTCTTCAACCATTTGTCCCGGACCGAACCAGCCGAGTTCTCCACCGCTCTCTGCACTTGTATCTGTGGAGTATTCTTTCGCAAGCTCAGCAAAATCTCCCCCGTCGGCAAGTTTCTGCTCGACTTCCTTCGCTGTTTCTTCATCTTCTACAAGGATATGGCTCGCTTGAAGTTCCGTCTTCATGCGGTCATAATATTCCTTCACTTCTTCTTCTTTGACTTCGATGTCCTCAGTCGCTGCTTTTTCCTGCAGTAGGCTTAAACGAAGCGTTTCTTTGAATTCATCTTCATCTTTAATATTGCTCTGTTTCAGAAGGTCTTCAAATTGATCACCGGTTTGGTCTTTGATCTTCTGCAATTCTTTGTCGACTTCCTCATCGGAAACTTCGTAGTTGCTCTTCAGCACTTCTTCCAGGACAAGTTGATTCAGGACTTGCTCTCCAGCCTGGTTTTGCAGTTCCTGGTAGAACTCTTCCTTCGTCACTTCTCCATCTTTTGTTTTCACGACCGCTTCGGACTCATCGGCATCCGATGAACATGCGGACAGGGTAAGTACACTTGCTGCTAAGGCAGCACTTATGACTATTTTCTTCATAGCTTGGACACTCCTAAACCTGTAATGTAGTTTTCCTGACGTAGAGGTTTTATCTTAACAGCCTATGAGTTAATATAACATATTTTCCTTCGTCAGTTCTATATGGACCCTATAAAATGTGTGAATAATTGGTTAATCGACGTTTTTCTTATAGCAGAAGGGGGAATAAGAAGTGGATGCGATGGAAGACATAAAAAAACAGGCCGGGTTAGGAGAACCTGCCTGCCTGCTTCTTATAGTGTATTCAGTACTTCCACATATGATGAAATCAATAAGATTGTAATCAACACATTAATAGTCCGGAAGACGCGGGTTTGCTTTTCATTCGACATTTTCGTCTTTAAGCATAAGGAATGAGTGAGTGAATTAAACACGAATAGAATGACGAGCGCGTACAAGCTGAATCCAATTGCCATGTTGAAGAACCTCCTTTATTCCCTATGAAACTACTCTATCAAAATTTGGATGGAATGAACAGAAAAAACACCCCTCATGATAAAAAACAGCGCCCCTTTTAACGGGCGCTGTTTTATTGTCACGCTTTAGGCTGGTGGATAAGGATGTCGTATCCTTCCTTGGCGTTTTCGATCAGGCATTTCTTCGGTGCTTTCGCGAAATGATTCAGATAAAGGTAATCCGGGAAAGACAGGCCGATGTTCACAGATGCCAGCAGGACAAAGTAAGCGAAGTAGTGAGGGAACATATATCCCATGATCAACGCCGGAAACGTAATTAACATCGTTGGCGCAAGAGCCATAGCGATGGATGTCTGTTTCGAAAGCTTTGTCTTGCATTGGTAAGTGAAAGTCGGAACGCATCTTTTCTTGACCCGGAACTTAACGTGCAGCCGCTTATAACTAAGAATAAGTGGCAGCATGTGCATCAGCCGGTGAATCGACGGCAGAAAGAACATCAGTAATAGAAATGGCAGAAAGCCTCGATCGTTCACATCGTGGCTGCCATGAATCATGGAAAAAGGCAGATACAAAAGTAAAAACGACAGTAAACCTGTCATGAAAGACATGAGTAAAAGACGATTCAAGCCGAATTCTTTATTGATGTTGACTGATTTCCAGCAGTTCATCATAAGAATCCCTCCCTTGCTACTAAAAATGGTGTAATTGTATAATGAATAAATAAGATATGTTTGATTGTTTGACAGCCGATTAAGCGGCACAAATGGAATAATAGTATGTTTCTACACAAAAAGCAATAGGTTTTATGTAAAAAAATGATTGTCTTTTAAACTTGCAGGGAACGGATAGGTAACCCCTGTAAATAAAGCGTTAACAAGGCGTTGTGGAGGGAAGATTGTGAATAAAGAAAATAATGGGGATTTATGTGCGTTTCATTTGCAGTTGCTGCTGGACGTGGAAGAGATGGATAGATATCCTTTTACAAGGCTGGTTATTGATCGGGAAGTGACAAAGAGGGAGTATCGGCAGACGATGCATCTGCTGGATACGTTAGAAGCTCGCTATGAACAGGAGAAGGAAATCGGATTAATGGATCATACGCCGCTGCTGCTGCACTATGCCGGGATGCTCTGTCCCAAGCTCCCTGTCGGCGAATCCTTGGAAGCTCTTTTAGAAGAAGGATTGTACGAAGAGTTGATCAGCAGACTATTACTACTACATAAACCATAAAAAACCCTTTCCCCGAATCGGTTCGAGGAAAGGGTTTTTTATTGCCTGTTATTTACGAAGATTTAGACTGTTGCTTGTAACTTTCGATATCCGTAGGCTGTTTGATGTTTGTCTCCTGCTCAATATTCTCAAGAGAACGTTCTAGAATTTCCATATATTCATCTCCGTAGATCTCTTTAATCAGGGCAGATAAATCAAGGAATTCCGGTAATTTCCCATACATTTCTGTCATCGGCATCACACCACGCAGCACAGAATTATCTTCTGGATTGTATTCATTTAGTGTTGCTTCCAACAGTTCGACTCCGTCTGCAGTCAATTCCACGTATGTGTTTCTCTTATCATTTTCCCGTTTGGAAAACTGCAGAAGGCCTCGCTCTTCCATTTTCTTCGAGAAATTGAAGGCAGTGGATACATGCATGACTCCATATTTTGAAATCTCTGAGATGCTCGCACCTTTTAAATGGTAAGCAATCCATAAAATATGGTGTTCATTAATGTTCAACTGGAACGGCTTAATCCAATCTTGCCAATCCTTTTCGATGGCTTTCCAAAGCGCCTTGGACAACTGCGCCATTTTATGACTATAGAAAATCGCCTCTCGCTTGGAAACTTTATCCTTCATACATCTCACCTTCTTTTGGTTTTGTATTAGCTTATATTTTGACACGTTTGTCCTAACATAAAAAGATATAATGCGTTAGTTTACGATGATATCCTTCTCCACTATTAATGATATAAAATTTCTATGAATTATCAAGATATAATGTGCTGATATAGTATAAAAATTTCTCGACGCCGGGTGTCCTCCCTTATGGAACACTTTCCCGAGACTGACGATTTCAAACTATAAATGTATAGGTATTTTAACATAAATTGACTGGAAGGGCGGGCAGTTTTGAGATTTCGATGCAAAAGACATCTTCAAAACTGTGGGGAAGTCAGAGGAGTAACATGTTTACATGATGTTTTCATTCGTTCACAACCGCTTTGATTTTAGTGATTCAGTGTCTTCTCAAATGGAGCAAGACGTAAGTGGAAGATTTCTTCATGAAAATATTCAGAGACCTCCAATGTTGATAAAGACGTCAGGTTTAAAAAAAGGACTCCCGCTTCGTGCAGCAGGAGTCCTTTGCGTTTACTGGTGGTTAATGACTTCATGACTTGGCTGGGTTGTGTGGCCCGGCTGTTCTGCTTTGGCCTTCTCTTCCAGCTCTTTCAAGCTTTCTTCGATCTGTTCCAAGTACTTTTGAATGTTCTTCTGATGAGGCTCTACGGTACGCTTCCAGCCTTCAATGGAAGTCTTCACGTCTTCGGAAAGCTCTTTGATCAGCTCCGCGCCTTCTTTGGAAGTCTGAGCAATCTGATCCTTCAACTGGAATCCTTCTTCTTTCAAACTGAGGACGGTGTTCTTCAAATTCTCACTCCTCAGTTTCGCGTTCTCCCTGAAGTCCCGCCCGGAAGAAGGCGTATTAAGCAGGGTGTAAATGGCTGCTGCCGTACCTCCGACAAGAAAACCTAAAGCTAATGATTTACCGTTTGGCATATTCCGTCTCCTTTCGAAAATGGCTCTTATTTATATTTTCTCTTAATATGTATGATTGAAACATGAAAAACAACAAAAAATTCCTTGCTCCTCGAAGTAGTAAATCAAGGGCACTACGCCCGTAGTGCCCTTGCAGCATCCTCTGCTGTTATTTTGCTGTCACACCGGCGGCTGTCTTGGCGATGGATGTCCGTTTCATGATTTTCGTGGCAATCGGGTAGACTACCGCGATGAACAGGATGTTAAAGGCAGTTGCAGGCAACACGACGGTTGCGAACATAATACCGAAACTGGCATCCATCAACCCGATGATATAAAGAACAACGGCTAGGAAAATCGATCCGCTGATCATCGTGCCGATGCCGGCAAGTACAGGCTGTGTGACTTTATGATGAGAGATTTTCTTCGTCATCAGTACGAGAGCGAAAAATGCGAAAGCAGTAACGGGCTTATCAATGATATTGGCCAGTTGGCCGCCCGGGGCTGTGGTCGTAAGTGCGGATATGAACGCAGTCGCAAGGGAAATTAAAAGCACATATGGTACTTTTGGAAACATCAGAATCCCTAAGAACATCATGGCAAGCATCATATCCGGACGCATCCCGAAGAAAAACGGCGGTGCTACGGCGTGAAGCACGGCTCCAATTCCTACTAACAACGATAACATGACTAATACTCGAATATTCATTTACAAACCTCTCCTCAACTATGCTGGTCTCTACTGTATTTACGTCCAGGTGTGTCCTCATGACCACCTGCGATCGTATGCAGATATTATATCAAAAGCTCGTTAAAAATCAAAAAAGACGGCTGTTTTATAGATGGCTCCCGATCTGGGCTGCGATTGTCTGCAGGTCATCGCTTGAGTAGTCGTCGGTATGCACTTCCCACTTGGCATCAAACCCATCCCCTTCGCCGTAGCGGGGAATCAGGTGGATATGTAGATGGAAAACCGACTGTCCTGCCGGAGCTTCGTTATTGTTCAGGATATTCATTCCGATCGGTTCATACTGCTTTTTGATTGCGTTCGCTATGGCTGGTACCTTCGAAAACAGGCGGGCAGCTGTTTCCGGATCGGTGTGGTACACGTCTTGTGTATGGTGTTTCGGGATGACGAGGGTATGTCCTTTCGTCACTTGGCTGATGTCGAGGAAGGCGTACACGTCTTCATCTTCATATACCTTTGCCGACGGGATTTCGCCGTCGATAATTTTACAAAAAATACACGATTCTGCCATATGTCAACACTCCTTTTCTTTTGTCATTCATTGTATCACAGAAACTCTGCTGTTCTCGACGGCGAAAAGTGTATCGCGGAAGGAAATATGATAAAATTTTGGCAAACGTGATGTTCAAGAAAATGGGGGAATACAATGGAACCTTTATTACATATTGAAGATCTCCACGGAGGTTATACGCACAAAAACGTCCTGCACGGCATTTCCTTCGATGTGAATCCACAGGAAATTGTCGGTCTGATCGGACTGAACGGAGCAGGGAAGAGTACGACGATCAAACACATCATCGGCATGATGCAGGCGAAGAAAGGAAAGGTCGCCATCAACGGAACTTCTTTTGATGAAGAGCCGGAGAAATACAGGCAGCAGCTCGGTTATATACCGGAAATGCCGATCCTGTACGATGAACTGACTCTTTATGAACACCTGCATTTGACCGCGATGGCTTACAACGTTCCGGAGGATGAATTCAAGAAAAGGATGGACCCGCTCTTAAAAGAATTTCGGATGGAGAAGAAGCTGAAATGGTTCCCTGTTCATTTCTCGAAAGGGATGAGACAGAAGGTGATGATCATGTGTGCTTTCCTGATCGAACCAGAGCTGTATATCGTCGATGAACCGTTCGTCGGTCTCGATCCGCTCGGAATCCAGTCCTATCTTCAGATGATGGAGGATATGCGCGACAAAGGGGCTGGAATCCTGATGTCGACCCATATCCTCGCGACGGCCGAGAAGTACTGCGATCGTTTCATCATTCTTCATGACGGGGAAATACGCGCACAAGGCACGCTGGAAGAACTGCGCCGTTCGTTTGGTAAAGCGCAGGCATCACTTGATGATATCTATGTGGAACTGACGAAGGAAGAGCAGCATGATTAATGCCAAGGAATTTTGGAAAAAACGCTTCTCCGCACATATGAAAGAAACGAACCGGTACTTGAAGTACATTTTTAACGGTCACATGGCCGTTGCGATGTTCTTCTTCGTTTCCGCTCTCGCCTATTTCTATCAGCAGTGGCTGCAGGATATCCCGGAAGGCTTTCCAACGGCTTTGATCGTAGGTGCGGCTTTCGGATATATGGTGAGCTACAGCCCGGTGCGTACGCTTCTCAAAGAGCCGGACCTAGTGTTTCTTCTTCCTGCAGAATATCAGCTCGGAGATTATTTCAGACGCTGCTTGTACTACAGCTATGTCATCCAGCTATACCTCATTTTCCTGATAGGTGCTGCGCTTGGGCCGCTGTATTTCGCCACTTATCCGGAATTCGGCACCCGCCATTATTTGATGATGATCGGAGTCGCACTCATCATCAAGGTGTGGAATATGTTGTCGAACTGGTGGATGCTGAAAGAACGCAGTCCGCGGATCCGAGTCACGGACCAGCTTGTAAAAGCCGTCCTGAATGTCGTCATCTTTTACTTCCTGGCGAAAGGGGAGTGGTTGTTTGCAAGTATCGTAACCGTTCTGCTTGTGGTCGTCGTTCTTTATTCGTACAACCTTTCCAGAAAAAAAGCCGGGCTGACTTGGGATCTGCTTGTACAAAAAGACCAGCAAAGGATGCGTACGTTTTACAGAATCGCCAATATGTTTACGGATGTCCCTCATTTGAAGAACACCGTCAAGAAAAGACATGGTTTAGTTCGGGCACTGATTGGTGGACTGACCTATCGGCAAGACCAGGCTTTCGCTTATTTATACCGGATTACGTTCGTCAGAAGCAGTGATTATCTGGGCATGTATTTCCGTTTGATCGTCATAGGCGGTCTCGCTGTCTGGTTCGTTCCGAATGTCTGGTTCAAAGCGGCCTTCGCTCTCCTGTTTCTTTATTTGACCGCTTTTCAAATGATGTCGCTCTGGAACCATCACCGGACGATTGCCTGGATGGATATTTATCCATTAAAGAAGGAATGGAAAACGAAAGCGCTGCTTAGTTGGATGAAGCAGCTTATGCTGTTTCAGACATTTCTCTTCGGACTCTTATTCCTTGTCCAATGGAACCCTGTCGGTCTCGTCATCGTTTGGGGAGGCGGAGCAGTATTCAGCTATCTATTTATAAATAGTTATGTGAAACAAAAGCTGGTTTAGAAACGTACACGTTTACGGCCCGGCTTCATCCGGACATTGTCCCGGCATTCCTCCTCGGAAGACCGGCATGTCCGGATTTTTCATATAATAATCGGAATGGAGGGAGATACATGTCCTATGAATCACGTGTAAAGAGTGAAGCCGAGCGATGGGCCCGCGCGCTTGAGAAACGACCTTCCCGGCTGCAGCGGTCATCCAAGCGGTTTCAGACGAAAGTGAATGATAAAATTCCGGACAACGTGCATAAGGTAGTCACGGAAGCCGTCAAAGGAATGATCGAAACCGCTTTGACAACATCGAAATATATAGATCGGGTCGAAGTAGATCCGGAATGGACGTTTGCAGAAAAGGAAGAGAAAGTGATGGAACTGCGCCGTAAATATAGCAGGAGTGCGGCATTAGAGGGGGCTGGAACAGGCCTCGGAGGTTTCTGGATCGGGTTGGCCGACTTCCCACTGCTCTTAAGTATAAAAATGAAGTTTTTATTTGATGCAGGTCAGGTTTATGGATGGCAAGTGGAAAGGTATGAAGAAAGGCTTTATCTTCTTCATATATTTCTGCTCGCTTTCTCAAGTGATGAGGCGAGAGCAGGGGTGAAAGAAAAGCTTTGGAAGTGGGAAGAGCTTCCGGAAGAAGCGAAGCAGATGGATTGGCAGACTCTTCAGCAGGAATATCGGGATACGATTGATTTTGTGAAGCTGTTCCAACTGCTCCCTGGAGTCGGGGCTGTAGTGGGATTCGCCGTAAATGGCAGAATGCTTCATCATTTAGGGGAGACGGCGATGCAGTGCTGCCGTCTCCGGATTCTTTAATGTTTATGGTTTTCCTGGTAGCTGAGGAATGTTTGGAACAGCGTCTTTGCAGCGTGTTTCATTGCCCGCTCATCAAAGTCGAATTTCGGGTGATGATGAGGGTAAAAGTGGTCCGGTAGTCTTGCTCCGGTGAAATAATAGGCGCCCGGTTTCTCCAGCAAATAATAGGAAAAGTCTTCGCCGGCCATACTTGGAGCTATTTCTTCTGTTTTCAGCCCGGCTTCTGCTTTCGGAGCATTTTTAAGGATTAACTCGGCCTCTTCCGCATGATTAATGACGGGAGGATATCCTTTATGATATTCCAGGGTGTACGCTGCATCATAACCGGTACATGTCCCTTTCAGGATCTTCTCGATTTCTTCGATAATGGAATCCTGGACTTTTGTTTCGAACGTCCGGACGGTACCGGTAATTTTAGCGGAGTCAGCAATGACGTTGAATGTTTGTCCTGCCTCGAACGTTCCGATAGTGACAACAGCCGTTTTAAGTGGGTCTACACGTCTGCTCACGATTTGCTGCAGGGAAGTGACGAGCTGGGAGCCGATGACAATAGCATCTTTTGTTTGATGAGGCATTGCTCCGTGTCCGCCTTTACCGTGAATGGTGATCTCAAAGCGGTCGGCACCGGCCATGAACGCGCTCTTGGACGTCTGGATCGTTCCGAATGGGGCATCGACCCATAAGTGGGTACCGAAGACAGCATCGACGCCGTCGATAGCTCCGGCTTCCACCATCGGTTTCGCCCCGCCGGGAGCATATTCTTCGGCATGTTGATGAAGAAACAGGATCGTTCCCGGAATCTCTTCTTTATACGGCAGAACGGCTTCTGCTAACCCGAGGAGCGCTGCTGTATGACCGTCATGGCCGCAGGCATGCATGACACCGTCGTTTTTCGAGCGGTAGGGGACATCGTTTTCCTCCTGAATCGGAAGTGCGTCGAAATCCGCACGCAGAGCGACGGTCTTACCTGGTTTCCCGCCTTTCAGAGTGGCGATGACGCCGTTACCTCCTATGCCCGTTTCATACGGGATGCCCAGCTTCTCGTATGTATCTGCAATGTATTTCGCTGTCTGTTCCTCTTCAAAGGAAACTTCCGGGTGCTGATGTAAGTACCTTCTCGTTTCGACCATCTTGTCGTACAAATCGTCGATCGCTTGGAAAATATTTTCCCACATGTTTATCTGCCTCCTTTTCCTATGTGTAAATTTTAATACACTCCCGAGGCATTCACAAACAAATATTATTATTCTGATAATAAGAAAAGCCCCGGCACGGCCGGGGCTTTTCTGGATATGCTGTTAATCGTGAAGGCGTGAATCCTGCAGCAGGCGGCCGATTTCTTCCATGTGGCCGGTTTCATCTGCAATCATATCATCAAGCTTGACGGACAACTCTGTCAGCCC
Organism: Halobacillus sp. KGW1; assembly: GCF_001592845.1. Classification (NCBI taxonomy): domain Bacteria; kingdom Bacillati; phylum Bacillota; class Bacilli; order Caryophanales; family Bacillaceae; genus Halobacillus; species Halobacillus sp. KGW1. Next base: position 111,978 of record NZ_LSOC01000002.1, read on the forward strand.
GAGTTCCTCTGCCTGCGCTTTACGTTCTTCATACCGTTGAATCGTCTGGCGTTCTGCCTCTTTCGCTTCTTCGAGCATCGGCCGGACATCCTTCAACTGTTTTACTTCTGCCGGAGTCGTCGTAGGCGTTCCGCCCAGTGTGCTGATTTTTTCTGCCAGATAGAGGGCATGGCCCTGCTCGTCGGCTACTTCACTTTCAAAGAACGGCTTTAAAACAGACCGGTACAAGCCTGTGACGACAGCGGCATTATACGTGTACATGATTGATGCCGCATACTCATGGGACAAATCCTCGTTTAAGCCTTCGATCAATGCTTTCATTTTTTCATCCATCGAGCAACATCCTTTCGTAAAACATGGTCTATAATTATCATTCCCCGTGCCTTTTCCTTTAAACATCAGCACTCATATATGGAGGAAGACGGTGGGTATTTCCCTGGAAATAGGGGGTTGTCCGGCAGCCGGGAAATCCCTTTGTTTTCCTTTGGATCCATTGTATAATGGCAGGTGAGAGAGAGGTTAAGAAAGGATTTGGCGTATGAAAAAAGACATGGAAACACGGGTTTTCCTTATATGGGCAGTGGCGCTCGTCGCTACCGCCGGGAGTTTGTTCTTTTCCGAAGTGCTCGGCTATATTCCGTGCGAGCTGTGCTGGTATCAAAGGATCCTTATGTACCCGCTCGTCCTGATTTACGGTACTTCTCTGATTAAGAAAAATATGGACATCGCCCTGCCGGGGCTCTTCATGAGTGGAATCGGTTCACTCGTATCGATCTATCATTACTGTATCCAGAAAATTCCTGCACTGTCGACGACCGACAGCTGCGGACTTGTCCCTTGTAACGGGCAATACATCAACGTATTCGGCTTCATCACGATTCCTTTTCTGGCCGGTATCGCATTCCTTATCATCTTCATCATTCATTTGACACTTGTTAGACAGAAGGGGAGAAAAGAAGCATGAAAAAGAATATGATCATTTTTGCAAGTATTCTCGCTGTATTAATTGTCGTCCTGATTGTCGTCGTGAACTATCAAAACGGCCAGAAGACGGCGGATAATCCTTATGGAAAAGACAACTTGGATCAGGCGACGATCGATCAGCTCGATGATCCGAACTATCAGAACCAGATCCAGCCGGACGAGCTCCAGGAAGAAATCGCGTCCGGGGAGCCGGTTACGGTCTACTTTTACAGTCCTACCTGTGTCCACTGTCAGCGGACGACCCCGGTGCTTGTTCCGATGACCGATGAACTCGGAGTTGATATGAAGAAGCTGAATTTGGATGAGTTTGAAGATCAATTCCAGGAATACGGCATTGAATCAACGCCGACGCTCGTCCATTTTGAAGACGGGGAAGAGCAGGCACGGATCGTCGGCGAGCAGTCCGTCACAGCTTTCGATGATTTCTTTCATCAGGAAGTGCTGAAGGACGCAGAAGAGGAAGGGCAGGGCTGAACGAGCAGCTTCGCGGGTTTCCTCTGATATTTCAGGCAACAAAAAAAGTGAGCGGCCTCGTGCCGCTCACTTTTCTATACTACCCGTCAAGCTGTGTCATATGGTATTTGGTGATATAAGCGTCACCGTCGATGAAAGAAGGCTTCTTGGCGTGCTTCGGTCCGGACTTCTTATGGGCATCGTCAAAGGATTTGGAGTTCTTCCAATCTTCAAAATCCTGTTCGTTCCGCCACTGGGTGAAGACGACATAGGTGTTACCTTTCAAAGGACGGAGGATGCGGATGGCTTGAAAACCTTCGCGCTGTTCCACATTTCCAGCCCGTTGTTTGAAGCGGTCCTCGAATACGGGACGGCCTTCGTCGCTGACAGGGATGTTATTCATGACCACGAAGCCGTCCGCTTGAACGGTTCCGACGTGGTCGACGGTTTCATAATCCCGTCCTTCTTCAAAGATGGATGTATCCTCCCCTTCATAATAAGCGACGGTCTTATCTCCGTCCTGCATGAAAAACAGAGGGGCTTGTGGATGCTGCTCTTTCAGTTTGGATAGATAGTTTAATGTACCATGCGTCATCGAAACCTTCATAACCGATGTCTCCTTTCTTCACGTTGGTTCCAGTTTACCAACCGCCGATCCACCATGGCAAGCAGGAAGGAGAATAGCAGGAAAGGATGCAAATAGTTGAACTTCAAGAAAATAACAGAAAAACTGCCGCCGTGGAGCAAACGGTTGAAGTGGCCGGGCATTGTCCTTGGTTCCTTCTTCCTGCTTGCACTCATCGGCTATATGACGATTCTTTTCGGCGGCCGGTTTGTTGTAGAGGAAGAAGATTTGATATTGAATGAAATGACGACGGTAGAAACGCCGGATGGAGACGTCATCGAGCGGATCTATACGGAGAATCGTCAGGTCGTCCCGATCTCCCAAATTCCGGAGCACGTGCAGGAAGCTTTCATCGCAGTGGAGGACAGCCGCTTCCGGGACCATTCCGGTGTAGACTTTAAAGGCATTATGCGAGCCGTCTATAAAGATATTATCGCCATGAAGAAAGTGGAAGGAGCGAGTACGATCACCCAGCAGGTGGCGAAGAACCTGTTCCTCTCCAATGAGAAGACGTGGATGAGAAAGACGAAAGAAATGATGGCGGCTTCCTACCTGGAAAGGAATTACACGAAAGATGAGATATTGGAACTGTATTTGAACCGAATTTATTTCGGGGAAGGCGCTTATGGAATTGAGGCCGCTTCCCAGGATTACTTCCAGACATCCGTGGAAAATTTGACCGTGGCTCAAGGAGCCCTGCTCGCTGGACTTCCGAAAGCACCAAACACGTACTCTCCTTTTGATCATCCGGAAGAAGCGGAACAAAGAAGAAATGTTGTACTTTCCCGTATGTATGACGTGGGCGCCATTGACGCTGCCACGATGAAGCAGATGCAGGGATCGACACTTGCTGTTGAAAAAGACGACGAAGAGCCGGAAACGTGGTCGAACAGTTATGTGGATCTCGTCATCGATGAAGCAGCGGATCGGTACCATATTTCCCGTGATGAACTGAAAAGGGGAGGATACCGAATCATCGTAGAAATGGATCCGGAGATTCAAAAGATCGCAGCAGGGGAAATGAAGAATGGGGAATTCGTGCCCGGATCAGCGGGAGAAGTCGAAGGTGCTTTCACGTTGATGGATCATCGAACCGGTGCGTTGGTAGCCGTGGTCGGAGGACGCAATTTCCAGCATGGAGACTTCAACAGGGTACAGGCGAAGCGGCCCCCGGCCTCCACCATTAAACCGCTGGCGGTGTACGGGCCGGCTCTTATGACCGGCGACTATGACCCGTTCTCCCTTTTGTCCGATGAGTTTCAGGGGTTCGGAGATTTTGAACCGAAGAATCATGATGGTCAATATGACGGGGAAGTTTCCCTGTATCAGGCCTTGATGGAATCAAAGAACGTATCCGCCGTCTGGCTGCTCGATAAAATCGGAATATCCTATGCAAAAGGGTACTTGGATAAGCTTGGCCTTCCGACGAAAGATAAAGGTCTTGCTATCGCACTGGGAGGTTTGTCGACCGGCTACTCGCCTATACAAATGACAGAAGCTTACGGCGCCTTTCCGGAAGGAGGAGCGGTACGGGACAGCTACACGATTCGGAAGATCCTCGACCGGAATGATGAAGTCATCCATGAGCATAAGCCGTCTGTAACGAAAGTGTTTGATGCGCAGACGTCCTGGTATATGACGGAAATGCTGCAAGCGACAGTGGAAGAAGGTACAGCTGATGCTGGAAATTATCCGAAGGCGCTTGCGGGCAAGACGGGCACGAATGGTAAGAAGGATGTATGGTTCACAGGCTATACCCCGCAGTACGCAGGCGCTCTTTGGATGGGCTATGATGAGAGCGGAGGCAATCAGGTCCTGAATGGGAGCAGTGTATATCCGACACGGTTGATGAAAGAAATTCTTAGCCGGATCGATCAGCAGCAACCTCTGCAGGAAACGTTCGATAAACCGGACGGCGTGGAGAGCCTGCCTGATCCAATCGAACTGCCGGTCATTGATGATGCCCGTGCTGATGCCGGGTTTGGCGGTATTGCTTCGTTCCGGCACACGATCACCTGGTCTGTACCTGAGGATGACCGGATTATCTACCGTATTTTTAAAATGGAAAACGGAGAAGATGTTAAGGTTGGAGAAGTGACTGGTAAAGGAGAATACAAGATCAATGGATTCCGTCTGTTCCAGCAGGAATCGTACTATATCGTCCCTTATGACCCATTGACAGGGAAAGAAGGACGCCGGTCCAACGTCGTTACCTTCGGATGACTCGTGTTAAAAAGTACAAAATAGTGACAAATTATCCTTTTTTCTATACACATAAAAGATAAATCGTTATAGTTGAAAGCGGATAAATGATGAACGTGATAAAGGAGTCCTTAGGATGAATAAAATCGAAAACGATACGATATTGAGAGCATTTCGAGGGGAAGAGACGGATCATACTCCGGTCTGGTTTATGCGTCAGGCCGGACGTTCCCAACCGGAATATCGGAAATTGAAAGAGAAATATTCGCTGTTCGAAATTACTCATGAACCGGAGCTTTGTGCTTATGTAACAAGGCTTCCGGTTGAACAGTACGGGGTGGACGCAGCTATCCTTTATAAAGACATCATGTCTCCGCTCCCGGCGATCGGTGTCGATGTCGAGATCAAGAAAGGCATCGGGCCGGTGATTCATAACCCGATCAAAAGTAAAGCGGATATCGAGAAACTAGGGTCCATCGATCCGGAGTCGGATGTACCTTATGTCATGGATACGATCCGGCTGCTTACGAGAGAACAGCTGACCGTACCGTTGATCGGTTTCAGCGGGGCACCTTTCACTCTCGCAAGCTATATGATTGAAGGCGGACCGTCCAAAAACTATAATAAGACGAAAGCGTTGATGTACAGTGAGCCGATGACTTGGTTCAAGCTGATGGAGAAATTGGCGGACATGGTGATTACCTATGTGAAGGCGCAGGTCGCCGCTGGTGCGAAAGCGATCCAGATCTTCGATTCCTGGGTCGGTTCCCTTAATGTTGAAGACTACCGCACTTATATCAAGCCTGTCATGGAGCGGATCTTCTCGGAATTGAAAGAAGAAGGTGTCCCGTTGATCACGTTCGGTGTCGGTGCCCGTCATTTGATCAACGAATGGAATGACCTTCCTGTGGACGTCATCGGTCTCGACTGGAGAATGTCGATTACAGAAGCAAGAGAAGCCGGAATCACAAAACCGCTTCAGGGCAACTTGGATCCTTCCCTTTTGCTTTCGGACTGGGAAGTGATCGAGGAGCGTGCCAAACGTATCATTGATGAAGGCAGGAAGCATCCCGCCCATATCTTCAACCTTGGTCACGGTGTGACGCCGGACATCAAGCCTGAAACGCTGAAGCGATTGACGAATCTGATTCATGATTATTCGAAAAAGAGCGGAAGAGGTGTATAAGCATGGCAAAAAAACGCATGGGGCTGTTAGTGATGGCCTATGGAACGCCCTATAAAGAAGAGGACTTGGAAAGATACTACACTCATATACGCAGAGGACGTAAACCGTCTGAAGAACTGCTTCAGGATTTGCGCGAGCGGTATGACGCCATCGGCGGCATATCTCCTCTTGCTAAAATTACAGAAGACCAAGGAAAAGCTTTGGAAGATAAGTTGAATGGTATCCAGGATGAAGTGGAATTCAAGCTTTACCTTGGATTGAAACATATTGAACCGTTCGTGGAAGATGCGGTGGCGCAAATGGCGCAAGACGGGATTACGGAGGCTGTCTCCATCGTTCTCGCCCCACACTATTCCACGTACAGCGTCAAATCATATAACGGTCGCGCAAAAGAAGAAGCGGACAAACACGGCATTTCCATCCAATCTGTCGAGAGCTGGTACGATGCAGAAGGATTTATCAATTATTGGAGCGGCGTTATTGAAGCGGAGTATGCCAAGATGGATGAAAAAGAACGGGAGAAGGCGTGCTTGATCGTATCTGCTCACAGCCTGCCGATGAAAATTCTTGAAGGCGGCGATCCATACCCGGATCAGTTGAAGAAGACAGCAGAACTCATCTCTGAATCTACAGGAATTAAACAATATGAAATCGGTTGGCAGAGTGAAGGGAACACCCCGGATCCGTGGATCGGTCCGGACGTGCAGGACTTGACGAAAGAGCTGTATGAGAAGAACGGTTACACCAGCTTCGTCTATGCTCCCGTCGGTTTCGTATCGGATCATCTCGAAGTTCTGTACGACAACGACTATGAGTGTAAAGTCGTCTGTGACGAAATTGGAGCGAATTACTATCGTCCGGAAATGCCGAATACCAATCCTCAATTTATTCAGACCTTGGCCGAAGTCGTCTTGGCTGAAGTAGAGTAGGGATACGGATGGGACAGAAGAAGGATGTTGTTGTCATCGGTGGCGGTATCACCGGTTTAACGGCAGCTTATTATCTTCAGAAAGAGGCGAAGTCTTCCGGGAAGGACATGAATGTTCAGCTCATGGAAGCCGGTGATCGCCTCGGAGGTAAAATTCATACGTATCAGAAGGATGGTTTCACGATTGAGCGTGGCCCCGATTCTTTCCTTGAGAGAAAAGAAGCCGCAGGGCGCTTAGCAAGGGAGGTAGGCCTTGAAAGTGAGCTTGTTCCAAACGGGACCGGTCAGTCGTACATTCTTGTGAACGGCAGGCTTCATAAGATGCCGAGCGGTTCCTTTATGGGAATACCCACCAGGATTCGGCCGTTTCTTTTTTCCGGACTGTTTACTCCGGCAGGCAAAGTGCGGGCGGCGATGGACTTGATCAAATCGAAGAAAACCGTGGAAGGCGATCAGTCGCTCGGACTTTTCTTCCGCCGCCGTCTCGGCAATCAGGTTGTCGAGAACCTGGTAGAGCCGCTGTTATCGGGAATCTATGCCGGAGATATCGATCGATTGAGCATGCAGGCCACGTTCCCTGATTTCTACGATTTGGAGCAGGAATATGGCAGCTTAATCAAAGGACTTCGTGCCACGCGGAAGATCCCGAAGCCTGTCAAAGGACAGAAGAAGCCGAGTGCTTTCCGTACGCTGAAGCGCGGACTTGGTTCACTCGTTGATGCGGTTGAGGATCATTTAGAACCTGGCTCTGTTCATAAAGGGACAGGTGTCGATCATATTGAAAAGAAAGAGGAAGGGTATCACCTTCTCTTAAGTAACGGCACGGTCAAACAGGCAGATGCGATCGTTCTGGCGGTTCCGCATTTCGTTGTCCGCCGTTTGTTCTCGCAGTATGATTTCTTCGAGCCGTTTAAGGAGAAGAATGCAACGTCTGTCGCCAACATTGCGATGGCTTTTGACGCATCTGCTATTAAGAAGGATATTGATGGGACGGGCTTTGTCGTGTCGAGGAACAGTGATTTCCGAATCACTGCTTGTACGTGGACCCACAAGAAGTGGCCGCATTCCACCCCTGATGGGAAAGTCCTTCTGCGCTGCTATGTCGGGAAACCGGACGATCAGGAAGTGGTCGATCTGTCAGACGAGCAGATAGAAGCGTTAGTCCTTAAGGATTTGAACAAGACGATGAACATAACGGCAGCCCCTGAATTCTCCGTTGTCACCCGCTGGCATCACGGTATGCCGCAATACAAAGTCGGTCATAAGGATCGACTGAAGCACGTGACGGAAGAAATGGCCGAACACCTGCCGGGGGTGTATCTGGCTGGTGGTTCTTTTTACGGTATCGGTCTGCCGGACTGTATCGATCAAGGAGAAGCGGCTGTCCGGAAAGTCGTGGACTATTTGAATAACTAACTGGAGCTGTCGCACACGTGCGGCAGCTTTTTCTATGCCAACACCTTCATGATGTCGTCGAGGAAAAGCTCCTTATTGAAATCAAGGGCGATGGTGTGGACCGGTGATCCCGGTACCTTCTCCGGAGCGGCGCGGAAATCAGCATAGGTCAGCCCTTTAGATGGACCGGCAGTTACGACTTCGACCTGTTTATGGACGACCTGGTAGTACTCCGGATGCATTAAATAGGAGAAAACAATTAGATCGTGCAGAGGTGCACCGCCTGCATCAGGCAGAATTTTCTCGTACTGTTTGCTGTAGTAGCGGATCATCGGAATAAGGATGCTGCTATATGGACCGGACGCCTGCTTCGCAATGGATTCAATCATGTGATCCGGAATAATAGCCCGGTTGCTGACGTTTAACGGGAGGAGCGTCGTATTGCGGCTGTTGGATATGACCGTCGCGGCTGCGTGTGGGTCGCCGTATATATTTGCTTCTGCAAGCGGCGTTCGGTTTCCGGGAACGAGGAAAGCTCCGCCCATAAGAAGCGTCTGTTTCACTTTCGTTACATTGCTCTCCGCTTGTATGAACGCGAGGGCGAGGGAAGTCAGCCGTGCAAGGCTGATGATGGTCAATTCGGATCGATATTGATCGATGATTTGATAGATTTTCTGGAATGGGTGGATGCGCTGGATGCATTTGTCAGGGACGACAAACCCAAGGCCGTGTACTCCGTGGATGTCATAAAAATACTCGGGAGGATTTCCTGACAGCGGTCTTTTTGCTCCAACAATCACTGGAATTTGCTGCTGGTCGGTCAGGTCAAGCAGGAACGTGATGTTCTTTAAAGCATCTTCCTGGCTGACGTTCCCATAATCTGCAACGATACCTGTAACGGTGATGTCCGGATGGTTAAGTGCATAAAGCAGGGCGAATCCATCATCCACTCCGGGATCTGCGAAAATAAGGACCTTCTCCACGCTTACACTCCCTTTTTTTTCCTTTTAATAATCGTACGTTAAGCGCGCAGCACCTATGATCCATTACATAAAAAGGAAAAAATATTATGATTCGTATAGTGAAAGGGCTTGCAAGATGGCGGAAGGATTAGTATCATGATAATTGGAAACGTTTTCAAGATAACATCAAGGGGGAGTAGGAATGGCTACAATTGAAGATGTAGCAAAACTTGCGGGATTGTCCCGGACAACAGTATCCCGGGTTATCAATGATCAACCTTACGTTACGGAGGAGAAACGCCAGCGTATCCTTCAGGCGATGAAGGAACTGGGATATGTCCCGAACTCTTCTGCTCGAAGGCTCCGCAGTCAAAGGACGGAAACGATCGCTGTGCTCCTGCCTCGTCTCACGAATCCTTTCTTCGGAAACTTAATCGAGGCAATTGAGGAGAAAGCGTCGGAATGGGGTTATCAGGTCATTGTTTGCCAGACACACGATTCCAAGAAAAAAGAAATAGACTATCTGCAGTTGTTGAAAACCAAGCAGGTGGATGGGATGATTATGGCTTCTGTCGTTAATGATTGGAAGGAAGTGGAGCCGTATTTGGAATCCGGTCCGATTGTTTTTTGTAATGAATATATGGACGAGCCGCTTATTCCTATGGTGCATATGGATCATAGGCAGGCCGCCTACGAAGCCACCTCCCATCTCATTGAACAGGGCTGCCGCCATTTTGCTTATGTCAGTGGAGGTCCGGGGTCGCATCTTGTGAGGGAGCGACGGCATGGGTTCGATCAGGCATTGGAAGAAGCAGGAATGGACCTGACGGAAGTGGTTGCTGTTGATTGGGCGATGGATGTGGGGGACGGACAGAAGGTCTTCCATTTCATCAAGGAAGATCATCCATACATCGACGGGGTCTTCACAGGATCAGATGAAGTGGCCGCGGGGCTTATCTATGAATCGGCATCATCGGATTGGAGCATTCCACAAGACCTGGCAGTCATCGGCTTCGATAATCAAATGATTTCCCTTCTGATGGTACCTTCTGTCACGACGGTGGAACAACCTGTCACGGAGATGGCGGATAAAACGGTTGAAATACTGATTCAGCAGCTTCTCCATCCAGGAGCCGTCATGCCGAGAAGGTATGTTTACCCTCATCAATTACTTATCCGCAATTCCACGAAGCGAAAGAAACTCTCCATCCAGTAGAAACTCTGCCGGGTGGTTTTTTTTGTGCAAAAAAAAGAGCAGCCTCGGCTGCTTGAAATCTCCTGTTCTTTCTTATGATATTTGTGGAATAATAAGATTAGCGGGCCGGATGGTCACATTCGTCGCAGAGGTTTCCGTAGCAGTCTGCTTTTTCATCGATAACCTGCCCACAGGTAGAGCAGTGTTTTTTCGGTAGGTTGCGGAAGAATTCTAGAATACTCATCATTTGTAAACGCCTCCAATTACTTTTAATGTAAAATCATTGTATTATAACAATATTCAGAAATCAACCAACTGTTATAAAACAATTGATAAATAGGAAAAAAGATACAGGGAGTGAGTGAATTGAAATTGACAGTAATAGGCTATTGGGGTGCCTTTCCCGGTCCTGGAAGTGCGACGTCCGGCTATTTATTTGAGAAAGACGGCTTCTCCATGCTGGTGGATTGCGGAAGCGGTGTATTGTCCAGGCTCCAGCAGTTTCGGAAACTGGAAGACATAGATGCGGTTGTCCTTTCCCATTATCATCAGGATCATATGGCGGATGTAGGTCCGTTGCAGTATGCGTGGCTTGTTCACAATAACCTGAAACAGACGGAGGAGATCCTGCCGATTTATGGACATCTGGAAGACGAAGAGAAGTTTTCCGCCCTGACCCATCAATACACAGAAGGAATCGCCTATGAGCCGGAGCAGCCGCTGCATGTCGGTCCTTTCCGTATAGACTTTCACCCAACAGCACATCCCGTTCCGTGTTACGGCATGAGGATAACCGATGGAGAGCAGACGGTCGTCTATACAGCGGATACGAGTTATAAAGAAACCTGGGCACGATTTGCTAAGGATGCAGATCTGCTTATTACCGATACGAATTTCTACAAAGGAATGGACGGGAAAGGTCCAGGCCATATGACGAGTACGGAAGCAGCCACGATTGCAAGAGACGCCGGTGTCGATACACTCCTGCTCAGCCATCTCCCGCACTTCGGCTCCTGGACAAAACTGAAGCAGGAGGCGGAGGATGTTTTTTCGGGAACGATCCACCTAGCAGAGGAAGGATGGTCCTGGGATGGGTAAAATCATTGTCTAACTTTGTCGGAACGCTTACAATAAGAGAGGGAATAACGGACTGAAAGGATGAACGGTATGCTTTTTATCGATCATGAAGGAATTAACGATCCAAGAATCAACCTGGCTATTGAAGAGTACGCTTTGAAAAACCTGGATATTAACGAAACGTATCTGCTGTTCTATATCAACGAACCGTCGATTATCATCGGAAAGAACCAGAACACGGTGGAAGAGATCAACACCAATTACGTCGAGGAGAACGGCATCCATGTGGTACGCCGGCTTTCCGGCGGCGGTGCCGTTTATCATGACCTTGGAAACTTGAATTTCAGTTTCATTACGAAAGACGACGGAGACAGTTTCCATGATTTCGCGAAGTTTACAGAACCGGTAACGCAGGCGCTTAAGAAACTCGGTGTCAATGCTGAGTTGTCCGGGCGTAACGATATTGTCGCTGAGGACGGTCGCAAAATTTCAGGAAACGCTCAGTTTTCCACCAGGGGAAGAATGTTTAGTCACGGCACGCTGATGCTGGATTCAGAAATCGAGAATGTCGTCTCTGCCCTGAATGTCAAGACAGAGAAGATAAAATCGAAGGGTATTAAATCCATTCGCAGCCGCGTGGCCAACATCTCTGAATTCATGGACGAAAAGATCTCCATGCAGGAATTCAAAGAATTAATTCTCCGCTATATTTTTGATGTCGAAGACGCAGCCGATGTACCACAGTACAAGCTGACAGAAGACGACTGGGCGAATATCCACAAAATCGCGGAGGAGCGCTATAAGAACTGGGATTGGAATTACGGAAAATCACCGAAATTCAACATTCAGCACACGAAGCGTATCGAAGGTGCCGGCAGTTATGACATTCGTCTGGACGTGACGAAGGGATATATACAGAATGCGAAGATCTTTGGAGACTTCTTCGGCGTTGGTGACATCTCAGAAGTGGAAGATGCGCTGATTGGTACGAAATATGACCGTCAATCGCTTTCTGCGGCTTTAGATGACATGGATGTGTCGTACTACCTTGGGAAGATAACGAAAGAAGATTTTCTGGAAATGATTTATTAAGGAGGACGCCGGTGCGAATAGGACGCACCGGTGTTTTTCTATTATTTTGCAAAAGTTGCTAAATAATTGTCAGTATTTTATAATTATATAGAAAATTAATAAATTGAATGATTATTCATTCATTGAGGAGGAGCATGCATGAACTTAAGCGAACAGCTGTCGCTTACCGCCGGCAGACAGCCCGAGAGCGATGCTTACATATTTCAGGGCAAACGGGTCAGTTACCAGGAGTTTGATTCATCGGTTACGAAATTTGCTGGTGCGTTGTCGCAGCTTGGATATGGAAGCGGGGATCATATCGCGCTTGTGAGTGGGAATAGTCCTCTGTTTATGATCGGTCTTTACGGTTCCCTTCGTGCAGGAGCGACGGTCATCCCGATCAATCCGACTTATACCGTGGATGAAATGAGCTATATTTTAAAGAATGGCGATGTGAAGGCTGTCATTACGATGGACATCCTCCTTGAGCAGTTTGAGTATATGGATGAGTCCCTGGATATCCTTCATTACTTCGCTGCGGACACAGGGTCCGGGATCGATCATTCAGCTTCTTCGCTTTCGGGAAAAATGAAATCGTTTACAAGTGTAGTCGCAGGAGGAGACCCTTTGTTTGAAGGGCCGCCTTTAAACGAAGAGGATGTGGGCGTCATTCTTTACACATCCGGTACGACCGGAAAACCGAAGGGAGCGATGCTCACCCATCGGAACCTGTATTCCAACGCCACAGACGTGGCGGATTACTTAGCGATCAACGCGGAGGACCGTGTCATAGCGACACTTCCCATGTTCCACGTGTTCTGTTTGACGGTCAGCTTGAATGCCCCTTTGATGAATGGTGGAGCGGTGCTCGTCGTTCCTAAATTCTCTCCTCAGGAAGTTTTTGCCGTCGCAGAGGAGCATAAGGCTACCGTATTCGCCGGAGTTCCGACGATGTACAATTATCTGCTCCAAACCGGTGCAGGACAGGAGCCGACATTCCGCCATATGCGTTTGTGTATCTCCGGGGGGTCTTCTATGCCTGTTTCTCTGCTTCAATCTTTTGAAGAGCGGTTTGAAGTGCGTATTTCTGAGGGGTACGGGCTCTCCGAAGCGTCTCCTGTAACCGCATTCAATCCGCTGGACCGTCCAAGGAAGCCCGGTTCGATCGGTATGAATATAAAGAATGTTGTTAATAAAATCGTGGATGAGCTCGGGGAAGAGGTCGACACGGGAGAGGTTGGAGAACTCGTTGTCCAAGGTCCCAACGTCATGAAAGGGTATTATAAGCTTCCGGAAGAGACGGCTGTCACAATCCGCGATGGCTGGCTTTATACGGGAGACATGGCCCGGATGGACGAGGATGGTTATATTTATATCGTCGATCGGAAAAAGGATATGATCATTGTCGGCGGTTACAATGTGTACCCGAGGGAAGTGGAAGAAGTTCTTTACCACCATGAAGATATAACAGAAGCAGCTGTTGTCGGTGCACCCGATCCGGAGCAGGGAGAGACGGTGATCAGTTTTGTCGTTTCAAAGAACCCACTGCTTACGGAGGATCTGCTGAAAAACTACTGCAAGGAAAAACTGGCCAAGTACAAACGTCCTTCAAGAATCGAGTTCATGAAAGAGCTGCCGAAGAATACGACAGGTAAAATCCTTCGCAGGAATCTTCGCGAACAACTCACCAATTCCTGACCGGTGTGGACGGCTTTCATCTAAATACAGTTCTACCACTAAAAGGACGTTTTCTAAGAAAGCGTCTTTTTGGTTGGCTGTTTTTATGGAGAGGAGCAGCGGGATCCGGAAAAAGGACACTTTCCACGTGGGTGGCCGATGAGTCTCCATCGCGTCGCGCTTCCAGGGGCTCACCTGTTGCGCTGATCCTGCTGGAGTCTGCCCGCTTTCCCTCCACCTTCTGGAGGAATTGGCCTTCCGTGATTATTTTGTATGACATAAAATGGGAACCAAAAGCTATCATCCCTCGTAAAAGGTAGAAGAGATAAAAAAGGAAGGTGACTGGAATGGCAGAATTACATGATTTGCTGATGGATGCAAAGAAGAAGATGTACGAAAAAGATCAGCTGGAGCGTAAAAGGGAGAAACGAATCGCAGAAGCGGAGGCGCTTCGGCTTAAGGAGGAGGCACTCCGGCATAAGCTGCAAGAAGAGGAGGAAGACGTAGAGAAACTCGAGAAGATGAGTCTAATGAACCTCTTCGTTACCGTGAGTGGAAGAAAGCTGGAACGGATGGAGAAAGAAAAGCGTGAGGTTGTCGAAGCGCGTCTTAAGTGGAGGGAGGTAAAACAGGCGGTTAAAGAGATTCAGCGGGAGATTTCCGGGATGGAAGCCGCCATCTCTGCACTTGGAAATCCTGAGAGGGAGTACGATCGCTGTTACCAGGAGAAAAAAGCAGATTTGATTAAAAAAGGCAGTCAAAAAGGAAGAAAAATAATAGAGCTTGGAAACCAGCGTTCTTTCCTTCAAGCAGAACTTGTGGAAATAGAGGAAGCTGTAACGGCAGGAAAGCAGGCGGGTTCGGCGTTGGACGAAGCTGCAGCTTCTCTGTCATCAGCAGAGAACTGGGGCGTACTCGATATGGTTGGCGGCGGATTTTGGACAACCGCCGTCAAACATTCCGAACTGGATGATGCGGATCGCTACATCCGAACAGCGCAACAATATTTGCGGACATTCGCAAATGAGCTTGACGATCTTCACGACCATTATGAAGTGAAATTGGAAGTTTCCAGCGGATGGGCTGCAGCTGACTACTTCTTTGACAGTCTGGTCGTTGATTGGTTCGTCCAAAATAAAATTCAAGCATCCCAGAAAGAAGTAGAAGATTTACGAAGCAGGACATATGCAGCTGTTGCAGAACTAGAATCTCTCCATCAGCAATACGAACAGCAGGAAGCGGAATTGAAACGCGAACAGGACCAGGTCATCGGTGCCTGAGGGCGGATAGGTAAGTGGGTATTCGGTTGTAATTTATTTGAAAATTCGCAATGGATTTGCGGAATACCGCAACTTTTTTTCGGTGATATAGGAGAAAGAATATATTACAATAGAATCAGATAAGCGCTGATGCTTATTTATCTCAACTATTTATGATTGGTTGTCATAAATAGGTCAGTAACTTGCTTACTGATGAGTGCAGCGTTGAAAAAGTGCTTTCCTCTCAAAAGAACTTTTTCAAACAATTTATTCCCTCACTCAAAAGTTAACCAGTCGTCTCTTTTTGCCAATGCTCACGTGAGCATTGGTCTTTTTTTTATCCAGATCATTCATCCCCCCGGTTTTTGATAGGTGATCATATATTCCTCTTTTGTCAGATAGAAATCCCTTTCCGGACGATACGGTAACAGGCCGAGTCTCTCCAGCTTATAATAACTTATCCGTTTATATGGATCTCCATCGATGATGGGAAGCTCCTGTGTCTGCTTCATATAGAGATCCAGGGCATGCTGGACCATGTCAATGTCATGAGCCAGGTCCTTATCCTGCTCCTCGAACAGTTGATATGTTTCGCGTGACATGTAAAACGTGTCTTTAGGGACAGCGTGCAGGTAGGGGAAGAGCAGCTCATAATCCAGTGTTAAATCATCCTGGATGAGCACGCTGAGCGGCACTTCTTTCGGTTTCGCGTCGGCATAGGAATGGACGGCTTTCCTGATATCATGAATGGATAGGTCTTTTTGTTCCGGCTCTTTTCCGCCGGTCTGTTTCTTTTTGCGGTTCCACATAATAAATCCTCCTTGGATTTGGTTTTGGAGCGGATCGATTTGGAAAAGGCGGCGATGGATGGCGCAGTTAGCGAGATAGAGGGGATGATCATGTTGGAAAATGACAGACAGAAAGAAAAACAAAAGCTTCAGCCGGAGCTTGAATTCTTCACCTTACTTAACCCCGGCTTCGGTCAGGAGGCCCGTTCTTCAGAAGAAGAAGGAAAAGCAAATGGAAAGATCAATAATTGTAGTATAACAGAGTGAAAAAAAACATTTTTCGAGAAAGTTTAGACTTTTCGGACTATTTTTGGTAAATTGAAGAAGATAAGCGGTCAGTTCGACCTATGTGGATGGACGACCGCAACTTGAATGGAAAGGATTGAATTGGATGACGTATATTCGAATGGAAGATTATGAAATCAATTCCCACACGATGGCGCTGCTTGCAAAAGAAAACGAGGATGGACAAGTCTACACGGAAGTGCTCGAGCTTGGAGACAGGTTTGATATGACCAAGTGCCCGAGCGATATCGTTGATGATTCCTGTCGATATTTTGCAAGCAGTCTGGAAGGACGTCTTGCCGGGACAAAGCAGGTGACCAATTACACGCATAAACCCCCGATTGTGGTTTCCGAAGCCATGAGCATTTACTTCTTCCCTATTATTTCCCCAAAACGCAAGGATTGCACCTGGATTGCCCACAAATACGTTCTCACCTACGTTTCTGAACCCGACCATACGATTACGGTCCATTTTACAAATGGAGAATCCGTGAATCTGCCTGTATCTTATGGGATGTTTGCCAATCAGATTCAGCGCGCCGCCCATCTGCAGGTTATCCTGCAGGACCGGTTCCGCCAGGCTGACCGGATTGCTGAGACCTTCTCATAAGTTCAAATAGGATATTCTCGACCTTTTTCCTTATAGCCGGGTTGAAGTAGTTTCGTTTCTCTTCATACCCGTGGGCAAGGAACAGGAAGGAAGTGAAGGAATCATTACGTCCGGATTCCACGACCTGCAGATTCCGCTGGTCCATCTGCTTTCTCAATTCCTTCCGCTCTTTCCGTGCTTCCACCTCCATCTTTCCAAGCATCTCCATGTAAGGCTCTTTGATTTTGAATTTCCCCTGCTCCATATGTTTTCTGTCCTGCCGGATCACGGTGATCGCCATAGATAGAAATAAGTAGCGGGATGCGAGATCCAGTTCTTGTTGTTTCAAATACCTCATTCCATTCCCCTCCGAAAAGCGAACGTTTGTTCTTGTTTGTATTATACCACGCTGGACCTGTAATTATGCAAGCGGGTTTTTGGGGGAGGAATAAAATGGAATTAAAAATGGGATTACAGGGGCGGGGAATACGTTGAGTTCTGGCGGAGAGCGGTCTTTTTGGTTAAAATAGAAAATAAAGACTGCATCGAAGGCAGGTACATAAGGAGCTGCAACATGAATAGTGTGACGGGAAAGATCGATCAGTGGCGCAACCTTGCTGAGAACGATCAATTATTCGATTATATCATCAGGCAGCTGGAAGGGTTGGAGAAGTTCGGTCCGGTGCCGGGGATCTTATTTCCACTGCTGGAGGCATTTTTGCCTTTTCTTCCGCTGGTTGCATTTGTATTGGCTAATTCGGTGGTGTACGGGTTGTTCAAGGGATTCCTGTACTCTTGGCTTGGTGCTGTTCTTGGATCTATAGGGGTCTTCCTCATTTTCAGACGGCTAGGGGACAAGCGTGTTTTTCAAAAGATCACGAACCAGAAACAGGTCAGGAAGGTCGTTCGATGGGTAGAGGAGCACGGGTTCGGTCCGTTGTTTCTTCTCATGTGTTTCCCATTCTCACCATCCTCGATCATCAATATTGTGTCGGGACTGTCAAACGTCAGTAAGCAGCAATTCATACTCGCTGTTCTGCTGGGGAAATCCGTGATGATCTTTACCATATCCTATATTGGTGCAAGCATTGCCTCGTTTGCGCAGAATCCTATGAAATCGATTGTCGTAGGTGTATGTATCCTTCTCTTCTGGATCCTCGGGAAATACCTCGAGAAGAGAATCCAGAAGAAGATGGACGAAAAAACATACCGCTGAGGTTATTTTCATTCTCGTAAGGGTAGAATGTTTGTAGTATAACTACCTGGAGGATCAGAGGATGAGAAAATACCGCAGAGCTATCCGGATCGTACTTCTCGCACTGGTACTGGCCTTCGTCTTCCGAAACTATTTGTTCGCAAGCTACATCGTAGACGGGGAATCAATGGAACCGACGCTCTATGACGGCAATCTGTTGATGGTGAATAAAGTAGTCTACGACTGGAGTGATGTAGGCAGACAGCAGGTCATTGTATTTCACGCGAATGCCGAAGAAGATTATGTGAAGCGTGTGATTGGTGTTGCCGGAGATGAGGTTGCTGTCAGGGATGATCAACTGTACATTAACGGAAAGAGAATGGATGAAGGGTATCTCGATCCACTGCGTCCACATGACGGAATGCCGTTTACGGAGGACTTCACGCTTGAAGAAGTGACGGGGGAAAAGAAGGTGCCGGATGGTCACATATTTGTGATGGGAGACAATCGGCGCGACAGCTTGGACAGCCGTTACTTCGGTTTTGTTCCAGTAAGGCAGGTGGTCGGAAAGGTCGATGTCCGTTACTGGCCTTTCAATCAGCTGGGAGTGCAATTTTGACAGGTTTCAAGGGACTGCCTTTATCGGCGGTTCCTTTTTTTGTGTCGTGGATGAGCGCTCCAGGCCTCATACATGCCGGGGAAATGATAAAATGAGACATAACATATAAAAAAACAAAAAGGGGAGAAATCGGATGGGAATACGTTTTTTGCTCGGACGTTCAGGAGCAGGGAAGAGCAGCCGCTGTCTTGCGGAAATCGAAGAAAAATTAAAAAAAGACCCGACCGGACGGGCGATCGTGTACATCGTCCCGGAGCAGATGACGTTCCAGCAGGAATACGGCCTGTTAAAACGGGAGGGAGTGGAAGGATCGATACGTGCCCAAGTGTTCAGCTTCTCCCGTCTGGCTTGGCGCGTTCTTCAGGAAACAGGCGGCGGCACGAAGAAATTCATCACCTCGACCGGGGTCCAGATGATGCTCCGGAAAATCGTCGAAGAGCGGACATCGGATTGGCGGGTGTTTCAGAAAGCGGTGGAAAAACAGGGGTTCATTGAACAGCTGGAAACGATGATCACGGAATTCAAACGCTACCGGATCATGCCCGGGGACTTGCAGAATCAAATGGAAGCTCTGGATCAATTTGTCCATCGTACGAGCCAGGAGCAGGGGCTTCGCGACAAACTGGAGGACCTGACATATATTTATGATCGTCTTGTTGATGCACTCCGTGATACGTACATAGACAGTGAAGATCAGTTGGAGCTGCTTGCCTCCAAAGTTCCGGGCGCTTCGTTCTTGGATGAGGCGGATGTGTACATCGATGGGTTCCACAGCTTCACGCCTCAGGAGTACGGAGTAATTGCTGCTCTCTTAGATAAAGTGAAGACCGTCCACGTCACCCTCACGACAGAGCTTCCGGAGGACGAGCAGAATCCTGAGCTCGATCTTTTCCACGAAACGAAGCAGACGTATTTAGATTTGAAAGCTCTCGCAGAAGAAACGGGGGCAAAGGTGGAAGGTGTGGAAATCCTAGATCATAAAGTCGGAAGGATGAAGGAACAGCCGGCCTTTCTTCATTTAGAAGAGTTTTACGATAAGCGTCCGGCACACGCTTTCGAGGGAGAAGTGCCGATCAAGCTTGCAGAAGCGGTCCATCCCCGTGCGGAGGTGGAGGGTGTGGCCCAGGAGATCCTTCACCTCGTTCGCGACCAAGGCTACCGCTACAAAGATATCGCCATCCTCATGCGGGAGCCGGAGGTATATCACAGCGTTATTGAAACGCTGTTTGATGACTATGAAATCCCGGTCTTCATCGACGAGAAACGAACGATGCTCAATCACCCGATGATGGAATTCATTCGCTCGGGCCTCGATGTCGTAGAAGGGAATTTCCGCTATGATGCGGTCTTCCGGCTTCTTAAAACAGGTTTCATCCCGGCGACGGACCGGAAATATCCGCTTTCGGAAGATGCCATTGATGAGCTGGAGAACTATGTGCTGGAATACGGGATCCGTTCCAGGACGCAGTGGTTTTCCGATAACCCATGGGTGTACCAGCGGTTCCGTGGTTTTGAGCAAACGTCTCAGACGGATGAAGAAAAGGAGAAGCAGGCACGCATCAACGCCTACCGTGAACAAGTCCGTTCCGGTCTTCAGGAATTCGATGAGAGTCTGCGGGCAGCGGAGACAATCGAAGAGCGCGCCCGGGCGATTTATTTATGGCTGGAAAGGACCGGAGTGCCGGCACGTCTTGAGAAATGGCGCGATTTCTATGATGAATCCGGGGAGCTGGAGAGAGGCCGCGAGCAGGGGCAGGTGTGGGATGCTTTTTTGCAATTGCTCGATGAAATGGTGGAAATGGCAGGAGAGGAGAAAATGTCTCTTCAGGTCTTCCGCAGTACAATGGAAAGCGGACTGGAGTCGCTGAACTTCGCTCATGTCCCGCCGAGTATGGATCATGTCATCGTAGGTAGTGTGGACCGGTCAAGGATGACAGGTATCAAAGCCGCTTTCCTGCTTGGTGTGACCGATGGTATGTGGCCGATGAAGCCGCCGAGCGATGGAATGATATCTGAAGAGGAACGCTCCCTGCTGGCTGGATTCGGACTGAAGCTCGCAGACGGCAGCAATCGCCAGCTCCTTGATGATCGTTTTTATGTGTATTTGGCATTGACGATGGCACGAGACAAGCTGTGGATCAGCTATCCGTTAAGCAATGAAGAAGGGAAGTCGAAAGTTCCCGCCACGCTCATACAACGTATGGAAGAACTGTTTCCATCCTGCCGGGAGCATGTCCTTCTTCAGGACCCGGATGATTTGTATGATGCGACCCGCTTCATCACAAATCCGGCCAAGACCCGGTCTGCGCTCACCTCGCAGTTCTCCCGCTATTTAAAGGGATATGTCATGCAGCCTGTCTGGTGGGATGTGCTCCATTGGTATATGGAAAACGAACCGGCACATGGTCTGACAAACAGAGTGCTGCAGAGCTTGTTCTATAAAAATAAACCGGTCGATTTGGCCAAGGAGACGACGAAGCAGTTATTCGAGAAGACGGTGAAGACGAGCGTGTCCCGTCTGGAGACCTATCACCGTTGTTCCTACCAATACTTCGCCCAGCATAGTCTTCAGTTGGACGAACGGCGCACCTATAAACTGGATGCGCCGGATATCGGTCAATTGTTTCATGAGGCGCTGAAACAGATCACAGAGTGGGTGCAGTCGGAGGGGCGCGACTTTGCCCAATTGAACCGCATGGAAACAGACCAGTATGCTGCCCAGGCGACCCAACAGCTTGCTCCGATTCTGCAAAATCAGATTCTGCGCAGCTCGAACCGCTATCAGTATATTCAGAAGAAGCTGGAGCAGGTCATCGCCCGCGCGGCATTTGTGCTCAGCGAGCAGGCGAGAAAAAGCAA
The DNA here is from genome assembly GCF_001592845.1 of Halobacillus sp. KGW1. Taxonomy (NCBI): domain Bacteria; kingdom Bacillati; phylum Bacillota; class Bacilli; order Caryophanales; family Bacillaceae; genus Halobacillus; species Halobacillus sp. KGW1. The sequence goes on from NZ_LSOC01000002.1 coordinate 133,327, forward strand.
CTTCTCTCCGGTCGGTTTAGAACTCGGGTTTGGTACCGGTGGAGATGCCAAGCTCCCGCCGCTTAACTTCCAGCTTCCGAACGGTTTCGACTTGATGCTGAGAGGACGGATCGACAGGGTCGATAAAGCCCTCTCGGAAGAAGACCTTTATTTACGCATTATCGACTATAAATCAAGCAGCAAAGGACTGAACCTCGTCGATGTTTTTTATGGGTTGTCTCTGCAGATGCTGGCTTATCTGGACGTTGTATTGACGAATGCGGAGAACTGGCTCGGCATGCAGGCGACGCCTGCCGGAGTGCTTTATTTCCACGTTCATAATCCGATGATCACAGGCAAACAGCTGCTGCAGGATGAGAAAATCGAAGAAGAGATTTTCAAAAAGTTTAAGATGCAGGGTCTTCTGCTTGAAAATGAACGGGTCGTCCAGATGATGGATACGGGACTTGAGAAAGGCTACAGCCAGATTGTACCTGCTGCGTTGAAGGCGAACGGCGGATTCTATAAGAGTTCGCAGACGGCGGGCGCCGAACGATTCGAGCAGTTGAAGAACTATATTCGGGAATTAATGGTGGAAGCAGGAACGAAGATTACCGACGGCAGAGTCGACCTTGATCCTTTCCAGAAAAATCAACAGGTCGCCTGTGAGTTCTGTTCCTACCGCTCCGTGTGTCAGTTCGATCCGTCGATGGAAGAACACCAGTACCGTAAACTTCAGGATATGAAGGATGATGATGTACTGGAGAGATTAAGGAAGAAAGGGGGGGATGAGTGATGGTCAGCTGGACGAAAGAACAGGAACGTGCCATCTACACACACGGTTCGGATATCCTCGTCTCTGCGGCTGCAGGTTCAGGAAAGACGGCGGTACTCGTTGAGAGGATTATCCAGAAGCTCCTGCATGCAGAGCGTCCTGTCGATATTGACTCGCTCTTAGTCGTTACATTCACGAATGCGGCAGCGCAGGAAATGCGTAACAGGGTCGGGCAGGCGCTTGCGAAGGCGTTGGAGGCGAACCCCGGGTCCAATCATTTGAAAAAGCAACTTGCGCTGTTACAGAATGCATCGATTTCGACGCTTCACTCCTTTTGTATGGACGTCGTCCGCCGCTATGCTTATATGCTGGATCTTGATCCCGGATTCCGAATTGCGGATACAGTAGAAGCGGATATGATTCAGCAGGAGGTGCTTGAGGAGCTGTTTGAAGAGTGGTATGGGAAAGAAGGAGAAGAACAGGACAAGTTCTTCGATATCGTCGAGCGTTTCTCCAGTGATCGAAGCGACTTGGACATGGAGACACTGATTCTGGATCTTTATACATTCGCGACCCAGAACCCCTGGCCGGAGGAATGGCTTGATGACATGGTCCGCATGTACGATGTAAAGAATGTAGAATCCGAAGCGGATCTGCCTTGGCTTGAACTGTTGAAACAGGAAGTCGTCAGTCAGCTGAAAGCGATGGAGGAAGAAGCCCTTCTTCTGGTGGAGTTGACGAGGGAGCCGGATGGGCCGTCCGCCTATGGAGAAACGGCAGATACAGATTTGGAGTTGATCCAGCACGCCAAAGGGGCGCTTGCCCATTCGTGGGAGGAGATGCAGCGCTTCATGAGCGACCAAAAGTTCGCGGCGCTCTCCCGTAAAAAAATGGACTGCGACCCTGCCAAGAAGGAAAAGGCGAAAAAGGTGCGGGACCGCTATAAGAAACGATGGAATGACCTGCGGGATGAGTGGTTTTCCCGGACGCTCGACAGCTATTTGAAAGATATGCAGGCTCTCTATCCTGTGATGGAACAGCTTGCTGTGATCGTAAAAGACTTTAAAGCAGGATACGAACAGAGGAAGAAGGAACAGGCGCTCGTGGACTTTTCGGATTTGGAGCATTACTGTCTCAACATTCTGCTTCATGAAGAGGCATCACCGGATCGTCTCGTCGCTTCCAGTGTAGCCGAAAGCTTCCAGCGCCAGTATACGGAAGTGTTGATTGATGAATATCAGGATACGAACCTCGTTCAGGAAACGCTGCTTCGCCTTCTTACGGAGGGGGACGAAGCGGGGCACTTGTTCATGGTCGGAGATGTCAAGCAGAGCATTTACCGATTCCGGCATGCCGAACCGGCCTTATTCCTCAACAAATACAAAAAGTATGGAACGGAAGAGTCGGAAGGAGAGCGAATTGATCTTGCACGTAACTTCCGAAGCAGGAAGCAGGTGCTGGATGCGACGAACTACATCTTCCGGCAGGTATTGGATGAGGAAGTCGGGGAAATGGAGTATGAGAAAGATGCCGAACTCATTTACAGTAACGCCATTTATGACGAACTGACAGCCGACGATGCCGATGCTGAGCTTTTCCTGATTGACCGCGAATCCCAGGAAGGAGATGGCGTGGAGGATGAGGGGTACAAAGATTTGGAGAAGGCTCAACTGGAAGCCCGTGCCTATGGAAAGATGATTCGGAAATGGCTCGGTTATGACGGAGATGAACCGCTTCAAGTCGTTGATAAGGAATCAGGAACGAAGCGGCCGATCCAATACAGGGATATTGTCATTCTAATGCGTTCGATGACGTGGGCACCGACCATTGTTGACGAGTTGAAGCAGCAGGGAATCCCGATTTATGCAGAATTATCAACAGGCTATTTTGAGGCCATTGAAATAAAAGTGATGCTCAGCCTTTTGAAAGTTATCGATAACCCGATGCAGGATATTCCGCTCGCCTCCGTCCTGAAGTCGCCGCTTGTCGGACTGAATGAAGACGACCTTGCCCGGATCAGGCTTGCGAAGAAGCGCAGTACGTACTATGAAGCTTTGAAAGCCTATGTGGAAAAAGATGAGCTCGGTCGGAAAATTGATGCGTTTATGACCCAGCTGAAGCGTTTCCGGGAACAAGCGCGTCAAGGAGCCTTGTCCGAATTAATTTGGGCAGTTTTCCGGGAAACCGGATACTATGATTTTGTCGGAGGAATCCCGGGAGGTCGTCAGCGTCAGGCGAACCTCCGTGCTCTTTATGACCGGGCAAGAAGTTATGAGACGACGTCCTTCCGTGGATTGTTCCGATTTCTGCGGTTTATTGAGCGGATGGAAGAGCGGGGCGACGATCTGGGTGCAGCCAAGGCACTCGGGGAGCAGGAGGATGTCGTCCGCATCATGACGATTCACAAAAGTAAAGGGCTGGAATTTCCTGTCGTCATTCTTGGAGCAATGGATAAGCAGTTCAACATGATGGACCTTAAGAACCGCTATCTGCTTCACAAGGATTACGGATTTGGATCCCGCTATATCGATCCGGCTAAGCGGATCATGTATCCGACGCTTGCTTATCATGCGTTGAAGGAGGCGAAGCGCAGGGAGCTCCTCGCAGAGGAGATGCGTGTCCTGTACGTTGCGCTGACAAGGGCAAAAGAGAAGCTTGTCATGGTCGGTAACGTCGCCTCTTTTGAGAAAAAACAGACGAAATGGCAGGAATTTACGGAGGTGAAAGGCTGGACGCTTCCTCCGCATGAACGTTTGGCTGCGAAATCCTATTTGGACTGGGTAGGGCCGGCCCTTATCCGGCACGATGCTGCAGATGAGCTGCGCGGGGAAGTCGGCGTATCGACAGCGGATGAGATCCGCTATGATAATTCCCAGTGGCGTGTACAAATTGCACACGGAAGTGAATTCTCCGAGCTTGATGAGGTGAAGGAGCAGAGGGATGAAGTACTCAAGAAAGCGGTGGAGGAGTGGCAGCCGGTTGCCATGGAAGAGAGTGGCGACAACCTTACTGAACGGCTGAATTTCGTCTATCCTCATGAAAAAGCCGCTTATACAAGGGCGAAGCAGACGGTAACGGAAATCAAACGGCAGCGGGAAACGTTGGACGAATATTCGAGCGACCAGCTGCTCGTCCCCTATCGTCCACCGATTGTAAAACGCCCGCGCTTCATGCAGGAAGAACAAACACTGACGGCTGCAGAACGCGGAACAGCGATGCACGCGGTGATGCAGCACCTCCCGCTGACAAAGGTATGGACACCGCTTCAGGTGGAGGAATATACAGAAAAATTGGTCGACAAAGAAATTCTTCGCAGGGAAGAGGCGGAAGCGGTCGACTTCGCCGCGATTGCTGATTTCTTTCAAACGGATGTCGGTGCGTTTCTTCTCCAGGCGGAAAGCGTAGAACGGGAGGTGCCGTTCAGTTTGACTTTACCTGCAGGAGAGGTTTACAAAGAATGGGACGCAGGTGCAGAGGAACAGGTATTTATCCAGGGGGTCATCGATGCGATTGTCCCTTACAAAGAAGGTTGGATGATCCTCGACTATAAATCAGACAAGCTACCGGACGATCCGCTCGCTGCCGAAAAACAGATGGCCGATCGTTACCGGACGCAGCTGGGATTATATCGTACCGCTTTGGAGAAAATATGGAAGCAGAAAGTACACAAAGCTTGTCTTTACTTCTTTGACAAATCGCTTGTCGTGGAGGTCGATGCTGATGGAGGAGACCTGTGATTTGTGCGGCCGCTCTCCGGTGAAGACAACGGAACACCATCTGGTCCCGAAACAATATGGAGGCACAGATGGTCCGACGGTCATGCTGTGCAGTGCCTGTCACCGTCAAATTCATGCCCATTTCACTAATGAGGAACTGGCAGGCTTCTATCATTCGTTGGAGAGGCTGAAGGATCATCCGGATATGCAGAAATATATCCGCTGGGTGCAGAAGCAGGATCCGGAGAAAAGAATCACCACAAGAAAATCCAACCGACGGAGGCGGAAGTAGACGACATTACCTCTATGCGGAAAAGGAAAAGCCAGGGCGTTTCGCCCTGGCTTTTCCTGGTAGAAGGGCGAGCGCTGTTCGCTCTCGTGTGGGTCGCTTCTACGCGTTGGCTGTAATATTCTGGTCGTTAACGTCCGGGTCAAATGGGTTCGTAGAGCTCAGACCGTTGTTCGTAATGATCCAGTTTCCGGTATTCAGTGCTCCGGAACCGGAATTCGTTTTGGAACTGCTTTTCGGAGACAGATAAAACGAATCTCCAAAGTTGACTACGCCTCCGCCGACGCTGTTGATGCTGATGGGACCGACGATAGCCGGCATCGCAATCGCCTCCTTCGTGGTGCGATTCCTGCGTTATATATCTACAATATGCAGGGTGGGCTGTTAACGTTCGTCTAACAGAATACGGAAGTGCTTAGTGTAGTTGACAGAGTCAATATGGTCAATCCCGCCGATTTGCAGTGCCGATGCGGTGGAAACCCCAATGATTCGTATACGATCGACGTGTATCGATCCGGTTGGGTAATGATACGTGTCGATGTCTACGGGAGGGAGAGGCGGGGAAGACTCTCTGGCAAAGATGGAGAAATCTTCATAGCGGAATGGATCCGATTGAAATACCGATCCCTCTTTTTGGACAGCCAGTACTTTGGAAAAGGGGGCAAATCGGTAGACGTCCCCAATTTCAAAAACAGAGGAGATCAACACGGAAAGCACCTCTACCTCATCCGTAAAGACCATTCTCTTAACCATTCGGTTCCATCTCTACGTTGGAGTCTTCCAGTACCTCTTCGAATGGACCGATAATCAGCGATTCTGGTGGTGTATCGAAGAAAGACTGGAGGCGGATCGTTTTGTTATCCCCGATCAGAAAGACGGAAGATGCCGAGACACCTGTCACATGGATGTTCCCGACATGCAGGCCGTAGTTGTGCACAACATGGTTCACGGTTTATCATCCCCTTCAAGTGTTTGGAAATATTGAGCCATAGACTCCTGAATTTCTGTTTTGATCTGGTGATAGATCGTCTCTGCAGGAAGCTGTGGATTGTGGCTGCGATAGCTTTCCAGCCGTCTAGGCAGCTGTTTCTTTATATCTGTGATCATTCGTTCCTTATGGTCTTCCCGGATAGGGACGTTGTGATCGCATATATATTGGTCCATCCATGGCGGAACATCGGAAGCCATATAATTCTGCAGGGCATGAAGTACTTGCTCATCCGATTGAAGCGCCTGGTGTTGTGGATTGCTGTAAAGGTCGCCGATATCAGAAAGGTCGGACCCGTTTGGCGTCAGGCCGATCTGGAGAGTGCCTTCCAACGTCTCGATTTTCAATTGGTCGAAGTGGTATTCGATTTTTTCAATGACGGTTTTCGGTGGGGGATCCGTGTCTTTCATTTGTTCCACCTGTTTCTGGAGTTGTTCGATCACCTTCTGCTGTTGTTCCATCTGCTGCATCATCTGCTGGACCCACGCCTGCCATGATTGATAAGGATTCATATGCGTTCACCCCCTGTCTCATATGTATGAGAAAAAGGGACGTACTATGTTATGGAAAATGGAACCAGCGACCCTGCTGCTGTTTCTGGAATGACGACTTCTCCTTCGACCGGCTGGGCTTCCTGAGCAGGAGAGGTAAACTTCCCGGAGTTATAAAGGTCGGCCTTCGCCTGAATAACGCCGGAGCTTCCTATCTGGACGACAGAGGAGTTCGAGACAGAGCCGATTCTTAATATATGGATATAGATCGATTGATGGACGGTAAGGTTCATGGAATCCCCCCTATGCGTTGTTAAAGATCGGCTGATCGATCACTTCCGAGTCGTTGATATACGTATTGGCGCTGTTCAAATCGATGCGGATCCCGTCACCGGTGTTGAACGAACCGCCGCCGGCAAATGTTTTAGCCATGGCTTGAGGAGCCATGTTGTACACATCGCCGATGTTGAAAATACTGGATGACGAAATGGATATGACTTTGACGGCACCTACTTTAGCTGGCATATGAAAAAACTCCTTTCCACATATTATGAAACGTCGTTGTCTAAATGACGTAATAAAAGTAAAATAATCTTCATAGGGGGAATACATATGAAAACGACCGCTTCACCTTTACATGACACCGAACGTCTGGATTGGGTCGATGCGGCCAGAGGTCTTGCCATTTTCGGTATCTTCATGGTCAATGTACCTGCTTTCAATGCTCCATACTTCCTGTATGGAGGCGAAGCAGTTTATTGGTCTTCGACGCTCAGCCATTCGGTACAGACGTTCATCGATATCTTCTTTCAAGCAAGCTTCTACACATTGTTTTCCTTTCTGTTCGGCTTTGGCATGCAGATGATGAAGGACCGATTGGAGTCGAGGGGGCTCACCTATCGTTCTGTCCTTTTCCGCCGTCTGGTCGTCTTGATCTGCTTTGGGATGATTCATGCCTTCCTCATTTGGCACGGAGATATCCTTCTTTCTTACGGGGTACTCGGCATGGTGCTTCTCTTCTTTTTCCGTGTGGAAGACCGGACGCTGCTCCACTGGGCATTTGGAATGCTGTCCTTCCTCGTTATTCCGCTCACATTCAGCCTCTACACCGTAAGGGATCAAATCCAGGGTATCGTTAATCAAGAAGCGATCGTGGAAGCAAAAATGAATTATGGGTCTGGTTCCTTTCCGGACATATGGCGGCAGAACTGGAGCGATTGGGCGTATGCTAATCAATGGGGAAATATTCCTTTTCTCGCTCTCAGTTTAATTCCGATGTTTCTCTTCGGCATGTATGTCTGCAGAAAGCGCTTCCTGCATGAGCCTCTGGACCACATGGCTTCCATCATTCGTTTATGGGCGGCGACGGGAGTGATCTTCTTTTTGTTCAAGGCGGTACCGCATTTCTTTGGTAACCCGGAATGGTTCCACCTTGCGCAGGACAGTATCGGCGGATCGGCATCTGCCATTTTTTATATTTTATCTATTACACTACTGTTCCGAACGGAGTTCGGTGCGAAAATAGCAAAGCCGCTGACTTGGGTGGGGAGGATGTCCCTGTCCAACTATATCCTCCAATCGCTCCTCAGTTTCGTGCTTTTTTATTCCGTAGGCTTCGGTCTGTACGGGACCGTTCCGCCGTTTGAGAGCGCGCTGATCGTCGCGGCGTTCTTCATCGTCCAAATCTTTCTCAGCAGGGCGTGGATGAAGAAATTTCGTTACGGACCTCTGGAGTGGGTATGGAGAACAGGGACGTACGGAAAGAAACAAACGTTGAAGCGGAAAGGTTCCGCAACTTCATAGGAGAAGGGGGCGTTAGGGATGAACCGGGAACAGCTTAATAAAGAAAGTAAGAAATGGGTGGAGCAGTCCATTATCACAGAAAGTCAACGGGAACAACTAATGGGGCTTTATCCGAAAAAGCAGAGTAAACCGATGCTTGTCCTTTTTGCAGCCATTTTCATCGGACTCGGCTTCTTGACATTCGTCGCCTCCAATTGGTCTTACTTGACGAATATCGGCAGGATGGCCATTTTAATCGTTTCGCTGCTCGGTTTTTATGTGGCGGGTGAGCAGGTTTATCATAAAAGATCGAAGCAGATCGGAACGTCATTGATCATTGTCGCTGTCATGATTTTCGGTGCCAGCTTGTTCTTAATCGGGCAAATGTATCATTACAGCTCCTATAGTGCTCTTCCGTTCTTTCTTTGGGGTCTCGCCGCCTTCAGTTTATATGTTTTATTCAAAGAGGTACCGTTTTACTATACGACGCTCGTCATCCTCTCTGTGGGGCAGTTATACAGCGGTCTCTTCCATCAGGACTATCATTTATGGATCGGGGTCCTCTTCCTTTTCGGCATAGGATGGGCTGTGTACCAGGAGCAGGGGGAGAGGAGTCAGGCAGCATTCGGTATCGGGTTTGTCATCCAGTCGATCGTCCTCGTATTCAGTGAAGGCATTCCATACTACTGGCTGCTTGCACTGTTCTTGTTCCTGTATGTAGCGGATGACTTTCTTATTCGTAAAGGAGCGAAGCATCTACTGAAGACCGTAAGTATTCTGGCTGTATTTATTATTCTTGTTTTTCAGGCTTTCTTCCTTGGAAACGTGTACGTTGGGGAACTAACGGAGTCTTCCCTTTATTTTTTCTTGGTATGGGCGGTGCTGTTCGTCTTTGCAGTGGTGCGATCGGCTGTCAGCTCCACTAACTATTACTGGATTGATTTGCTGCTTTTCGTTCCTGTCTTCCGCTTTATGTTTGGTGATTTCCTGTCTCTTGGACTGCTGTTCATCTATGCACTGCTCTGGCTCATCTCAGGCTACAGGCAGGAAGTGTCCAGATGGGTGAATAAAGGTACGGCCGCTTTCCTGATTGCGACACTTGTTGCTTATTTTCAACTGGCATGGAATTTTCTCGACCGCTCCTTGTTCTTCTTCCTGGGAGGATTACTCTTATTTGCTCTCAGCTTCTTCCTTGAGAAGAAGCGGCGGACGATTTATAGAGGAGGGGTAGAGCATGACTAAGCGGAAGTGGTATTACGCGTTGGTCCTTCTACAGGTGCTCTTCCTTGCAACGATGTCCGCTTCCTACTATGCGATGGACATATGGGGGAAAGAAATTACCTTGCGAACCGAGCCGATCGATCCCCGGGATCCTTTTTACGGTGATTACATACGACTCGAATACGAAGTAGAGACAATTCCTGAGGATCGTTGGAAAGTGGAAGAAGAGTTGAAGGAGGGAGAGCGGGTTTTCCTGATTTTACGAGATTCGGGAGAGGGTATTTATGAGCTGGATCGAGCGACTACGATGTGGCCTGAAACGGAAGAAGCAGTCGTACTTCAAGCGAAATACGAGAGGTATGACAGCGGTTCTTCGAACTATCATGTCGACATCGGGTTAAGCCGATATCATGTTCAAGAGAATACCGGTCTTTTATTGGAACGACGGGAAACGTTATTTGTCGACATCGTTCTAGCTCCCTGGAAGCAGAAGAAGATTTCTGAAGTGAAATAAAGTGGGAATTGTTCAAGGGAGAGAGAAGAGGGGTGCTTTGCAGGGGATGGACAGGAAGATTCCTGATCGCCGGGCTCTTCCTGGGTCTCACCTGTATTCGTTTCTTTAACTTATGGATGGTATTCCTTGCCTTAACGGTTCTTGACAATGAAAAGAGACAGCTCTGTATCAGAGCTGTCTCTTTTTTATCAGGATAAGACGGATTTGATCTGTTCAATCGCCCAGTCCAGATCTTTTTTGTCGATAATGAGCGGAGGGGCGAAGCGGATGACGTTCTCATGTGTTTCTTTGCACAGCAGCCCTTTTTCTTTCAACTGTTCACAATACTTTCGGGCCGGCTCAGTCAGTTCAACTCCGATGAATAACCCTTTTCCGCGAACTTCTTTGATCTTCGGATTAGCGATTGATTTCAATTCCTTCATCATATAGGTGCCGAGTTCCAGGGAACGATCTGCGAGTTTCTCTTCTTCCAATACTTCCAGAGAAGCGACAGACACCGCACAAGCGAGTGGGTTCCCTCCGAATGTCGAACCGTGCGAGCCTGGGTTGAATACACCGAGGACATCTTTGTCAGCGACAACGCAGGAAATCGGGAAGACTCCTCCACCAAGTGCTTTACCGAGAATCAGCATATCCGGTGTGACATCCTCCCAGTCGCAGGCGAACGTCTTGCCGCTCCGCCCAAGACCTGCCTGGATTTCATCGGCAATGTAAAGGACGTTCGCTTCCCGGCAGATGTCGTACGCTTCTTTTAGGAATCCTTCCGGAGGAATGACGATACCGGCTTCCCCTTGAATCGGTTCAAAGAGGAAGGCAGCGGTATTTTCGGTGATCGCTTCTTTTAAAGCTTCCGCATCTCCGTAAGGAATCAGTTTGATTCCAGGAAGCATCGGACCGAAACCACGCTTGTATTCTTCTTCAGATGAGAGAGAAACGGCGCTCATCGTCCGGCCGTGGAAGTTGCCGGTACAAGCGATAATCTCCGCCTTGTTATCGGGTACGTTCTTCACTTCGTAAGCCCATCGGCGTGCCGCTTTAATCGCTGTTTCCACCGCTTCTGCACCTGTGTTCATCGGCAGGGCCATCTCTTTGTTCGTCAATTTGCAGATCTTCTCGTACCACGGCCCGAGCTGATCATTATGAAAAGCACGTGAAGTGAGCGTCACACGTCCGGCCTGGTCATTCAAGGCCTGGATGATTTTCGGGTGACGGTGTCCCTGGTTCACGGCTGAGTAAGCGCTTAACATATCCATGTAACGATTTCCTTCAGGATCTTCCACCCATACGCCTTCGGCTCTTGCGATGACAATCGGAAGCGGGTGATAATTCTTCGCTCCGTATTCCTGGGTTTGATCAATAATGTGACGACTACTGATTACAGACATGCTATCCCTCCAAATTCATTTGAATCTTCCATCATTATAACAGGTTTTCTTTCTGTTTTCTTACTATTGGAAAGGTTTCGTCAAATAGTCCTGTGAAAGGGTGCGGGATGCACGAAATGGAGGGGAGTGTAATTGGGAAAGGAACACTTTTTGATAGGATATATCGAAACAATCGTGGTATCATAGCAATAGATACTTATGCAAAGGAGGAGAAGAACATGGCTCACTTACATATCACTTCATGGGTACTCGCACTCGTGCTGATCATCCTTGTTGTTTCATTCACGAAGAGCGGAAAAGCGAAAGCGGCGAAGATCTCCCATATGATCCTTCGGTTGGATTACCTGCTCATTCTATATTCCGGTGGATCGCTGTTCGCCAGCTACTCCGTTTACGGGGCGCTCGTTATCATTAAAGTACTTGCAGGTTTATGGGCAATTACGGCGATGGAAATGGCGTGTGTGAAGACGACGAAGGGCAAACCTGCCGGCATCTGGTGGGGACAGCTTGTCCTTGCGGTCATTCTGGCAATCATTCTCGGATTCGGCTATTTGCCGATGGGAATTCTGCCGGCATAAAAAAATAACGCTGCCTGCTTATTTGCAGGCAGCGTTTTATTTTTTATAAAAAGGGGGCAAAAACTATTTGTCTGATGTTCTCCGTTACTTGGGGGATAACGGGATCACTTGATACTTATAATGATAATCATTCTCAATTGTATTGTCAATAGTTTTATGACGTTTATTTCTGCCGGCAGAGCAGGCTGCCTTCCTTCCGCATAACACGTAAGACGTGTTCATAGAATGAGTTGTGATGCTTTTTTATATGGAACGCATGTTATGAAAAGGATGGTGGATCAGATGTGCGGCATTGTCGGATGGGTGGATCTAGCACATAAAACCGATGGTAAAACAGCGATATTGGAAGATATGGCGAAAACACTGGAGCACCGTGGACCGGATGATTATCAGAAATGGATAGAGGGTCCGGCTGCCTTCGGACACCAGCGTTTGATCGTCGTCGATCCTCAAGGTGGAAAACAGCCGATGATCCGGAAGGCAAGGGACGAAGAGTTCGTTCTCTGCTATAATGGAGAGCTTTATAATACGGAGGACGTCCGGGGGGAACTGAAAGCGTGCGGGTGGAGTTTTTCATCCCATTCGGATACGGAGGTCGTTCTCGTCAGTTACATGGAGTGGGGACCTGATTGTGTCGATCGTTTGAACGGCATTTTTGCTTTCAGTGTGTGGGAGCGGCAAAGACAGCGGCTTTTTCTCGCGCGCGACCGTCTCGGTGTTAAACCGTTGTTCTATAGTGACAGAGGTAACGGCGTTTTGTTCGCTTCGGAAATGAAGGCCATTCTTGCGCATCCCGACGTCCGCCCGACGGTCGATCGAAACGGCCTACATGAAATTCTATCCCTTGGACCGTCCCGTACACCTGGGGAAGGGATATTTACAGAGATTCAGGAAATCCGCCCCGGTCATAGTGCCGTATGGGAAAAAGGCAGATTCACGACCAGTCGGTATTGGAACGTGAAAAGCGAACCGCATGAAGACACGTTCGAACAGACGGTAGAGCGGGTGCGGGAATTATTCATGGATGCGTCCAAACGTCAGCTCATCTCAGACGTGAAGCTTGGAACCTTCCTGTCCGGCGGGGTTGACTCCAGCGCCATTACAGCGGTGGCAGCAGAACAATACAAGCAGGAACGGCGCGGGGCTTTGCAGACATTCTCGATTGATTATAAAGACCAGGATAAATTCTTCAAGAAGAACGCTTTTCAGCCGGACCGGGATGAAGCCTTCATCAATATGGTCCGTGACAGGCACGGCACCGATCACCTTGTAATGGAAGCGAAAACAGAGGATTTGGTGGGGCGCTTGAAACGGGCCGTTGAGTTGAGAGATTTACCTGGGATGGCCGATGTGGATTCTTCTCTCCTTTGGTTTTGTGAGGAAATTAAGAACCATGTGACGGTGGCGCTGTCTGGGGAATGTGCGGATGAAATCTTTGGCGGTTATCCTTGGTTCTATCGGAAAGAAGATAAAGAGCGGAACGGTTTTCCGTGGATCCGGTCACTGGATGAACGCGTCTCTCTCGTTCGCAGCGATCTTAAAGGTGATATTGATATTGAATGGTATATGCTCAAACGATATAAGGAAACCATTGCGGAAACGCCGGTTCTTGCAGGCGAATCGGAAGGTGCCCGCAAACATAGAGAGATGTCCTATTTAAATATGAATTGGTTCATGCAGACGCTGCTTGAACGGAAAGACCGGATGAGTATGGGGGCGAGTCTTGAAGTACGGGTTCCGTTCAGCGATCACCGCCTGGTGGAATACGTTTGGAATGTACCATGGAGCATGAAGTTTTATAAGAATCAGGAGAAAGGATTGCTGCGTGAAGCGCTGAGAGGTATTCTCCCGGATGAGGTTTTGTTCCGGAAGAAGAATCCGTATCCGAAGACCTTCCACCCGGATTACACGAAAGCAGTATGCCGATGGATGGACGATGTCCTGAGTGACCAGGGTGCTCCTCTCTTCAACATATTCGACAGGGAAGAAGTACGTAAATTGAAGGAGTCGGAAGGGAAATCCATTGATACACCGTGGTTCGGGCAATTGATGACAGGCCCTCAGCTGATCGCGCACTTATGTCAAATCGATCATTGGCTCCGGACCTACAAGGTTCAACTGTAAGCCGCTGTCTCAAGCGGCTTTTTTGTTTTTTGAAAAGATTGTCAGAATAAATTGACCTTTACGACTGCGACCGCTAACCTAAAAAGAGGAAGGAGGCGTCCGGATGAAAAGGATGATCATCGCTTTTCTACTGATCCCGCTGTTTTTTGGCAGCGCTTTAACAGTACAGGCAGAAGAGAAGTGGCAGCAGGAAAGTATCTATTATATCGTGGTGGACCGTTTCATGAACGGATCGACAGCGAATGACGGGGAGTTGGACCTGGAGGACCCTTCCGCCTATCACGGGGGAGACTTGTCCGGGGTAAGAGACCAGTTGGACTACATAAAAGAACTAGGCTTTACGACTATTCAGCTATCTCCGATCATGTCTAGCGAATCGGACGGGTTTCATGGCTTCGGAGTAACGGACTATGAGACGGTGGAAGAGCACTTCGGTACGATGGAAGATGCGCGAAAGCTGGTTGCGGAAGCCCATGAAAAAGGAATGAAGGTCATCTTTGACATGCCGTACGGCTTTGTAGGTAACGCTCACCCGTGGCTCGAAGACCAACGTAAATCCAGCTGGTTTCTAGAGGAAACGCTGGAAGACGACTCCTGGTTCGACGGACTCCCGAAGCTTGATACTTCCAATCCGGAGGTAGCAGATTATTATAGCAAGGTATGGAAGAAATGGGAAGAAGAAACCGATGTCGACGGTTTTCGCTTGATTACTTCCGGGGGAGCTGCTCCTCAAAATGACCTCCTGGTATTCTCAGAAAATTACGATGAAGAGAAGGAAGAACAGCAAACGCTCCGGGATGTTTTCCAAGCGGCGGGAGCGTCGCTTGAGCCGCTGGCGCTTGGAGAGGGAGAACAGATTTGGGAACTGGATGACTTCCTCGGGTCACGTTTTACGCATGAAGCGGTGGAAGGGGGACAGAATCCGGTTACCCGGCTCCAGCTTGCCTGGACGTACCTCTATACGATTCCTGGCACGCCGCGCTTTTATTACGGTTCCGAGATCCCTTTGGATGATGGTGGGGATCCGTCTGAAATTCCCATGATGAATTTTAAAGCAGGAGAAGAAGCCCTCAGTCAGCGGATTGAAAAACTCCATTCCATGAGGGAGGAATTCCCTGCACTGACGAAGGGGAGCGTTCATGAGCTGTATAACGAAGATGGGCTGCTTGTTTACGAAAGGTCCTATGAAGGAGAGCGGCTGATCATAGCCATCAATAATGCAGAAGCTACGAAGACGATGGAGCTGGATCACTTGGAAGGCGGTCTGCAGCTGAGCGGTCTGCTGGAGGACGGCATTATCCGGGAACAGCGGGACGGCGTCTACCGAATCGGCATGGAGAGGGAGACGGCGGACGTATTTGTGGTGGAAGCAGATAAAGGCTACAATTGGCTTTTCATCGGATTCGTCGGAGGAGTACTGCTTATCTTCGTATTCAGTGTCACGATGATAAGTATTAAAAATAGGAAGGATCAAACCGTGGAGTGAGTACTCCACGGTTTTTCATTTAGGAAGTCACTTCCGTCATTCCGTCTTCTTTTACACGAATAGCCCAAAGCTGCATATAGTGATAGTAACGGAGGGAACAGGAGGAGATAGCGATGCCGTCATTCATTAACATTTTCAACATTAAGATCAACAGTATAGCCAGTAACGGTTCCTTTAACATTGGTGATGCCTTTCATAATTCTCCAACGGCCAATACTAAATCCCAAGGACAGAACTCTTCATATGGGGATGTCTCCCCGACTTCATCCGGAATGGAGAACGTCTTTATAGACCCGGATATGAACGATATGGGGGAAGTTGCAAACCCGACCAATACCAATTCAGCTCAAGGATAACGAGGAAAGGATGCGAGGAAATGCCCTTTTTAATCAGTGTGTTTAATATAAAGACAAATGGTGTGACACAGAACGGTAATATCGATATCGGAGCGGTCGTCCATAACAGCCACACGGCGAATACGAAGCTGTATGGTGCAAACTTCTCCCTTGGAGATTGTTCGGTAACGAGTTCCTGCAACGCGAACGCTATCATAGACCCGGATGTAAGTGACCAAGATCAGAATGCCAACCCGTCTCTGCCTTTGACCAATCAACTGTAGAGATGAGAAAGGGGGAGGGCGCAAGTGGAAATGGATCGTTTAAAGGAATGGCTGGATGTCGCACAGCAATACCAGACCAGCACATTCTGGGGACACATATTCGAGAAGGCCAACTTGGATCAGGCAGAAGATCTTGTAAATATACAGAATAGAGGGGGCTCCTCCCCGTCTTCTTATCCGGCAGCGGATGTTTTTATGACAGACACTCATGTCATAATCTTTGTAGAAATGCCGGGGGTTAGGAAAGAAGATATCCAGTTATCCGGGAGCGGATCGAATTTGAGCATTAAAGGGCAGGTGAACCTGCCGATTGAAGGGGCCGTACCGGTGCAGCAGGAACGCACCTTAGGGCCTTTTAAGAAAACGATCCCACTACCGGATACCATCGACAATAAACAGGTCAAGGCCACTTTCATAAACGGGCTTATGATGTTGAATTATCCAAGAAGTCCCGACACCCATAGAAATATCACCATCGAATGATCGCTTAGAAAGGATAGTTGGAGAGGAGGTGTATCCCTTTTTATGAATAATGGGAGTCTGTCATTAGAAGCTTTGAACAAAAGGATCTCCAAACTGGAAGCAGCCCAATCTAAACAAACTATACATACTCCAAAAACAGGAATGGGAAGCAGCAGGGGTATCAATCATAACGGCGTGCAGACGGAACATATTCTGAATGCATTAGATGAATACTTGACGAAGATCCTTTCCACTTATGAGCAGGAAATCGATCGATTGATGAAGCGTGTGGAGGATATGGAAAAGGAAATGGCTGCTTTGAATTCCGGGGGACGCGCCAATCCATCCTCTGTCTTTTTCATAGATCAATTGACATGTGAGAAGTTGGAAACGAACAATCATATCGCCCAATTGGGTATCAATCAGCTCAAAGGTCGATTGGATATCGGGAGTACAAGAGAACAGCCGGAAACCAAGTGATATTACTTGATTTCCGGCTGTTGTTTTCCTGCAGGGGCCGGTTACATGGACTAAAGGCTCCGCTTATAGGGAATGTTTATTGATAACGATCATTCAGGAAAAATAACGCGATGGTTCCAGGTCCGGCATGAGCACCGATCGTGGCTCCGACATAGCCGATATGGATGGTTTCGGCACCGAACTGTTCCTTGATCATAGCAGCAAGCTGTTCTGCGCGCTCCACGTCGTCCCCGTGGCTGATGGCGATCCGCTGGCCGCTCAAATCCACGCCGCGTTCATCCATAACTTCCAGCATTCGTTTCAGAACTTTCTTCGAGCCGCGGATTTTCTCAAGCGGAATCAGCTTCCCATCCTCCATGTGGAGGAGCGGCTTGATTTTTAAAAGACCGCCGACAAAGGCCGCAGTCCGGCTTACCCGGCCCCCTCGCTGGAGGTATTCCAGATCATCAACCGTGAAGATGTGTTCCATATGCTCGGCGTGATATGTCCCTGTCTTAAGGATTTCTTCATAAGAAGCCCCGTCGCTTGCCAGTTCGGCCACTCTCATTATGACAAGACCGTAGCCGAGTGAGGCTGCTTTCGTGTCTACGACATCAAAGACAGCTTCCGGGTACTCTTCTTTTACTTCCTGTTCGACCATTTTGGCAGTCTGATAGGTACCGGACAGTTCCGATGAGAAAGCGAAATAAATGAATGGTTGTCCTTCTGCCGCATAGCTGGTGAAAGCATCACGGAAAGCCTGCGGGGATACCTGCGCTGTCTTCAATGATTCCCCCGCGCGCATCCGGTCATAAACTTCTTTTGGTTCGATCGACGTTCTGTCCTCATATTCCTCGCCGTTCATAATAACCTTCAGAGGCAGGGAGTGGATCGATAAACGGTCTGTCGTTTCCAAGTCCAGATCGGCAGCCGAATCACATACTATTTGTACAGTCATAAACGTCACCTTCTATATTATTATAGTACTATCAGTTTAGGCATAGTCGCGCTTTATAGTCAAAACAAATTCCTCCAAAAACCATGTTTGCGAAAACTTTGCAAAGTTCTCCAAAGTTTGACTTGATTTTACGAATTGTCGGTGATAAAAATGAATAGATGAATTCAGGAAGGCAAGGAGGTTTACGATTGTTTGTTGTAGAAATTAGAAGAATATTAATTGTTTTACTGGGATCGTTATTAAATGCGTTGTCCCTTAACTTATTCTTAATAGAGGCAAATGTTTATGCAAGCGGATTTACGGGGGTTTCCCAGCTCTTGACGAGTATTTCCAGTGATTTTCTGGGCATTCCTGGTGTGAGTACGGGACTTGTTCTGTTAGTGCTCAACATCCCTGTCGCCATATTGGGTTGGTATAAGGTAGGGAAAGGGTTCACCGTCTACAGCGCCATTTCTGTTGCGTTCACGACGTTGTTCCTCGAAGTCATCCCCGTGCAGCAGCTTTCCGGAGATATTATACTGAACGCCGTGTTCGGCGGTGTTATCGGTGGAGCCGGTGTCGGGATCACGTTGAAATGGGGTGCTTCCACCGGAGGCCTGGACATCATCGCCATGGTGCTGTCCCGTATGAAGGACCGCCCGATCGGTATTTATTTTCTTATCATTAACAGTGTAATTATTGCGGTAGCCGGTATTTTATATGAACCGGAAAACGCGCTTTATACATTATTAACTCTTTACGTAACGACAAGGGTCATTGATGCGATCCATACGCGTCACGAGAAGTTGACGGCCATGATCATCACGACAAAGGCTGCCGCCCTGGAGAAGGAAATCCATAAAAGCATGGTTCGTGGAATTACCACGCTGCCTGCCAAAGGAGCCTTCACCCAACAGGATAAGAATATGCTTGTCATGGTTATTACGAGATACGAGTTGTATGATTTGCAGCATATTATCCAGGAAGTGGACCCGCAGGCGTTTACCAACATCGTTCAAACGACAGGTATCTTCGGTTTCTTCCGAAAAGATGATAAATGATGTAACGTTTTCCATCCGGAGGACGTCTTATTCATTGAATAGAATAGATAGGGAGTGGCGAAATGAAAAAATTTCTTGCCATTTTGTTAGGGGCCCTCTTGTTGTTGTTGGTGGCTGCCTGTACAAATGATTCAGGCCAGGAAGAAGCAGACGGAGAAGAAAAAGAAGAGACGGAAGCATCAGCTTCACCGGATATGGAGGCGGAGATTGATATGGAGACATTGCTCGATCAGATTGAAATGGATGCGGCAGTAAATGCATCCGGCGACGCAGCAACCTTCGAATTCTCGCTTAAAAATACAGGAGAAGATCCAGTGATTTTGGGCTTTACTTCCGGTCAGAAATACGAAGTGGAAGTGAAGAATGTATCAGGAGAAACGGTGTACAAGTATTCCGATGGTCAAATGTTCACACAGGCGCTGACGACGGAAGAACTTGCCGGCGGAGGCACGTATCAGGCTGAGGATACATGGAAAGGGATCGAACAGCCCGGGAAGTATGAGGTTACGATGACAATCCTTGTACATACCATCAATGACCAATCCCTCGAGGCGAATCCGTTCCAAGTGACGCAGGAATTCACGGTGCAGCCGGATAAGAAAGAATCTAATCAGGATCAGGCGTCGACAGAGGAAGAGACGCCTTCGGAAGAGACAGAGGAAGCAGCTCCGCCCGTCGAGGACAGTTACAGCGGAGATGGGGAAACGTTCCGGTCTCTTACCGTGTCAGGAGACAATGGATCCTATGTGGTTAAAGGGGAAGCCAATGTTTCCAACGGTACCTTCATTTATACCGTGGAAGATGGACATAATGTGCAGGTGGAGCCTTCTGAAAAACAGGTAGGAGCGTCGTCTTCCTGGACACCTTTTGAAATAAGTGTCACCATTCCAGAGGACAAACTTCCGGACTTCGGCACGATCACCCTCACTATGTTTACGGAAAATGGGGACGGTCTGCCTGAGAACTTGAACTACATTCCACTGGATCGATTCTAATAGAAAAAAAACCACCATACGAGGGTATGGTGGTTTTTTTGAAATCAATATCCGTGTTCTTCGAGCGTACTTTTCACTTTTGGATTCAACTCGTCCCAGTCGGCTTGGGGAAGTTTGTTGACCGTGATGAAATTTTGGAAACCAAAGACGTTGTCGACGCCGTCGAGCTCCATCAAATCGTTCATGATTGTATGTTCACTCGTTTGTCCCGGCATAACGGAAACGCTGCCGTCTCCTTGGAAAATAAGCTTTTCCACCGTGAATTTACGAGCATTTGGATTAGGTGTTTCTTGTACTTGTATAGCCATCATCGTATCCTCCTTCTTCACTCTGCTCTTATCTTACCAAAAAATCGCGCCCACCTAAATAGTAAAACACTTCAATTCAGAACCGGCCGCATCTGTGATACAATGATATCACTTTTCAGGAGGTGTGTTATGGAAACGAGATTAATCGATGTCTTGCAGCCGATCAAAGACAATGATTATACATTGCAGGACGGCCAGAATTTACAAGAGCTCACGACTATGATGCTACAAAAAATCGGATCTGTCCATCCTGTTCTCAGGGAGGATCTTATTCGTCCGGTTTTTACATCCTTTATTGCCAGAAACCATTACACCAACGAACAATTAAAGAATATTCTCCAATCGATTTTAAATAAAAATTATTTGTTTTACCGGATAGCGATGTCCAAAAATGAAGAAGACGCCGTGTTCAAGCGCAGCTATTCCGTGCTTCTGATTCCACCGATCATGGACAAGCACCGGGAAGATCCGTTCCTGAAAGAAGAAGATATCCGGCGGGTTTGGGACAGCCTGAAGAAATATGTTCCCCAGGAGAAAGATACCCGTGCCTGCGTCAAAGACAAAGGTTGGGCTCATGCGATGGCTCATGCAGCAGATGCGGTATACAGTACGGCAGCGTGTGAAGAAATTACAAGGGAAGACATTCTCGATATGCTTCCGATCATCCGCGATAAATTCATGATCGACAAACCGTATCTGTTTGATGAGGAAGAACGGATGGTGACGGCGGTATTGATGATGTTCCGGAAAATCAGTCATGCGGAAAGAGTGGAATGGCTGGAATCACTACTTTATGAGCGGGAAAGCTGGAAAGATCCCGATGAGGATATCATCATCAATAACAGCAAACACTTCTTAAGAGCGCTGTACTTCCGAATGCTCGACGGCGATTACCGGGAACTTAAACAGGTTTTAGAAAATCTGCTGCGGGAATTGAGGAAACAGGAAGCCTATTAAGATGTGGGGGAAGCGTATGATTCGTTGGGGTCTCTTTATCGGAACGACATCAGGAATTGTGCTGGGTCTGTACCTGTGGTTTGTAGAGCAGGTGACAGGAATGAGAGTGTACACGCTGCTTATGAATGTAGACTTCATCCCTGTCCTAGGTGATATCGATTGGCCTGTCTTTATGGAATGGTTTTTCCATATCCTCATATCGTGGGCAATCGGAATCATCTATGCGTACTTATTGATGTATCGCCTGCGTAAAACCAATCGGAATCGATGGCTGCTTGCCGTCGGACTGACACTGTTTGCTGCATTTACTTATGTTCCACTCACGATCCTTGCTGTGAAAGAGACGCCGGGTCTGACTGATGGGGCGGCCATTACACAGTGGCTTATCGGTCATGCTTTGTATGCCATCACGTTGAAGATGTCCTTCAGCCGCTTCCGCACTTGAATAAAACAAAGCAGCGCCTGATATGTATAAGTATCAGGCGCTGCTTTGTTTTAGAAAATCATTAGGGGGTAATGTACTGTACCCGCTTACATGAAAAATAAACGTACCCGCAATAAAAAAAGGCCGGAAATAGTCCGGCCTTTCCTTGTTATCGCAAGCTGTTGTTATGCGCTTCGATTTGCTGCTCCAATTGCTGTAGCTGTTGTTTCTCTTCTTGAGAACATTGGCTATATGCAGACTGGATAGCATCTTTAGCGGCTTTCATATCCTCTTGGCTGGCGCCGTTCGTATCACGACGCTGAGTGAAACGGTTGACCGCTTCGCGCGCATTTTCAAAAAGGTTTCTTTCCATCGTTAAAACCCTCCTACGGTGTGCTGATCGGCTTCCATCTGTTTTCGATCCGCATCTGTCAGCTTTTCCGCTTCCAATTTACGTTCATCGAAGGATGGCACTTCCGACCCGCGTTTCTCGTTGCGATTGTCATTCTTTTGCTGCTCCATGACAAGACCCTCCTGTCATAAAAAAGCCTGAACGCTTTCACGTTCAAGCTTAGTATGGCGGCAGGGCGGTTTTTTACACGAGGAAAAATGTACCTAGATCGCCCGTTTGTTTATTTGAAGATAGTCATTAAGAAACGTTCCGATGCCGTCTTGTTCATTCGTAGCGGTGACGTGATCAGCCATGCTTTTCAGCTCATCGATGGCGTTCCCCATGGCGACGCCTATCCCCGCATAATCGATCATTTCAAAATCGTTGTCCTCATCACCGAAAGCGATCACCCGTTCTTTCGGGATATGGAAGTAGCGCGCAATTTTATCAAGACCGACCGCTTTGTTCATACCGGCCCGGACGATTTCGATAACGTGCCACGGCGCGCCCCATTTCCGGTGATCGATCAATTCTGCATGCTGATCCAGTTCCTGTCTCAGGCGTTTGATTTTCTCTTCTTCCGGGTGGATAAGAATGGAAGTAGGGTCATCTTTCAAGTGATGCTGCAGCCTTCCAACGGTCGGCTTAATATCTGTTTGAAAAATCCGCAGAATTTCTTCGTCGTGCCTGTCGAGGTAAACGTCATCTTTCACTTCCGCAAGAATATTCTTTACACCGAGTTCCTGACAGGTATGAATGATCTTATGCGCCGTTCTTATGCCGAGCGGAGAATGCAGCGCATCCCATTTATGGTCCTTAGGGTGGTGGATGAACGCACCATTGAAGTTCACCATTGGAGTATCCAGACCAAGTTCGTGATAGAAATCGATACTTGCCCGGTGCGGCCTTCCTGTCGCAATTACGACGATATGGCCTTGGTCCATGGCCTGAAGCACGGTTTCTTTTGTTTTGCCACTGATGACTTTATCATCGGTCAATAATGTTCCGTCTAGATCCAACGCAATCAAATGCTGTTTCATTAGCTTCACCTCATTTGTATGTATAGTGTAGCGGGTTCTCAGGCAGGTTGTAAAGAATTTCTGTGAACGCTGCCTATGACTTCCAAATTGATGACAGCAGTGTTACGATGTGTATTATATAGGAAATTTATTAATCGCGCCTAAAGCACAGGTAAAGATTTTCAGAAAGGAACCATGGCAATGATCGGAGTTTATCGGAACACATTGAAAGATATACCAGTACTGACAGTCGTCGACTCTTCCAAAGAGAACGAGGCGCTCCCGGTATTCATTTATTTCCACGGCTTCACATCAGCGAAAGAACATAACCTCCCGCAAGCCTATCTGCTTGCGCAGAAGGGGTACCGCGTCATCCTCCCGGACAGCGCGTATCATGGCGAACGCGAGGAGGATTTGTCCAAAGAAGAGCTCAGCCTCAAATTTTGGGAGATCGTGTATCAAAACTTGAAAGAGCTTCAGGATATGAAAGATGAACTCGATCGCATGGAACTGCTCGAAAACCGCAGAATTGGTATCGGCGGAACATCGATGGGGGGAATCACTACGAGCGCTGCTTTGACGATGTACCCCTGGATTCAGGCGGCTGCGGTCATGATGGGTTCACCCAAACCGGTCGAATTCGCTCAGAAGCTTATTGAAGATGTAAAAAACAACGGATACGAGCTGCCTCTGACACAAGAGGAGTTAGATGAGCTCTATCATTCGCTTGCAGGCATCGATTTATCCCTGCAGAAGGATAAGCTTTACAGCCGGCCGCTCTTTTTCTGGCACGGAGATGCCGATCCTGTTGTTCCATTTGAGCACTCCTATGATTTCTATAATGATGCGATCAGCCAATATAAGAATCCGGAGAATATCCGTTTCTTGAGAGAGGTCGGGCGTGATCATAAAGTCAGCCGTTTCGCCATTCTTGAGTTGGTCAACTGGCTGGAACTCGTCCTTTGATGGTAGGGAATATTTTGTCCCGGCAGGATTTTTGTTTATAATAAGGTTTGAACAATTGTGAAGGGGGAACAAAAGTGGATAGAACTGCATTAGAAGAAAACGCAATGGGTGCCCTTGAGAATGTCATTGACCCGGAACTCGGCATTGATATCGTGAACTTAGGCTTAGTCTATGGCGTCGATATAGATGAGGATGGCAATACAAAGGTAACGATGACCTTGACTGCGATGGGCTGCCCGCTGGCCGGTCACATTGAACAGGATGTAAAGCGCTGCCTTGCAGACCTTCCTGAACTGAATGAGATATCGGTGAATATTGTCTGGAATCCGCCTTGGACGAAGGATCGTATGAGTCGCTACGCGAAAATCGCTCTTGGTATTCCGGATTGATCGAAGGATGGTCCGCCCCTGCCGTAGGTAACACGGCAGGGGTTTTTACATATTACGCTTATGAAGGAGGGGAGAGATATGGAACGTGCACCAGTGTTTCAAATCGTCGGATATAAAAACAGTGGAAAAACCACCTTATTGTCGGATTTGATCGCCTATGGTACGGATCGTGGCGAGAAAATCGCGGCAATCAAGCACCATACTCATGAAGAGCCGTTAAAAGTGATGCACCATGAAACGGACAGCTACCGGCTTCATGAATGCGGCTCATTCTTAACAGGGGTAGACAGCCCGCGCCGGTTCCAGATGGAATTGTCCCATGATGATGATTTCGCTCTGGACCATCTAGTGGATATTTACCGCCATTTTTCGCCTGATTTGATTACGGTGGAAGGATATAAGGAAGAGCACTACCCGAAGGCGGTCATCATCAAAAGGGTGGAAGACTTGAAACTGTTGGATAACTTGACAAACATCAAGCTCGTCATCACGTGGGATGAAACGTTGACGGCTCATGTCTCTCATTCCGTTATCGCTCTGAAAGATTGGAGAAAACGCTTACCGGAAGTGCTGGAACTTGCTAAGGGGGAATCTTGATGGGGGAGAAGAGGTGCTGGATCACAGAAGGACCGATTGATGTCGGTTCTCTTGTCCATACAGTTACAAGGCCGGAAG
Source organism: Halobacillus sp. KGW1 (assembly GCF_001592845.1). Classification (NCBI taxonomy): domain Bacteria; kingdom Bacillati; phylum Bacillota; class Bacilli; order Caryophanales; family Bacillaceae; genus Halobacillus; species Halobacillus sp. KGW1. The sequence continues at coordinate 158,317 of NZ_LSOC01000002.1, forward strand.
CAGGAGCCATCAATACGTTCATCGGAACGGTCAGGGAGTTTACTAAAGGAAAGCAGACGCTCTACTTGGAGTATGAAGCTTATACCGCTATGGCGGAGAAGAAGCTCGAGCAGATTGCCCGGGAAATGGAAGAACGATGGCCGGACATTCAAACGGCGATCGTCCACCGGACCGGCCGTCTTGAAATATCCGATATCGCGGTCGTCATTGCTGTTTCGACCCCGCATCGGGCTGATTCCTATGAGGCGAGCAGATACGCAATTGAACGGATAAAAGAGATTGTCCCAATATGGAAGAAAGAACATTGGGAAGATGGCGACAGCTGGATCGGGGATCAAAAAGAAATCGTCCCCGGTGTACCAGGGAAGGGGGATGGAATGTGAATCGTATTCTTTTTTTTGCTGGCTTAAAGGAACAAATCGGTGAAGGAGAATGGTCCTTTGATGCGGCGGGTTTAACAGTAGAGGACTTGAAGGAAACGGTGCGGCAGGAGTTTGGTGTGGAACAGGTTATGACAAGTATGACAGCGGTCAATGAAGAATTCGCTCAAAAAGAAACGATCGTAAAAGAAGGAGATACGGTAGCTTTTATCCCTCCTGTAAGCGGTGGATAAAGCGGTACATCCCCTATATGAGAAAAGGCTCCGCGTTATGGAAACGCGGAGCCTTTTTTCTTTCTGAATACTTTTTACAGGAATAGAACGACCAGTCCACCGACGATGAAACAGTAAAAGGCGAAATACTTCAAGTTTCCCTTGGCCATGATATTCATGAACCAACGGAGAGAGAAGTAGGAGGCAACGATGGATGCAAGAAAAGCAAGCCCATACGCAAGCCACACGCTTCCTGAATCCGCACTGGCGAATACATCTTCAATGGAGAGGAGCATCGTTCCAAGGCTCACCGGAATGTATAAAAGGAAAGAGAAGCGAAGTGCGGTTTCCTGTTTCATTCCTAAGAACATGGCGGCGACGATTGTAGCACCGGATCGGCTGATTCCCGGTATAAGAGCGACTGCCTGTCCTAAACCGACAATGACAGCATCCTTCCAAGTCATTTGGGCATCTCCCTTGCGACCGCGCATGTTGCGGATCAGCCATAAGGCAATACCGGTAATGATCAAGGTGATCCCCACTGTTTTAACGGTGGATAAGCCTTCGATAGCATCGCCGAGCAGAATACCCAACACACCTGCCGGGATCGTACCGATGATCAAATAAATGATGAAGTCGAAGTCATCCTTCTGTCTTTCATCACGACTGATGATGTACCCGATCCCATTCCGGATCAGCCGGAGCAGATCCTCGCGGTAAATGATCAAAACGGCGATCAAGGATCCGAAGTTGACGAGTACTTCAAAGCTCAGTCCTTCTAGTTTAATTCCAAGAAGGTCTTGTGCGATGACCAGGTGCCCGCTTGAGGAAATCGGTATTGGTTCTGTGAAACCCTGGAATATTCCTAAAAACAAATATTTAATCAAAAGCCAAATTTCTTCCATCATTAAATCCTCCTGAAAGTAAAAACTCACCCGTTCACTATAACGCTGTCGAGTTGCTATGTAATGAGTAATGCCGACCATTTTTGTACAGGGAAAATGGTATCCGGTATGAAAAAAACGCTGCCATCGATTGATAGCAACGTTTACTACTTACGCTTCGTCTTTGATGAGACCTTCTCCCAATACCACAGCAGCAAGGGTGAAAAGGATGGTCATCGTAATTACCTGCGAGAAAGCAAAGTCGCTTCCTGACATGTTACTGACTACATAAGCAGACATGAAGCTTAAAAGAAAGGCCCAAACAATCGTCCAAATCATCCGCATCAATGTTCACCTCATTTATCCATTCTAACGTCTATCTTAGCAGAACGAGGAAGAAAAAGAAATATGAAATCGCTTCATGATTCAAGGGAAGTGTGAATAAAATGGTAACAGTAAGAGGAAGGGGGCGGAGCTGTGGTAGTCGTTGTCCATCCCAGTTTTCATTGGATAGGGTATCACGTGTGTAAAGAGCTTCTTCAGGAAGGGCATGTAGTTATAGGGATCGATCCGATCAAAGACAAGCGGAGTGATCTTTTATATATGTACGTCGGCAGAAACAGTAACTTTCAACACTTTTTTCAGAAATCGGACAAAGAGAACCATATGCATAATAGTGGATCAGAAGTCGAGGTGGATATCAAGAAAGGGAAGGTGAGGATTGTGACATCCGAAGGAGAGGAGAGAGTGGAAATCCCGGCTCTTTATGGAGAGTGGATGCCGATGGCGGACCATTCATTCCAGGAGAAAGGAGATTTAAGAAAATGGATAGAGGAGACGGAAGCAGTGTACGTCGGAGACTTCGTCAAGACGCTGCTTCCGTCCTACCTCACCCGGAATATGGAAGAGGAGTCTTTGGAGGAGAGAGTGGAAGCAACCTGGCGCTGTCGGAAGCTCCTGGAACGTGTCTGACCCTGTTTTTTACTAATCGCTGTTTTACTTTCTTCTATCGAAACATGTAGAATAATGATAAAAGAAGGAACCAGCGGGTTTGTACAGGGGTGCTGACAATGAAAAGAAGATACGGCCTATTTCTATGCGTCCTCGTTCTTCTGGCAGGGTGCGGATCATTCCCGGGCTACGGCGAACATTCAGACGTCGGCATGCTGATCGAAACGACGGCGGATGATCAAGGCTTCGGGGAGCGTGGATATGAGGGGCTTCAGATGATTGAGCAAGAGTTTGATGCGGACGTCTACTATAAGGAGAATATAAAAACGTATGATCAGACGGCAGCGGCCGTCGAGGATCTTGTCCATAAGGGCGTAGATATCATCTTCGGGCACGGAAATATTTATGAGAGTCACTTTAAAGAGCTCCATGCTTCTTTTCCTGATGTGGAATTTGTTTATTTTAATGGTGAATTCTCAGCGGATAATGTCACCAGCCTTAATTTCAGTTCGCGGGCGATGGGCTTCTTCGCAGGGATGGTTGCTGGAGAGATGACAAAATCCGATAAAATCGGTTTGATCGGCGCATTCGAATGGCAGCCGGAATTAGAGGGGTTCTATGAGGGGGTACTCTATCAGAATCCGGAAGCAGATGTTTCTGTGTCTCTCACCAACAGTTGGAGTGACACACAGACGGCTCTTGGAATTTACAGCACGATGCAGAGAAATGGCGCGGATGTCTTTTACCCTGCGGGTGATTTATTCGATATCTCCATCATCAAGCAGGCAGAGCAGGACGGGAAGTATGCCATCGGTTATGTGAAAGACCGGTCTTCCGTTGCAGAGAACGCCGTATTAACAAGTACCATCCAGCGGATTGATGAAGTGTATGAACTGGTGATGGAGCGATATGTCGACGGAAACCTGACAGGAGGGTCGCTGACCTTTGATTTTCAAGAAGGAGCGATCGAAATGGGCACCTACAGCTCTGATGTTCCTGTCGGTTTTCAGAAAGAGATGGATGAAGCAGTCGCTTATTATGAAGAGACAGGAGAATTGCCAAACCGGTAAAAACTCGGGAGTTGTTTACTCGCCAGTTTTTCAGCATGATGAAGAAGTGGTTGGGGGATGTGAGGGGCGGGATTGCCCTTGTATTTTTCAAAGCCAAAGCCACGTTTTCTTTCAACCATTGCTGCCTATGTATTAATCTTTTCTTATCCGTTAAGTTTCTCAGCAATCTGAAAAGACTCGGGAGTTTTGCTCCCGAGTTTTTTTGTTATTTCTTAAAACGGTCGAACATCGGCTTGATCATCGGTGACACGGATTTCCAAGTTTTTGATGCTTCTTCAAACAAATCGGGCCAGTTTGGTTTGGATTGACCTTCTGTTTCTGTCGTTTTCTCTTTGCGCTCTTCTGACGGATTAAACCCCCAGAAATTATCGAAAGGAGACTTTCTGTTATTCTCCATCCACTGCACCTCCCTCTACATGCAGTTTATGACAGGAACCCTTATATTTTGTGGGCTGCACACTGCTTCGCTCCTTTTGCGACTTGCAGAATAAATGGAGATGAATTAAAATTAGTACCAAGTCATAAGAATTGATAATAGATATTCAGATATTACCTTAAGGGGATGAACATATGAGAGCAGGATTCTTAGGTGTCGGGCACTACGCACCGGAAAAAGTTCTTACAAATAAAGATTTAGAGAAAATAGTCGATACAAGTGACGAATGGATCCGGACACGTACCGGGATCGAAGAGCGCAGGATCGCTTCCGACGATATGGATACGTCCGACTTGGCACTTCGTGCAGCTGAAGCTGCGCTGGAAGATGCGGATATGAAAGCGGAAGAACTCGATATGATCCTCGTTGCCACCGTTACTCCGGACACACCATTTCCATCTGTAGCGACAAAGCTTCAGAAAAGCCTCGGCGCACCTAAAGTAGCAGCGATGGATCTTAGTGCTGCGTGTGCAGGATTCATGTACGGTGTTATCACGGCCAAACAGTATATTGAGACAAATGCCTATAAGAATGTGCTGGTGGTAGGTGTAGAGAAACTTTCCAAGATTACGGATTGGACCGATCGAAATACGTGCGTCCTTTTCGGAGATGGAGCGGGAGCTGCTGTCATCGGCCCGGTAAGTGAAGATAAGGGGATCCTTTCCTTCGAACTTGGATCCGACGGTAACGGAGGACCGAACCTCTATCAGACGCCGGAAGATGTCATCTACATGAATGGACGGGAAGTATTCAAATTTGCTGTCCGCCAGATGCCGGAATCCTCTGTCAATGTCGTGAAAAAAATCGGCCTTAGTGAGCAGGATGTCGATTACTTAGTCCCACACCAGGCAAACATAAGAATAATGGAAGCAGCAAGGCAGCGCCTGGGCATTCCGGAAGAGAAAATGTCCACAGCTGTGAAGCGTTACGGCAACACATCTTCTGCATCGATTCCAATCGCTTTGTCAGAAGACGTGAAGGCAGGTAAAATAAAAGAAAACGATTTAGTCGTTCTTGTCGGATTCGGCGGCGGTCTCACATGGGGAGCCGTTGCCCTTCGATGGGGCAAGTAACCAAGGAGGAATAGAATAGTCATGGATAAAAGACGAGTAGTCATTACCGGAATGGGGGCGGTGACCCCCGTCGGTAACTCAGTAGACGAATTGTGGGAGAGTATTAAGAACGGTGTTTCTGGAATCGGAGAAATTACGAAAGTAAACAAAGAGGACTACCCGGTACACGTCGCGGCAGAGCTCAAAAATTTTGACCCTTCCAAGTACATCGAACGTAAAGAAGTCCGGAAGATGGACCCATTTGTTCAATATGCAATGGTCGCTTCCCACATGGCGGTGGAAGATGCCGGCCTTGAAATTACGGATGAGATTGCACCTCGTACGGGAGTCTGGATCGGTTCCGGTATTGGAGGAATGGGAACATATGAATCCCAGTTCGAGACGTTCCAGAAGAAAGGATACCGTCGTGTCAGCCCGTTCTTCATCCCGATGATGATTCCTGATATGGCCGCTGGACAAGTATCTATCTCTCTAGGTGCGAAAGGCATTAACTCTTGTACCGTTACGGCATGTGCATCCGGCGCCAACTCGATCGGTGATGCGTTCAAGGTACTTCAGCGTGGAGACGCTGACATCATGATTGCCGGCGGGACGGAAGCACCAATGAACAAGATGTCCTTCGCAGGCTTTGCCGCTGCGCGTGCGCTTTCCTTGAATGAGGATCCGAAAACAGCGAGCCGGCCTTTTGATAAGAACCGTGACGGATTCGTCATGGGAGAAGGCGCAGGAATTCTTATTATGGAAACGTTGGAGTCAGCGAAGAAGCGTGGTGCGAAAATTTATGGTGAAATTACAGGGTACGGCTCTACCGGAGATGCTTACCACATCACATCACCGGCACCGGAAGGCGATGGAGCGGCCCGTGCCATGAAACAGGCGTTGGGAGATGCCGGTCTTGAACCGACAGCTGTCGATTACGTAAACGCCCATGGTACGTCCACGGAGCTTAATGATAAGTTTGAGACGTTTGCAACGAAAACCGTCTTTCAAGAGCACGCGAAGAAGCTTGCTATTTCTTCGACGAAGTCAATGACGGGTCACCTGCTTGGAGCGGCAGGAGCAGTGGAAGCGGTCATCTCACTGAAAGCCATCAATGACGGCATACTGCCACCGACGATCAATTATGAAACACCTGATCCGGAGTGTGATCTTGATATCGTACCGAACGAAGCAAGAAAACAGGAAGTAAATACGGTTATGAGTAACTCGCTTGGGTTTGGTGGTCACAACGCGACCCTGATTTTCCAGAAATACCAAGACTGATTAAAACCCGGCAGCCACGAGGCTGTCGGGTTTTTTGTCTTATTACCCTTTATTAGAAGGAAGAATCACATGGTTTTAGATGTTCCATCACACCTTTGTCAGCAAATAAAGAAACCCGAAAGCCTCAAGGGCTCTCGGGTTCTTCCGTATCTCCGTCCAGAAAGGCGCGGAGCGTCTTCTGTGTTTTATCTTCGTCATGATTGAGTACTAATCCGATTGGATATTCTTTTCGTTCGTTCCAAACGTTGTCCGTTGTCGGAATGCTGAGTGTCTCGATATCTTCGGGAGGGTGAAGCAGGATATCCTTCCCTATATCCACCACTTTGGTCCCTTCGATATTTGTATCAATATAAGGCTGGACCGTACCGATTAAGCGTGGTGCTTTCAGGACACCGCTGAAGGATACCAGCTGATCTTTCAACAATCCGATTGCTTCCTGCTGCCTTTCCACACGACCGAAATCCGATCGGATATCACTGCGGAATCTTACGTAGCCAAGCAATTCTTCCCCGTCAAGCTGCTGTTTTCCGGCTTTCAAATCGATTTTTGTGCCGTCACCGCCGGCTTCGTAGTACATATCCTTATCGATATCCACTTCAATACCGTCCGGAGCGAGCGTGTCCACAATATGGGTGAATCCTTTGAAATCAACGATCGCATAGTACTCCGGTTCAACTGCGAAATTATCTACAATCGTTTCCCGGAGAAGCTCAGGACCACCGATGGCAAAGGCTGCGTTGAGCTTGTTGTATCCGTGCCCTGGAATATCCACGTACGTATCTCTCATTAAGGATACCATCTTTACATCTTGATTCTCTTTATTATATTCAGCCAGCATAATCGTATCTGTCCGAGCCGTTTCCGTTCCTCGCTGGTCTGTTCCTAACAGCAGAATCGTCATCTTTTCGTCTCCGTTATCGACGCCCCGGAAAGAATCCTTGTAGGGGCTTTCCTCGAAATCGATTCCTTCTCCATCTTCCGCTGAAGCCTGATTTTCCATCGCTTCATGCTTCCCGGATAAATATTCATAGGCAGAATAACTAATAAACAATAAGAACGTTAAAGACAGGATTGCAAGTATGGCCTTGCGTTTACGGCGCTTTCTCCGCCTTTTTCGCAAGGTGCGTTTCTGTGACAACGATCATCATCCTTTCGTCCATGATACCTGTTCCATATAAATGTACCTTTAAATGGAAAGGAAGTAAAGACCAGGTTTTAAGAGCAAATACCCGCATGTCCCATGACTAACGTTCATAAGATATCCATAGGAGGACAAGGAGAAGGGGATGAGGCGGATGTGGTATTGGCTGCTGCTTTTAACTGGATTCGGATTTGCCGTCGCCGGTGGAACGGTGACGATTACGTATTTGAACCTCGTCCCGGCCGGTATGAGTTGGATAGAGTTCTTTATTCTGATTCGGACCCGGGTGGAATGTTATTTATTCCCTGTCGGCATCCTGCTCATTACGACAGCTTTGCTTCTCATGAAAGATTAATTTTCTAAAATATGGTTGTAAAGAATAAAAAAGCCACCAATGGTCATAATGTAACCAAAAGAGATCACTGAAGTGAAAGTGAGGGTCCGAAATGTTATACATGCATGATCTGTGGGTGAACTGGTTCGAAGGTGAAGAGAATGGGTATAACGTGTGCCGGTTCCATGAATGGCGCAAAGAAGATGGGATCGAGTTGATCGATCAGATACCCTTAGTTCTGGTGAATGATGAACTTTTCCATTTTATTGAGAACGATCTACAAGACCTGCCGGCATCCTTTCTGCAAGCGATCCACCGAAAGACGTACATGAAGAAAAATCAGGAGCGGCACACGGTCGAATACGCAGCTGTCGTCACGAATGGAAAGGACATCATTGTCTTTGACACGATTGGTTATACTCTTCCCGTGAAGAAGAGCCGTCTCATACCTAGACAGGAGCGTTTAGTATTCGAAATGGTTCAGGGAAAAGAACCGGAAACCTATTCAATAGAAGGAAGTGCGTGGAAGGAGCATCATATTCTTTCACTTCCACCAGGAAAAATGTCCGGTTTGACGCGTAGAGAACGGCAGTTGAAGCAGTTGTTGATGATGGCGCTCGATCAGTTGAAACACTCGGATCATCCAGAGGAAATCAGATATTGGCTGACTGAATGGGATCCGTCCCAATATCCAATTATCAAAGAATTTTCTACAGAAGAAGCGTGGGACCGTTTATATGAAGGTACGTGCAGAGGCTGGTCGATGATCCATGAGGAGCTGTGCCGGAAGATGGTAAAAGGGCAGCCTTTCTTTGAAACGATTTGGCAGGGTGAACAGGAACGCGTTTCACAGCATATGAAAAGCCAGAATTGAGTAACACCACTCAATTCTGGCTTTTTCTCTTTACTTCTTCTTCACGCGACCGAGGCCCATTGCTTTTTTCGCTTTACGAAGCATTTTCTGTGCTTCATACGATGCTTTATCTGCTCCCTGATCAAGTATATCGTCTAATTCATCGGAATCGATCAGTGCTTCATAACGTTCCTGAATCGGTTTCAGTACAGCGATGACAGCATCAGCCACCCCTTGTTTGAAGTCTCCGTAGCCTTTCCCTTCGTACTTCTGTTCCAAATCAGCGATCGGTGTACCACTGCAGACGGATTCAATGGTCAACAGATTGGAGACGCCCGGCTTATTCTCTTTATCGTAACGGACAACTCCATCGGAATCCGTCACGGCACTCTTGATTTTTTTAAGAATCTTCTTCTCATCGTCCAGCATGGAAATGAATGCCTTCTGATTGGAGTCCGATTTACTCATTTTCTTCGTCGGATCCTGAAGCGACATGATGCGTGCGCCTTCTTTTGGAATCCGTACTTCCGGCACTGTAAAAATGTCATTGTACTTATTGTTGAAGCGCTGCGCCAGGTTACGTGTGAGCTCCAAATGCTGTTTTTGATCTTCCCCGACTGGGACGATATCTGTGTTGTACAGAAGAATATCGGATGCCATCAGCGGTGGGTAAGTCAACAGGCCGGCAGAAACTCCTTCTTTACTTCCCGTGGCCGACTTATCTTTAAACTGCGTCATCCGCTCCAATTCCCCAATGTAGCTGACACACTGGAGCATCCACCCAAGCTGCGTATGTGCGGCCACTTCGGATTGGATAAACAGCGTTGATTTATCCGGGTCAATACCGGAAGCCAGGTATAACGCCGCAAGAGAGCGGATGTTCCGGCGGAGTTCCAGCCGGTCCTGTGGAACGGTTATAGCATGTTCATCCACAATACAGAAGTAACAGTTGTGGTCATCCTGCAATTCTGTGAAATGCTTCATTGCTCCGATATAGTTCCCTAGTGTCAACGTTCCGCTTGGTTGAATCCCTGAAAAGATTGTCTTCATTTGTCATCACCTCTATGAATTATTCGTTTCTGCATACAAAAACGCCCCTTCCAATAACATGGAAGGGACGAATATACCGCGGTGCCACCCTAATTACCTGTATGCGATACAGGTCAGCTTCAATCGTTAACGCCGATTTACGTCAAAAGATGCTCCGAAGGCCCAATTCCAACCCGTTCCCATGATTGCTTCCACCAGCCGCAACCTCTCTGTATGAATGGGGAGACAGATGTACTTATCCTTCATCCAAGCATTTCAGTCCTATTTAAGTAGTTTCTAATTATATCGCAGAAATCGCATTCCATCAACTCTTCATCCCTGATAATAAAAAACGAGTAAAGCAAGAAGTCCTACGGTCAATACACTTCCCTGAAAGAGGAAGAAGCGCAGCCAGGACCGCCCGATCGTTTGGGAGGGAAGCGGCTTCTCTTTCCAATCGTCCAGATAATCCTTCTGCTTGGACATCGTACTGTAAAACCGGCGAAAGCCGTATGCGATTCCGTCAAAGAACCCGCCTCGGATCACCCACATAAGAATACCGATGAACAAGTAGAAATAAGCAAGATAGAACAATTGATTTATATAATGGAATAAATCATGCTCTGGAGACAACAGGAAGAAGAGTCCTGTGACCAGGGCGAAGTTAAAAAGAATCATCAGCCACTTATTTCTTATGATACTCAACAAAGGTCACACCTTTCATACAAATTCGTACCAATTATAGCATGTACCCTTACCTTATGGAATTGTAAAGCGGATTCAATAGACTGAAAATTCTATTTTGAATGGGGTATGCATTTCCTTTCATGAGGAACTGGGATAAATAATAACCTTTCCCGATACCTAATCATTTTTTATACATTAGTCCTTATAATTAGTTATTTTCAGTCTTTAACATTGTAAAATAAACTAGGTAAAAAGACTCATTTAGTGTCATTGAAACGTAATAATGATGGGAATTCTGTGTCTTTTCGAAAAATTAGGTAATGCAAAATAGTTAGAAAACTTGTATAATTCGATATGTGGACAACGAGCCACGGCAAATTTTTAGAAAATTTTTAGGGGAGGTCATTTTCTACATGAAAAAGACAAATTGGTTACTGCTAGTACTGGCACTGGTACTAAGCATGTTCCTCGCGGCATGTTCCGGCGGGGACGATACGTCTGGTTCTTCAGACGATTCATCCGACAGCTCGTCTGATGGGGAAGCATCACCAGACAGCGAGCAAGTACTTAACCTTTATGACACAGCAGAGATTCCTACAATGGATTCCTCTCTTGCTACGGACGCAGTAGCGTTCCAATTCCTTGGATCTACAATGGACGGGCTTTATCGTCTTGGTGAAGGTGCAGAAGCGGAACCTGGTATCGCTACAGAACATGAAGTAAGTGAAGACGGTCTTACTTGGACATTCACTCTTCGTGAGGACGCTGTCTGGTCAAACGGCGATCCTGTAACAGCGAACGATTTCGTATATGCATGGCAGCGTGCGGTTAACCCGGATACTGCTTCCGAGTATGGTCCATATATGATGAGTGGCGTAATCAAAAATGCAGAAGCAATTGCTGCCGGCGATACTCCAGTTGAAGATCTTGGAGTAAAAGCAGACGGTGATTATACATTGACAGTTGAGTTGGAAAAACCGATTCCTTATTTCGAGTCTTTGACTACGTTCGGTACGTTCCTTCCATTGAACCAGAAATTCGTTGAAGAACAGGGCGATCAATATGCGCTTGAAGCGGACACGCTTGTCTATAACGGACCATTCGTTATGACAGAGTGGAACCACGGCGAAGGCTGGACGCTTGAGAAGAACGAAGATTACTGGGATGCAGAAAACGTGAAGCTTGATACAATCAACGTCAAAGTTGTTAAAGATACAGCAACGGCTGTAAACCTTTATGAAACTGGGGAAGTCGATCGTGTGAACCTTTCTTCCGAGTTCGTCGATCAGTACCAGACTTCTGAAGAGTTCGGCGTCAAAGAAGAGCCGACATTGTTCTACTTGAAGATGAACCAGGAAAACGAAATTCTTGGTAACGTAAATGCACGTAAAGCGATTCAAATGGCGATCGACCGTCAAAGCATGGTTGACGTTATTCTGAACAACGGTTCCATCCCTGCAGTTGGTGACATTCCTGCCAAGTTCGCGAACCATCCGGAATCCGGAGAAGACTTCCGCGATATTAACGGTGACCTGATCGAGTACAACCTTGATGAAGCGCAGAAGCTTTGGTCTACGGCTAAAGAAGAGCTTGGTCAAGATACACTTGAATTGGAATACCTTGGCGGCGATACAGAAGTTGCCAAGCAGATGGATGCTTACATCAAAGACCAGCTTGAGAAATTGGAAGGCTTGACTGTTAACGTCACTTCCGTACCTTTCAAAGAGCGTCTTGAGCGTGACACAAGCATGAACTATGAGCTTCAGAACTCCGGATGGGGTCCTGACTACATCGATCCGAACACATTCTTGAACATGTGGGTAACAGACGGTGGAAATAACATGACTGGTTATTCCAGCGAAGAATATGATGCGTTGATTGAAAAAGCGAACAACGAACTAGCTCTTGAGCCGGTTGAGCGTTTCGAAGCGTTCCTTGAAGCGGAGAAACTTTTGATCCAGGAAGATGCAGTCCTTGCTCCACTTTACCAACGTGCTCAGGCACAACTTTATAAGCCGTATCTTAAAGGTGTAATCGTCAACCCGATGGGACCTGACTACACTTACAAGTATGCTTATATCGAAGGTAAATAATAGCGCGCACCATACTAACCACATATAAGTTTCTTTTATAAGGGAGAGAGTATATGACCAGCGCGTTGGCATATGCTCTCTTTTTCCCTGAAAAGGAAATATTCTAATTATAAACAAAATTCAGTTAATTTCGACAGAGATAGAAAAATAAGAGATAGGGTTTACTTAAACGGAGGTGTTCATATGGCACGTTATATACTACAACGATTGGTCTATATGGTTATAACGATGTTTCTTATTGCAACCTTTACGTTCTTCCTGATGAAATTTTTACCAGGTACTCCCCTAAGTGCTGCAGATAAATTGTCAGAAGAGCAACAGCAGGTTGTGTTGGAGAAGTACGGATTGGATGACCCGGTTCCTGTACAGTATTTTAATTACATGGTCAACTTGACTCAAGGTGACTTGGGAATCTCCTTCCAATTCGATAATCGTGAAGTGACGACGATCATGATGGAACGGGTCGGCCCGTCTATGCAGCTCGGCGTGCAAGCGATGATCATCGGTACGATTTTCGGGATGCTTCTCGGAATCATATCGGCCATTTATCATAATGGGTTCATGGATTACCTATCGACATTCATTGCAGTCATCGGGAAATCTATCCCTTCTTTCGTATTTGCAGGTATTCTTCAATATTACATCGGTGTAAAACTTGGATGGTTCCCTGTTGCTCTTTGGGGAAGCTGGGAGTACACGGTTCTTCCTACCGTAGCCCTTGCCATATTCCCGATAGCAATTGCCGCTCGTTTCATGCGGACGGAAATGCTTGAAGTCATGAGCTCAGACTATATCACAACGGCACGTGCGAAAGGTGTCAACAAATTCGGAGTTGTATTGAAACACGGCGTCCGGAATGCGTTGATTCCACTTATTACAGTACTGGGGCCGCTTGCGGTCAGCTTGATTACCGGTACGCTTGTCATCGAGAATATTTTCGCCGTACCTGGGATTGGTGAACAATTCGTTAAAGCGATCAATACGAATGACTTTCCGATTATCATGGGGACAACCTTGTTAATCTCCTTCCTGTTTATTGTCATTATCTTAATCATTGATCTTCTTTATGGAATCATTGATCCTAGAATCCGACTGGCAGAAGGGAAGTAGTCCATATGGATAATCAAAAACCATCGAAAGATTTATTTGTACCCGTCAATACGAAAGAACAGGATAACGAAGGTATTTCAAGACCCAGCCTGTCATTCTGGCAGGATTCTTTCATCCGCCTTCGCAAGAATATAGGTGCGATGATCGGGCTGTTCATTTTGATTGCCTTAGGTGTCATGGCGATCTTTGGTCCATACATGAATGACTATGGACAGTATGAGCAGGATTTGTCCCGTGCGAAGATGCCACCTAAAGTGGAAGGGCTCGGCTGGCTTGGTATGGATGGTACGCTGACTTCCGTACAAAGCGCCGATACAGTTGAACAAGCTGAAACGAAAGCGATGATGCGTTTCAACAACCAGGAAGATTTCATTCAGACGAAAGTTTTGAATGATGGTTCCAACGGGGAGCCTGCAGAGGTGGAAGCCGTATACGACGTTTACGGTGCTAAAGATATGAATGATGAATCATTCTGGTTCGGAACAGACGGTCTTGGACGTGATTTGTGGACAAGGACTTGGATGGGAACGAGGATCTCCTTGTATATCGCCTTACTGGCAGCAGCGATTGATATGGTAATCGGGGTTGCATACGGTGGTATTTCCGGTTATTACGGCGGTCGCGTCGATAACTATATGCAGCGTGTCATTGAAATTCTGATGGGAATTCCGAACCTCGTTGTCGTCATCCTGATGATTTTAATACTCGAGCCGGGTATTTTATCCATCACGATAGCCTTGACGATCACCGGGTGGATATCGATGGCCCGTATCATACGAGGCCAGGTGCTGAAATTAAAAAACCAGGAATTTGTGCTCGCATCGAAAACGCTTGGAGCGAAGGATAATCGCATTCTGAGAAAACACTTGGTACCGAACGTAACCGGATTGATTATCATCAATACGATGTTTACGATTCCAAGTGCCATTTTCTTCGAAGCCTTCTTGAGCTTCATCGGTCTCGGACTGCCGACGCCGACAGCATCACTTGGAACGCTGATTGATGACGGATTCAAATCCCTTCAGATTTATCCGCACATCCTGTTGTTCCCGGCGATTGTAATCTCGCTTATCATGATTGCATTCAATATGCTTGCAGACGGTCTTCGTGATGCACTTGATCCGAAGATGCGCGAGTAGGAGGTAGGTGTACAAGATGGAAAAACTTCTAGAAGTAAAAAATATGCATGTATCATTTGACACCTACGGCGGTGAAGTAAAAGCTGTACGTGGGGTTAACTTCGATTTGAAAAAAGGGGAGACGCTGGCGATTGTCGGCGAATCCGGTTCCGGTAAATCTGTAACGACGAAAGCACTGATGCAGCTGATTCCGAAGCCGCCCGGGCGCATCAAAGAAGGAGAAATCCTTTTTGAGGGCCGTGACCTGGTGAAAATGAGCGAAAAGCAAATGCAGAAAATCCGCGGGAAAGAAATATCTATGATTTTCCAAGACCCTATGACGTCTTTGAACCCGACGATGAAAGTCGGAAACCAGATTATGGAGGGCTTGATCAAGCACCAAAAAATGGGTAAGACCGAAGCGCGTAAACGCGTGATCGAATTACTTGAGCTTGTCGGAATCCCTGATGCGGAGAACCGTATAAAGCAGTATCCGCACCAATTCTCAGGTGGAATGAGACAGCGTGTTGTCGTTGCTATCGCCCTTGCCTGTAACCCTAAACTGTTGATCGCGGATGAGCCGACCACAGCCCTTGATGTAACGATTCAGGCACAGATCCTTGAGTTGATGAAAGAGATTCAAAAGAAAACAGATTCTGCTACGATTTTCATTACACACGATCTCGGCGTCGTTGCAAATGTCGCGGACAGAGTTGCTGTCATGTACGCTGGTAAGATCATAGAGATCGGTACGGTAGATGATATCTTCTATAATCCAAAACACCCGTACACATGGGGACTGCTCGGCTCTATGCCGTCTTTGGACAGTGCAGATGAAGAGCTTTATGCCATTCCGGGATCTCCGCCCGATCTCTTGCATCCGCCAAAAGGCGATGCGTTTGCAGCCAGAAATGAATTCGCAATGAAGATTGACTTCGAACAAGAGCCGCCGATGTTCAAGGTGAGTGATACCCACTACGCAGCAACGTGGCTCCTGCATGAAAATGCTCCGGATATCGATCCGCCTGCTGCAGTTAAGAAGCGGATGGAAGGTATGGCGAAGTCAAAGAGTGAATCGGAAGGTGAACGTGTATGACACGAGAGAAACTACTTGAAATCAAGAATTTGAAGCAGCACTTCCAAACTGGTCGGAACAGTGTCGTCAAAGCTGTAGACGGTTTGAACTTTGATATTTATAAAGGCGAAACGTTCGGGCTTGTTGGAGAATCCGGTTGTGGGAAATCGACGACCGGGCGCACGATCATCCGTCTTTATGATGCAACAGACGGAGAGGTCATCTTCGATGGAGAGAACGTCCACGGTAAGAAAAGTCGGGAGGATTTGAAAAAATTCAACCGGGAAATGCAGATGATCTTCCAGGATCCGTATGCGTCTCTTAACCCGCGGATGAAAGTCGAGGACATCATCGCTGAAGGGATGGACATTCACGGACTTGCAGAGAACGATAAAGCTCGACGTGAGCGCGTATATGAACTGCTGGAAACGGTCGGATTGAACAAAGAGCACGCCAACCGTTATCCACATGAATTTTCCGGCGGACAGCGCCAGAGAATCGGAATCGCACGGGCGCTTGCAGTAGAACCCAGCTTCATCATTGCCGATGAGCCGATCTCTGCTCTTGACGTGTCGATCCAGGCACAGGTGGTCAACCTGTTGAAGAAACTTCAGAAGGATAAAGGTTTGACGTACCTGTTCATCGCCCACGACCTTTCCATGGTGAAATACATTAGTGATCGAATCGGGGTTATGTACTTCGGTAAAATGGTGGAACTTGCTGATGCAGATGATCTTTACAAGAATCCGATCCACCCGTACACGCAGTCTCTTTTGTCCGCTATCCCTCTTCCGGATCCGGATTATGAGCGCAACCGTGAGCGTTTCACGTATGACCCTAGCAAGCACGATACGAGTGAAGAGCCGGAATTCCGTGAAGTCCGTCCAGGTCACTTCGTGTTATGTACGACAAAGGAATTCGAGCAATACCAGAAAGAATATGGTGTCGTACATCAGTAAAGAAAGAAGACATCTGCCGATTCGGCAGGTGTCTTTATTTTTGCGGCCGTGTCTGTTGGAGAAGGGGTTTGTAGAAAATTGGAAGAAATTCGTTTCCATCCCTGTTATATAATTACAACCTTCTTTATAATGAAGAGTATCTAGAGGATAGGGGAGTAGGTTATTAATGAGGAAATTTCGCAGGCTTGGGATATGTGCGGCTGCCATTCTGGCAGGAGTGGTTCTTCCGTTCTCATATGTCCAGGCAGAAGAGGAAGATAATAAAGAAGTAAGAGAAGCCGGCATCATGACGGAACGGCAGCTTGGAATTAAAGCCTTGCCGGATTCCGGGGAAGCAGCAAGGTTCACGTATCAGTCGGGACTTGACTTCGAGTATCCGGATGCCGTCCGGGGGATTTATGTAACAGGTCCTTCAGCAGGCGGTGCGAAGATGGAAGAACTTACGAAGCTCGTGGAGGATACAGAATTGAATGCCATGGTAATCGATATTAAAGAAGACCATGGAAACATCACGTTTGAGCCGGAAGAAGGGTCCCCTTATGCAGAAGTGGCGGAGCCGTTCATCGATGATCCGCGGGCGATGCTTGAGGAGCTTGAATCGAAAGGTATCTATCCTATCGCACGTGTTGTCGTATTCAAGGACAGTCTGCTCGCTGAAAAAAGACCGGACCTTTCTTTTACAGAAAACGGTCAAGTGTGGAAGAACGGCAAAGGGGAATCTTTCGTGAACCCGTTCATGGAAGAAGTGTGGGAGTATAATGTGGAGCTTGCCAAACAGGCGGCAGAGCTCGGCTTCGAGGAAATCCAGTACGACTACGTCCGTTTCCCGGAAGGTTTCGGAGAAAGGGAAGACATCCTTACATACGGTCAAGGGAAGTATGCGGATTTGGAGATGGATCATGTACAGAAACGAGTCCAGGCGGTCACCGATTTCGTCGAATATGCGAAGGGTGAATTGAAAGCCTACGATGTCGATGTCTCTGTTGACATCTTCGGCTATGCGGCGACGATTCCGGAAGCTCCGAATATCGGGCAGAACTTCTCGAAAATATCAAGCAATGTCGATGTCATTTCATCAATGATCTATCCAAGTCACTGGGGGTCCTACTTCGGTATTGCCAAACCCGACGAAGAACCGTACCGTCTGATTGATGAATATGCCAAGGTGGAAAATGAAGTGCTGGGGAAACTGGATGACAAGCCGACTTCACGTCCTTGGCTTCAGGATTTTGAGGCGCCGTGGCTGTATTCGGGAGCGACGAAGCAGTACGGAAAAGCAGAGGTGGAAGCACAGATCAAAGCGTTGAATGAAAACGGTATTGATGAATTCCTGCTTTGGAATGCCGGTAACAATTACACCAGCAATGTCGACTATACGCCGATGAATTAAAGGGGAGGACCAGAGGGATCTGGTCCTTTTTTGGTGTTTGATCTTCTTGAGAACAGGGTATTAATACTTGTGGCCGTTTGAATAGATCGATGGCAGTTCCATATCCTAAAAACAGCAGGAGCGCATCCGGCGCCATTTAACATAAGTTGAATTATTCGTTATAATAAAAGGGACAAATTGTAAGGGAGTAGATCAATGAATTGGTATGAGAAGTTGAACGAGTATTTTCCTGTTGAGGAAATGAAATCAAAAGAACACATGGAAGCACTATTGAAAGAGAAAAGCGACGTATATTTTAAAGATGAAGGAGAGCATCACGTTTTAATGTATGCCGAGTTCGATACTTTCCTTTTCATCGACTATGTATATGTCTCCTCTGCTTCACGTGGTCAGGGACTTGGTCACAAACTCATCAAGAAAATGAAAGCGAAAGGAAAGCCGATCATCCTGGAAGTAGAACCGGTCGATTATACCGACACGGATACGGAGAAAAGACTCCGCTTCTATCAAAGGGAAGGCTTTAAACACGCCCAATCCATTGGTTATACAAGAAGGTCTCTTGCAACGAACGAAGTCAATGCCATGGAAATTCTCTACTGGTCACCGGAAGATGCTTCCGAAGAAGAGATTTACGAAAAAATGAAAGCGATGTACACGGAAATCCATACTTACAAGGACGAAGAGTTCTACGGGAAATCGTATCAGCACGTGGATGAAGTGCTGACCAGAGATGAAGATAGAGATGTGGAGAATATCATAAAGGAATTGGACAAAACGAAAAACTGATCTATAGAACAAATACCCGCCATCCTAAGGCGGGTATTTTCAATAAAAACACGTAGTTGAAAATGAAAAAAATGCAGAATGGTTGTTTTTTATGTTTAACGGTGTGATAAATCGGGTAAATCTTTAAAGGAAACGCGCTTTGAATCGTATTGTCACATATTTGTTGAACTTTATATAGATAATGCTTGACAGATGTGTTATAGTAGAATCAAGGTTAGATTATATTGATTACAAAGAAAGAAGTAATTAAATAACACCATAAATTATTGAGGAGTGAAGTATCTATATGGTTACACTTTATACCTCACCAAGTTGTACATCATGCCGTAAAGCAAAGGCTTGGCTTGAAGAGCACGATATTCCTTATACGGAACGAAATATTTTTTCTGAGCCGCTAACGTTGGACGAGATCAAGGAAATCCTTCGTATGACTGAGGATGGAACGGAAGAGATCATTTCCACACGTTCTAAGGTATTCCAAAAATTGAAAGTGGACTTTGACCAGCTGCCGATGCAGGATTTGTTCGATCTTATTCAAGAGAATCCTGGTCTGCTTCGCCGTCCAATCATTCTGGATGACAAACGTCTGCAAGTAGGATACAACGAAGACGAAATTCGTCGATTCCTTCCACGCAGCGTTCGTACGTTCCAATTGAAAGAAGCACAACGCTTAGTCAATTAATAAATGAAAAAAGCTGGAAGGCGGTAGCCTTTCCAGCTTTTTTCTTTTTATATGGTTCGAGCCCGGTTTTCATATCGCCGTTCCCTTCCTTTTGTTCGCGAAATATCCTAATGTAATAACCAAAATGACCATGAAAGGAGCGAACACTTGGTGGATGATCGGCATTTGCTCTGCAAAGTGGAGGACATGGCGGTCTTCCAGCACCATTTCTGCCGCTGTAAAGGTCAAAATGCCGGCACCGAAATAGATGAGCATCGGGAACTTGTCCATTAAATGAAGGATAATCCTGCTGCCCCAAACGATGATTGGGACGGAAACGAGCAGACCGATCACAACGAGGATGATGTTGTTGTGCGAGGCACCTGCTATGGCAAGCACATTATCGAATCCCATGACGATATCGGCGAAGACGATGGTTTTAACAGCTGCGAACAGACTGTCACCGGCTTTGATATGGTCGTTTTCGTCATTGTCTGTCAAGAGTTTGATGGCGATATAGAAAAGTAACAGCCCTCCGATTAATTGAAGATAAGGAATTTGGAGAAGATAAAGAGCAACCATCGTTAACAGCACCCTGGCGGCGACCGCGAGGCCTGTCCCGAGGATGATGGCCTTGTTCCTTTGTTCCGGGGGGAGGTTTCGACTCGCGAGTGCGATGACGACCGCATTATCTCCGCCGAGAATAATATCGATACTGATGATGATCAACAGTGGTTCAAGCAAGTCCCAGTTCATGTGATAATCCTCCTGGCTATGTAGTGACAAACTTAGGGGAATAGGCTAAAATGATAACTCAACCACCCGGTAAGACAGCCTTATTGTCATGATATTCATGTCTTATATGGTTATATGCTGAATTCGAGCAATTTGTTTTCCATTTAGACATTCCTGTCATACAATAGGAATACATCAACCCTTACTTTCTACACATCTCAACGGTTGAAGCCAGGGCCTAACGGGTAAGGTTCTAAAACGAACGCAAGGGTGAGTGTTCCCTTCCCCCTTAAAACATGATAAGAAGGGAGAGAGACGTTATGGAAATTGAACGTATCAATGAAAACACCGTGAAGTTTTACGTAACATATCAAGATGTTGAGCAAAGAGGTTTCGACAGAGAAGAGATCTGGTATAACCGTGAGCGCAGTGAGCAGTTGTTCTGGGAAATGATGGATGAAGTCAACGACCAGGAGAATTTCCACGCGGATGGTCCGCTTTGGATTCAAGTACAGGCAATGGACAAAGGCCTAGAGGTAATTGTCACGAAAGCCCAAGTGTCTCAAGACGGCCAAAAGCTTGAACTGCCTCAGGAAGACGGGAAAGAAATCGATCTGCCGATTGACGATAAGCTGGAATCATTATTGGATGATAAATTCCATGCGAAAGATGATCAGGATGATGAAGATGAGGATGAGGAAATCGATTCTGACGAGCCTTTAGCATTTACGTTGAAGTTCCAGGATTTCGAAGACATCATTCAATTAAGTCACTACGTATCTTCACCGGAAAGTATGGAGCAGAAGTTGTTCCATTTCGAGGATCGATACTATCTATATATTCAATTCCAAGATGAAAATATGAGTGATGACGACCAGGAAAATATTCTGAGTCAATTGATGGAGTATGGCCAGGAATCTTCTCTGACTATACACAGGCTTGAAGAGTATGGGAAAACCATATTCGAAGCAGACGCCTTATCTTCCATCAAACAGCACTTCCCTGTTGATTGATGCAAGAAGCACACAGTTTTGTGTGCTTTTTTTATTTGATAAAAAGGGGAAGGACTTTCTTTTGTCGAAAGGTAGGGGTGGAGGTGAAGCTGTTGATGTATGCGTTAGACAGCAAAGGGGAAATTCTATCCCTGTACCAAGTATCTAAAAGTATGATTGATTCCATGAGAAACGACACGTACCATTGCCCTGTATGTAAGGAGCCAGTCCTGATCAGAGCCGGAAATAAGGTGACCCCGCACTTCGCCCATCGTCCTGACAGTGAGTGTGCGGCAGGGAGTGGAGGGGAAACAGAGGAGCATGAGCGCGGAAAGTGGCAGCTGTTCCACTGGCTTAAACAGCAGGGGCAGGAGGCAGCAATAGAGAAGAGGCTTTCGAATGGGAAGCGCCCGGACGTATTGCTGACTCTGCCGCGCAGACGGATCGCCTTGGAGTACCAATGTTCACGCATTCCCCAAAAAGACATTATAAAACGAACAAAAGCGTATCAATCGATGGGAATCTTCCCTTTGTGGATTCTCAGCAGCCGTCACTTTTGTCAAAAAGGCCCCCATCGCTTTATCCTCAATGATTTCCTCCGTACTTGCATGTATCACTTCCCTCACGGGTACCAACTGTTTTTTCTCGATATTTCTAAACAAGAGATAATTCTTGTCTATCCGCAAGGCTCTCTCGGTATGGGAATGACGATAGGCAGCATAAAGAAAGTCCCTCTTTCACACCTCTCTTTTCCGCAGTTATTCTCCTCCCCAGCCCCCTTTCCTAGAAACGTTTTCCATGATTATTTACAGCAGATGTGGTATGTTAATCGCACGGTTTACCGTAAAGAGGAAAGTTCTTCCGAGCGTCAATACCGCCAGTATTTGTACTTAAAAGGTCTTCACTTCTCTTTGATTCCAAGTGCGGCATTTCTCCCGGTGCCGGGACAGGTACAGCTGGGAGGGAAGGCGTATCTATGGCAGACGAAACTTTTGATTGAACATTTTCTTCCTGCATCGTATGAAACAATCATTGAATTACCCGAAGTGGAAGTCCCAGAGACGATCAATGGTTATCAGCCTTCGCTTTCCATGCAGTATTTAGAGCAGCTCCACGCTTTAAATATCGTGCGTAAAACAGGGAAGAATAAGTGGGTGAAGAACAGGCAGCTGACCTTCCATACCCATATGGAAGCCGGACTAAAGGAAGACGAACAAACCTTAGCACAGCTGGGGCGTTTATAAAATGTTTCGGTTTGTGAAGGGATTACTTGAAAAATCGAGAAACCATTATAAGATGATCTTTTTATGAAGGAGGATGTTGGACATGTCTTCAACGAAACAATTACCAAAACGTGAGGAGATTCCTGTAGAAAAAACGTGGGACCTCGAAGCTATATTTGAAACGGATGAGAAATGGTATGAAGAGCTGAAAGCGATTGAGGGAATGCTTCCCGAACTGGACAACTATCGGGGGAATTTAGGAGCATCGGCCGAGCAGCTTTACAAACTGCTTGATTTCCAGGACAAAATTTCGAATCGCATCGGCCGTCTATATACTTATGCCCATATGAGGAACGATCAGGATACGACGAACTCTCATTATCAGGAGATGAATGCGAAAGCGGAATCGCTGTTTACCAAACTCGCCTCTGCGATGAGCTTCATCGTTCCTGAAATTCTTGCGCTGCCGGAAGGTACGGTTAAAAGATACCTTGATACTTACAAGCCGTTGGAATTATACAGACACACCCTTGATGAGATTACGCGGCAGCGGGCACATGTGCTCAGTGAACAGGAAGAGAAGCTGTTGGCTGGTTTTTCGGAAATCGGGGCGAATCCTTCCCAGACCTTCGGAGCGCTTAACAATGCGGACATTACTTTCCCTGTGATTAAAAACGAGAAGGGGGAAGACGTGGAGCTCACGCACGGCCGCTATGTCGGATTCTTGAAATCAGATGACAGAGATGTACGCAGGCGTGCGTTTGAAGCGATGTACGACACGTTCGGTTCCTTTAAGAATACGTTCGCTTCCACGCTCAGCGGGCATGTGAAGAAGAATAATTTCAATGCGACGGTAAGGAAGTATGACCGGGCTCGTCAGGCGAAGCTTGATAACAACAACATCCCTGAATCCGTATACGACAATTTGATTGAAGCGGTTCATGAACGCCTGCCTTTATTACATCGTTATGCAGAAATGCGTAAAGAGGTCCTCGGGTTGGATGAAGTGCATATGTACGACTTATATACACCGCTTGTTAAGGATGCGGAAATGGAAGTTTCTTATGAAGAAGCGCAGAAGCTTGTGCTGGACGGGCTGAAACCGCTTGGAGAAGAGTACGGGGAGATCCTTCAGTCAGCATTTAAAGATCGGTGGATCGATGTCGAAGAGAATAAAGGAAAACGGAGCGGTGCGTATTCCTCGGGCCACTACGGTACCAACCCTTACATCCTTATGAACTGGCAGGACAACGTGAACAACTTGTTCACCCTTGCTCACGAGCTCGGCCACTCCCTGCACAGTTACTACACGCACCGGAACCAGCCATATCGTTACGGTAACTACTCCATCTTTGTGGCAGAGGTTGCATCTACTTGTAATGAAGCGCTGTTGAACGATCATCTTTTGAACAAAGTTGACAGTGACAAAGAAAAGCTGTACCTGTTGAATAATTTTCTGGAAGGCTTTCGGGGAACCGTCTTTCGTCAGACGATGTTCGCGGAGTTCGAGCATGAAATTCATATTCAGGCCCAGAACGGGGAGGCTCTTACAGCCGGTAAGCTGACAGAAATCTATTATGATTTGAATAAGAAGTATTTCGGTGACAATATCGTCATTGATGACGATATCGGATTGGAATGGGCGCGCATCCCGCACTTCTATATGGGATACTACGTCTATCAGTATGCTACAGGTTATGCAGCCGCACAGGCACTGGCGGGGCAGATCCTGGAAGAGGGCGAACCAGCGGTCGACCGCTATAAGAGCTTCCTTAAGGCGGGCAGCAGTGATTACCCGATCGAGGTGTTGAAACACGCCGGCGTAGATATGACCTCCAAAGATCCGATTCTTGCTGCACTGGACGTGTTTGAAGAGAAGTTGAATGAAATGGAACAATTGCTGCAGAAAGCATAAAGGAAAAGAAGCGTCCGGGCTGCTCCGGGCGCTTCTTTTTTTGAAAAACTATGTAGCGTGCTCATTTAAAACCTCGGAAGGTTTTCTTGTGAGTAAACAGGGAAATAGTCAGGTAGATAGCTGCAAAGAGGAGCGGCGATGTGACGTATAACGGGAACATCTTCATTAAGGCGAGCAGGTGAAGCAGCAGAAGCATCAGAATGATAAGAAGAAAAAGGACCGCCATCCATAGTTTCATCATACAGACACACCTCCTTGAATCATCCTATGCTTGTCAGGGGGATTCTATGTAAAAACAGCTCCCGCTGGATGCGGGAGCTGTTACTGTTCAAGAGTTCATATATTTCCAGAAAGTACCGTGTTTGACAGGCACTTCTCTTGCTTTCTGCTTCAGGACCAACTTCTTCATTTCCCGTTTCGCTTCCTGTTCCGTCCAGTCGTACACGACGGCGATCTCCTTATTCGCTACGAAGCGATAGTGTTGCAAGAAATCCTCCAAAGCGGGCTTTACACCAGGCTTTGGATCTTTCTGAAGCATTTCTTTCAACACTTTCACGTACACATCGTAAGCATACAATCCGGTAATTTTCAGTCCGGCGTCTTCTTCTGACTCATTGAAAATGACGATGGTCGGCGTGGAATCAACCTCCATTTCATGAGCGAGCTTCAAGTCGCATTGGAGGGCCCGTTTCGCAGCATCTGAATGGATGTCTTTCTTGAATTCCCTGACATCCAGTTTGCTCTGTTCCGCACATTCGATGAGTACCTTCTCATCAGAGATGTCCTGCTTCTCAAGGAATACATATTCCTGTACTTTGCGAAGAAAGCGCATGCCTGCTTTTTTCCCCTGCAATTCCGCTGCTTTGACTGCGAGAGCCGTTGCGAAAGGGGAAGCGACGGGATTTTCCAGCCAGACATCGCCGTCACAGCACATACCTGTACGGGACGCCGTATGGTCCCAGGCCTGCTTCAGATTTTCCGGTTTCTTCATTTTATTTTGATGCAGATTAGCCAGCTTGCCGCTGATGATCGGTTTTATGGTGAAGAAGCGGCCGTATTCGATGTTGAGCTTCTTGAGAAAAGGTTCCATGGACCAGCATTCCGGGCAGAGAGGATCGATGAAGACATAAATTTCTATAGGCCGTTTCAATAAATCGAAGAAGCCGCTTGTTGTGGTATTTGTCTCTTTTTCACTGCTCAAGCTTTTCCAACTCACATCGATTCTCCTTTCTCATCCTCAGGTGTATTCATCATATGGTTGGCTGTCATCGTTAATCGCTCAAACATGAAGGAGCGGTGGGGTTCTTCTATGCCCACTTCCGTCATGGCTCCCGACATGCATGACAGCCAGGCATCTCTTCTCTTTGGAGTTATTTCAAATGGCAGGTGTCTCGCCCTGAGCATCGGATGACCGTGCTCTTCTACATAGAGGGGCGGACCTCCAAAAAACTGTGTCAAAAATTGCTTTTGTTTACGAATGGTTTCGCTGAAATCATTGGGGAAAATCGGTACTAAGTCCGGGTGCTTCTGTACCCGTGCATAAAAAGCCTCGACGAGCTGATCGATTTTATCTTTTCCTATTTCATCGAAAATCGTACCACGTTGTTGCATATAATCCCTTCCTGTCCTGTCTGTGAGTCCATTTTAGCAATGGGGAGGTGTGGACGGCAACTATTCTGATTGCAGCTTGGCTTGGTAGAAGCGTTTAATCTTATTATCTGTCTGCCGTTCGGGAATCTTGCACGCCTCCAGAATTTGCTTGATGACCTGTAAACCTGCCTCTTTCGATGGAGCTTCCACTTCCAGTTCGTAGTCTTCCTTATCGTAATAAAGACTGTGATCAAGAACGACAAGAGCTCCGTTATAAGGCAGTTCTTTTCTACGTGTGGTAAGCGAACCGAGGTAGTGAAGGCGGTCCTGATCGATGCCGAGCCCCTCCAATTGACGGGAGATATCTGCTTTCTTCGGACCTTTGTTCTGGATCCATAGGTTCGCTTCCTCTTCTGTCAAAGGTGCATGAGTCTCTAAAAGTCCGTCCTTGTGAGGCTCTTTCAAAGTCATGGTCCAGGAGCCGTTTTTCTTCCGGATCCTTAGTGCAGCGCCCTTCCCCCGCAATTGCCCGTCACCTGTTTCAAAATAATAATTGGTTTGTTCCATAAGTTCAACCGATTCGAATGGGAGAAACTGATAAATACGGTTATACTCCGCTTCTGTTAGCAGATTTTTGAATTCGATTTCAATTTCCTGAGACATGTAAAAACCTCCTGATTATGGGAAATAGTCAGACGTACTGCTTATTCCGTCGCTATACTTTATGATACAATGAATAGGAAAGAAAACGCACATAATTACTATGAAGATTGGATACATAAAGGTGGGCGCTGAATGAATTGGGAAATATTTATGGCACCTTATATACAAGTGGTGGAAGAATTAAAAATCAAATTAAAGGGAATGCGGAAGCAGTTCGAGTACGAAGAAGAGCAGTCGCCGATTGAATTCGTAACAGGCCGAGTCAAGCCCCGGTCAAGCATTGTCCAGAAGGCAAGACGGAAGGGCATCAATCCGGAGAATATTGAAGATGAACTGCAGGATATAGCCGGCGTACGTGTGATGACTCAGTTCGTGGATGACATCTATGCCGTTGTCGACATGCTGCGGAACAGGCAGGACTTCGAAATCGTCGAGGAGAAGGACTATGTTTCGGACAAGAAAGACAGTGGATATCGTTCTTTTCATGTCGTCATCCTCTATCCTGTGGAAACGATCCACGGCCAGAAGAAAGTGTTGGCAGAGATTCAGATCCGCACGCTGGCGATGAACTTCTGGGCGACGAACGAGCACTCATTGAATTATAAATACTCGGGAAAAATACCTTCAGAAATCAAGTCCCGCCTGAAGCGGGCTGGAGAAGCTGCCTTTCAGCTGGATGAAGAGATGTCAAAGATCAAGAGCGAAGTCCAGGAAGCGCAGCGCGTCTTCATGAAGAAAGAAGAACAGAAGAAGAATACGAACAATTCGTAAAGGAGTGGTCACCGATGAAGTTCTCCATCTTGTCCAGAGGAGATAAGAAATCGAATGAAATCCGCAGCAAAATAAAAAGCTATTTAACCGAATTCCAGTTGGAATACAGCGAAGAGGAACCGGATTTAGCGATTTCTGTAGGAGGGGACGGTACGTTGCTGGAAGCCTTCCACACCTATGTCCACCGCCTTGATAAAACAGCCTTCATCGGTATCCATACCGGCCACCTCGGCTTCTATGCCGACTGGATGCCGGAAGAAATGGAGAAGTTGATCATTGAAATTGCCAAAACACCATTCCAAGTGGTGGAGTACCCTCTCCTGGAAGTAACGATCCGTCCGCACGGAGGCGGAGAAGAAGATCGCTACCTTGCTTTGAATGAGTGTACCATCAAGACGGCAGAAGGATCTGTGGTCATGGATATCGAGATCAAAGGCGATCATTTTGAAACGTTCCGTGGAGATGGTCTTTGTGTATCGACTCCTTCCGGTAGTACGGCTTATAACAAAGCATTGGGAGGAGCCATCCTTCATCCGTCGCTGGAAGCCTTCCAGATTGCGGAAATGGCATCCATCAACAACCGTGTCTTCCGGACGATCGGCTCGCCGTTGATTCTGCCGAGCCATCACACCTGCATGTTCAAGCCGAAGAACGACCGGAGCTTCCTTTTCACGCTCGATCATATTTCCCGTACGTACAAAGATGTGAAATCGATTCAGTTCCGTGTAGCAGAAGAGAAGGTTCGCTTCGCCCGCTTCCGTCCGTTCCCGTTCTGGAAAAGGGTTCACGATTCCTTTGTCGCAGATGAGCATGAGCAGTAATATCAAAAAGAAGTGGGACATCGACCCGTCCGACGCGGGACGATCGGTAAGGGACTTCCTGCGGGGGAAGGGCAGATTCTCCCGTCAGCTTCTTAAGCGGGTCCGCATGAACGGACATATCTTCATCGATGAAAAAGAAGCGGAAATGTGGCAGCCTTTGAAAGGCGCCTCGACGCTCACGATCCTGTTCCCTGCAGAAGAACGGGGAGCAATTGAGCCGGTAGAAGGTCCGCTTGCTATCCTTTATGAAGATGAGGATATTCTTGTATTGGATAAACCGTCCGGCATTGCCGTCGTTCCTCCTTACAAAAAGGAACCGTCCATTGCCAGTCATCTGATTGCTTATTATGAGGAAATCGGTCACCCATGCACCGTCCATATTGTCACGAGACTCGACACCTACACATCGGGGCTGATGCTGGTCGCGAAACATGCATACAGTCACATGCTGCTGACGAGAAAGGCTAAACTGGTGGACCGCTTTTATCAAGCGTTGGTCGAAGGCCTACCGGAACCGGAAAAGGGGTTAATCGACGCACCTATTGAGAGAGCGGACGATTCCATCATCCGAAGAACGGTTGACCCGGAAGGAAAGCCTTCACAAACGATGTATGATGTGCTGGAGACGGGTGGCAGGGTGTCCAAAGTTGCCTTTCAGCTGTTGACGGGAAGAACGCATCAAATTCGTGTCCATATGGCACATATCGGGCATCCGCTGGTCGGTGATACCCTTTATGGGGCGCGACAAGCAGATAAGCTGGCAGGGCAGGCGCTTCACTGCTATCATCTGAAATTGCTGCACCCTTGGACAGGAGAGTCCATGAGCTTCGATTCTAAAGCCCCTTCTGAATGGAGCAGTTACATGAAAGAAAAATAAAAATCCGAACGACCCTTTGCATGCCTTACAGGAAGAAAGCAAAGTCGTTCGGATTTTTTAATAGCTGAATTTCTCTTCCATGAACGGCATAGACGAAGGGATACGGACGATCGTTTCCTCCGGAAGTTGAAAGGCCGTCAAGTCCCCGCCGAAAACACAGCCGGTGTCGATGTTTACGGTTTGATTGACAAATCGCGGCTCACGGACCGGGGTATGGCCGTAAACGATCCAGCGGTCTCCGTGATATTCCTGAGCCCAGTCCCGCCTTACCGGCCTTCCGTCTGGAAGCTTTTCTCCCGTAATGTCGCCATATAAGACGAATGTCTCTATTCGTTTGCTTTTTCGACCGATATCTTCTTCCCGGATACCGGCGTGGGCCACTACTGCATGTGCATCTTTTAGTATCAGGTGGAGCGGTGCCTGCTCATATAATTGTTTGAACCGATGTTTAATCTCCTTCTGTTCTTCCTTCGGCAGGCTGCGGTATTCTGCTGTCGTTGTTTCCAGTCCGTGTTTCTCCTGAACACCGTTACCAAGAAAAAAGCGGTAGAGCTTGTTGCAATGATTGCCTGGTACATAGAGGGCTTTCTCCTGTTCGACAAGCTCCGTTACGAGACGGATGCAGCCGATCGAATCAGGTCCCCGATCGGTTATGTCACCGACGAATACGGGTATGCGTCCTTCTGGATGTACCGGTATTCCGGAATGCCAGTCATACCCGAGCTCTGCAAACAACTGCTTCAGTTCGTCGAGACATCCGTGAACATCTCCAATGATATCGTAGGCCATTCAAATTCGTCCCTTCTTCTATATATCGCTCCTATTTTTCCCATCCTAATCAATTGTAAACCTTTTCTCCAGCCGCCATTCAGTATTTCGCTCCCATCCTGAGCAGGCTTCTGTTACACTACGATTATGCAGGATTTTGGTCGAAGCAAAAAGAAAAATGACAAAAAAATGACTTCCGTTGACAAAAGGGCTTTACGCCATTAAGATTAAACGGTCAAAAATGAAATAGACGCCGGGGAGGGTTGCTTATGGAACACTTAGATGACCAAGAACGCCAGCAGGTCTGGGCGAATATCAAAGATGCGCTGTTCAATGATCATATCGATCAGTTCCGGGCGGAGTTCTTGGAACTACATCCATATGATCAAGCAAGGATATTCGAAGGCAGGGACGAAGACGTTCGTCTGCAGATTTATACGTACCTGTCACCGGAAGAAGTAGCGGATTTTATGGAACATATTGATTATGAAGAGATTGAACCGTTTTTCTCCGAAATGGATCCGACCTTCGCCGCCCAGGTCTTTGCAGAAATGTCCGCCGATGATGCAGTCGACATCTTTAATGAGTTGGATAAGGACAAAGTGGCAAGCTTCTTGACAATCATGGATGAAGAAGCTGCGGATGAAATCAAGGACCTGCTTCATTATGAAGAAAAAACAGCCGGGTCGATCATGACGACGGAATATGTCGTGGTCAATGCGACCATGACCATCAAAGAAGCGATGGTCCATTTAAGAACCGAAGCACCTGACGCCGAGACGATTTACTATACGTATGTCATTGATGAGGATAAGCGTCTTGCAGGAGTTATCTCCTTAAGGGATTTGATTATTTCGGAAGAAGACTGGCTGATTGCCGACGTGATGAATGAACGGGTGGTATCGGTCTCAGTGGGAGATGATCAGGAAGAAGTGGCACGGATGGTCCGTGACTACGATTTCCTGGCCCTGCCGGTCGTGGACTTCCAGGACCATCTGCTCGGAATCATCACCGTCGATGATATTATGGACGTCATGGAAGAAGAGGCGAGTGATGACTATTCTAAATTCGCCGCCATTTCTGATGTTGACAGTCCGGATGATAATGCCTTTTCCTCAGCGAAGAAACGGCTGCCATGGCTGATCATTCTGCTTTTCCTCGGCAGTTTGACCGCCAGTCTGATCGGTCGTTTTGAAGAAACGTTGGATAAAGTCGCCATTTTAGCGATCTTCATTCCCCTGATTGCAGGAATGGGGGGGAATACCGGCACACAGGCGCTTGCCGTCGCCGTTCGCGGTATTGCAACTGGTGAATTTGAAAAACAGGGAAAAATCAAAATGATGATGCGCGAAGCGGGAACGGGTTTAATCAGCGGGATTGTCTGCGGTGTTCTCATGATGTTGATTGTATATATATGGCAGGGGAACTTTTTCCTGGGTGTCCTCGTTGGACTATCCATTCTATTGACGCTGATTGTAGCTACGTTGGCTGGTTCGCTTGTACCGCTGATCATGCACCGCCTGAACGTCGATCCGGCAGTTGCTTCCGGCCCGTTCATTACGACGCTGAACGACTTAATTTCCATTCTTATTTATTTCGGAATGGCCACCGCCTTCATGAACCTGCTTATTTAAGCAGATACGTAAAGAATGGGGAAATGAAAACATGAAGGAATAGGCAGTATAGAAGAAAGAAGTTGATAAATATAAAAAATCATCAACTAGGAATAGTTGGAGAGGGGGGTACGTATGGAACATGGTGCTTCAGTAACTTCGCTCGTTATTGTCATTATCGCCGCATTCCTTACACCAATTTTACTACACCGATTTAAATTAACGATGATACCGGTGGTAGTAGCTGAAATTATCGTCGGCTTGATCATTGGTCAAAGTGGATTTGACCTCGTTGATCAGGGGAGCTGGCTTGAAATACTCTCGACGCTTGGGTTCATCTTCCTGATGTTCTTAAGCGGTCTGGAGATTGATTTTTCGATTTTCGCAAGAAAGAAAAAGAAAGCAAAACCGGAAAACCAAAATACTGGTGCTCCGAACCCGGTCTGGGTGGCGACGCTTGTATTCCTGGGGATCTTCGTCATATCCCTGGCCTTATCGTTCGCCTTCGTATGGGCCGGCTTCATCGATAATGCCTTCTTAATGACGTTGATTATTTCAACAATATCCCTTGGTGTCGTCGTTCCTACTTTGAAAGATGCCCAAATGATGAAGACAACGATCGGACAGACGATTCTGTTGATCGCCGTCATTGCAGACCTGGTGACGATGATTCTCCTTGCGGTATTTGTCTCCATTTATGGAGAGAGCGGAGGAAATACGTGGCTCTTGTTGATTCTGTTCGCAGCCGGTGTGCTTTTCTATTACATTGGCAAGAAGTTCCGTCATCAGTCCTATGTAGAAACGATGACCAAAGGGACGATTCAGATCGATACCCGTGCGGTCTTCACGCTGATCCTTCTGCTTGTAGCCCTGTCGGAACAGGTAGGGGCAGAAAACATCCTCGGTGCGTTCCTTGCCGGGACGTTAGTATCTCTATTGTCTCCAAACCCGGAAATGGTCAAGCGGCTGGACAGCTTCGGTTACGGTTTCCTTATTCCGATCTTCTTCGTAATGGTCGGTGTGGAAATCGATATTTGGAGCTTGTTTACAGATACGAGAGTGCTTCTTTTAATACCGCTCTTGTTCTTGGCCTTGCTTGTCTCCAAGGTCGTACCTGCCCTGCTTCTCAGCAAGTGGTATGACATGAAGACCGTATTCGGTTCGGGATTCATCCTCACTTCGACGCTTTCCCTTGTCATCGCTGCAGCGGCGATCGGGAAGCGTGAAGGAATGATCGATGATCAGATGGAAGGCGCGCTTATTCTCGTCGCCGTCTTAACATGCCTGATCGGACCGATTCTCTTCAAGAAAATCTACGGCAGATTTGAAGAGGAAGACCACAAAACGGTCGTTTCTTTCGTCGGTTCCAACCGGATGACGCTGCCGGTCGTGAGAGAGCTTGACGTCAACGCGTATGAAACGCACCTCTATCATATGAAAATGGATAAGATCGATGACCGGATTACGAGGCAGTGCTTCGATATCAAGGAGCTCGATGACTATGATGTCGAGCAGATGAAGGAAATCGGAGTATTCGATGTCGATCTTCTCGTCGCATCGACAGGGGATGAAGAGCGGAACGCCAAGATTGCCCGCTTTGCGAAAGAGCAGGGAGTCGAGCGCGTCATCGCAAGAATCGAATCCACCGACCTCGCTCAGGAAATGAAGGACTTGAACGTAAGTGTGTTCTCTGTATTCCTTTCGACGAAAGCATTGCTTAAAGCCATGATCGAAGCGCCGAATGTCCTGGATATCCTTACAACTCAGGAGAACGCGTTGTATCAGATCAATATGAATAATTCCATTTATAACGGCACTCACCTCCGTGAGTTTCCTTTCACCGGGGACGTTATTATGGTTCGTATCTTCCGAGGAAAAGATTCCATCGTCCCTCATGGAGATACCGAACTGAAAATGGGTGACCGCCTGATTGTCACCGGTTCCCATGAATATGTGGAAGAATTAAAAGCAGAATTAGAATACTGTGAATGGTGCTGAGAAGAAGCCTCCCAATGATTGGGAGGCTCTTTTTGTACATTGTCATATGTAAGCCTTTCCGCTAAAATAGGAGCAGGTACTAATATCAAATGCTAATTTAGGAGGATTTAACGGATGAATTTTTCTTTGGAAAATCGTACGTACGTCGTCATGGGTGTCGCTAACAAGCGGAGCATCGCCTGGGGAATAGCAAGGTCGCTGCATGCGGCAGGAGCACGTCTCATTTTCACCGTAGCATCCGAGCGTTTCAAGAAAGCTGTGCAAGACCTTGCTGATACATTGGAAGGCGGACCGGAATCCCTTGTATATGAGTGTGATGTAACGGACGATGAAGCGATCATCCAGACATTTGAACAAATCGGACAAGATGTAGGCGTCATCCACGGACTTGCGCACTGTATCGCTTTCGCCAACAGGGAAGAGCTGAAGAATGAGTATTTGAATACAAGCAGGGACGGTTTCCTGACGGCCCATAACATCAGCTCCTATTCCTTAACGGCTGTTGCACGGGCAGCCCAACCGTTGATGAAGGAGGGCGGCAGCATCCTTACGATGACATATCTCGGCGGAGAACAGGTCGTGAAGAACTACAACGTCATGGGTGTAGCCAAAGCTAGTCTGGATGCGAGCGTGAAGTACCTGGCCAATGATTTAGGCAAACACAACATTCGCGTCAATGCCATTTCGGCAGGTCCGATCCGTACTTTGTCCGCCAAAGGTGTCGGGGACTTCAATCAGATTCTTCAGGTCATTGAAGAACGTGCTCCGCTCCGCCGTCCAGTGACGCAGGAGGAAGTGGGGGATACCGGGTATTACCTCATGAGTGATTTGTCCCGCGGAGTGACCGGAGAAATTATTCACGTTGATGGCGGCTTCAGTACCGTCGCGTACTGAAATCCAAATAATCATAGGAAATGCGCCTTTCTCTAATCAGGAAGGCGTTTTTTTGATGGAAAGGTTTTGTCATAATGCAGGAAAAGTGAACATGAAAGGGAACTTGGGCATATACATAGAATGATGATCGAATGGAAAAGGAGAGATCCCTATGGCCGAAGAGAAACGCCTTGCACAGCAGCCAATGCTTTATATTGTACAGCCAAAATTGAAGCCGGCGGAAGTTCCGATGCAAACGAGCTTCCGGACGCAGCGGAAGTCGGTGGACGCGAGTGTGCCATCAGCGGAACCGGCAGCGAAAGAAACATCGGCTCAAGAGAAAGAGACAAGGATGCGCCGTCAACAAGCACCGCATGTGGAAGAATTGTCGAAGCTCAAGAAGGAGGAGGAACAAGCGCCCGGCGATCCTCCTGCCAGTAAAGCGGGACAGGAAGAGAAGCGGACGCCTACGTCGCGGGAACGAAGGCAGGGGTTCCATGAGTTGTCCCTGGAAGAGAAAGTGAACTATTTCTTCAAGCTTTCTCCCCACGTGCCGAAGATGAAGTGTGAAGTGAAAACAGCGGAAGAGCAGTACAAAGGCTACATCACCGATTATCAGGATGGTGTGGTGCATATGAAAGTGTTCCAGCGGCCGTTCGAGCGGACGGTTCCCTTTGCGGACATTACGGACATCCGTCTTCTCGGTTTCTAAATGCATAAAAAACCGCGCTTTGTGGGCGCGGTTTTTGTTTTATAGTGTGGCTGCTGCCGGCAGACAAGTTACGTGGCAGAAGCAGTTCAAATCAACCGTGATGCAGATTCCGGAAGCGCGCAGGTTGCGGCAGCTTTGGTCTGCTGGAGATTTAGGATCGCAGTCGTGTTTTCCACGGAAGTCCTCGTCTCCACTCTCTTCGTCATCCCCGCGGTGCCAACGGTCGGCGAATAGAAGTTCGAGGATTGCACATCCGTCATTGTCTACGGATTTAACGCGGAAGAAGAAGCTTCCTCTTACGTCACAGCCTTCTCCGCTTCGCTTAGAACCGTATCCTTTGAAAGGTTTGCATCCATCTTTGCAGTATAGGATGACAGGAACCGTATCGAATCCGGAACCTCCGCCCGTGTCACCTAGAAGATCAGCGATTGACTGCTCACAGCTTGTTGTGCAATCATGCATCACATCGTTCTGTGCATCGACGATATCTTTAAGAATATCGATTACACAAGAGCCTGAATCGTAATTTTTACCACAGCTCATTATTATTTTCCCCTTTCCATACGCATTGACGTATCGTCTTTACTACAATATGTCGGTGCGCTTTGTCGGTGTGGGCATTTGACTCTTTTCAACAAAACGGCAAGTTTTTTTCCATGGATGGGCAGACGACTATACCCAATCAGGGCAAACGCCATAGATTAACAGTGAATTCGAATAAGGAGTGAATGGAATGTCTGAAAAGAAAAAGGTCATCCATGTGAAGGATCTTATCATTAAAGCAGATAACGTCATCATCGAACCACAGCACCATCGTCCTGACCACCACGGTCAAAAGGACAGAGACGATTTCGTCGATCCATTTTTCGGGGGACGCCGGCATAGAGAAGAGGCTGCAGAAGAAAGCAGCTCCAGAGAAAAACACCATAAAAAAGAAGATGATGAATCTTCAGATCGCCGCGGAGGATTCCGCTGGTTCTGATCCGTTTCGGTTTGTCGGCCACTACCAAAAGCGTAGTGGCTTTTTCTTCATGGAGAGGATGAAGGTATATGTTAAGTGTGTTTGAATTTCTGTTGATCGGTCTGGCCAGCTTCCGTTTGACCCGTTTGTTGGTCGCGGACTATATCTTTGAATGGCTCCGGAAACCGTTCATGGAAACAAAAATCGTCAAGAATGAAGAGGGAATCGAGGAAGAGTGGATTGAACCGAAAGGGTTTATCGGGGAAGGTCTCAGCTGCCAGTGGTGTGTCGGTGTCTGGTCCTCGCTGTTAATGCTTCTCTTCTATATGATTGTTCCTTACGGAGAATGGCTCATCTGGCTGTTAGCCGTCGCCGGGATCCAGTCGATGTTGTACTTGTGGACCGATCGGCTGTGAGTGAGGAAAAAAAGGATAAGACGTTATTTGATGTATTGCAGGAAATAAATATGGAAACGTCGAAAAACTATGGCATCATCCGTCAACCGGAGAAGAAATTCGGCCAGTGGGAGAAGGACTTCCAAGCCTGGGAGGGGCGCTTCGATAAGCGGATGACGGACATGGAAGCTTTCCTGAATAAACAAATAGGAAAAATGGAAGGGTTCTTTGAGTGAGTAGCATAGGCGGAATGCGGGTATAGAAAGAAAAAGGAGGGAGCAGGATGGGATATATTCTGCCGGTCCATTTCTATCAGTATCAGGATTATCAGGAACGGGTCGTGGAAGCACACCGGACATCATATGGCATAGAGAAGGTTTTTCAGGCGGACCTCGCATCAAAGCTCCGACACGGTGATCATCCGGAGGTAGAAAAGCAGAAGTATGAACCGCTCTCAACGCTATACACATCCGGCCGCTTTCATGCATCCGAGCAGCCGTCTCCGAAGAAAGTGGAAAATGTTTTCTCGGAAATGACAGGAAAAGGACGCCGTTTCAGCGAAGAAGTATGAAAACGCTGAAAGGGTGGAGGACGTGTCATTTACTGCGATAAACGACCATTGTTTCTACTGGGAAGGTTCCGTCAATATCGGCTATGTAAATAAAGGGGAGAGTGGTCTGCTTATAGACGCGGGACTCGACCGCTCTTCTATAAAAAAGGTGCTCAAGGAGATCAGGAAAAGGGATCTTCCATTGACGCACCTTTTTATTACGCACGCACACGCGGATCATTACGGAGGCGCATCGTATGTGCAGGAACAGTATGATGTCCATACGATGGCTGCTCCGCTTGAAGAGGCTGTCTTACGCTATCCGCAACTGGAGCCGCTCTATTTGTCCGGTGGCAACGATCCGGTTCCAGAGCTCAACAATAAGTTTCTGCAGGGGCCGCCAGTTCGGATAGACGATGTGGTAGGTGCAGGGAAATTTCCAATAGGGGAGATGGAAGGGGAAACGTTTTTCCTTCCGGGCCACAGCTATCATCAGCTCGGTATTAAAGTGGAAGGAGTGTTATATGCGGCCGACAGCTATTTCGGCATCGATACCTTACATAAGCACAAAATCCCTTATTTAACAGATGCACATGCTGCTTTGGAGAGTCTTCGGCAGCTTCGGGATATTCCATGTGAAGGATCCCTTCCGGGGCACGGGGAGTATGAAACAGATCATACGGCTGTAATCGATGCAAATATCGCCTATCATGAAGGAATTCTCCATTGGCTGCATCGATTTATCAGAGGCCGTGACGGAGTATCACAGGAAGAGGTGATAACGGCGATGTGCAGCCGGTACGAAGTGGAAACGAAGGGGCTTTCCCAGTTTCTTTTATATCGGACGGCCGTCACGGCCTATTTGATCGGATTAAAAAAAGCGGGCCTCATCGAGGACCGCGTGGAGGGGAACCGCTGGATGTTCCACTCTGCTTCACATGCTGAGAATATATAACTGTTTGTCGCCGTCTGTATATTCGGCATACATGATTTCCTTAGGCTCGTTGTAATTCTGTGCCTTCAGCTGGCGCTCGAGCCAGGCTTCGTCAAAACCAGCTTCCATCAGGTTGTCCCAAATGATCTCACCGTCGCTGATGATGGTCCTCGGCAGCGGCACCTCTTCCGGTGTCAGTTTCATATCGTCCCTCGTCACGTTCTGAAACTGCGATGCCTTCAAAACAGACATCGTACCGTCCGTTTCCAAAAGAGCATACTGGACTTCCTTCATGGAAAACACGTCTTTCGAACGAAGCAGGTGTTGGAGCTGGTCGAGATCGAGTTTGTTTTTCTTCAACTGCTCTCTGTCGATTTTTCCTTTGTAGATGATCAGGGAGGGCATACCTTCAAGCAGTTTCCTTGTCCCTTTGAACTTCTCCGTGATGATTTCCGTCGTATAGATAAGAATGCTCCATAAGAGGATGGCATACCCGATATCAAGGACGCCGACTTCCGGATCATAGAGAGCATTACCGACCAGCTCCCCTAGGACAAGAGCCGCGATGAAGTCGAACGCCGTAATCTGTGTAATTTGGGATTTACCGAGTACTTTTGTCATGATGAAGAGGGCGACAAAGCCGAACAGTGTTTCTATTGTGATGTTTATATAATCCATATTGTCACGATCCCTTATAACTTCTTATACGCTCCATTGTAGTCAAAAAAATGTATGCTTAAACAGAAGTAGAAGGCAAAAGAAAAGCCGCCGGGAAAGGCGGCTTTTTCTCAGCTTAGTTTTTTGACCATGGTCACGTGCGGGATGCCGGCATCCATGAACTCCCCGGATATGGTGACATATCCTAACGATTCATAAAATTTCTCTGCCTGGGTCTGTGCATTCAATTTCGCTTTGTCATACGCGTATTCACGCGTCACGGCTTCCATTTCTTCGATCATCTTTCTGCCGTACGAACGGCCGCGCTGATCTTTCATGACACAGATTCGCTCGAGCTTCCCATACCCGTTCACGAAGCGGAGTCTGGACGCGGCGACTGGTTCTCCGCTCTCATATCCGACGAAGTGAATCGCCGATTCTTCCAATTCGTCAATCTCCAATTCCTCCGGGACGTGCTGTTCCTCTACGAAAACCGTGCGCCTGACATAATAAGCATCCTGACGCTGGCTGTCTTTGGTGACTTTAACGATGTCCATCAAAGCAGATCACCCTTGGCCGAGGCGGAACGTTTCATAAACGCTCCATGCACCGTTTTCTAATTGATAAAGAAGCTGGAAGCGGTCCACTTCATCCTGAAGATCGAATTTAAGCATACGCAGGCTGCCGTATACATCAGAGAATTCCTCATCCGAAAGCTTCTGGGCGATCGTGATGTGCGGAACGAATTGATACGCACGCTCTTCCGGCATCTGGCCGGCATGTAGTTTATCGTTCAAAGCGAAGATCTCTTCGGATGGATCGATCTTCAAATAAATAGTATTGGTCACCGGTGAAAAAGAGCTGACTTTATAGACGCCGTAGGAGAAAGGCTGTGTTTCTTTAGCGATTTCCTTCAATTCAGGGATGATGGTGTTTTCAATTTCCGCCTCATCCGCTTCAAACGGCTCCTTCATCGTAATGTGCGGGGGAACAAGCGCATAATGGGGATCGTAACGCTTGCGGTAAGAATTCGCCACATCCTGGACTTTTTTCGATGGAAAAACTGCAATGCCGTATTTCATTAGGCTAACCCTCCTGATTCTTCCTTTATATGTTTCCATTATTCTTTCCCAAACATGTTCAACAAAGCACGTTCAAAATCCTGCTGCCAAGAGCCCCATGTATGATCTCCGTCCAATTCATGATACGTATAGCTGAGCGGCTGACGTTCAAGAAAGTCGCGGAGCTCGCGGTTCGGAGTAAGGAAATCCAGCGTGTCTCCATCTGTCGTGACAACGGATGTTTCTTCCTTGCCGATTGTATGGTCGATCGTAAGCGCGGAGAAGTCGCGGGCAGACGCCAGTACCTCCATTACATGCTCATCCACATAAGGACTCTGTGCAATAACATTACCGAAAATATTCGGAAACTTGGCTGCCGTCATCAAGCCGAGCGTGCCGGCAAGCGAATCTCCGGCAAGCGTGCGTCCACGGCCCATATGGTAGCCGGGGAGCTCTTCATCAAGAAACGGAACGACTTCCCGAATGAGAAAATTCACATAATCGCCCTGACGTGAACCGTCCGGATGATACTTTTCACGGCGGTCGTACTTATCCTGATAATGGATGCCGATGAAAATCGTATTCTCTATCCGGTTGTCGCGGTGCAGCTTATCACTGAGTGTCGCCGCCCGTCCCATTTGGAAGTAGTCGTTTCCATCCTGCATGATACAGAAATGGTATTTATACAAGGAGGAGAAATTCTTCGGCTTGTACACCTTCAGCTTCATCGTCTCCTGTAAGTAGACACTTTCTATTTCATACTCTGTCATGGATCCTTCCCTACCCATATTCCAGCCACCTCCTCACAACAGGGAAATTCACAAAAAAATTCCCTTCCTATATCCAATGTAAACGTGTTCTCACTTATTTTATCATACTATTGTGTAAAAAGTTGAATGGAAGAGAAAGGAGGATTTAATAGAGGAAAAGAAGGGAATTTACATTTTGTTAAAAATATTTTTAATATCCGTTGACATCTTTCTCGATCCATAGTATATTATTACTTGTCAGCAGGAAACGCCG
This sequence comes from Halobacillus sp. KGW1, assembly GCF_001592845.1. NCBI lineage: Bacteria > Bacillati > Bacillota > Bacilli > Caryophanales > Bacillaceae > Halobacillus > Halobacillus sp. KGW1. Next base: position 198,954 of record NZ_LSOC01000002.1, read on the forward strand.
ACAACATACTACATACGATTCCGTAGCTCAGCTGGGAGAGCGCCACCTTGACAGGGTGGAGGTCGTTGGTTCGAGCCCAATCGGAATCATCTTACAAAGTGCTGGAATGGCGCAGTTTCTCAAAAAGGAGAGGCTGCGTCATTTCTATTTATTTTAGGTGTTGTTGCCGAAATTGAAAATTTCCCTTCGTTACTCTTCGAAAAAGGCCTATCTATCTTATGAGTTGCTTCTTGATCGCTTTCTCCTCCACGTATACGTATGCATCCTTTTCCTATATACACCGTGTATAGGTATGAAGTGCTCCTATAAGTGGTTGTAAATAAATCAGCTATATACGTTTACACCAGACCCCATCTTTGGAATTACTACACGAAATGAAATGAATAAAACCTATTCAATAGGTGAATAAGTTTTATTCATTAATGATAATCTGGTTAAAGAATTATTTAAGGTACATCCGTACAATCACCTATGAACGTAATTGGATTTATATTGGCCGTGAAAAAGGTGGAGAAGGTGTTTCCGGAAAAGTCTGTGGCATCCACAGTCCAAACCGCTAAACCTCCTGAAATTCCCCGAGTTATTGTTACCTCGTAAACGCCTGAAGGTAGAACATTACCCGTTGCGCGGGCTGTTCCTCTGACGTAGGCGAATGTATTACCTTCACATGCAATTTCTATTCTTCGACCCGCAAGAAAATTAATTGAATTACCCCCACTATCAAAGGAAACGTTGAAGTTATTGACTGCAGGATTACACATTGGAGAAGAAGTAAAACACTGAACAGATGTCACGTTAATTGTTCCTTCTGAAAATTCCCCCACTCCACCAACAGTAATTTCAACTAACGCTGGTGCCGAGCCACCGGCAACTCCTATTCTAAATTTACATGGACATTGATCAACGGTAGGGCATTCCACTTGTACTCCGATACTTGCACTAACACTTTGACCGTTAACAATGGTGGAAGCTGTTATTGCTGTGGATAGAATAGGGGTTCCTTCAGGAATTATTAGTGTAGTTGTAAATGAACCGTCCGGTTGAGTAGTGGCTTGAATAGGAGTGAAGGATCCTACTGACGGAAAATTGGAAAACTCCACCAAAGCACCATCAACTGGAAGGCCTCCACAAGTTAAGGCTCCTGTTACTTCGCCATCGCAAGTAATTAATGAATCAGCAGCAATGGTTAGGGCGCAATCTGAAGCGCAGCTTACGTTGACTAGTATCGTTTCCACTAACGGTTGACCGTTAACTGTTGCGGTGGCAGTAATTTCGACATCTGTAGGAGGAGTGCCTGTTGGAACAGTTACTCCTGAGAAATAGTTACCAATCGTTCCTGTAGTTGCAGGTGTAGGATCAAAAGTGACAATGGCAGGATTGGCAGTCAAGGTAACTTCAACACCCGGAATAAACGTATTGTCACACCGTACTCTTCCGGAAACAATATTGTTACAGTCAATAGTTTCTGGACCGAATAATGTAAGCAAACAAGGATCAGCCAGGCATCGTGCAATAGTTGGTAAGGTGGTGGATGTATCTGTGCCGTTAACATTTGTAGAGGCTGTAATCTCTATGGGAATCGGCTCCGTTCCCTCATCCACTGTTATTACTGTGGTAAAGTTGCCATTTGCATCAGTTACCGTTGGATCAGGAGAAAAAGATACGACGTCAATGGAGGCGGAAAAGTCGATTAATGCATCTGTTACCCGTTCACCATTACATTCTAGATTTCCAAAAAGTGTCCTTTCACAAACCGTTATAGCAGGGACAAATAAATTTAAGGTACAGAGAACATTGCAATTAAAAGTAGCTTCATCCGCGTTTTTCCGAACCTCAATGTTTGATTGTTGGGTAATCCAGTCGTAGACCTTCTCTACTTTCGTACAAATGGTTTCTGTTTGGACAGGTTCGATACGATTTTGTAAATAAGCGCTCGGTTTTGTTGAAGGTAACGTTTCGGGGACATTTTTTGTTGCATCAGAAGATAAATCGCACGCTGGGGGTATGGCCCGTTCACTACAACGGTCCAAAATTAGTTGCTCTCTTGGACTGCAATAATTTGCTTGTATCCCTATGACTGTATCGGTAACTACCTGAATGTCTAAACATATATCCAAGAATATTTCAACCGATTGAAACATGCCATCCCGACAATTAATACAAGCATCACAGCTAAAATCTCTTACGTTACATACGATATCCGTACCTTCTGGCGCACAAAGGAGTGCGCTTTCAATAGAGAAAAATGGTATTGGATCAGATGTACATGTTTCCAACCCATTGGTGACTTGGATAACAATATAACCTGTCTTTTTTATGGTTACTTTTTGTAAAGTCACCTCTTGATTATTGGGAAGTGTGATGTCTACATTTTCCCTGTCAGTAAGAATGGTACATGTAATACCTGATTGACCTAATGGATTAATGGGACGGCCGGTTGAATCGGATAAGAAACAGCTAACATTCCCTCCATTCTCAAGTAAAATACAAAGTTCTGGGTTCAATTGGATTCCTCCCTAATTTAGTGTATAAACATTTTATGCGTAAATTTAATAAGCTGTTTAGGCGTGAATTTTAATGGATAATATTTCTGTTTTTTTAAGTTGAGATGTTTATTTCCATGAATTTCGACATTATTGATCAGCATTGTGTATTTTTTCTCTTCGCAATTATCCATCTATGCAGCTAGTTATTGTCATTTTCCTCTTTTAGTGGGCTATGCTTTCCGCTTCCACATGCTCAGCAGTCACTTTTAAGTATTGATACTTGAAAGTGGAGGATATTTATCATAAAATCTAACTAACGTTCGTTAGATTTTTTATTATAGGAGGATTTAATAATGGCATGGTTCTATCTTGTTTTAGCTGGTCTGAGTGAAATAGGTTGGGCATTCGGATTGAAACTGTCAGAAGGTTTCACGAACATCCTTTACGTCATCCCGACAGTCATCTTAATCATTTTCAGTTTTTGGTGTTTCTCCAAATCGCTGTCCGTTTTACCGGTATCAACAGCGTATGCGATCTTCACAGGTATAGGAGCATTTGGTACGGGGGTATTGGGGATGTTGTTCCTCGAGGACAGCGTGAGCGTGTTGAAAGTATTGTTACTGGTAGTATTAATCAGCTGCATCATCGGTCTTAAGTTAGTTGGAGAACAACCGGAAGAAGAAGCAGAAAGGAGCGTTTAATATGAGTTGGTTTATTTTGATTATGGCAGGGTTGATGGAAGTTGGGGGCGTAATCTTCCTGAAATTATCGGAGGGGTTTTCCAAACTCAAGCCGACCTTGATTTTTATAATTTTCATGGCATCCAGTTTTCTTTTACTATCCTTATCCTTAAAGTCCATCCCAATAAGCGTCGGCTATGGGATATGGACTGGTGTGGGAGCTGCCGGGAGTGTTCTTTTAGGAATGTTCCTCTTTCATGAGCAAAAAAATCCTAAAAAGATTGCACTCGTTATTGGTGTCATCTCCTGCATTGTAGGATTAAAATTTGTTTCTTAATTCATGGAGGAAGGGGGAGGGACATTGACAGATATCCTTATTTTCACAGTGGATCTATGCATCATCACGGTTGCCATCTCTATTTTAATATTAGTGATTCGTGCGATGAAAGGACCGTCGGAAGCTGATAAATCGGTAGCATTGGACGCTATTGGTATAAACATGATGGCGATGACCGGCCTTTTGGCCATTAAATTGTCTACTACCTGGCTGAGCGATGTCCTTTTACTGATAGGGATTTTGCTTTTTGTAGGAACAGTGGCTACAGCTAAGATTATCGAGAAACGAAATATTATTGAAAAATAAAGGAACTTATGACATAGTGAACTCTGATGAACGCTTGAAGTGCGTGTATGAAAAGGAGTTGTAAGCATGTCAAAAGGGGAAGAGACGAAGAAAAGAATACTTGATAATGCTTTAGTCACCTTTGCGGATAAAGGATATGAGCAAACCTCACTGAAGGACATTGCAGTAAAGTCGAATATAAAGGCGCCGTCTATATACGCTTATTTCTCCAGCAAGGACCATTTGTTTGAAGAAGTTGTTGAGTTAACGATGGCTAAGTATGTCGCATTCATTTCGGAGCAGTATCAGGAACTGTCCTCTTATGATATGGAAAAAAAGCTGTATCACCTGCTGATCGATCTGAATAAGTATTTCTATAATAATAGTATCGGGCTGTTTGTAAGAAGGTTCTTTATTATTCCTCCCGAACCATTCAAAGAGTTGATAAATAGTAAGTATCTGGAGATGGAGCATGCAATTAAGCACCTTCTTCATACCATTTTCAAAGAAGAAGATGGGAACGATACATTCGTAGATTTTGAAGTGATACTCACTTCCTATTTGTGTATATTGGATGGAACGTTAATCTATTTGATGAATTTCCCTTATGACGTGTATAGGAAACGGTTGGATGATTCCTGGGGTACTTTCTGGAATGGGATACAAAAATAAAGGACGACCTGCTTCAGCTCCAATCGGTCAAGAGAACAGGAATAAAATATAGTCCAAACCGTGGAATCGAGGCGCTTCTTTTAAAGACGTCTCGATTTTTATTTGTCATCTTATTGACAAACGCTTGAGGACGGCATATCCTTATACCTAGATAAACTATGCATAGTAATTCTAGGTATGAGGAGTGATGGACAAATGAAGGTCAACAAAGAGTTATTGAAAGGCAGCACCTCCATCCTCATCCTCAGCCTGCTCAATAACAGGCCCATGTACGGGTATGAATTGATCAGGGTGATGGAAGAGAAGTCGAACGGGGTATTTAGTCTGAAAGAAGGGACACTTTACCCACTGCTGCATTCCCTTGAAAAAAATGAAGTAATCGAGTCGTATTGGGGGCAGGGGGATACCGGGAGAAAGAGAAAGTATTATCGATTAACCGCAGAAGGCAGAGTGTTTATGGAAGAGAAACGAGAAGAGTGGTCTACGTTTAAAGTGGCGGTAGACGATATATTAGCGTGGGAAAGGATGGCATGGGAATAACATGGAAAATCCGATAACAGCGTACATAGATAAGGTTTGCCGGCGAATTAAGAATAAGAGTCTCCATCAAGAGATTAAACTGGAAATAGAAGATCATTTGATGGAGCTTAAAGAGAATGCTCTGCGTAATGGATGTTCAGAAGAGGAAGCGCTGGATCAAGCCTTTTCTCAAATGGGTGACCCGGATGAAATAGGAAAGCAGCTTCATAGAACCCATCGAAGAAAAGTGGAGATGACCATCATTCTGCCCGTATTTATCACTTCGGTCGTCGGCTTGCTTTCCATGTATTTCATTCAATCCTATACTCCTGATGGAATGATCGGATCTATATTTACCAACAGCTTAATTTATTATTTGGCGGGTGCGGCGCTTCTGGCAGTATTCTACTGCCTTGATTATTCGCGTATCCTGCGCTGTTCTTCCTACATCTATGCAGGTGCCATTTTGATACTCCTGCTCAGTTTATTTATCGGCGTCCGGGCAGGGGGAGCTCCTTATTTGGATATAGGTATAGCTATGCTCGACGTTTCCGGTATAAGTGCTTTGATTGTCGGAGTAGCTCTAGCAGGCATCTTTGAGTCTTGGAATTGGAAGAAGCCTGCTGATGGAGTGATCGGCATAGGAATACTTGTCCTTCCGGTTGTGCTGTTGGCAATGATGGGAGTTGTCTCGTACACCCTTTGTTTGTTGATCTGCTTAGTAGTCATGACAGCGTCCGGAGCCGGTTTTAGGCAGGTGACCGGTTTTGTTACAGCTTCAGCAGCTGTTCCCGTCTTCCTCTTTGCATTTGACTTTGCTCCATTTTCCTACTTTGCACCGGAGGCTGTACGAAACAGCGTTGAAATATCCAGCCTTTTGAGTTCGGCCGGGTGGTTCGGAGCAGGTTTCTCTATGAACGCAGGCACTCTTTCTGAAGTTCATACGGACTATATTTTCGTATACGTCATCCATTCTTTTGGTTGGCTGGCTGGAATAAGCCTGCTGTTCCTCATCAGCTTATTCGTCCTTCGGATGATTTATATGTGGAAACAAGTGAAACCTGGGCAGGGGAAGTTAGCAGCGTTAGTGATTGCTGTGGTTATTTCTTTGCACTTTACCATCAGCATCCTGACGAACATGGCTGTCCTTCCGTCCCTGGGAATTGCACTTCCGTTTATGAGCTTCGGTGGTTCTTCCATCCTCATTGATATGGGGGCAGTCGGACTGTTCTTAAATATCTGCCACAGAGGATATGAGGAAACATCAGTAGGAACAGAAGTCCCTGCATGAAGGAAAGGTGACCGCTTTTACAGCTGGTCACCTTTTTTTATGTGAAAGTGAAGTGTGGTATTTTATGTAAAATGTGATAAGATAAAGTCGGCATGTAGTTCCAAATGGAGCGGACAGCACAAGTTTGGAAAATGCAGATTTGGGAGTCGGTAGAAGAAACTAAGTTTCCCGCTGGTATCCAGACGGAGTTCCGGTTTATTCTACTTAATTTGTATCTGAAGGAAGGGTAACGAATGAAAAAAAGAATCATTGTTTTAACAGCCTGTATGATGACAGGCCTCGTCCTGTCCGGCTGCTCCGGGGAGGAAGGACAGAACGACGATCAAGCATCGGATGATAACGTCGAGGAAACGGTCGCTGCAGAAGAATCATCGTCCGATCCGAAAGAAGATGGGGAGGAAAATTCGTCTTCGTCGACAGAAGAGGCACATGCGGAAGAAGCGGCAAGTGATTCATCTTCCAACTCTATCGATACATATTTGCAGGAGAAATACAAAGTTGATCAGGCACATTATGAAACAGATGTCTGGGAGAGTGATTCCGGTGTGACGAATCTTACCGTCAACCTGATGCCGGACACAGAAGCATATAGTCAGGAAATGGACAAGAAATTTCAGAACGGTCAGTCAGAAGTGGAGGAAGACATAGAAAGTCTCTTCGATGTGGCAGCCCGGATCATGAAGGAACTTCCGGAAGAGAAAGGACGGGTCGATTCGGTTAATTGGGTATCCTATGACGGGGAATCCACCGTTACTCTGATCCAAGATTACGAGCATAGTGAAAAGCCGGCCGGCGACGATGCCCTGTCGAAGTATTCGGATGAGCAGATCGAGTATGCACGGGTTTGGCTCCAGCTCGGTCCGAATCAGGATATTGATGAATTGAACGTCCGAATCATTCCTGCGGGAGAGAAGCTGAATCCTGATGACGAAACCAGTGCTGTTTACCCCGAGGACGTCATCCAGTTGGCCGGCTCCCGTTTGGTGGATGGATCGGTCACGTATAGTGGAAATGGGGACGGCACCATCAATGTGTATAATGTTCCGCTGCGCTGGGATGGGAAATATCCGGCAGGGAAAGATTTCTACAATGAAATCATAGAATCCACTAAGCTCGTCCCGGTTGAAACCGCTGAGGATGAGGAAGTCATCCGACTGATCCAACTGCAGAAAATTCAATAAAGGAATGAGATATAAGCTCTTGTTAGCTCTTTTTCATTGTTAATGAATCAGAGGTTCTAACAAGAGTTTTTTTAATTCCAATAAACCTAGTATTTTTACATATAATTACAATAAAGTTAAAAATTATGTTTCTTTTGCCCGCCGGAGGGTAAGTAGTCCTTAATACAGGTGAGGAGGAGTTATTATTGAAAAGTATCCTTCGGTCAGTGTCCTTGATCGTATGCGCTGTGCTGTTTTTCAGTGGAACTTTTGTGTTCTTTCAGGAAGGAAAAGGGAATAGAGTCATATATGCGTCAGAAAAAACGACGTCTATACCCAATGAAATCATTGAAAAAGCAGATCCTTACATTACCATCACACGATCAAATGGAGAGAAACAGGAGGCTGGGACAGCGGATGATTGCGCAGGGGATAATGACCCGGATTGCCCGTACTTACCTGGTGATGGAAAAGAGATCCCTAACCCTGGTGACAAGCAATATATAATAGAGGATGGAACAAAGCCGGTATACTATCAATACAAAATTGATTTAATCGGTTTAATAGAAGAAGTCGGTTCGGAACAAGCGATGGATATTTGGAAAATTGTCCTGGATCGAAATTCCGCCATGAAAAACGTTGATTTTAGAGACGGCACCTATCTTGCGGATACAAAGAGTGTGAAGGTTGCGGCGGTTACTCCTGTGACGGATGGCTTTTCTGCCCAGGATGTCGAATTTGGTGAGAATGACATTGAATTTCATTGGTGGGGAGCAGAATTGTCATTAACAGGGGACATGGTAGGGTATTTAATCGGCCTTGGAGTGGGAGCGGCAGGTTTAGCTTTAGGCCAATTCTTCCCTGGTATCTGGGTAGCTGTCGGAACGTTTGCAGCGGAATCTATAGTTGGTTTGATTTTAACGCTGAATACGCCTGACCCAGTCATCATCACTTATCAATGGGGAGGACAGCCGGTAGTCGAAACACCATAGGAGGGATGCTTTATCAGCAAGGCAGCTATCACGTCGTTAGTTATTGCAGGGTGGGTTATTTTATACTCTCTGCTGTATTTTTTAGTAGCGGAACCCTTGGTAAAGTATCCGTTAATTGGATTAAGCCTGTTGGCGGCGTTCTTCATCCAAAAGAAATTAACGGAGAAATATGCCGATTCAGGAAAAGGAAGATCGTAGCTCTGCTTTTGGCAGGGCTCTTTTTATGAAGCAAAATAGAAGGTGGAAAGCCGGCAGTATTGTATGATAGATACAGGAGGTGGAGGAGAATGTCTGTCTATGAATATGTAGTCCAAGATAAAAGCGGGGGAGAAGTCAGCCTCGGTGATTATGAAGGTAACGTGCTGTTGATTGTCAACACGGCGACGAAGTGCGGCCTTGCAAACCAGTTCGAGGGGTTGGAGGCACTTCATCAGAAATACGAATCGGAAGGGCTGCGCGTGCTCGGCTTCCCTTGTAATCAATTCATGAATCAGGAGCCGGTTTCAGATGAAAACATGGCACAGGAATGTAAAATCAACTTTGGCGTCACGTTTCCGCTTTTCAAGAAGATCCAAGTGAACGGGAAAGATGCTGACCCGTTATATAAGTACCTGAAGACGGAGCAGAAGGGTCTGCTTGGAAGTGATATTAAGTGGAACTTCACCAAGTTCCTTGTCGATCGTAAGGGGAATGTCGTAAAACGGTTCGCTCCGAAGACAAAGCCTGAGCAAATCGAACAGGATATTCAAGAGCTCCTTTAAAGGGAAAAGCCTTCTTTTCGAGGAAGGCTTTTTATTTTGCGCGAATCCCTGATGGAAAATCCGCGATTCCTCTTTTTTACCCTTTTCCTTCCTCGACAGCCTGCTTAATTAGATCAAGCGGGTGTGCTTCCTTTGACTTCTTCTCATACACGACTTTTCCATCCTGCCACTGGATGAGTGTCTGCTTGGAATCGGCAAATCCGTTGATCTTGATGACACCTCTATCCTCCGGGGCCGGGAGGTAGTGGTCCTCTAAATAGTCCACGATATCAGCTGCGAGTTTCTCATTGTCCGGATAGTCAGCATTAGCGTATTGATCATCCAGGGGGAAATCCGTTTCGATCAACCAATTCCCTTCGTTCCAAAGAATGTGTTCATGGCCGGCACCGGCGTCTCTCGAAGCTTTAATGCCGTGGCCGAGTTCCATATTCGTCTGTTCAATCTTCCGATAGTCTTCAATGTAAGCGGCAGCTTGTCTTTCTGTGTCAAAAGATTTTTTTGTGAAAGGACGTGTGTCCTCTCCTTCTGCCGTTTTCTCCGCTTCTGATGAAGAAGCGGTTTCTTTATCTGTCTCTTCGTTCGCTTCATCAAACGCATTCGTCTTATCCTTTACATCGGTTTCCTGTGACTGCTCTGTTGCTGAGGGATCGTCTTCATCGGTTGTTTCGGCATTGGAACTGCAAGCTGCCATGGTTACGGCCATCCCTAAGAAAAGCACAGCCATATAATTTTTTACTTTCATGTAAGATTCCACCTTTATTATGGTATATATCTCTCTTCCTTTTGAACTGCTTCGTTAAACGAAGCAGTTCAAAAGTGGTCGTTCTGATGAAGGTATCCGTTCTTAACGAAACACACTTCCATGCACAGGGAATATGATGTAGGAAAATGTGAGGCGAGGTGCAACAATGCCACTTTCTTTAGTTTTTAATCAAATTGCAGTAAATGCGACGAATGAAAACTCGACGATAGCAACGGGTCAGGTCAACCAGCCTGATTGGACTTGGCAGGGTAAGAACAACAACGCAGCTGGAATAACGGTTGGTTTTTTTGTATCCAATAATACCTTCAACACGCTGATTGATAATGATATCAATGATGCAAATACGGCGAACCCTGAATTGAGTAACCCGCAGCCCAATATTCAATGGTAATGGAATACAGGAAAGAAGAGACCCTTATGGGTTTCTTTTTTATGTTTTTAAATGTGGAAGTCATCATTTTCTAAAACAAGGATTGATTCATCCGTATCTTCTTCTGCGGTCTTAATCGTATGCTCAACAAGGCGGGCAATCAGTGGGTGACACTTTTGGGCCCCTTTAACGAGGAGAGGAACACCGAGGGAATCGATACCGAGCCCCCTGGATAATCCTCCACCTATCGACATCACAAACGGAACGGTAGGGGAAGTGTTGCTGAAGACGATGCGGTCTTCGATATCGAACAATTGGAAGAAGATTTGGCAGAGGTCGTTCAGCGCAGGCACGACTAGATTCTGGGATTTTCGTCCGATGGTGTAGACGTCATGGCCCTTTGAATCCTGTCCGTGGAAAAGCAGTCTCCCTGCGTCTTTTTTTGTCAATTTGTTGAAAAAGGGAATCTCTAAAATGTCTTGTTTATCGAGGGTCTGCCCCTTTTGTAAGTAACCGAGATGATAGGCTGCTGCAATCGACGTGGTATGAGTACCGCCGTAATCGTTATAAATATAAATCATAAGGATGCCTCTTTTCCGTCATAATACTATTAGCGTGAACCTGGTTCTCCTAATTATTCATATGGAAAGGTAGTGGAAGCATGGAGGAATTTCCTATTATTCATACCAACGTCTGGGATGCAGTGATTGCCGTTCCGTCCATCGTGGTCATTGTCCAGCTGATAAAATGGAAGCTTAACGTCCGAAAAAGCTGGGTCCCTACAATAGCCGGTGCTTTGGGATTGATCATATCCATTTTCATCGCTCATCCTCACAGTTTGGCGTCCGGCCTGTTCATGGGGTTCTTTTACGGAAACGCGGCTGTCGGTTTATTCGCCTCGTATAAGACAGCTTGGCTGGCCTATAAGAAAAAAAGACAAACTCATCTACACTGAGTTTGTCTTCAGGAAGAGGAGTCAGTTCCATGTTTCCTCTACATTCAATTCCTTCAGATATTGGTAACGCGGGTCCATGCGCATCAGCTCGGAAACCGTCACCAGCTGATATCCGCGCTTCTTCAATTCCGGAAGAATTTTCTTCAAAGCCTGGACGGTCTGAGATCTGTCCCCACCGCCGTCATGAAATAGGATGATGTCCCCGTTCTGCACTTTCGTCAGAACGTTTGCGACAATTTTACCCGCCCCCGGCTGCTTCCAGTCATAGGTGTCCTGGTGCCAGGACCAGAGGACGAAGGTATAGCCTTCTTCGTTGACTGCATTAATGATCCGCGTGTCATAATATCCTCCCGGCGGCCGGAATAACGTCGTCGATGTGTTGGTAATTCCTTCGATAACGTCATTCGTCCGGTTCAGATCTTCTTTAATTTCTGTCGTACTCATCCTTGGCATGCTGCCATGACTGTACGTATGGTTGGCAATTTCATGGCCGGCCAAAGCGGTCTGCCGGATGACGTCAGGATTTTCTTCTGCTCTCGACCCCATTACAAAAAATGTCGCTTTTGCATCATATTTGGCAAGCAGATCCAAGATTTCAGGTGTATAGGTTTCGCTTGGGCCGTCATCAAAGGTAATGGCAACACTCTTGGAGGGGTTAGGCACTTCCCAGACAGCAGACCCTTGATTTTCGTAAAAAGAGCGTGGACGTTTCAACTCGGATGCGTGACTGTACGTAGTGCTGATACACACGAATAGTAAGACCAGTACCGCAATCCAGTTACTAATATTTTTCATTTATGATCACCCATTCACCCTTTGGGAAACGTATAGGCTTAATGTGAGCTTTTCGGGCCGCGATTATTCCGGGACGTCCCATACATTTTTCCCGGTTGAAACCGCGACCTGGAATGTTCACAAGGAAGCGGCTTTATCCAACGTTTTTTTCTTCATCGGCGTGTATTTCCGCGTGAAGTAAGCGATGAGCGGGGTGAAGATCATAGTCGGCAGCAGCCATAGCAGGAAATTGCCCTGATCAAGATTCAATAGCCTTGGTGCACCAAAGACCGTAAAAGCGGTGATGGTGGAGATGGAGCAAGAGAGCATGCCGACTAAATGTTCAATAATCCAGCTGCGTTTATGGCGCATCGGACGAAGCCAGTAGGCGAGCTGGCTTCCACCAAGGAATAAGCCGATGATAGGAAAATAACTAATTAACCCATTCCCGATTGCAAATCCATAGGTCATGCAGCAGACGGCTCCGAACAGCAGGGAAAAGGACGCTGCAAGATCAAGGGGATGACGATGGACGGCTTCTTTCTTTTTGAAGCGCAAAACGCGGATCCCGTAATAGGCAGTCGTTGCACTTAACAACGAAATGAAAAGCAGGAACGTGGAAAATGCCATGCGTTCCGGTGATGTATCCGGCTGGAAAAATATTCGGATGATGGCAAGGGAGGCTGCTGAAACGCTGACGATGGTCATGGCGATGACGAACAGCCATCCGAAGCGGTTGTGGACTTTTCCGCCTTTCTTCGTGAACAAAGGGATCCAAAGCAGCAATAACGCACTGAAACCGGCAGCAATATGAAGGAATAAAAAGAATGGAAACATAGGATGACCTTCTTTCTTTTATTATAATATCAGTTTACATACCGACCGTCGGTTTGTAAAGGTATTTTACAAACCATTGGTCGGTTTTGTATGATGGAGGAGAGGTGAAGGTATGAAAGCTCAACAAACGTGGGAAAAGCTGCTTGATGAAACGGAGCGTTTAATAAAAGAAAAAGGCTGTCAAAAGACGACACTGAAGGATATCATGGAACGAACCGGGCTGACGAAGGGCGGCATTTATCATTATGTGGAAAGTAAAAACGAGCTGTTCGCTCAATTGATGAGCAGGGGGCTGAGATCAGCAAACGAGCGCTTTTATGAGGCGGCTGGAGATAAGGAACGTCCGGAACTCGATTCTCCTTTAAGACAGACACTCGACACATTCCACTTCGATGAAGAGGACGTAAGTAAGGAGATATTTCTGTATTTGATCAGTCAACGCCACGATTCCAAGGTAGCGGAGTTGCTGCAGGAGCACCATCAATCCGCCTTTCAGCAGTCGAAACAGTGGATTGAATTCGGCAAGGAACACGGTGTAATCGGTCCACATGTGGATGCGGAAAAAGTTTCAGAGCTGTTCCTTTTGATCGGTTATGGGATGAATATGTATCACGCGGTGTCCAAGGAACCGGTCGCTATGAAGCAGGAGGAGCTTTTTCATTACATGAAACTTCTGCTGGCACCATGATCGTTGCTCCAGGGAGCAGTAATGGCCTCAATAGACAGTGGTCGTATATTAGGGGTTTTCAGCACGATGAGGAAGTTCTGATAAGGTGAGGTTTATAAAAATGAATCCAATTATTTTAGTAACCATTGTGGTGTTTTTTATTATATCTTACAAATTCATCCAAGTACATCGGAACAAAGAAGTCTCCAAGCATAACAAGATCCTGGGGTGGTGGCTTTACAGCCTCAGCATCATCGGTTTAATGGGAGTGAATGTACTACTTTAACAAAGGTCTTCCGACAGCTCAAAGACAACCGTGCACCGTCGATTCTCGGCAGCATGCAAAGAGCGCCTCATCCATGATGGGCGCTTTTGTTATTGTCTTTTTTGTTCATCAGGAAGAGGAGCACGGCCATACCACCAAAGATGAGCACCGATTCTACAATTAACGAAGTTTCTTCCCCTATGCTCAACCAAGGGACAACCAATCGTGGAAGAAAAAGAATGGCCGGGATGGCGATGAAAAGCCACGTTTTCATCCATATCGCCGCACCGATAAAGAATAGAATCGGGACGATCGTTGCTGTAAGAACGGCGGTGTCATTCAAGGTAATGGATGGGGAAGCGACTGAACGATCCAGAAAGATAAGGCCTATGAACATAGCTATCGGAATGATGCCGAGGGCACCGCACACAGAATATTCCATTACTTTTCCCCATGAACGGGAGGCAAGGGCACGGAAGCCGGCAGCGACCATGAATAAGAAAGCCACCGAGACTGCCGGATAACCGATGAGTTCAATCATCGAGTAGGAACGCTTTCCGTCGATCATGTCGCCCAACACATAATAGGCCATCCCTCCGAACACGATGAGAGGGATGTAGCGGGCCATTGCCTTGAAGTCGATTTCCATTTCCCCGGACAATTGCTCCATATAAGCTTTTGGAGACTGACCGATAATATCTTTAACATTCTTCCCCTGCTTCTCTGCTTCGGATAAATGATCGTGCAGTTCCTCAACAATCGCCTCTGTTTCTGTTTCATTTTTTCCGCTTGAAATCAGGTAGATCCTGAGGTTTTCTAGAAACCCACTACTTTCCTTCGACAACTTTTCCATTTTGTTCCTCCTTGATCAGTTGGTTTACACCCATGGAAATCGTGTGCCACCGTTCCGTGAATGCGTCAAGCTCTTGTCTGCCTTCCTCTGTGATGGTGTAATATTTCCGTTTTGGTCCCCCGGAGGGAAGTTTCTTCTGGTGTGTTTCCACTAATCCCTGCTTTTTCATTCGCAGCAACAGCGGGTAAATGCTTCCTTCTTTCACCATAGAGAAACCGTAACGGTCCAGTTTTTCAATCATTTCGTATCCGTATGTTTCTCCTTTATTAATGATGGCGAGGAGGCATCCCTCCAGAATTCCTTTCAATATCTGGCTAGATGACAACCCTTTTCCTCCTTTCACTATATTGTTTAACAAGATAGTGGGGTGTAAGAATACCTTGCTATCTTGCATTACAAGGTAATTGGAATATACCATGATTATCCAACCTGTGCAAGCACACTTTTTCTTTTTGTAAGAATAATATACAGGGAAGAGAGGAGGCGGCGGTGATGGAGGGATGGACAGATGTTTCCTTCCTTGCGACGTTTCTAGGAATTGTCGTTTCCGGAGCAGTAGCCATTTATATTATGCGGAGTCAATTCCGATACGATATTGCTGTCAGGAAAAAAGAGGAAATAGAGAGTTATTGGAAAGTTCATGCTGTGCTGAGCGGTCAGTTGCAAAGAGCGATCGACGGTTTTCAATTTTATGAAGATGCCGAAGTCAAAGATGAAGAAATGCTGCAACAGTCACTCACGCGTGTCCTGGACTCACTCGGTGGATTGGATATGGATGGCGTGGAGTACAACGGCCAAAGGATACACAGATCGATCATTAGAGAAGTTGCGTTCTTAATTGATCTGGATAATTCCCCTTTTATGGAGGTCGTTGACGTGGACCCGGGGATCTATGAGGATTACAAGTATATGTATCTGCGGCAGGTCATGGGAAGATTGACGAGAATTCAGAGGCAGCTTCTTCGCTTTCATGAAGAGCAGCACAACAGATACAAAAAGCTGAAGAAGTGGACGAAACGGTTTGAATAGCTTTAGGAAGAGAAGGACGCCTGATCAGAGGATCAGACGTCCGTTTTGGATCAGCTGTTCATCGAACAAGCCTGCTTCACTTTATCCACCTGTTTGGAATAATAAGCATAATCCAGTTCATTTTCATCTATTTCGATCGCTTTCTGCATATACTCGGTAAATCTCCAGACGTCTTCCTTGACTGCATTTCCGTTGACAAGAGCGACTTTATATAAGGCTTCAAGCACTCCGTTCATGACGGAAATATCGTGACTGCCGTAAATGCGGATCTGGTAAAAGCTTTTGTACAAGTATTCTTCGAAGGGACGCGGCTCCATGATAAGGCGGAGTTCATCGTCTGCGTCAATGAAATACCGGTAAGGCTTAAATTCCCTGCCTAATTCGGAAAGGAGAGATCCAATCCGGTTGATACAGTTGATAGCCGTATGAGGGTCGTTGATACTCGGAGAAATAGCCTTCACCGATATTTCAACCAGCTTCTCAATCGAAAACTCCAAATCCTGACTGTCGACACGTTCGTTGCCGATCAACAGATATTCGGTGCACTTCTGATCATTGTCGACTTCATGCCTGGACCATAATTTAAAGAGAGGCATGCCTTCCTGGATGTAATCCCCGATTTGGAAAGTTGCTTCTATTACGGCACCTTCGTTCTTCGCCCATTTGATCAAAGGGCCGATCTGAATATATTGAATGTACCCTGTCACTTTGGAATTTATAAAGAATGGTTCTCCTGCGCGGATGGAATGCAGTGCATCTTCCGACCATTCCCCGCTTTGCTTATAGGATTTGTCCTGGTATGTTTTCCTGATCAATCCGGATGTCCTGTCCCTGATTTCGCTGATCAGGTTGTTCACCTGCACGAAGCGGGAGGAGTGATGGATAAACAAGATGAAAAAGGCAAGACAGAAGATGGACACGACGACCGTGAAGAAAGGACTTGCCATCAATTTTTTCTTATCTTCGGTCAAAAGTAATAAGTTCAGCAATGCGAAAATGAATCCGAATGAATAGACACCGAGGACGTGCTGGGTGAAGCGATTTTTCATGAAGTCCTGCAGCGTCCGCGGTGAAAATTGTGTCGTGTAGGTGGTGAGTACGACCATGATGGTGGAAAAGCTGATCGTCGTCATCGTTAAAATAGCTGTGATGAGCGCACTGTACAGAGAACTCGCTATATCCTGATTCGTCAAGACGATATTCGGTACGAAGTCTTGAATGATCGGAAGCAGATAAAAGTCCGCAATTGTCATAAGGATAACGGAGATAATGGAAAATATGCCGTAGATCATCGGCAGAAACCAGAAACTGTCCCGTACGTTGACGCGCATCCTGGTGGAATTCGGCGTTTTTTGCATGCAGCATCCCCGCTTTCATTATGTAGTATACAATTTTATGTTTTCCCTTATTTAAGGATGGTTACTCTAAAAGCGTGTGAAATATCTTCAATTTTTTTTCTTGGATTGAACCCTTGGTAAATAAGCAGTTAAAGGATATTAACATTTAATAGGGGATTTTTGAACTAGTTATCTCCGCTTTTTTTGGTTATTCTGTAAACAAGTCGTTTTATAAAAAGAGAGATGGTATAGGGGTCAATGTTCAAAAAAAGGATAAGGTGGAGGTGTCCTTTATTTTTCAAATGAATGAATTGCAAAAACAGACGTATGACAGATTGGTGGAACGTTTAAAGGAAGCTGATTCGATGGAAGAGGTACGTGCTTATTACCGGGAAATCCAGTCGCTTTTGGATGCTGTACACACGCAGGCCACTGTACTGCAGTTGGAAGAGAAGGAAGAGTTCCTCCGTCTCCGAACAAAAATGGTCGAAGCATCGACGAAAGAAGAAGTTCTTTATTACGAGCAAGAGCTCCATGCTTATATATCCAAACGGCTTTCTATCCCATAAAATAGTAAGAAATGCAAAAAATATCCAAAATATTGTTTATTTTCTGAAAAAAGACATGTATACTAGACATATCATGTTCATTATAATGCTATAGCTTGCCTTTCGTTGTGTGGAAGTGTTGATAGAGGCGGTGATCGGCGGATGATTAGTGCATATGGAAATATGTTTCTATTATCTGTCTGTCACCGCTTTTTTTTAAGTCCAGGGGGGGACGATGAATGCACACACTCGTCATAGCAGGTCTGGTAGGAGGGCTTACCGGTGTTATTGCTCATTTGATGAGAAATGGAAAGGTTTTGGTGTACCCAAAGAAGAGGGCTCGGCCGAGAGGAATCTATTTAGGTTTTCTGGCAGACTTCCTGATCGGTGCCGCTGCCGCGGTATTTGCTGTGACTTATCTTATACCTGAACCGGACGTACTCCGAAGTCTGATCGGAGTTTCGATTTTGGCAGGAATGACGGCAGAGAACGTTTTGCTTCGCAGGGAATTGAATACAGAAAGAGCGAAAGTGGAGGGATTGGACCGCATCAATCAGCGTTTGAGGTGATCGATGATGTTCCCAATCCCTTCTTTTTTTAATCGATCAACACGTTGAAATTATCTCCTTCTATATCCGAAGGGGAGCATTTGAAAATGTGAGCATAGATCGTTTTCATTTCTTCGAACAATTCGTGTGATCTAAGGAGTCTGTAATAGTCATCCGGATGATGATGCATACACCGCAGTTTCTCAAGCTTAAGGTCGATCTTGTAAGAATAATAAAGTTCAGAGTCGCGGAGAAATGGTTTTTCGACTGGTTTCTGTTCATCCTTCGTTAAGGGGGACTTGCTGTATATATGTATTTTCTTCGGTGTTTCCCCGTCGTCTTCCAAGTCCTCTGATACCTTGTAGAAAGTTGTGTATTCCGGCTCTTTTCGATTGTCAATGTACCCTGTTCGAAAGCTGAACTCGACGGCACCGAATTGGCCCTTTACGAATGCGCAGGCGAGGTAGGAGCGATTTTTCGCTGCACCTCTGGCAATCGCTTCTTCATTGCTGAAACAGTGACAATAACTATTAACCATGGCCGACACCATCCTTAATCTAACAATTATGTAATAGATTTTGTCTATTATAACACGGAGCGGATGGAATGGAATAAAAAAGAAGCTGATTGAAAGCTTTCTATCAGCTTCTTGAACAAGTACTTTCATAGGGAGCGAGCGGGCTCCGGGGTCTAACCTGTGCCGCAGTTCCCACAGGAGTCTGCTCTATTCCCCTCCATCCTTAATTATAAAAGTCTATTTTTTGTTTTATTTCTTTTATCTACAGGGGTTGGTTCGCACGTTTAATGGACGGAAGTTTTTTATCTCTACCGTCCATAGCTTAGGGTTTACCAACAGCCTGAAGAAGCTCTTTTAGCGTTCCTATCTAGACGTGGCGATTCCTGCCGGGCTTCCGGTAAGCCTCCTTATCCGTTCACAGGGACACCGCCGTTGATGTGGAGCATCTGACCGGTGACGTAACTGGAATCTTCGCTTGCTAAATATACATAACCCGGCGCAAGTTCATACGGCTGTCCCGGGCGTCCCATTGGATTATCCGACCCGAATTCAGCCGTTTGCTTCTTATCAAAGCTGGCAGGAATGAGCGGGGTCCATATCGGACCGGGTGCGATCCCGTTGACGCGGATTCCTTTACCAACAAGGGACTTGGCCAGGGAACGGGTGAAGGTGGTGATGGCTCCTTTTGTTGCGGAATAGTCGATCAGTTGTTCATTTCCTTGATATGCTGTCACGGAAGAAGTGTTGATGATGCTGCTTCCTTTCTTCATGTGAGGAAGGACCGCCTTCGCCATATAAAAGTAAGAAAAGAAGTTGACCCGGAACGTTTTTTCCATCTGTTCGTTGGTTATGGCAGTCAGGTCACCTTGGGGAAACTGCATGGCCGCATTGTTTACAAGGACATCGATGCGTCCGAGCGCCTTCTTCGCCTGTTCCACCGCCGATTCACAGAAATCTGCTCTGCCGACATCCCCGTTGATGCAGACACATTTTCGTCCTTCTGCTTCAATAAGCTGCTTCGTAAACGCGGCATCCTCATGCTCATCCAGATAAAGGATGGCAATATCTGCACCTTCTTTAGCGAAGTACAGACTGACAGACCTCCCGATACCGCTGTCCCCTCCTGTGATCAGGGCTGTTTTTCCTGATAATTTACCGCTCCCTTTGTACTTTTTGTCCACATAAACAGGTAACGGCTTCATCTCACTTTCCAGCCCCGGCTGGCGTTCCTGGTGCTGTTCCGGCTGGATTGCTTTCTTCTGATTCGTCATCGATAATCCTCCTCCATCCATTTTTTATTAGAATATCCAGTGGATTCCCTGATATCCCGAAAGCGTAGAGAATTTCGTGGGAATTCGTCACACTGTTAATTTCCATCGGTATCCATTTGACACTTCGTCCATTGATGTTAAAATTTTCAGAATTTATAATAAGAGAAGAGCATCAGAATCTATCCATAGAGGTGATCGAATGGAAACGACTTTCTCGAAATCAAATCAAGTGACCATCCAGAACTTTATCGACGGCGAGTGGGTAGCAGCGGAAAATGGAAAAGTGGAAGAAGTCCCTAACCCGGCTACAGGAGAAATCATCGCTCAGGTTCCGATTTCTTCCAAGGAGGACGTAGACAAAGCCGTCCAATCAGCACGGAAGGCCTTCCAAAGCTGGAAGAAGGTTCCTGTGCCAAAAAGGGCCCGCATTATGTTCAAATACCAACAGCTCCTTATTGAAAATCGCGAGGAATTGGCGAAGGCTCTGACTCAGGAGAATGGGAAAACGTTGAAAGATGCAACCGGGGAAGTGCAGCGCGGCATCGAATGTGTCGAATTTGCGGCCGGTGCACCGAGCCTGATGATGGGGGATGTGCTGCCGGACATCGCAGAGGGCATTGACTCGGGGATGTACCGCTACCCGGTCGGGGTCGTCGGCGGGATCACACCGTTCAACTTCCCGATGATGGTACCGTTATGGATGTTCCCCCTTGCTCTTGTATGTGGAAATACGTTTGTATTGAAACCGTCGGAGCGGACGCCGATCCTTGCGAAAATGCTCGTCGAGCTCATCCATGAAGCAGGACTTCCGAAAGGGGTGCTCAATATCGTTAATGGTGCGCATGACGTCGTCAACGGTCTGCTTGAGCATGAGGAAGTCGACGCTATTTCCTTCGTCGGGTCCCAGCCTGTTGCTGAGTATGTGTACCGTACAGCCGCCGATCACGGTAAGCGTGTTCAGGCTCTTGCCGGTGCGAAGAACCATTCCATCGTTCTTCCTGACTGTAACCTGGAAAAATCCGTGGAAGGAATCATCAACGCCGCTTTCGGCAGTGCAGGCGAACGCTGTATGGCTTGCTCCGTCGTCGTTGCGGTCGGAGATGTCGCTGATGGTCTCGTCCAAAAACTGAAAGAGGCGGCGGATGCATTGAATGTCGGAAACGGCCTGGAAGAAGAGACGAGCCTTGGTCCGCTCATCAGGGAAACGCATAGGGAGAGGGTGCTCGGCTATATTGAAGCAGGGGAGGCTGACAATGCGAAGCTCGTCCGTGACGGCAGAGTCGAGCTTAGAGAGCATGAATCGGGCTACTTCCTCGGTGCGACTATTTTCGATCACGTCTCGAAGGATATGAAAATATGGAAAGATGAAATTTTCGCTCCTGTCCTCAGCATCGTCCGTGTAGATACATTGGAGCAAGCAATCGAAACGGCCAATCAATCCGAATTCGCCAATGGCGCCGTTATTTATACATCCAGCGGGAAGGCTGTCCAGCAGTTCCGGGAAGACATGGACGCCGGGATGCTTGGGGTCAATGTGAATGTACCTGCCCCGATGGCTTTCTTCCCATTCTCCGGGAACAAGAAATCATTTTATGGAGATCTTCATGCAAACGGTAAGGACGGCTTAAACTTCTACACCAAACGTAAAATGCTGACACAGCGCTGGTTCTAATACAAAAACGGAAATCCGGGAGGGTTTCCGTTTCTCTCTATCTTTATCATCAAACTTCTCGGTCCCCCCTTCTTTCCATATAGTTAAATCCCATCTTTTTACAAAATATACAACTCTACCTGACAAACTTTTTACACTATGTATAATGGAAATTCTTTTCATATCGTGTAAAGTAATTATAAAATACTGAAAATTCAATACTTTTTCCCTTTTTGGCAAGATGGGGTGCCGGTCCGTGTTTGTTCACGATGTTCTATCTAGACAACAACCTTTACATAAGGAGGAATAGTAGTTATGTCTGATAACGTTCAAATCGGCTTGATCCAGGCGTCTCATGACGTTGATGGTTCCGAGCCAGTCGAAGTACACAAGCAGGCAGCGATTGAAAAGCATGAGAAGCTCGTCCGGGAGGCGGCGGGTAAAGGGGCGCAGATCATTTGTCTGCAGGAGATTTTTTACGGTCCTTATTTCTGTTCCGAGCAGAACCCGAAGTGGTACGAGGCCGCTGAGGAAATTCCGAACGGACCGACTACCATCCGCTTTCAGAAAATCGCGAAGGAGCTCGGTGTCGTCATCGTTCTTCCTATCTATGAAAGAGAAGGGATTGCAACCTATTACAACACAGCTGCTGTCATTGACGCAGATGGCTCGTACCTTGGTAAATATCGAAAACAGCACATTCCTCATGTCGGAGTAGGAGACGAGGGATACGGGTTCTGGGAGAAGTATTACTTTAAGCCCGGCAACCTCGGGTACCCGGTATTTGATACCGCTTTTGCAAAAGTCGGCGTGTATATATGCTATGACAGACATTTTCCGGAAGGGGCGAGATTACTCGGCTTGAACGGCGCAGAGGTTGTGTTCAACCCGTCTGCGACTGTTGCAGGTCTTTCCGAATATCTTTGGAAACTCGAACAGCCGGCTCATGCGGTAGCAAACGGCTATTACCTTGCAGCGATTAACCGCGTCGGTTATGAAGGACCATGGAATATGGGGGAATTCTACGGACAATCGTACCTTGTCGATCCGAGGGGGGATTTCGTCGCTAAAGGAAGTCGGGATAAGGATGAGGTGATCATCGGAGAGATGGACAAGAAGTTCATCCGAGAAGTCCGGGACACATGGCAGTTTTACCGGGATCGAAGACCAGAAACCTACGAGAAAATGGGACAGCTGCTCCCATAACAACACGAACACTTGGAAGTCCTGTGTAGAACGAAGGAACATCGGTCGTTTTATACAGGACTTTTTTATATGGACGATTACTAAGAGGAGGGAAAAGCATTGACTCAGTTGAAAAGCAAGGGTATCTCTCTCGATAATCTGCAGGCGAATTTCAAGGAGGTCCATACCGGCCTGAATACACAGGAGGCGATGGAGGAATCGAACCGCTGCTTATACTGCTATGACGCTCCCTGCATCAAAGCGTGCCCGACAAGTATAGATATACCGAAGTTCATTAAGAAGATCGCTTCCGGAAACTTGAAAGGGTCAGCGACGACGATCATGGAAGCGAATCCGGTCGGAGCGACGTGTGCGAGGGTGTGTCCGACAGAAGAGTTATGCGAAGGTGCTTGTGTGCTCAACCATTCGACAGAACCGATCCTTATTGGTGATCTGCAGCGGTTTGCCACAGACTGGGCAATCAAAAATGAGCAGCTGCTGTTCAAGCCGGGGGAGAAGAATGGGAAGAAAGTGGCGGTAATCGGGGGTGGGCCGGCTGGTCTGGCATCAGCTCGTGAGCTTGCACGATTCGGCTATGAAGTGACGATATTCGAGGCAGAGAAAGAAGCGGGAGGACTCGATACATACGGCATCGTCTCTTTCCGTCTGCCCCAGGACGTTTCGCGTTGGGAAGTCGACCAAGTTCGGAAATTGGATGTAGAAATCCGCACGAATACAAAGGTAGGCGTGGATGTGAGCCTGTCGGAGCTGGAAGAGAAGTATGATGCAGTAGTCCTGACCATCGGCATGGGTCATGTACCGATGCTGGGCATCCCTGGAGAAGAGCTGGAGGGGGTCCGGGATGCCATCGAATTTGTGAAAGAAACGAAGACACAGCCGATCACGAAGGAACTGCTCGGTAAGAACGTCATTGTCGTGGGAGCGGGAAATACGGCCATCGATGCCGCCACCTGCGCAGCACGTAAAGGAGCCGCGGATGTAAAGATCGTTTACAGAAGGACAGCGAAAGAAATGACCGCGTACGATTTCGAATATGATTTCGCAAAACAGGATGATGTCTCCTTCCACTGGTTGACACAGCCTGTGGAAGTAATCGGTGATGAAGAGGGCAGGGTTTCCGGGCTGAAGTGTATGAAGATGGCTCTCGGCGAAGCGGAAGCGGATGGAAGAAGGAAGACGGCGCCGGTAGAGGATTCCGAGTTCACGATGGATGTGGATGTCGTCATTAAAGCAATCGGTCAAAATCGCTATACGGAAATGTTGGAGCAATTTGGACTGGATCATGCCAATGGCGTGCTTAAAGTCGATCCGGAAACGCTGCAGACGTCTAAGGAAAACGTCTACGCGGCAGGCGATGTCATTTTCGCTAAAGGACAAGGAGAGGCTATGGTCGTCACAGCTGCTCAGCAGGGGAAAGAGGCGGCTATGGCTATTCATAAGAAACTCGCACCGGCACCAACGTTGATGAGATAAACGAATAAAAGAGGAGGCTTTCATCTATGGCAGATTTACGTTTGGATCTTGCAGGAATCAAATCTCCGAACCCATTCTGGCTGGCATCCGCTCCACCAACGAACTCAGGTTACCAAGTGCAGCGTGCTTTTGAAGCAGGATGGGGCGGTGCGGTATGGAAGACGCTCGGGGAGCCGATCTTGAACGTTTCCTCCCGTTTCGCAGCCGTGAATTTCAATGGGAAGAAAGTTGCTGGATTCAATAATATCGAGCTGATCACAGATCGGCCGCTCGAAGTCAACCTGAAGGAAATTTATGAAACGAAGAAAAAATACCCGGACCACGCGATCATCGCTTCCCTGATGGTCGAACCGACTCAGGAGAAGTGGCATGAAATCGTCAAACGTGTGGAGGATGTCGGTGTCGATGGATTGGAACTCAACTTCGGCTGTCCGCACGGAATGGCCGAACGGGGGATGGGAGCGGCATCGGGGCAGGTCCCGGAGCTTGTGGAGAAGCAGACGATGTGGGCGAAAGAAGTGGCGCAGACGCCGGTCATCGTCAAATTAACTCCTAACATTACCGATATTACCTTCACTGCACAAGCTGCTGTTAACGGGGGAGCTGATGCGGTCAGTATGATCAATACGATCAACAGCCTTGCGGGTGTCGATATCGATACGTGGGACACGATACCGAACGTAGCCGGGAAAGGGGCGCACGGCGGCTATTGCGGTCCTGCTGTTAAGCCGATCGCACTCAATATGGTAGCGGAATGTGCGCGCCATCCGAAAATAAACGTACCGATTTCCGGTATGGGCGGCGTATCCAGCTGGAGAGAGGCTGTTGAGTTTATGCTCATGGGAGCAACCGGTGTCCAAGTTTGTACAGCGGCTATGCACCATGGATTCAGTATCGTCGAAGATATGATTGACGGCTTGAACAACTACCTGGACGAGAAGAACATAGATTCCGTCATGGACCTCGTCGGCAAATCGGTCGGGAAGTATTCGGATTGGGGGAACCTTGATCTCAATCATCAGATTGTCGCAAAGATCAATAATGATGTGTGCATCAATTGCAATAAGTGCCACATCGCCTGTGAAGATACGTCCCACCAGTGTATCGATATGCTGAAGGATGAGGGCGGAAACGATATCCTTCGTGTCAGGGAAGAAGACTGCGTCGGGTGCAACTTGTGTTCGATCGTCTGTCCTGTCGACGGGGCGATCGATATGGTGGAGTATGCCAACGGCAAGCCGCCGATGACTTGGAACGAGCGGCAGACAGCCATCGGTGCCGCAGCAGCGTGTGACGTCGATTTAATCAAATAATATACGGAGGGATAGAATGAAGAAACTCATCAAAAACGGAATGATCGTAACGGCATCCGATTCCTACAAGGCCGATATTCTTGTAGAGAATGGAAAGATCGCTTTGATTGGTAACCAGTTATCCGAAGCGGGGGCAGAAGTCGTGGATGCGGAAGGGAAATACGTTTTTCCGGGCGGCATCGATCCGCACACTCACTTGGAAATGCCGTTCGGCGGCACGGTAAGTAAAGACGATTTTGAAACGGGGACCATTGCGGCGGCTCACGGCGGGACAACGACCGTGATCGATTTCTGTCTGACGAACAAAGGGAAACCGCTTCAGGACTCCATTGATGAGTGGCATGCAAAATCCAAAGATAAGGCGGTCATCGACTACAGTTTCCACTTGATGATCAGCGAAATGAATGAGAGCGTTTTGGAACAGCTTCCGAGCGTGATCGATGAGGAGGGCATCACTTCCTTCAAAGTTTTCATGGCTTACAAGAACGTGTTCCAAGCAGACGATGGAACATTATTCCGGACGCTGGAAGAAGCGAAGCGGCTCGGTGCGCTTGTCATGGTCCATGCGGAAAATGGAGATGTCATCGAACATCTTGTTAATAAGGCACTCGCAGC
The DNA here is from genome assembly GCF_001592845.1 of Halobacillus sp. KGW1. NCBI lineage: Bacteria > Bacillati > Bacillota > Bacilli > Caryophanales > Bacillaceae > Halobacillus > Halobacillus sp. KGW1. The sequence goes on from NZ_LSOC01000002.1 coordinate 225,129, forward strand.
CGGCCAGACGGAGCCGATTTATCACGCGTTGACAAGGCCGCCGGAAGTGGAAGGGGAAGCGACCGGACGCGCTGCGCAATTGACAGGGCTTGCCGACTCCCAGCTCTATGTCGTCCACGTCTCCTGCGGACAGGCGGTCAAAGAGATAGCGGAAGCAAGGAAAAAAGGCTATCACATCATTGGAGAGACGTGTCCACAATATTTGGTTCTCGATCAATCCTATTTAGAGAAGCCGGATTTTGAAGGGGCGAAATACGTCTGGTCCCCTCCGCTCCGTGAAAAGGAACATCAGGATGTGCTGTGGAATGCTTTGAAAACAGGTGTGCTGCAGACGCTCGGTTCGGATCAATGTTCGTTTGATTTCAAAGGCCAGAAAGATATGGGCAAGGACGATTTTACGAAAATACCGAATGGAGGACCGATTATCGAAGACCGGATGACGATTTTGTTCTCAGAAGGTGTGAAGAAGGGCAGAATCAGTCTGAACCAGTTCGTGGATATCACATCCACCCGGATTGCGAAGACGTTTGGACTTTTCCCACAGAAGGGGACGATCAGCATCGGTGCTGATGCCGACCTCGTCATTTTTGATCCGGATATTGAGCGGAAGATTTCCGTCGATACAAGCCATATGGCTGCCGACTACAATCCTTTCGAGGGGATGGAAGTAACAGGACAACCTGTCAGCGTTTTGTCACGCGGATCGTACGTCATCAAGGACAAGGAGTTCGTCGGTGAAATTGGAAGCGGCAGCTACTTGAAGCGGGCCCGCTTTGGGGAAAGGAAAGAAAATCAGCAGGAACTGTACCAGAATTGATGGTCCGGCCGCCCTCTCCTAAGGGCGGCCGCCTCAAATTTATAAGTAGGAGGAGTCCGACTATGGACAAAAGTAACAACCATTTAAAGTCGCCGGACCTTATGCCGATTCCTCACCGCGAAAGGAAAATCAGTACGCTCGGATTTACATTCATGTGGGTTGGGATGGCAGTTGTGTTAGCCGCCTTTGCCATCGGTGGAGCAGGTGTTCAGTCCATTTCCTTGATTTGGGTCGTCCTCGGTACGCTGATTGGAACCATTCTGATCGGGCTTTTCATTACGCTCACGGCGGATATAGGTATTGAACATGGTATTTCCTTTCCTGTCTATATGAGAGCACCGTTCGGTACGATCGGCACGCACTTTCCCTCCATCGTAAGAGGAGTTGCTGCCTCGATGTGGTTTGGAATCAATACGTATTTCGGGTCGACGGCCATCAATGGAATTTTGAACATCCTCACAGGCTTTGATAACTGGTTCATCTGTTACGTTCTTTTTGCTTTATTTCAATTATTCAATACTGCGTTGGGTATTAAAGCTGTAGAGAAATTTGCTGATTTGGCAGCTCCAATCATTATCCTGATTGGCGTATGGATGTTCTTTAACCTGTCCGGAGAAGCGGCTGCTCAGAACAAAGACATTTGGTCATGGGTGGAAAGCCCGGTTACCGGAGGAGCCGCCTTCACAGCCTTTATGATCGTCGTAGTCGGAAACATGGGGTATTGGTCGACGCTTGCTGCCGATATTTCATCGATTTCCCGCTTCATCAAAGCTCCGAAGCATGAGCGGAACTGGGTGAAAAGGAATAAAGGTGCGCTCGTAGGCAGCCTCGTCGCCCTGCCGCTGACACAGACGTTCATTGTCGTACTCGGAGCGGTTTCCTATATTGCCGTTTCCAATTTCGACCCGGTCGTCGCCCTGCAGGAGTCTGCCAGCGGGCTCGTTCTTGGTATTCTTTTGCTTATGATTGTTCTCGCTCAATGGTCGACGAACGTCTCTGCAAATATTGTACCTGCTGCCACTATTTTCTCTAACGTGGGCGGACCGAAGCTGCCGTTTTGGGCGGGGGTATTTATGGCCGGTCTGATAGGGACTATCATTCAGCCGTGGAGTATTTTTAACCTGCTCATGTCCGTCCTGCTTATTGCTGCCGCAGTTCTTTCCGTCATAGTCGGCATCATTTTTGCAGACTACTATCTCCTGCGTAAACGGCGGATGAATGTTTACGATCTGTATGAACATAAAGGCCAGTACCGTTATGACGGGGGTGTGAATTGGGCCGGAATTATTTCCTGGGTAATAGGAAGTGTGCTTGCCTATTCCTTCAGTACGTATTCCTTCTTCGTCGGATTCGCTGCGGGTGCCGCCATTTATTATGTCCTTGCAAAATACTGGTACTTCAACAAACACCGGCAGGCAGAAATCGACAACCCTAGTGATGAGGACTACCTGGGTATTACAGTAGGCCGGGATTGGGAAATAGGGGAGCGCTTTGTCGAGGAACGGTTGGGTAAGAAAACCGGAACGGATGAATTTAAACCGAAAGCAGAAGCTTAAAAGGAGGAGATGGACATGTCCAGTTATCAGGAATTTGAAGCGGAACGGGAGAAAATCGATTTTTTACTGGAGCAGGGATATATCATCAAAGGGGTGACGGAGAATCTCGATGGTGCCTTCCTTGAGTTCGATTATCAGGGGAACGATTCCACGAGATCGAAAACGGAGAGGCTGCATATTCTCCATCCGGATTCCCGAAAATACTTTTCCACGATTCTTGTTCAGCAGCAGAAGAAGGCCGGGATTTTATAAGGCTGCAGCTGCGTGAGAAAAGTTCCTTGTTAGTAGACGAAGGGTAGATCGAGTGCTTTATGATAAAGAACGATTCTGCCTGTACCCCACGTTAAGGCAATTTAACGTTTCTGGACAACCTGAACAGCCGGCGTTAGCGCCGGCTGTTTTCTGTTTAAAACCATTCTTTCCATAATTTCCGCCATTTCTTCTCAGAGCGTGCTTGGAGAGCTTGGATATGTTGTTCATTATGCACAAGCAGTTGATAAGCGGCCAATACAGGGAGCGTCCGGAAGAGAGCTGCTGCACCAATTCCGATCAAAAGCACGAAAACCGGGTAGTATGCTGTTAAATACCCTTGTGTAATCCCGTTCTCCTCTAATGCAAAGGATAGAACCCCGATGATGATAAAAGTGATGCCGACGCCGATCCATATAGAAAACCGCTTTTTTATCTGCTCGTATTGTTCCGTCAACTGACTGAGGTAAGTATGGTCGAACGTGAGCGGCTTTGTGGTTAGAACGTCGTACTTCTTCGATTCTTTGGACACGGCATAAATAAAGGTAAGCAGACCTGCACTCCCGAGCAGCACGATGAGAAATGCGTACACCGCCGGACGGGTGAAAAGTAAATAAGGGACAAAGGCAGAGGCTATCAGAACTGCACTCCAAGAAAACGGCTTTGCCATTTTCGTCATTTGATCAACGTATCCTTCCGCCATTTCATCACTGACGTAATAGGTTTCTGCTTCCGGTGCACTTGTTCCGTAGGACTGCTTTAATAGGTAGTCGATGGAAACTCCGAAATAGGTGGCGATCGTAAGAAGTTTTTCTGTATCAGGGTAACCTTGATCATTTTCCCATTTACTCACTGCCTGCCTTGTCGTATCCAATTCCTCTGCTAATGCCTCCTGCGACAATCCATCTTCTTTTCTTAACTTTCGGACCTTCTCACCAAACGTCATCTGTAAACCCCTCTCGTTTCTTATACTCTTATTGTATAGAAGGAAGGGAAGAGTTTCTATAAAATTCCAAAGGCATCTTGTCAACGGACGGTTGCGTTTATGTCATGATTGGGTGACATCGCGCTTCACCTGTGTAAATAGTCCGGCATGCAAGAAATGTATAGGAGGATTTTTCTGTTTTGTAAGATTTTCTCACAATTAATTAGATTTTTCTGATAGTTTGTAGTACTTTGGAAGAGGGGTATTTCTATGAAGTATCGCATTTCAATGAAGGATGTCTTGAACAGAAAGCACTTCGATTCTGCGAAGGTCATTGCAGGACATAATGGAATGAACCGCCTTGTCAAGTGGGTCCATGTATTCGAAGTGATCGATGTACGCAGTAATTTGAAAGGCGGAGAGCTTGTATTATCCACCGGCTTCGGCTGGAAGGATGACGACGGGTTGTTTGTTCACCTTCTTCATCAGCTGATCGACCGGAAAGTCGCAGGCATCTGTATCGAGTTAGGCAGCTTCGTTCACGCCATTTCTGATGAAGCCCTGTCGATTGCAGAGGAAAATGATTTCCCGATCATCGTTTTCGAAGAGGAGGTCTCGTTCGTCGAGATTACTCAGGATATCCACGCCAATTTAATCAATCATCAATACGAACTCATATCGAATCTTGAAGATTACGCGCAGCGACTGAATAAGCGCGTGCTTGCTATTGACAATTATTTTGAAATTCTTAAATATCTCCAGCAGTATGTCAACTGCGAGCTGGTTTATATTGCGAAAGATCATAAAGTCGTAACCATTCCCGGACTTCGGGAAGTGGATCGGGAGAAGGTTATTTCTGATCTGAACCGCCGGTCGAAGGAACAGTCGAAGCACGTGATCAAACAGCCGGTTCACGTTTTCGACCGCGAGTTCGCTTCGATCTATTTAGTGTGCAACCGGAGAGAGTTCGGTGAATTTGAATCCCTTCTCCTTGACCGGACAGCAACGGCGCTTGCTCAATATCTGCTCCGGGAGCTCTACACCGAGGAGAAGCGGAAAGCCAAGGAGACGGAATGGCTCGTCGAATGGCTGCAAGGGGTGCACACCATGGAGGAAATCAGAGATCATCTTACCCATTATAAAATCCGTTCGGAAATCTCCGGCGCTATCGTTTTGACCGTGAAGCTGCATATGAGTGAATCACAGGCCAACAATCCGGATATTACGTATTTAAATATGCTGCTTCATAACATTTTCGATCAGAACGGTTACTTCGTATTTCCTGTCGAGAAACGCCATTTGCTGACCTTTATTCTTCTCGATAAGAAGGACGGAGAAGAGTGGAAGCCGCGTTTGAAGAAGGGAATCGACCGGCTGCGCAAGATCAGCATGCTTCATGATTCGAGCATCGAATCCTTCCAAATTGCAGGTGGGAAATATGTGAAGCGTCTGGATCAATTATGGGAGAGCTACGAGACGGCCCAGGAGACACTCGGAATTCAGGATAAGCTTCCATGCGGGAACGAAAAGTATTTTTATGATGATATGCACATGTACCGGCTGATCTCCCTCGTACATAAACACAGCAGTCTCGACAGTCTCGTCCATGAATACCTGGAGCCGATCATTGACTATGATGAAAAGCATCATACGAATCTATTGGAAACGCTGCGGGTCTACTTAGCATGCAACGGCTCCAAGAAGGAAACGGCCAGCCGGGTGTTTGTCGTCCGTCAGACGCTTTACCATCGACTGGAAAAGCTGGAAATGCTTCTTGGCGCTGATTTTATGGAGTCTGAGAAAAGGCAGGTCATCGAATTTGCCCTCCTCGCTCATGAATATCAGGAAACGATCCATTGAAAACACGTGTGTACCTGACTTGTTGAAGAGGGATAATAGGAGAAGGTGGTGTTTCCCGGATAATGGGGCGCTCTCTAGGGCACGGCAGGCGAGCCTTCTTCCTGCTTTCTCCTTTAGGTCGGAGTCTGCCCACTTCCCTGCTCCCTGTACTCAAAGGCTGTTCTTACATCCTTATATTTGTTGTTTTAAGTCTCTTAACCGGCTGAACAGAACGTATCCACTGGGATGCGTTTTTTTTATAGTCAAAATGTTTAAATGGAACGTTGAGTGTTTGACACAATGTCTAATGCGCCTGCCTTTGTCATATCAGATAATGGAAGTAACCAAATAAAGGAGGCGGCAAGATGGCAAAAGCGGATGTTAAAAGTGAACTGCACGCGCAGGATGAGAAGTATGTATGGCACGGCATGAAGCCGTACAATCCTAAGGAAACGATGATTGTAAAAGAGGGGAAAGGCGCCTGGATCACGGATGTCGACGGCAACCGTTATCTGGATGCGATGTCCGGCCTTTGGTGTGTGAATATCGGCTACGGACGGGAGGAGCTTGCCCGGGCGGCTTATGATCAAATCAAACAGCTGTCCTATATGCCGATGAGCCAGAGTCATGAATCCGCCATCAAGCTGGGGGAAAAGCTTAATCAAATGCTCGGAGATGAGTACGTTATCTTCTTCTCCAACAGCGGCTCGGAGGCGAATGAAGCGGCTTTCAAGATTGCCCGGCAGTATCATCAGCAAAAAGGGGATACCTATCGTTCTAAATTCATTTCCCGCTACAGGGCTTACCACGGCAATTCCGCCGCTGCCCTTTCTGCAACAGGTCAGGCCCAAAGAAAGTTTAAGTACGAACCGCTCGCCCCGGGATTCCTCCATGTCGCTCCGCCGGATACGTACCGGAATAACCACGACGAATCAGACCGATGGGGAGCGAAGGAAATCGATCAAGTGATGACATGGGAAATGAGCGAATCCATCGCCGGCGTCATCATGGAACCGATCATCACCGGAGGTGGAATCATTACACCGCCGGAATCATATTTAAAAGAAGTGAAAGCGGTATGCGAGAAGCACGGGGCGCTTCTGATCGTCGATGAAGTTATCTGCGGTTTCGGACGCACGGGCGAACCGTTCGGCTTCATGAATTATGGTGTGAAACCGGATATCGTTACGATGGCGAAAGGAATTACGAGTGCCTATCAGCCTTTGTCTGCCACAGCTGTCCGGCGGGATATCTATGAGGCGTTCTCGGGGGAGGATGCGTATGATTTCTTCCGTCATATCAATACGTTCGGTGGTCATCCTGCCGCCTGCGCCGTCGCGCTGAAAAACATTGAAATTATGGAACAGGAGAATCTTTTCGATCGTTCGAAACAGTTGGGGTCCCTTTTAAGAAATGAATTATCCGACCGTCTCCAGTCCCACCCGCATGTCGGAGATGTGAGAGGGAAGGGGCTTCTTGTAGGGATCGAGCTTGTCCGGGATAAGGCATCGAAGGATCCGCTCGACATAAGCAAGGTGAATAAAGTCATCGGTTACTGCAAGGAGAAGGGGATCATCATTGGCAAGAACGGGATGACCGTTGCCGGGTTCAATAATGTTCTGACGCTTGCTCCACCGCTTGTCATCGAAGAAGAAGACTTGAATTTCCTGATTGAAACGCTTGTAGATGGCATTCAACAGATATAAGAAGAGCGTCCTGCTGATGGAAGCAGGACGCTTTTTGTCGTTGTCGTACTTGAAAGGATTGGCTGTGAATACGTATAAGTATATGTCTTAATAAAGAAATGAGGATGATGATGGACTTCATGACAGGGTTCACACCGTATGCAGGCCTTGCGCTCGTCCTTTATGCCATCCGGCAGACGGACAGGGTACCGAACCGGTTCATTCCGATTCTTGCTATCGTGCTCGGGGTTGCATTTTCTTTCTGGCAGAACGGCATTACTCCGCAGTCCACAGTGACAGGACTGCATTACGCCCTGCTCGGTATCGGGACGGTGGCAGGGATCAAGTATTTTTTGGAGAAAAAAGAAACCCAGGCTTAGCGGGTCCGTGGAAAGTCTCAGGACTTTCATTTTTTTCATCCAGTACCTTGCAATGTTCACTACTGAGTGATATTCTTATACCAACAAATGGAAAGTTGGTGTCAGACTGAATATACAATTCAAGAAAGGGGCGCTTGAGCTGTGTGTGTTGATCTTGATTGCAGAGAAAGATCAGTACGGCTACGAGCTCGCTCAAAATATATCCGAACATATGGAGATCGGGGAGGGCTCGTTGTATCCCCTGCTCCGGAGGTTGACGAAAGAGGCGTACTTGGACACGTATATGGCTCCGTCGAGGGAGGGGCCGGCGAGGAAATACTACCAGTTGACCGAAGAAGGAACACAGAGGATGGAAACGCTCATGGAGGAATGGACGCGTTTAGCGGAAGCCGTCAATGGGTTGATGGATAAAAGGAGGATGAAGGAATGAAGAAGGCCGTATTCATGGATCGATTGGCACGGGAGCTGCGCGGTCTCCCGGAAGAGGAACGAAAGGAAATCTTATTTGATTACGAGGAACACATCCGCGTCGGGATGAAGGAAGGCAGGGAAGAGGAGGAGGTAATCCGTGAACTGGGGCACCCGAAGCAGGTAGCGAAGGAATATATCGCGAGTACATTGATAGAGAAGGCGGAGAAGCATCGCACCTTTCCGAATATCTTCCGTGCCATTCTGGCTAGTCTCAGTTTGAGCCTTTTTAACCTTGTCATCGTACTCGGTCCGGCACTAGGCATTCTCGGGATTTATGTCGGCTTGGTCGCTACGGCAGCAGCACTGGCATTGACGCCGTTTGCCTTCCTGTTCATGCTCATCACCCGGACGTATTCTAATATCTTTGCCGACTTTTTCATGGCGATGACGATGGGCAGCGGCGGCATCATGCTGATGATCGGTTTGTGGCATTTAGGTAAATGGCTGTATAAAGGAAGTTTGACGTATCTGAAATACAATAGGCATCTCATTAAAGGAGAATGAGCATGAAGAAGTGGTGGATCGTATTAGTCAGTGTGTTCGTCGTAAGTGGGATCGGGAGCATCGTCTCTTTATTCGTGATTGATGCGGAAGAAGTACAGGCAACAGAGAAGTACGACATATCAGAGCTGAAGAATCTTAAGATGGACGTGACATCGATGGATGTTCATCTCGTTCCTGCAGAGGGAGAGGAACTGACGTTGGTGTATAAGGGCCCTGCTAATAAACGGAATAAAGAGATCTACGCTGTAAAGGAAGGGAAAAGGACGTGGACACTTCAGCAGCTTGACTCCGGACCGTCTGTCAATCTCTCGTTCGGTCTTCAATCAAAAGGACCGGAAGTGGAGATCGCGATTCCTGAAGAACTGTTTGCATCCGTCACGATTAAAAGCGAGTCCGGCGATATCCGGATAGAGTCTCTGAAGGGGAAGGAGGCGGACGTAGATACCGCTTCCGGTGATTTTCAAATGGTAGACAGCGAGTTTTCCACCCTGCACTGGAAAACAGAGAGCGGGGATGTGTCGTTGGAGCAAAATGAGGTAGGTTCGGGTGACTGGAAATCCCAAAGCGGCTCCTTCCGTTTCGAAGAACTGTCAGGGAAAGAGCTGGGTTTATCCACGCATTCCGGCGATGTGATCGTGAAGAAGCCTTCGATTCATGGAACGGCAGACATAAAGACCCACAGTGGGGATGTGGCTTGGGATTACCAAGGAAAGGAACCGAAAAATCTTGAGGTCCAATTCGCATCTCATTCCGGGGACGGCACCGTTCGTCTGGATGACCTCGTTTATGAAGAAAAGGAAGAGCACCGCTTGAAAGGGATGCGTGGAAGCGGTAAGGCGCCTGCTTTAACAGTAGATACGAAGTCGGGGGATTTCATTATCCGCTGACCGTCTCATTTACTTTTTTTGCTTTGAAGCGCCTGTTTCCCGCATCAAGCCCTGAAAAATGATGTCTTTCCACAGCCTGTTAGTCTGGTTCTTAGTATAGGACCGGACTTTTTTTATGTAGAAGAACAGCCGGGAAGTCCCTTATTTTATACAAATTTCGTCATAGAATTCCAAGCTGTGGTACGATAAGATAGAATTTCCATTTCGTGTATGTTACATCATAGATTAGTTGGGGGTTTTTGGTGCAATGGAAAGAAAAAGAATCTATTACATTTCCTCACTGGTATGCTTTTTGATCTGTATCATCGTCTGGATTCCGAATCTGTTCTTCCGGTCGGACAGCCCGCTTTGGATGGCTACCTTCCTGTTCGGACCAATCGGTATTCTCTTTGCCGCGTTTATTGAGAAGTATTGGCTGATGATCGTCAATACCGTCATGCTTTTCAGCTTCTTTTTGTTGATGGCGGTCAACTATTATTTGAATTACATAACGATCGGCCATCCATAAAGGCAGACCCACACGTCTGCATAAGCCGGAGCGTCCGTTTCGTAAGATAGAGGGAGAGGGGAGGATGCTATGAATCATTCATTAGAAGATACACAGCATGATGTGTTTAAAGAGAGATTGGCTCATCTTCGGAGGGAGGGTTACTTGTCCGAAGAAACGTATCGTACGGTCATGGATGCGAGTGTAAAGTACCTGCACGACAGAAGAGTGGAACGCGAGAATAAGGAGGACGTGCGTGTCGATCCCCCTGTACCGGTGCAGGAGAAGCCGTCTCCTGCTGTTAAAAAGCCGGAACCTGTAAGGAAATCAAAGGAAGAGGTCCGCGAGCGGAATATCACGTGGTCGCTCATCCTTGGTGTCGCGCTCCTTCTCATTACCGGGTTGATTGTTGCGACAAGCCAGTGGGACCAGATGGGGGCAGGGATGAAGGTGTTTTCCATCGCGTTCGTTTCTTTGTTCTTCTACAGTCTCAGTTATGGAACGCAGCGGTTCTTGAAGATCGAAAAGACGGCCTTCGCCTTTTTGACGCTCGGAAGTCTGTTGATTCCGATCGCTGTCGTCGCCATCGGGTATTTCGAGCTGTTCGGGAGCTTCCTCTCTTTGACGGGGGAAGGGAGATACCTGCTCGGATTTCTTGGTGCCTTCCTGCCGCTTCCTTTATACGTAAAGCATGCGTTCGATCATCAATCACGTCTGTATGTCTGGATATCGCTCGTCTTTCTTTCGTTGACGGTCGGTTTTGCATTGGGTGCTCTGCCGCTGTCGATAGACGTTTTCTATACGTTTCTAATGGTATTCAATGCAGGGCTGCTGGTGATTTATACGAAATACGGCACGTTTGACAAGTGGCGTCTGTTTACAAAAGAACTGCCTTTATATGCTCAGTTGAATTTGATCCTTTCGACGATGCTGCTTTTATTCTTTTTCGAAAATGAGGTGCTGTACAGCTTTAACCTTCTGCTTACCGCCTGTATTTATATGGCGATGGTATTCGTGTACCGTACGAAGGAATATCAGTTCGTCTTCTCCGTCATGTTCGTGTATGCCGTTTATCAACTCGTCGACCATACACCGCTTCAGGCTGTGGACGGGGTCGTTTACGCCGTCGCTGGAGGAGTTTATCTCGGCTTCGCCTATGCTTTCCGGAATCACGACTTTATTCAGAAGGTGTTCCGTTATACAAGTGCCGTCGTCTCGTTCTGTGCCTTCTTATATATCAGCTACGAGAGTGTTTTACTCAGAGAAGGCGAAAGTTCCTGGATGTTTGCCGCCGCTTATTTAGTCGTGGCAGGCAACTACCTTGTGCTGGCCAATCTGCTTCGTTATCCATTATTCAGCTACATGGCGCCGGTATTCTTCTATGTCGGCTTGTGGCAGGTATGGGAGCAGATCGCGGTCTTCCCACTGTTCCTGGAGCTGTTCCTGACGGCTGTTGTCACCCTCCTCTATGTCGGACTCTGGACGAAACAGCCTTGGCTCCAATCGGTGAAGGAAAGCAGTCTCGTGGTATCGGCAGTCCTTATGGCAGGAACCATCTGCTACAGCTTTTATGAACTTCTATACGGATACAGCGCGTTCCAGCTGTTTGTTGTCGGTTGTCTTGCCTATGTGGTGAAGTGGAAACAGTCGGCAGAATCTGTAGAAAAAGCTGTCGTATGGATCCAGCCGGCCTCCTGGCTTGCGGCCTCTGGTGCCTTGTATTTAAAGGTAATCGAGTGGGTGCCCGGCTATGCCGATACGTTCGGCGTCCCGTTCCACCTGGCTTTGACCGGTGTACTCCTTTGCCTGCTGCATCTTTTCTGGAAGCGGATCGGTGAGAACGGCCTGTCGAAGGCCAGCTTTAACATCGGTCAAGGTGCGTATATCTTCGGTATAATTTTTCTCGGTACGGCCGACGTGGACCGGATGTTCATCGCTCCGCTGATTTTACTTGGCGGCACGGCTATGCTGTACTGGCTCATCCGTTCCACCGGTCAGTCATCGCTTTGGATTGCGGTATCCATCGTCACTTTATTCTTTTACTTTTCATTAGCCGAACCGCTCTCACTAGAGAGCTTTGCGTCTTTACTTATCTTTACTGCGTTCGCCCCTGTAGTGATGGTCGCTCTTGGAGAGTTTGGACGCACGAAGTGGGAAGGGATGCAGCCAAACTTCTATTGGACCGGACACGCCGTCCATCCGCTTGTTATCCTCGCCTGTCTGTTTGATCAGGTCACACCCGAACCGGCGGTCCATCCCATCCTGCTTGTCGTTCCGGCCGCTGTCTATCTTTTCAGTGCATGGAAGGCAGAGAGGGAGTGGGAAATCAAGCTGATGCTGTACTTCGGGATGAGTGTAGTCTTCCTGTTTCTCTTCACACTGGGAAGCTATTATTCTCTGTATGAGGATGTGTTCAGCGGGTATACCTTCATGGTGGCAAGTGCGCTGTTTCTTGGTGCTTGGGCAGTCCTTCCCCTGGTTTGGAAAAGTCGCTTGGAATGGTATTGGATTCCGTTTTCCATCCTCGGTCTCCTGTACTTTACTGTCTTCCGACAGACGTGGGCGCCTTGGGAATTTCTCCTCCCGCTCGCCTATGCGGTTTCTATCCTTTATTTCCTGCACCGGAGAAATTGGAGCATCGTCCGATTTGCGCCGCTTTTGATTTTGGTCGATCTCCTGGAAAACCAGGCGTGGGATCGTGGGGTCAAAATTGTTGTCGTCCTTGGATGTGTAGCTCTGCTTCTTGCTGCAGGGAAGAAATTCCACCGGATGCTCGTGGGTTCTAATTATGAGGTGGACGCGTATTCTTTCTCTGCGCTTGTGTACCTGCTTTTCCTGAACGGTTTGTCGTTCAGTGATGATTCGGTATGGATTCGGATCCTTCCGCTTCTTGCTTTGACGGCATGGCTGTGGGTCAATGCATCCAAATGGATGGGACGGAATGCAGACAGAATTTCTTATACGGCCGGAGCCGGTAGTTTATACGCATCCTACCTGCTTATTCTTCTGGCATACGAGACTTCCATTCCGGACATATTCATGGCGGAGCTTCAAGTGCTTCCGCTCCTTGTCGTACTCGCTCTCATGAGGAAAAAGCTGTGGTCGGATGCACCTGGTGTGATGAACAAAATCCAATTCGCCGCAGTCCTCCTTGTCGCTGCTTATCTCGTTGTTGACGCGATAAAGAGCCATACGATCTGGGATGCATGGATCATCGGAGGTCTTTCCCTTCTGTCGATGGTCGCCGGTATGCAGTTCAAAATCAAATCGTATTTCTTCGTCGGTATGGGCGTTCTTATTTTCAACGTCCTTTATCAAACCAAACCATACTGGGGAAACGTTCCATGGTGGGTGTACCTGCTGATGGCGGGACTTGTCCTGATTGCGGTTGCAAGTTACAATGAATGGCAGAAGCAGCAGGAAGGAAAGGACCGTCCGATTGAGCGGAAGCTGAAAGGTTTGTGGCATGCTCTGAAGAAGTGGAATTGATAGGGAACGTTTACCGGAAGGAATTCGTACATGTAGTAGCGAAACTTACAGGAGGGTTCTTTTTGAAAAAGAAAATAACGTTGGCTGTCATCGTCTTATTCGGGTTACTGGCCGGTCTTCTGCAATCGGACACACCGACAGAGAGTGTCGTTTGGCTGATTGCCGGAGCCTTCGGGCTTTTGGGAGCCTTGACGCTCGGCACTAGTTATAAGGAACTGTTCAAAAGGGACGAATAGGAAGTAGAGAGCATATCCCTCGGATGATATGCTCTCTTTCTTCATACATAATGGTTACAGCTTCCAGATATGAAGGCCGGGAATAAGGGTCTCATCTCATGGGAGGAGGTTGGAGATGGAAATAGCTTTGATTCGACATGGGAAATCGGCATGGGTAAACAATGAACCCATCACCGGGGAGGAGTTCAACGATTGGGTTAAAGGTTATGATGCAGCTGGAGTAGTCGCGGAGAAGGAATATGACTTCTTTCTCGTAAGGAAAGTATCCGGTTCTGCATGCCTCTTCACCAGTCACCGGGCACGTGCCATTGAATCGGCAAAGCATCTGAAGGCCCGGGGAACGATTATTCAAGATCCGCTTTTTGATGAAGTGGATCTCCCGGAAATCGAGGGTCCGACGTGGCGGCAGCCTCCGAAGTGGTGGCTTGTCGCCTTGAGAATCCTCTGGAGATTCGGATATACGAACAATTGCGAATCGATTGATTACGCCCGTGCGAGGGCACACAAAGCTGCGGAAGTCCTGAGTGAGGCAGCAGCAGAGCATGGAGATACGGTGCTTGTAGGACACGGTATTTTCAACCGGTTGATTGCAAGGGAACTGCGCCGGGACGGCTGGTCCGGAAAAAGGAAGGCGAGTACGGAGCATTGGAGCTGCACGATTTATACGAAAGAGGAGAGCGGGTAACAGAGCAGGGAACGCTCGCTTCGTCCTGAATAAGGAGGCATCTCGATGGTGTTGAAACGATTGGATACAGTATGTCTGATGGTGAAAGATATCGAACGGGCAGGTTGCTGGTACGAGAAATCTCTTGATCTTAAAGAAGTTTTCCGAGGGAACGGATACCGTGTCTTGGCTCCGGAGGCCGGAGGGGTGCCAATTACGCTGGAGGAAGGAGTTCCGGAGAGTGGAGGAAGTTATCCTATCTTCTTTGTTGAGGATGCAGAACAGGTCCATGACGCGTTGAAGCAGCGTGGAGTGAAAACAAGTGCGGTTCAAACAGATAAGGACAATCGCTTTTTCGACTTCTGGGATCCTGACGGCAATCGGATGCAGGTTTGTTATTACATAGAATGATAGTAGTTGGAAGGGGGCTTGAATCGATGGGGAATATTATTAAGCGATTGATCGACGCGGGTTACCGTGTGACGAATGTTACCAAGAAATCAACGGAACTGGAACATGGACCGAGTGGGAAGTATCTCTACCTATTACCGAACAAAACGATAACCGTCGTTCTGGATCCGTTGACTGTCGAAGCGGACAAGGAATTGGAGAGAGCTTCCGCGGGCATGAATCATAACACGTCCTTCAAGCAGTTCCCGGTCCGTGATAACGGAGGGGCGGGGCCGATTACGTATGGCTATGCTTTTCGGTTCTCATCCGCAGAAGAGGCTTTTACTTTTATACAGTACGCATTAACAGTGCCTACGGAGAAAATTTAAGCAGAAAGAAGGTCTGTCTGTGAAAGAAAATATGACTTTTGCCTGGATCGCTTCCTGGTTTGCATTGGTCGGTCAGCTGTTGTTCTTCCTTATTGTTTCGTTACTTACAGGGAACTGGATGTACGCTATGTGGAGTTTTGTTGTAAGTATGGCCGCAGGAGTACCGAGTATGATCCGGACGTGGCAGCGCAGTAAGGTAATAAAAGCAGGGAAGGAAAACGCGTCCGATCCTATATCCTGACGCTTCAACCAATAGAAAGAGATCAGCCGGAATGGCTGATCTCTTGTTTTATTTATTCGAAAAGGGAGCGGATTTCGTCTTCGATTTTTTCACTGACTGCTCCGGTTCCTCCGAAAATCCGGAAGAAAGTTGTCTCATTTGCTTCAAAATAGGATTTTACGCTCGGGGCGAGCTGCTTTTTCGGTGTCAGCAGCACCGGCTCGCCAAACGTATAGACAGATCCTGTGAGGGCATCTGCGAAATCTGCGCCTGTTGCGATCTGGACGAATTGGTTATCCATCTCGAACGTCTCTGCAACTGCAACGGATGTTTCATAACGGTCGGACCCAGCAATCCGTTGCGCATCCGGAAGCTTCTTAAATACGCCTGCGCTGATGGCTCCCCTGCCGCCGACTGCGAAACTATGCTCATACTGCTTCAGCTGTTTTTCTGTCGCTTTCGGCAGGGAATTTTTTTCTGTCAAAAGGATCGGCAGGCCGTAAGTTGCTGCAACCGGAGCAGCAGATAAGGCGTCGGGGAAGTTACGTCCGTAGGTAACGATGGCAGCGTCGGAAGGCGGAAGCAGCTCGGCGATGGCGGCTGCTGTTTCAAACCGGTCCGTTCCGCTTACCCGTTCTACTTCCAGACCAAGATTCTTCTTCAAATAGTTCTCCACATCTTTGGATACAGCACCAGTACCTCCGAGTATGGTCACCCGTTCCGTATCCAGCGTTTCCAGTGCGTATTCCGTCACTTGTGGCAGCTTTCCTTTCTTTGTCAGAAGAATCGGGGCATCCATCCAGGATGCCAGCGGTGCACCCGCGAGGGCATCAGGATAATCTGTGCCTGTAGCAAGGACGACATCTGCCGCCGGATAGCCACCGGTTTTACGAATAGCGATCTTAGCTGCTGTTTTGTAACGATCGGCTCCGGAAATACGTTCGATTTCTGCCTGCGGTACATACACATAAGCGGTCACGCCGTATTCTTCCCCGTTATCCAGATTTGCCAGGTCGGAAGCCTCGATATAATAGGTGCCGGGGTGGACCGTGTAGAAAGCGCCGAATCCATACTCATCTATATCCTCGAACTCCGCTTCGATTCTGTTTCCATCGGCATCATAGAGGACGCCGTTCAGCTCCATTTCCGTTCCATCTTCCAAGGTCGAAAATACACCGGTAGATAACTCCACCGGGCGGTCGCCGATGACTTCGATCTTATACATATCTTTGTCGGAATCGGTCAACGTGCCGATAATGAAGCTGTCGATCTCGAGGGATTGAGCCTGCTCGAATGTGTCATTCGGCTCTTCTTCATAGGTGATGGACCAGTCTTCTTCGGCTGCGAGCTGCACTTTGTGCTCCTTACTTTCCTGATATGCCTTCCACATTTCCGGCGTTTCTTTTTCAAATGCTGCGGCAGGGGTAGCAAGGACGGTGGCTGCGATCAAAATGGATGACGCGATGCTGAAAGTCTTTTTCATTCGTTTCATGTTCTCCTCTACTGGAAAAAATTTATAATACTAAGAGGATTATAGCGGATGCATGTCTATGAAGCTATCGCTATTTTTGTAGAAGTTTGTAGAATGAAGGGTTTTGTTTTTGAGAAACTATTCCTCTACGTATTCCAGCAGGTCACCGGGCTGGCAGTCGAGTGCCTTACACAGCGCGTCAAGCGTCGTGAAGCGGACAGCTTTCGCTTTTTCATTTTTCAAGATTGACAGGTTGGCGGGAGTGATCCCGACCTTTTTCGAGAGTTCGTTCAGCGACATTTTTCTTTTTGCCATCATGACATCCAATTGAATTCGTATCATAGTAAACCGCCTTATATCGTTTTCTTATTCTCTTCGACTGCGCGGACGGCTGTCTTCAATGCGGAGGCGATGATCAAAAGCACGATGCCCCCGAAAAGCATATCCAAGTGATAGAGGCTGGTGAATTCGATTGAGCCGTTCCGGACATCAAGCGCCGTAATGGCTGCAGAAGAAAGCCGGGAATCCATATATCCAAATGCTGTTCCAAGAATGGAAACGGTAAGGCCGAAGCGGAACAATACCGTAACGTTTGACTCCGTGAATAATCCGGCATGATGAATGTTTTTCAACAACTGGTGAAGGAACCATAAAAATAAAAGGGCAAAGACCGTCATCGTCGCTTCTGATGCAAAAGACAGCCAGCGGAAAGAAGGTTCCGTATAGACAACGGGTGTGGTGTCGAAGTGCAGTTCGAAATAAGTATAAAGCGGATCGAATGCGCCGAGTGAAGCGGTGAAGGCGCTGTTTGGGTACCATATGTAGCCGATATTGGAGGCAAGCATGAAGATACTGAGCAGACACACCAAATAAAAAAGCATCAAAGCAGCTACCGACCCTATTTTATATAACGGGTTCATAGTTTGGGAAATCCCCTTTCAACGTGTAGTAGAGCTCTAGTAACTATACCAAAATTTATTTAATTCAACAATTATTTATTGTTTATCGATAAAAATATATTGCTTTATTTAAATCATTCCATTAAATTGAAATCAGGAAGAATAAAGGAAGGGGGAGAGTGGAAGGGATGAAAACAGAAAACAGAGTCTCGGAAAAAGCGGTTAAATTAGCCGTCCTAACAGAAGCGCTGGCAACCTTTGCCGTGCTCGGTATCCTTGCTGTGCTGCTGTATGTGGATCATGTGTACGGTTGGGCGGACTGGATCGGATGGATGCTTTGGAGTATCCTCCTCTTTGTCTTTCTTTCCCTGCCGGTGTCCATCTATCATACCCGGTTATTGTACAGAAATTGGGAATATGGTTGGAATGAGGAATTTCTGCATATGCGAAAGGGCGGTCTCAGGCAGAAGCTGTGTCAAATCCCAATGAGTAAAATCGTATATGTTCAGATGGATCAAGGGCTGCTTCAGAAGAAGGACGATTTGTGGACAGTCAAGGTACGGACGCTCACTTCCGTTCATGACATTCCTTACCTCAGCAGGGCACATGCGGAAGAACTGAAGGAGAAAGCGGCGCGGTTCGGAAGCGTGAAGGAGGCGGGTGACTATTAAAGCACAGCGGGAGCATCCAACGGTTTTCGTGTTTGATTTTTTGCAACTCCTTGTAAATGGTCTGTTTTTCTATGTCCTCCTGTTTTGGATTAAGGGAGACAGCGTGGGATGGTTTTTTGAGTATGCGAGGTATGTCTACATAGGTGGAATCACCGTAAGCCCATTGTATCTTTTCTTCCGCTGGTGGGGGACAAAGTTTTCGTTGGGAGAAGGGTATATAGAGTGGCAGAGGGGGTTGGTTAGAAGAAATAAGGAGACGCTCCCATACGACAGCATCACCGGGGTGGAGAGAAAATCTCCATTTCTGTATCAGCTTTTCGGGAGGACGATGCTTCAATTAAGATCGTCACAGGAAGGGGAATCAGAATGGGTTTTCCGCTCCCTGACGCTCGAGGAAGCGGACCGATTGGAAGCTCTGTTTCAATACGGGTGGAACGTGGAGCGAAAAGAGGAGGAGAAAACGTCTGCCGTCAAGGATCATCCTCCGGCCGCAGAAGAGTGGAAAGCAGCAAATCCGGGCAGGGTTGTACATTTCCAGGCAGGGAAGAAGGATGTGATGATGGCGTCTTTCACTTCCTTAAGCTTCGTTTTTTTTATCCCCTTTCTTCTTTCGCTTTTTTCGAAGTTTTTTGATATGAACTGGATGGATGTATGGAACTGGATACATGAGGATCTTACACCGTTTCAAGTATCTGCGTTCATTATCGGCTGTATGATTGGGTCGGCGGTGTTCGGAATCTTCCGCACGTATAAAAAGTATGGAAATTATAGAATCGCGTCAGATGAAAGGCATCTTTACATAACAAGAGGAAGCGTAGAAGAGAAGACGATTTCTTTTTCCAAAGCTTCCGTTCAGGCTGTCATTATCCGGCAGGGGTTATGGAAGCGAATGACTCGAACAATGAAAGTGACGTTCATTCTTGCAAATACAGGGGAAGAGGAGGAGGGAGACCGTGCTTCCCTTTTTCCGTACTTACCGGAACGGCAGGCGAGGGGAATACTCTTTCATCTACTTCCCGAATATGCGGTGAAACCGAAGATGAGAAAGCCTGTGATGAGGATGACTGCGGCTTTCTGTTTCATTGTCGGGGTACTGTTGATTTTCTTATCCTGGGTGCTTTTCTCGATAGATTTACCTTTATACGCTGCGGGACCGTTCGGTCTCTGCGTAATTTTATTCTGGACTTTCCTTCATCATTATCCTGTAAACGTGGGGTGGGAGGAGGATGTGATCGAAATCCGGAGCGGCGTTTTCCAAAACCGGACGTATTTGACGAAAGCCGGCAGGATTACGGAGGTCTGTTCAACAAGCTGGCCGTGGCAGCGGGCCGCCGGCACAGCAACGATTCAGATCAGAAATCGGTCGAAACATGGGAAGACGGTGAATATGAAGGACCTGCGGAGAAGGGATGCCGCCGCTCTTCAACACTGGTACAGCCGCCGAAAGCAGTATGTCATCTATGAGCACACACAACCCCCGTTTGAAAGAGGTATAGGAGAAGAAATCTAATAAAGCACGAGGCCGGGGCCTCGTGCTTTTAGTTTGTTTGTGTATTTTTCTTTTTGCGTGCTTTTTCTTTTTCAATCTGTTTACTTCGCAGCTGTCCGCAGGCAGCGTCGATGTCGGTGCCGTGCTCGGTTCGAACACCACAGTTGATGCCGCGGTCCATCAGTGTTTGGTAGAACGTAAGGATGGCATCCTTCTCGCTCCGGTCATACGGATGGTCGGCCACCGGATTGTAAGGAATCAGGTTGACGTAGGAGAGGTGACGCTTGTCCCTCAGCAGTGCTGCCAACTGTTCTGCTTCTTTCTTGTGATCGTTGACGTCTTTCAACAAAATGTACTCGAAGGTAATTCTGCGGTTCGTCTTTTCCAAATAGTAATCAATCGCAGGCATCAGCTTCTCCAGAGGATAAGCCTTATTGATCTTCATAATTTTCGTACGCAGCTCGTTATTTGGAGCATGGATGGAAAGCGCCAGGTTGATCTGGATGCCTTCATCAGCGAAATCATAGATCTTCGGTGCAATGCCGCTTGTCGATACCGTGATATGACGCGCACCGATACATAATCCCTTCTTGTCATTAACGACTTTTAGGAAGTCGATCAAGTTATCGTAGTTATCGAACGGTTCGCCGATTCCCATGACGACGATGTGGCTTACGCGCTCGTCTTTGCCCTTCTTGTCCAAATATTGTTGGACCTGCATGATCTGCTCCACGATTTCTCCACTGGAGAGGTCACGGTTTTTACTTAGAATTCCACTCGCGCAGAAGGAACAGCCGATGTTGCAGCCGACCTGTGTGGTCACACAAACGGATAACCCGTAATTAAATCGCATCAATACCGTCTCAATAACATTGCCGTCTGCCAGTTTAAACAAGAACTTAACCGTTCCATCCTTCGATTCCTGCATGATTTCCTCTGTCAGCGTTTCAATCGTAAAGTGTTCATCAAGCAGATCAATGAGGGATTGGTTGACGTTCTTCATTTGGGAGAATTCGGTCACACGCTTCTGGTACAGCCAGTCCCATACTTGCTTTGAGCGAAACTTCTTCTCGCCATGTTCCGTAATCCAGTCCGTCAGTTGTTCAAATGTCAATCCGTATATGGATCGTTTCATAAATACGCTCCTCTGTATAAAAAATCACTATTCCCATCATAATCGATTTGATACCGGTGCACAACCCGCAAGTAAGTGTTGGAACTATTGCGACAATAGGCCGGATTATTGGAGAAGTTACCAAAAGCTGTGACCATCGATTCAGTTTTCCGAGATGTGGTTTGTCCCCGGAAAAAAGGGGAACCTTCCTGTTACATCTAGCTTTAGCAGGGAGGAAGACCGATGTTTACATGGAATGATGTTCCGATGTTCATTATAAATTTCTTTTTGATACTGCCTTTGGTTACGCTGATTCACCAGGCAGGGCATGTGTTGGTTGCAAGGCTGTTTGGAGGAAAGATCAGTTTCTGCATTGGTACCGGGAAAAAGTGGTTCTGTTTAGGGCCGCTGGAAGTGCGGAGGATGTACTTCATGGAGGGATGGTGCCAATATGAGAAGCTGCGCTATAACAAAAAATGGGCGCACGTTGCTATTTATTTGGCAGGCAGCAGCTTCAACCTGATCATCATCCTGATTTTGAATGCCTGCATCATCAGCGGAGTGCTGCCTGTCGATCTATTTTTCTATCAGTTCACCTATTTCTCTGTGTACTTTATTTTCTTTTCCCTCTTTCCTTATCGGACCGGAGACGGGAAACCGAGTGACGGAATGGCGATTTATGATGTCATCCGCTACGGAAAAGCAGCGGACCCGATCGATTGATTCATTCGCCGGCATCGATGAGTAACGTCTTTGTGAGAAATCCGCCCATCACTTTCCGACGATGCTGTCTGATGTGCTCCAGCTCTTCAATGGAGGCGCCGTGTGTATAGGATAACGCATGGACAACCTCTAGGATATCCGCCAGCGCCGTCAAAGCATGGCGGTTTTCTTCTGTTTGATGGTAAGCATCGACTTCCTCTTTCAGGCGGTTTCTTAGAAGATGTTCATATTCCTCTGTTTCCAATGTCCTCGTCCGGAAAGATTTCCCCTCGCTTTCCAGCTGATTCGGAACGTAGTCTCTTACTAACCGTTGATGTTTCACCAATGACCCACTCTCCTTTCCATTATATCCATCCTTATCCTTTTTCTTTGAGGAGAAAACACTTATTTTCGCACATGTATGGAAACGGGAAGAAATAAATGGAAGGAAATAGTCGTGAATAAGAGGAATATTCGATAAAGGTGTAGAATTAATTTCTATATCCCATACATTCTAGGAGTTGATACGAATGCTTCTCCCATATTTATCCCATGGTACAGGTGGAAAGAGGTACGTGCTGATCGACCGCTTGAAGTATTACGGGTACACGGAAGACCCTTTAGGCAAACGGACGGAAGAAATGACGCTCCCGGAGCTTGAACAAACATTCATCAACTTGGAATATAAAAGAGAAAAAGCGTGGAAAACGTAAAGAAACAGCCGTGGAAAAGGATCCACGGCTGTTTTTCGTCTGCGCCGGAGGTGTGCAGTGATGACATACATGGTGGCTCCGTCGCTATCGATAGTATTATCGTTATTTCAATATAATATACAAAAATAATCATCTCCCTGAACCAAACAATGATATAATCCCCGTAAATATGTAGTTTATAATCGTTTGATATGTTATTTGATTCTAAGTAAATCACTATAAAAATAATATTAATATTGTATTTTTATCCAAAAATTACTACTAAGGGGTGGTTTTTTACCCTTGAGGAGTAGTGGGAAAGTATTAGTCCGAATGATACATTGTAATTAAGAGGAAAACTGAAGAAAGCGGGGGTAGTCATGAAGAAAATCCAGTCGTTCGTGATGACGGAAGAGGAAATGAGAACGCTATCGAACAGCTTGGAATACGCATGGAAAAATGACAACACGCTTGACCAACTGGAAAGGCAAAAAGTGAAAATACTGCTTCGGGATCTTCAGTCCCAGCTTCCGGCGGAACCTTGCGCCATCTCCAATACGCTGACCTACAGCGAACACAAAATCTTCACCCTCCTGCTCAAAGGTGTGACGAACATAGAAATCGCCAAAACACTATACATATCAGCCAATACAGTAAAGAGCCACACCAAAAACATCTATAATAAGCTCGGTGTGGAAAACCGGGTGGACCTTATCATTAAATATAAAAACGTCGAAGGTCTTTAAGCGCACCAAACGGCTCTGGTGTTGCTCTGGTTTATTTTAAGGGAGGTAATCGGATGATTTATGTCGTCCTGTACGCCGTCTTGTTGAATGCCGGTCTCTTAATCAGCCTCATGGTATTCGTCCATAAGTTCAAGAAGAAAGACGGCATCATCGATTCATTGAAAAAGGAGAAGAAAAATTGGGAGAAACAGATCAAAGAGGCGAAAAAGGTCACGGTCGATCCGAACTCCTACAATGTTGATGTGACAAAAACAGACTGCCAGGTGACGATTTCCCAAATTGATAATGTAAAGTATAACAATCTCGTCGACAAATATTTTCGCGGGGCCGTCAGTAATATCACAACATCGAGTTTAACGTTTACAAGTCCCATCAGTCTTCCTATTCAGGAAGGGATTTTTATTCAAACCGTTTTTACACTTAATGGAGAATCTTTTGATGTAAAGGCTAAACTCATGAAGAAGCAGGAAGACCTGACTACAGGGACAAATATCTACTGGGCCAAGTTCACGCTGATCTCGGTCAAGGACCAGGAACGACTGCGTGCGGTTATGTATCGGAAAGAAATCGAAACGCGTAAATACATTTAATTTTGATGGAGAACCAGAAGGTGGTGAATACTTCTGGCTCCATTTTTTTATGCAATGGAAAGATGCTTCTACTTAGAACAGAACCACTTAAAACGGGTAGAGGTAGTTCTGTCCATCAGCATCAGCACTTATAGAAAGACGCTCCAACAATGATCAAAAGGATGAACAATACAACGATCAATACGAAAGTGCTACCTCCGCCATAACCGTAACCGCCGTATCCACAGCCGCCATACCAGCCCATAACTTTCACCACCTTTTCTTTTCCTATGTGACAAAATATGTCGCAGAGGGCGTATGTGGAAGGGCGGATGACTATTTATAGAAAAAGTAGCCGGAAGAACAGGGGCAACCCCCTCTATGCCCTGTATATTTGGAAGGGTATTTCCAGTTGGTTTTTTTACGTCTCCAGCCTGGGCTGTCCTTGGGAAAAGAAGATAAAAAAGAAAAAAAGAAAGCCTGTGTTGGAACGATCAGGACAGTCACAGCAACAATGAAAGCGCTTTTAGCATAATCGGAATAATGGAACTGTTCAGAAAATTTACTCAAAACCTGTTGACCTTCTTTCGAAATCGGTTTAAAGTAGTCCTCAATCAACCACATCGATTATCTTCGATCGGCCGGTTGGTTCATGTGGAAAGACCCGAATGGGACCCTTATAAAGGTAAACAGGAATGACCTTTTAGGGTCCATATTTTCAAAGTGAATCTTTTACGATTTCAAACATTAAACTATAAAAGAAAGGAGTGCTGAGAATGAGCAGCCAGTGGATTTATTTGAGCGGCCAGTATGTGAAAAAGGAAGAGGCCGTCGTTTCCGTCTACGATCACGGTTTCTTATATGGAGATGGGGTGTTCGAAGGTATTCGAGTCTATGAAGGCAACATTTTCAAACTCGATGACCACCTGAATCGACTCTACGATTCAGCTAAATCGATCCTGCTTGATGTCCCATATGAAAAGGAGGAACTGGCGGAGATTATCGCGGAGACGGTCCGCCGCAATGAACTGGAAACAGCTTACATCCGTGTCGTCCTCTCCAGAGGATCCGGCAACCTGGGCTTAGACCCGCGGAGCTGTTCCAATCCCCGATTGGTTGTCATTGCTGAAGCACTCGCTTTGTTCCCGAAAGAACTATATGAACGCGGGGTAAGGCTCGCGTCGGTCGCCAGTCGGAGAAACCGACCGGACGTCCTTCCGCCGCAAGTGAAATCATTGAACTATTTGAATAATATCCTCGTTAAGATGGAAGCGAACCAAATGGGTGTGGATGAAGCTCTGATGCTTAACGATCAAGGATATGTTACCGAAGGATCCGCAGACAATATCTTTATCGTCAAAAACGGCAAAATCCTCACACCTCCTACGTATTTGGGAGCGCTCGAAGGGATCACCCGCAACGCGATCATGGATCTTGCCGAGGAGAAGGGCTATGAGATCAAAGAGCAACCGTTCACAAGACACGATGTGTATGTGGCTGATGAAGTATTCCTGACTGGAACTGCAGCAGAAGTCATCGCCGTGGTGGAAGTCGATCAAAGGAAAATCGGCGATGGTTCTCCAGGCGTAGTCACCAATCACCTGCTTTCGGAGTTCAGGAAAGTAACGACGACAGATGGATACAAAGTGTACAGCAGTGACAAAGCGCACGTAAGCTAACGTTCGTTGACAATTGAATGATGACGAATACGTCGATAGGAATAAAGGAATAAGAATTTGTATTCCCAGAGAGCCGGGGTTGCTGGAAGCCCGGAAATACAACTTATTCTGACATCGTCCTTGAGTGTCCATGCTGAACAGAATCTCAGTAGGCAGGACCAGGTGTTTCACCGCACCTGTTATCAAAAGGAATCCATACCCGGATTCCATGAGGTGGAGCTTTCGGGCTTCATAAATGAGGGTGGTACCGTGGAAAACATAGAGACCTTTTCACCCCTCACTTTCTGATATCACTTGCCGTGGTGTCGGAATCTGAGGAGGGAGAAGGTCTCTTTTTTATTCGACTATCGAAATAAATTGGAAGAAGCATAAGCTTTTAAGCATAAATGCAGGAGGGATGTAAATGAAGGCACAAGCAAGCGTGGAGGAGCAGACCATGACGAAAACAGGTGCTGATTTGCTCGTCGAAGCTTTGGTGGAGGAAGGCGTTGATACATTATTCGGATATCCAGGTGGAGCTGTCTTACCGATTTACGATGCCATCTACCGCGCCGAGGGGAGCTTCGATCACGTGCTCCCCAGGCACGAGCAGGGCGCAATCCACGCAGCGGAAGGGTATGCACGTGTTTCTGGACGGGCGGGAGTCGTCATCGGCACGTCCGGACCGGGAGCGACGAACCTCGTGACGGGAATAGCCGATGCCATGATGGATTCCATTCCTCTCGTCATTTTCACAGGGCAGGTAGCGAAAGGGGTCATCGGTACCGATGCCTTCCAGGAATCGGACATCATGGGGATCACAACGCCTATTACGAAGCACAATTATCAAATTCAGGAAATTGAAGAGCTTCCGCGAGTGGTGAAAGAAGCATTCCATATCGCGACGACCGGCCGTCCGGGCCCTGTTGTTGTCGATATCCCGAAGGACATCAGCTCGACGGTTCACCATAAGAAGATCGATAATGATTTCCATCTTCCGGGATACCAGCCGACGGTCAAACCGAACCCGCTGCAGATCAACAAGCTGCACGAGGCGCTGGTTAAGGCAGAGAAGCCGGTCGTGCTTGCAGGTTCCGGAGTCATTCATGCACAGGCATCGGAGGAATTGATCAAATTCGTCAGAAATTATCAGCTTCCTGTGACGACAACGCTCCTCGGGCTCGGAAGTTACCCCGGCAGTGATGATCTGTCGATGGGGATGGCGGGCATGCATGGAACGTATGCAGCGAACATGGCTTTGTACGAATGCGACCTTCTTATTAATATAGGTTCCCGCTTCGATGACCGTTTAACCGGTAATCTCAAGCACTTTGCCCCGCATGCGACCGTCGCCCATATCGATATCGATCCGGCGGAAATCGGAAAGAACATCCCGACGCACATTCCGATCGTATCGGACGCCAAGGCAGCGCTTGAATCTCTGAATGATAAACCGGTGGAAGGCCTTCATCATGAAGGCTGGATGGACGGTATCACTCGAAATAAAACGGACTTTCCGTTATGGCACGACCTTCCGGAAGAAGATATCGTTCCCCAATGGCTGCTTCAGAAAGTCTACGAATACACGGAAGGAAATGCGGTGGTGACGACGGATGTCGGCCAACACCAAATGTGGGCGGCGCAGTATTACGCGTTCGATAAACCGAATCGCTGGGTAACATCCGGAGGACTCGGAACAATGGGATTCGGTTTCCCGGCAGCCATCGGAGCTCAGCTGGCCGATCGGGAATCAACCTGTATCGCTGTTGTCGGTGACGGAGGATTCCAGATGACGCTTCAGGAACTATCCGTCCTGCAGGAGCGCAGGCTGCCTGTCAAAGTGCTGATCGTCAACAACCAGGCGCTCGGTATGGTGAGACAGTGGCAGGAGAAATTTTACGAAGAGCGTTACTCGGAATCTATCATCGATACCCAGCCGGATTTCGTTAAGCTTGCAGAAAGTTATCAGATCCCCGGGTACAAAATTGAGACGCAGAGTCAGCTCGAGGAAGTTCTTCCAAGAATACTGAAAGACGACCAGCCTGCCGTCATCGACTGCCGCGTTCTGCAGAAGGAGAACGTCTATCCGATGATCGCACCAGGCAAAGGACTACACGAAATGATTGGGGTGAAACGATGAAGCGGATTGTCACAGCCACCGTCCATAACCGAAGTGGTGTATTGAACCGGGTGACCGGGCTGCTTGCCAAAAGGCAGTTCAATATTGAAAGCATTTCCGTCGGGCGGACGGAAACAGAAGGCGTATCCAAGATGACCTTCGTCGTCGAAGTAGAGGATGAGCGGAAGCTGGAGCAGCTCACCAAACAGCTTCATAAGCAGATCGATGTTCTGAAAGTATCAGACATTACAGACAAAGCCATCGTCGCCCGCGAGCTTGCGATGGTGAAGGTGATCAGCAATCCGCAGATCCGCAGTGAAATTCAAGGGATCATCGAACCATTCCGGGCTTCGATCATCGATGTCAGCAAAGAAAGCATCACCGTTCAGGTGACCGGTAAATCGGATAAAGTCGATGCACTGATCGACCTCCTCCGCCCATACGGCATCAAGGAATTAGCAAGAACTGGACTTACCGCTTTCACTCGCGGCCATCAGCCGCAGGTGACGGAAATAAAATCTTATTCACTACTAAAATAATAAAACGAGAAGGGATGAATGAATAATGGCACATGTTTACTATCACAACGATATCAATGATGAGGTACTAAAAAATAAGAAGGTAGCTGTCATCGGCTACGGATCTCAAGGTCATGCCCACGCACGTAACTTGAAAGACAGCGGTTTTGACGTTGTCGTCGGTCTTCGTAAAGGAAAGTCTTGGGATCAGGCTGTGGAAGATGGAGTCGATGTGAAGCCTGTCGCTGATGCGGTGGAAGGAGCAGACCTTGTCATGATCCTGCTTCCGGACGAATATCAGCCGAAAGTGTATGAAGAGCACATCAAACCGAATTTGAAAGCCGGAGCAGCCCTTGCTTTCGCCCACGGTTTCAACGTCCACTTCAACCAAATCGTACCGCCTTCCGACGTTGACGTTTTCTTAGTCGCTCCTAAGGGCCCGGGTCACCTTGTCCGCCGTACATTTGAAGAAGGTGCCGGAGTACCTGCTTTGATCGGAGTCGAGCAGGACGTGAGTGGAGAAGCGAAAGAAATTGCTCTTGCCTATGCTAAAGGAATCGGCGGCGGTCGTGCCGGCGTATTGGAAACATCGTTCCAGGAAGAAACGGAAACAGATTTGTTCGGGGAACAGGCTGTGCTGTGCGGGGGACTTACAAGCCTTGTGAAAGCAGGATTTGAAACGTTGACAGAAGCCGGTTACCAGCCGGAAGTTGCCTACTTCGAGTGTCTGCATGAGCTGAAGCTTATCGTTGATCTTATGTACGAAGGCGGACTGGAAGGCATGCGCTATTCCATCTCCGATACAGCTCAGTGGGGCGATTTCGTTTCCGGACCACGCGTTGTTGATGAAACGACGAAAGCTCGCATGAAAGAAGTATTGACGGATATCCAGACTGGTAAATTTGCAAAAGGCTGGATCCTAGAGAATCAGGTCAACCGTCCGGAATTCACAGCTATCGAAAACCGTGAAAACAATCATCAAATCGAGAAGGTGGGTAGAGAGCTCCGTGCGTTAATGCCTTTCGTTAAGAAGTCACAATCTAAAGAAAAGGATGTGGTCGCACATGGCTCGCGTTAAGGTTTTCGATACGACGCTTAGGGATGGAGAACAGTCCCCGGGTGTCAACTTGAACCGTTTGGAGAAGCTGGAAATCGCCAAGCAGTTGGAACGTCTGGGTGTGGATATCATGGAAGCAGGTTTCCCTGCTTCCTCCCAGGCGGACTTTGATTCAGTCAAAGAGATTGCTGATACGATCCGCGGTTGTTCGGTCACCGGACTTGCAAGAGCGAATAAAAAGGATATTGATATCGCGTGGGAAGCCTTAAAAGGAGGCGCGGAGCCCCGTCTTCACGTTTTCATCGCGACATCCCCGATTCATATGACACACAAGTTGAAAAAGACGCCGGATGAAGTCGTCGAGAAAGCGGTGGAAATGGTCGCTTATGCGAAGGAGAGATTTCCGCATGTCCAGTTCTCCGCAGAGGATGCTTTACGGTCCGATCGTGATTTCCTCGTCCATATCATCGAGAAAGTGATCGATGCCGGGGCGAGCGTCATCAACCTTCCGGATACGGTCGGTTATACGACCCCGGATGAAATCGGCAGCCTGTTCCGCTACGTACAGGAAAACGTTCCGAATATAAGTCAAGCAGTCTTGTCCACGCACAACCATGACGACCTTGGTATGGCCGTCAGTAATTCCCTGGCAGCCATCGAAAACGGAGCCCGCCAAATTGAAGGGACGATCAACGGAATCGGGGAACGGGCCGGCAACGCCGCTCTGGAAGAAATCGCCGTCGCTCTTCAGATCAGGAAAGATCGTTTTGATTTGGAGACAGGTCTTGTATTGAAGGAGATCAAGCGTACGAGTGAACTTGTCAGCCGTTTGACAGGGATGATGGTTCCCGGGAACAAGGCGGTTGTCGGACGTAACGCCTTCGCGCATGAGTCCGGCATCCACCAGGACGGTATGCTGAAGGAGTCCTCCACTTATGAAATTATTACACCGGAAATGGTCGGTGTGGAAGCAACAAACATGGTGCTTGGTAAACACTCCGGCCGCCACGCTTTTAAACAAAAGGCAGAAGAGCTCGGCTTTGAGTTGAATGAAACGAAGCTACAGGAAGCGTTCGAATCGTTCAAGACGTTGACAGGCAAGAAGAAAGAGGTCACGGATGCGGATTTGTTTGCGATTCTGATCGATACGCAGACAGAGCATGCGGACCAGCCGAAATACGAACTGAAGGCATTCCAAGTCCAATACGGCAGCATCAATCGTCCGACTGCTACGGTTCTCCTGACGACGCCGGAAGGTAAGGAAGTGGAGAAGGCAAACACGGGAGAAGGAAGTGTCGAAGCGATTTATAATACGCTCGACGATCTGATCGAAGCGGACGTACATCTCGAGGACTACCAGCTCAGCTCTGTCGGAAGAGGTCGGGATGCTCTTGCAGAGGTCCACGTCCAAGTATCCGTCGACGGGGTGACGGCATCCGGACGCGGCTCGGCGCAGGATGTGCTGGAAGCATCTGCTCATGCTTTCTTGAACGCAGTGAACCGAACACTTTACCAGCGGAAACGTTCTGCTGATTATGAACAAATCCAAGTATGAACAAAGGGGGATGGACATGGAGAAACATATCGTGCTACTACCGGGAGACGGCATCGGTCCTGAAGTGACGAAGGCGGCAAAAAACGTACTGGAAGCCATCGCAGACCGATACCAGCATTCCTTCACATTTGAAAGTCATGACATCGGAGGTACAGCAATCGATCAACATGGAACGCCGCTGCCGGATGATACCGTTAAGGCGGCAAAAAAAGCGGACGCTGTGTTCTTAGGCGCCGTCGGGGGTCCGAAATGGGATAAGCTCCCTGGACATCTGCGGCCGGAGAAAGGCCTGCTCGGCATCCGTAAGCAGCTTGGGCTGTTTGCGAATCTACGCCCGGTCAAAGCGTTCCAACAGTTGCTCCATGCATCGCCGTTGAAAGAAGAAGTGGTGAAAGAAAGCGATCTTCTGATTGTCCGGGAACTGACGGGAGGCCTTTACTTCGGCCAGCCGAGCGAGCGCCGCAACGACGGGAAAGAAGTGGTCGATACCCTTGCCTATGAACGCAGGGAAATCGAACGAATTGTAGATCAGGCTTTCCAAAGTGCCCGCGTGCGGAAGAAGCGCGTCACTTCTGTGGATAAAGCGAACGTCCTCGAGTCGAGCCGCATGTGGCGCGAAGTCGTGGAGGAGAAGAAAGCGGAATATCCGGACGTGACGGTCGAGCATATGCTCGTCGATGCGGCAGCAATGAAGCTTGTGACCAATCCGGCATACTTCGACGTCCTTGTGACAGAGAACATGTTCGGAGATATCCTGAGTGACGAAGCTTCCGTATTGACTGGTTCCCTCGGCATGCTTCCATCCGCAAGCCTCAATGAAAAAGGGGTCGGCCTTTACGAGCCGGTCCACGGCTCCGCGCCTGATATCGCCGGCCAGGATAAAGCGAATCCGCTGGCAAGTATTTTGTCCGTCGCCATGATGCTGAAGCACTCCTTCGGTATGGAGGAAGAGGCGGAGCAGGTAGAGACAGCCGTTCAGGAAGTGCTTGGAGAGGGGTATCATACACAGGATATCCATTTGTTAAAAGGAAAACAGGTGAGCGGCAGTGAATTGGCTGCCAAAGTCGTCGATCAAATCCGTGCCAGTGATACGACGGAAAATATTATGCGCTGTTATGTATAAACAGGAAGAAGGGAGCGGAACGGAATGAGTCAACCAAAAACAATCATTGAAAAAATTTGGAATCAGCATGTCGTCCACGAAGAAGAAGGGAAACCGAGCCTCCTCTATATCGACTTGCATTTGATTCATGAGGTGACCTCTCCCCAGGCGTTCGAAGGGCTGCGTATGAGCGGGAGAAAGGTGCGCCGCCCGGATCGTACTTTTGCGACGATGGACCACAACGTTCCAACGGTCCATCGTAATGTCATCAAAGATGCGGTATCGAAGAAACAGATGGAGACTCTTGAAGCGAACTGTAAGGAATTCGGTGTCCGCCTGGCGGACATCCATCATCCGGATCAAGGGATCGTCCACGTCATCGGCCCGGAACTTGGATTGACACAGCCCGGGAAAACGATCGTCTGTGGAGACAGCCATACATCAACACACGGGGCTTTCGGAGCTCTTGCTTTCGGTATCGGTACCAGTGAGGTGGAGCACGTCCTTGCAACCCAGTCTCTCTGGCAGGCCAGTCCGAAAACACTTCAGGTGAAGGTGGAAGGAAGACTTGGAACCGGGGTAACAGCGAAGGACTTGATTCTCGCCATCATCGGAAAATACGGCGTTCGTTTTGGTACTGGTCATGTCATCGAATACACCGGCGAAGCCGTTCGCAATTTGACGATGGAAGAGCGGATGACCGTCTGCAACATGTCGATTGAAGCTGGTGCCCGGGCAGGTTTGATCAGCCCGGATGCAACGACGATCGATTACCTGCGGGGTAAGCGTTACGTACCGGCTGGAGAAGACTTCGAGGAAGCGGCAGAGCAGTGGCTGTCCCTTGCTTCTGATGAGGGTGCGACTTACGACCAGACGCTGACGATTCATGCCGATGAAATCGAACCACAGGTAACATGGGGCACAAACCCGTCACAATGTGTACCTGTCGGTGGAAGCGTTCCGGATCCGGAGAAAGTGACGGAGGACCGCGACGGCATCGAGCGTGCGATCGATTACATGGGTCTGGAACCGAACCAGGCCATTGAATCGATTCCGGTCCAGCATGTGTTTATCGGATCCTGTACTAACTCCCGATTAAGTGACCTAAGAAGAGCAGCAGAAATCATCCGTGGCGGCAAAGTCCACGAAGGAGTTCGTGCACTCGTAGTACCTGGATCGAAATCGGTCAAGGAGGCGGCAGAGCAAGAAGGCCTTGATACGATCTTCCTGACGGCCGGCTTTGAATGGCGCGATGCCGGATGCAGCATGTGTCTGGCGATGAACGACGATATCGTCCCGCCGGGTGAGCGTTGTGCATCCACTTCGAACCGTAACTTTGAAGGGCGTCAGGGTAACGGAGCGAGAACTCACCTGGTCAGTCCGGAAATGGCGGCAGCCGCGGCTCTTGAAGGACATTTCGTCGACGTCAGAAAATATGCCAGTGCCGTAGGAGGTTGAGCAGATGGAACCGATTAAACAGCATACAGGACTTGTCTTTCCTTTAAACAGGGAGAACGTAGATACCGACCAAATCATACCGAAACAGTTTCTGAAGCGGATCGAACGGCAGGGCTTCGGTCAATTCCTATTTTATAACTGGCGTTTCCATGACGATGGGACGCCACGCGAAGACTTTTCTTTGAACGATCCGAAATACGACGGAGTCTCCATTCTCGTCGGAGGGGAAAACTTCGGCTGTGGGTCGTCCAGGGAACACGCTCCCTGGGCCATTCAGGACTTCGGTTTCAAAGTCGTCCTTGCGCCGAGTTTCGCCGATATCTTTTACAACAACTGCTTCAAGAACGGAATTCTTCCGATTCAGATGCCGAAGCCGGTTGTGGATCAGCTGATGGAAAAGGCGGAAAAAGGAAAGTACGAGCTCAAGGTCGATCTTGAGAATCAAGTCATCGATGACGGCGATTTAGAGGTATCCTTTGATATCCAGGCCTACCATAAAGAGATGCTTTTGAATGGTTGGGACGAAATTGCTGTGACGCTGACGTATGAGGATAAGATCGACCAGTACGAAAACAAACCAAAAGGAGTGAAGACGTTGGGGATTTCTTAACGCTGGCTAAAGTGATGGATGCACAGGAACAATTACAGGAGGTGGTGCATCGTACACCACTTCAAACATCATCGACCTTCAATGCGAGAACCGGTCAGACGGTCTATTTGAAGATGGAGAATCAGCAGAAGACAGGAGCTTTCAAAATAAGAGGTGCGTCGTATAAGGTGGCTTGTTTGACGGAGGAAGAAGCGTCCTGCGGCGTGATTGCGGCATCCGCCGGCAATCACGCACAGGGTGTCGCTTATGCGGCGGCAAAACGCGGGATAAGGGCTGTTATCTTCATGCCCGAGCATACACCGAAAGCAAAGGTGGAAGCGACGGAAGGATATGGAGCACGCGTCGTCCTGACAGGCGAGTCGTTCCAGGAAGCCTATCAGGCCGCTCTGATCGAACAGGAGCGGACGGGAGCGACATTCCTTCACCCGTTCGATGATTACGAAGTTATGGCAGGACAGGCGACGGTGGCTGTCGAAATGCTTCAGCAGCAGCCCGATTTGGATCGGATTTTCGTGCCTGTCGGCGGCGGCGGGCTGATCAGTGGTATCGCCTTTGCAGCCAAGCAGCTGAAGCCGGAGATCCGTATCGTGGGTGTCCAGGCTGCCAAAGCGCCTTCGACGTATAACGCTCTTTATAAGAAAGGTCCGGAGAAGCTGACATCTGTTCAGACGATTGCTGATGGTATCGCGGTGAAGGAGCATGGGAAATTGACCTATACGTGCATCCAGAAATACGTGGATCAAGTAATCACGGTGGAAGAACACGAAATTGCCGAAGCGATGCTGCTGCTTCTTGAAAGAGAGAAGACGCTGGTGGAAGGTGCAGGCGCAACGGCTCTTGCCGGTCTGCTTCGTACATGCGGTTCGTTGGACAATGAACATTGCGGTGTCGTTATCAGTGGTGGAAACGTGGATCTTTCGCGTCTGCCTTTGATCCGTGAGCTGGCTAATCCGAAAAGGATGGTCATCGCCTGAGATGACCGATCGAGGCAGTGGATAGTTTCCCCTGCCTCTGTTCCTTTTAATCACAGTAAAAGAGCCCGGTCTCTGAAGTCAGAGATACGGGCTCTTTGTGTTTGCTTATTTCAGGAGATCAATCAGAAGCTGATTGAACTTTTCTTTTTCATCGTAAACCATCCCATGGCCGCTGTTTTCAAAAGGGACGAGTGTGCTGTCCGGAATATTCTGGTCCATCACTTCTGAAAAAGCGAAGTCGCAGATTTCATCCTTCTTCCCATGGATGAGGAGGGTGGGGACGTTTATCTGTCCGAGCTCGTCGCGCAGGTCTTCATCCCGCAGTGATTCGGCGCAGGCGATCGTTCCGTGCGCGGATGCCTCCAATCCAAGACCGAGGAACCATTCTTCAAATGATACCGACAACTCGGAATGGTAGAAACCGGAGCCGAAGTCTTTCAAGGCGGCAGGGCGGTCATTCTTGATCGCTTCTATCAATTCATCTACTTCCTCCGTTTCCATGCCGTACGGGTATCCGTCACGTTTCGTAAAGCTCGGGGCAGCCGCGCCGGCAAGAATGAGATGGGCTAATTCCTCTCCGGCATATTTTGTTGCATAACGGACAGCGATCGGTCCACCCATGGAAAATCCAACGAGATAGAAGTCCTTCAGCTGCAAGTATTGGGTGACCGTCTTCACATCATGAGCGAGCGTATCATAATCGTAGCCGGAAGCCGGTTTATCCGATTTGCCGAAGCCGCGCATGTCGATGCCGATGAAACGATAGCCCTGCTTCGGCAGTTCGTTCATTTGGTATTCAAACATTTTATGGTTGAGCGGCCAGCCGTGCAGAAATACGATCGGCTGGCCTTCTCCGATATCCTCTACATATAACTCTACCTGGTGATCTACTTCAATATAGTGGGACATGTCGCAGCAAAACTCCTTTTTAATGAGATGGTAGGATTATTCCCTCTGATCCATCAATTAAACTAAATTGACTTTTTGTCCATATGCTATTGACCTTCCACCTACTGGAGACTTTATAGTATTATTTGTAATAGATAATGATAATCGTTATCAATTAAAAACAGGAAGAGTCGATCGTATGAAGCGTAGGTATTTATTCATTCTTTTAGCGGTACTGTCTTGGTTATCGCTCGTCATCGGTGTTTCGGATCTGCCGATGCTCCAAGTACATACATGGGATGAATCGCAGTGGAAGGTATTCTGGGTGAGCAGATTCCCGCGGCTCGTCAGTATCCTTATCGCCGGCATGAGCATGGCGATCGGGGGATTGATTATGCAGCAGCTGAGCAGGAACAAGTTCGTATCCCCGACGACTGCCGGAACGATCGATTCCGCACGGCTCGGAATCGTTGTGGCGCTTCTTTTGTTCTCATCAGCGAGCCCGTTAATCCAGACGTTGATTGCGTTTCTCTTCGCATTGGCGGGGACGATGTTGTTTATGAAGATTCTCGATGGAATCAAGCTGAAGGACGCAATCCTCATTCCGCTTGTCGGGATCATGCTTGGGAATGTCATCGGTTCGATCACGACATTCTTCGCCTATCAGTATGATTTGATCCAGAGCATCGGATCATGGCTCCAGGGCGATTTCTCAATGATTTTGAAGGGGGACTATGAGCTGCTTTATCTCAGTATCCCGCTTGTCATTCTCGCATACCTCTTTGCGCATCGATTCACGATCGCGGGAATGGGCGAAGATTTCTCGAAGAATCTCGGGATGAACCATAAGCAGGTCGTCTACATAGGTTTGTTCATCGTCGCACTGATGACTTCGGTCGTTGTCCTGACGGTGGGATCGATTCCTTTTCTTGGCTTAATCGTCCCGAACATCGTCTCAATCTACAGGGGGGACCACTTAAAGAACAGTATCAGCCATACGGCGCTGCTTGGTGCATTATTTGTCCTCGCCTGTGACATTATTGGAAGAATCATTATTTATCCGTATGAAATCCCGATCGGCGTGACGGTCGGAGTCATCGGAAGCGGTCTGTTCCTCTATTTATTGTTTAGGAGAAAAGCGTATGCGGCATAAGTACAAATTCATTTTATTAACCACAGCAGCTGTTCTGTTCATCGCTTTGTTCCTGTTCACAGATTTGCGGCATGTCGAATATGTCCTGCCGAGGCGGCTCATGAAGGTTTCGGCGATCATCCTGACGGGAGCGGCAATCGCCATCGCAACACTCGTGTTCCAAACGATTACGAACAACCGGATCCTCACACCGAGTATGATCGGTCTCGATTCCTTGTATATGCTGCTGCAGACGGCATTGATCTTTTTGTTCGGCTCAGCGAATCTGACTTTCTGGAACAACTACGTCAACTTCGGGCTGTCGATCGTTCTGATGATCGGATTCGCGCTGATCTTGTATAAACTGTTGTTCAAAGGGGATGGACGACCGATCTATTTCCTCCTCCTTGTCGGTATCATTCTAGGGACGTTCTTCTCGAGCCTGTCCTCTTTCATGCAGGTGCTGATCGATCCGAACGAATTCCTTTTGATCCAGGACAAGATGTTCGCGAGCTTCAACAATGTCCAGACAGAGCTGCTGGTAATCAGTGTGATCCTGCTGGTCCTTGCGTTCCTTTATTTATGGAGATTCATGAAATATTTAGACGTTCTGTCCCTTGGAAGGGATCATGCCGTCAACCTTGGGGTGCCTTATGATGCAGTAATCAAGCAGCTTCTCGGAATCATTGCCGTATTCATTGCTGTCGCGACTGCTCTTGTCGGTCCAATTACGTTCCTCGGCCTGCTTGTTGTCAATATCGCCTATCATTTCATTCCGACTTACCGGCACAGGGATTTAATGGCGGCTTCTGTACTGATCTCGATCATCGCCCTCGTCGCCGGTCAATGGATGGTGGAGCACGTCTTCACATTTTCGACGACGATCAGTGTCATCATCAACTTCGTCGGAGGCTTATACTTCATCCGACTTTTGTTAAAGGAGAATCGATTACGATGAATGTATTATCTGTGTCGAAAACATACGAAAACAAAAAAGTGGTGGACGATGTCTCAATTGATATTCCAAAAGGTAAAATCACCTCGTTGATCGGGCCGAACGGAGCCGGAAAAAGCACCGTCCTTTCCATGATGAGCCGGCTTCTCTCAAGTGATACCGGTTCGATTATGATCGAAGGCAGGGAAGTAGAGGCGTGGGATTCACAGGAGCTTTCCAAAAAGCTCGCCATCCTTCGTCAGTCCAACCACCTCACTGTCAGACTCACAGTCAGGGAGCTTGTTTCTTTCGGAAGGTTCCCTTATTCGAAAGGACGATTGAAGAAGAAGGATTGGCAGAAAGTAGACCAAGCCATCGACTATATGGAACTCGGGGATATTCAGGATCAGTTCATTGACCAGCTTAGTGGCGGTCAGAAACAGCGGGCTTTCATTGCAATGGTCATTGCGCAGGATACGGAGTATATTCTGCTTGATGAACCGTTGAATAATCTGGATATGAAACACTCAGTCCAGATTATGAAGGTACTCCGCCGGCTTGTCGATGAGCTTGGCAAGACCGTCATCGTCGTCATCCACGATATCAACTTCGCAAGCGTCTACTCCGACTACATCGTCGCACTGAAGGACGGTAAAGTACGGAACCAGGGACCTGCCGATGATATGATCTGCCGAGAGTGTCTGAGTGATGTCTATGACATGGACATTCCTGTACAAAACATCAATCAAAATAAAATATGCGTCTATTTCGCATAAGAAGAGGTGGAGAATATGAAAAAATCATTAATAAGTTTGTTGTCTATGCTTACCCTTGTTTTATTGTTGGCTGCATGCGGAAACAGTGGAGAAGCGGAAGAGAAAGCTTCCGCAGATGAAGAGGGGAAGAAGGAAGAGGTTACGATTGAACACGAGCTTGGAGAAACGACGCTCGAAAAGAACCCTGAACATGTCGTCGTTTTTGACTTCGGTACATTAGACACGCTGGACTCTCTGGGTGTGGAAGTGACAGGGCTTCCTCAAATGAACATCCCTTCTTACTTATCCAAATTCGAATCGTCCGACTATAAGAAT
This sequence comes from Halobacillus sp. KGW1, assembly GCF_001592845.1. Lineage (NCBI taxonomy): Bacteria > Bacillati > Bacillota > Bacilli > Caryophanales > Bacillaceae > Halobacillus > Halobacillus sp. KGW1. Next base: position 263,766 of record NZ_LSOC01000002.1, read on the forward strand.
GCCGGGGGATTAAAAGAACCTGACTTTGAAGCGATTTATGATATGGACCCTGATTTGATCATCATATCCGGACGTCAGGCTGATCTATATGAAGACTTTAAAGATATTGCTCCGACCATCTATGTGGAGCTGGACGCGGAGAATTACATGGAATCATTCAAAGGAAATGTAGAAATGATTGGTAAGATCTTCGATAAAGAAAAAGAAGCAGAAAAACAGTTGCTAGATGTCGAGGAGAATATGAAGGCCCTCCAAGAGAAGACAGCCGGTATAGATGGGAAAGGATTAATCACACTATCCAACGGCGGAAAAGTAAGTGCGTATGGACCGGGCTCCCGATTTGGGATCATCCATGATGTATTCGGCGTCCCTGCGGTGGATGAAGACCTGGATGTTTCGACACATGGGCAGAATGTTTCCTATGAATATATTGCCGAGAACAATCCTGACTATTTGTTCGTCGTCGACAGAGATGCTGTAGTGAACGGCGAAGCTGCAGCCAAACAGACGATCGAGAATGACCTTGTCAAAGAAACAACGGCATTCAAGGAAGATCAAATCGTTTATTTGGACCCTGACATTTGGTATTTATCCGGCGGTGGATTGACTTCCGTTCAGATGATGGTGGATGAGATCGACAGTGCCGTCTCGAAATAAGGGGGATTCGGAAGCGGGGGATCATTCCTCTGCTTCTTTTCTTCTATTATAATAAATATAAAAAATGAGATAAGGAGGGAAGGGATGAAACGGAAATTCACCATTGGTCAAATGTCGAAGCTGCATAACCTTCCCGTCAAGACTCTCCGTTATTATGATGAGATTGACCTTTTTAAACCGCATGAAGTGGATAAGCGGACAGGGTACCGCTATTATTCCACAGATCAATTCGAGCATTTAAATACGATCCATTATTTAAGAGAGCTTGGCATCCCGTTGAAAGAGATCAAGGATGTATTTGATAGGAGAGATGTCGACTTCTTTTATCATCTGTTGAAACGGCAGGAAGAGGAAGCGGACCGACAGATCAAGGCTCTTCAGAAAGTGAGGCGCCGGGCGCGTAACCGTAAGGAGGAACTGCAGTGGGCAAAGCAGCTGCAGACATGGAATGTACCGATTATTAAAAGAATTCCCGAGCGCCACATTCTGGAGTGGCGGGAGTGCATACGTACAAAGGAAGAGTTGGAACTTGCGCTGCGATCGCTTGAGAACAAGTGTGGGAAGCGTGCATCCATCTTCATCGGTGGTGTCGCTCTGACTGCGGACGTCGAAGAAATCAAGGCAGAGGACACCTATGCCCACCAATCGCTTCTTCTTCTCTCGGAAGAAATGGCAGATGGACCTCATGCCGCCGTCCTTCCAGACCAAGAGTATGTCTGTCTTTACTGTAAAGAGAAACGCGTGACGGTCAAGGACCATTATGAGACAATCTTCCATTATTTAAATGAGGAAGGCTATGAAGTGAACGGGGAGGCGATCGAACGGGTGATCATCGATGATTATGTGACGAAAAACCCGGAGGAGTATCTCTCGGAAATTCAAATACCTGTAAGGAAGATACAGTGAAACCCGGGAATGGAACCGTCCCGGGTTTTTTCATGTTCTTATTCACATTCAAAAAATGTCACGCTTAGACCGGACTTCTCTATACGAGGAAGACCACCGGCATCGTAGCAGGCATTAACGAGCCCTTCCACTTCCATATGAGAGGCCCGGATGTCCCACCCGATCAAACCGCCGATCCCAATAACAGTAACAGCGGTGAACATAGCGAAAACACGGCTTCTTGTCCAACGGATACTCAAAAAAAGCTCAACCTTTCTTATAAAACTACTGATTCTCTACTTACAAGCATAATATTCCATTAGGTTGGGGGCAAGTCCATTTGGGAAAGAAAAGCAGGAGAATGCCTCTCCAAAGGAGAAATGTTTTTAAAAGGAGGGGATGGTCGATGGCTTATGAACAAAAAACAAAGCCGACAGAGATGGATGTCGACAGTTTCATTGATTCCGTCGAGCAGCCGAGGAAGCGCGAAGACGCCAGGGAGCTTGTAAAGATCTTTGAGGAGACGACGGGTTATGAAGCCCGTATGTGGGGGGCGAGCATCATCGGTTTTGGGACCTATCATTATAAATATCCGACGGGACATGAAGGCGATGCACCCCTCGTTGGATTCTCCCCGCGCAAAGCGAACATCAGCCTGTATTTTGCGACCGGAGATCCGGATCGCTCTGCACGGCTTGCGGACTTAGGGAAACATAAGACCGGAAAAGCATGTGTGTATATTAATAAACTCGCCGATGTGGACACCCTTGTTTTGAAGAAGCTGATCAGGCAGTCCGTCGCTTTTCTTCAGAAGACGTATCCTGAATAAGTTTTTTCGAAATAATTAGATAAATAGACGGGATTCCAGTTGAAAATAAACCGGAGCTCTTATATCATATTGACTATAAAGAGAATACGAGTATGGGATTTTTCTCAGAGGAGTGTAGCTATGTTAAAAGAATCGGATTTTCCTACAGATGAATTGAAAGAACAATGGATTAAAGTGCGTAATAGAAAGCTGGAAGAGATGGCACAATACATCCAGCGTTACTTCCATCTGATCAAAGTAAGGGAAAACAAGAACAGCTACGAGGTCCAGGGGTATTTCTACCAGCCGGGATTCGGCGAAGTGAAGATGGCCTTCGAATTCAGCTATGAGAATGTGGCCAAGTTCACTGACCTCTTTGACGAACCGATTGAAGATATAAAGTGAGAGAATTGATTCTTGGAGGAGAGTAGGGCTACGGGGAATGAGACGCTTTCCACGAGGCGGCCGGTGAGCCTCCTCATCGCGTTGCTCTTCCGGTGTCTCACCTGTTCCGCTAATCCCGTTGGCGTCTGCCCATTCCCTTCCGCCCTTTGCGGAAATTTTCCTTCTCTCATTCGTTTCGTTATAAGTAAGATGAAATGGAGTTTAAAAGGGAACCGGTGTACTTACGTTATAAATATGGGTTTCTGTTTGAGTTTTGCAACAGTTTGAAAAAAAGCCTTCATCCCCAGTGGATGAAGGCTTTTTTTCATGATAAAGGTCAGGACTGCATCATTCGGTAATAGTCGTAGATGGCCTGGGTTCCTTTGTCTTCGCCCCCGGCCTCCTGGAAGCGGTCGTACAGTTCCTTGGCGAGTTTCAAACCTGGAACAGGAATGTCCATGGCCTCTGCGGATTCGATAGCGATCGCCATGTCTTTGATAAAATGCTTCACATAAAAGCCCGGTGCGAAGTCCTCATTGATCATACGCGGTGCAAGATTGGACAAGGACCAGCTCCCCGCCGCTCCTGCTTCGATGCTCTTCAGGACACGCTTCGGGTCAAGCCCCGCTTCTTCGGCATATAGAATGGCCTCTGTAACGCCCAGCATGCCTGCTGCAATAGCGATCTGATTAGCCATTTTCGTGTGCTGGCCGGCACCGGCCGGACCTTGGAGGACGATATTTGCTCCCATCACTTCCAACACTGGACGGACGGCGTCATAATCGGCTTGTTCTCCACCAACCATGATGGTAAGCGTCCCGTTTCTCGCGCCGATATCCCCTCCGGATACGGGAGCATCGAGAGCGTGGATGCCTGCAGCCTTCGCCTTATCCGCGATTTTTGAAGCAAGGGCAGGAGAAGAAGTGGTCATATCGATGACGTAGGTACCTTCTGTTGCATGCTCTAAGATGCCGTTTTTTCCGAAATAGACTTCCTCAACATCTGTCGGATAGCCGACAATCGTGAGGATGATGTCCGAGCGGCGGGCAAGCTCTGCAACACTATCCTCCCAGACCATCCCTTCCTTCAAGAGTTCTTCTGCCTTCGCTTTTGTTCTTGTGTAAAGATGGATATCATAGCCTGCTTTTTTCAAATGACGGGCCATGCTTTTACCCATGACGCCTGTTCCTATGAATCCGATTGTAGTCATTGCGGACATTCCCTTCTTATGTAAATGATGGTTGAAATCTCGGCTTGAAGAGGAAAGAAAAGTATGAAAAATATAGGAAAAGTATAGCAGGAAACCTCGTAAGGACACAAGAAATGATAGAATGAAATGTAAATTAGTGGAATAAGGTAAAGATATATAAAAGTTAGTTTGGGAGGCAGAGAAGCATGGTCATCGACACGAAAACACACTTTAAGCAGTTGGAAGAGAGTCATTTAAGAACAGATGTAAGAGAATCGCCGGAAAAGTTAGGGGAGATTCTTGCGGAAGATTTTTGGGAAATCGGAAGCTCAGGAAAGAAATACGATAGAGAAGCATGTCAGAAAGGCGTGGTCCAGGGGGAGATGGAGCTCTATCATTTTGAAATCCAATCGCTCGCCGATGATACGGTGCTGACCACCTACTACCTTAAGGAGAAGACAAGGGAACGCAATACCCTTCGCAGTTCCATATGGAAGCTGATGGAGGGGCGCTGGCGCTTGTTCTTCCATCAAGGCACCATCACAGATCTGAAAGTGGAAGAGTACGCTCTGTAAACAATACAGGTTCGATCTCTAGCCGCTGCCTGTTTGGATTGCTGTAATAGTAAGGAACAACGAAAGAAGGTCTGAGAATTACTTTAAAAAACAAATAAAAAAACCTTCCGGCCAAGAGACCGGAAGGTTTTTGGTTACTTCTCTTTATGGAAAAAGTCAGTGAATGCGTGGAAGATCTCCGCACTTTGGTAGATAAATAGAGAACCTGCAGTAAGTGAGAACATTCCAATCATAATCATACGAAACCATAGCATCGTTTTTCTCCTCCTTTGATCATTATCGTTCAATGGGTCAAAGGAGTTTCGCTCACATAATTAGATTGATAGAATATCGGGGTAAGGAACACCCGTCTTCGTGTCTGCGACTGATACGCCGCAGTGTAAACAAGAAGAAGTGTGGCGGCCAGAATGGTAATAGATGTGACCGCAATGGCGTCTTTGTTCAGGGATAGGTCCCCGGAGGACTCTCCGTTATCCAAGACGACATTCTTCTGGATATCCACCTGCATACTCGGGCTGTGCACATGATGGACCATGACCATCGACGCGACCAGGATCAACATGGCTGTCAATATCTTAAGCTGTTTATTCATCCTCGCCCCTCCTTGTAAGTGGATAATGTTAATATTATATAACAGACCATCTGAAAATTGAACTGTTTTGATTGTAAAGATTTCTGAACAGCTGTTCAGGTCCTTTTTCATAAGTCCTTTGATTTATTGAAGCAAGTGGTAAAATGTACTAAAATTTATTTAGGAATGAATGATCATTCCGCTTTTTGGAGGAGAGAATCACCATGAAGACAGCAACTACGAAACGAGACGACATTCTGGACAGCGCCTTGACCCTGTTCGCCGAGCGCGGCTATGATGCCACGACGATTCCTATGATTGCGAAGGATGCGAACGTAGGGGCAGGAACGATCTATCGGTATTTTGATAATAAGGAAGTCCTCGTTAATACGCTGTTTCAACAGTATGTGCATGTGTTCATTACGATGCTTAAAGAAGGGTATCCGGCTGACAAAAGTATCCGGGAACAGTTCCATCATCTGTTCCAGCGGATGGTCCGGTTTACGAACGAGCATGACCATGCTTTATACTTCCTGAAAACACATAATGCTGCTTATTTTTTGGATGAACGAAGTGAAGAAGCGTTTACGGAATTGTGGAGCATCCTCCGCGACTTCGTGGAGGAAGGGAAGAAAGCGAAAGAAATACGCGATTTGCCGACAATGGCCTTGATTGCCATTATTTTCGGCAGTTTTCTCGAATTGCAGCAGCTGATCCGCTCTGGTGATCTGAAAGTGGAAGAAGCGCTTCTCTGTGGAGTAGAAGACAGCTGTTGGGACGCTGTGCGCCATCATTCCTGATGGGGCGGAGCTTCCTTAACCCACAAACGGAATGAATGTTCATTCCGCAATTATTGAAAGAGGTGACGGTTCATGTCTCAATACAATCAACTGCCAAGACCGAAAACATATGGACCATTAGGAAACTTACCGGCCCTGGATAAAGAAAAGCCTGTCCAGACGTTTATGAAGATGGCGAAGGAACTCGGTCCGATCTATCAATTTGAGTTCCCCGGACGGACGAGTACATTCGTATCCAGTGCGGAACTCGCAGCGGAGATCTGCGATGAGAAACGCTTCGATAAAAGTGTTGGTCCTGCACTCCAGAAAGTACGGGCCTTCGGAGGAGACGGACTGTTTACGAGTGAAACAAGCGAGCCGAACTGGAAGAAAGCCCATCAGATTCTTCTGCCGAGCTTCAGTCAGCAGGCGATGAAAGGCTACCATGACAAGATGCTCGACCTCGCCACCCAGCTCGTTCAGAAGTGGGAACGATTGAATGCGAGCGAAGAAATTGATGTCCCGGAAGATATGACGCGCCTGACCCTGGATACGATCGGTCTGTGCGGATTTAATTTCCGTTTCAACAGTTTTTACAGAGAGGATATGCACCCGTTCGTCGAGAAAATGGTGCGTGCTCTTGATGAATCCATGAGCCAGACACAGCGGCTCCCATTCCAGGATAAACTGATGCTTAAGACGAAGAAACAGTTCGAGGCGGATATCGATGATATGTTCAAGCTTGCCGATGAGCTGATAGCGGAGCGGAAACGGAATGGAGATAACGGGGAAAACGATCTGCTATCCCATATGCTGGAAGGGAAAGATCCTGAGACGGGCGAAGGACTGAGTGATGAGAATATCCGTTATCAAATGCTCACCTTCCTCATTGCCGGACACGAAACGACGAGCGGTCTGCTTTCCTTTGCGCTTTACTTCCTTATGAAGAATCCCGATAAGCTTCAGAAAGCCTATGAAGAAGTGGATGCCGTGCTCGGCGATGACGTTCCGGATTATAAGCAGGTGAAACAGTTGAAATATGCCCGCATGATCCTCAATGAAACACTGAGACTATGGCCGACCGCGCCGGCGTTCACCGTCTATGCGAAGGAAGATACGACACTGGCAGGTAAATATTCCGCTCAAAAAGGAGAAGTGTTCACGCTTTTGACTCCGGAATTGCACAGAGATACAGCCGTGTGGGGAGAGGATGTCGAAGCGTTCTGTCCGGAGCGGTTTGAGGATCCTTCCAAAATTCCTCACCATGCATTCAAACCGTTCGGTAACGGGCAGCGTGCGTGTATCGGACAGCAGTTTGCCATGCATGAGGCGACGATCGTCCTCGGTATGGTCCTTCAGCAGTTCGAGCTGATTGACCATACGAACTACGAGCTGGATGTGAAAGAAACGCTGACACTGAAGCCGGAAGGGCTGACGATGAAGGTACGCCCGCGTGTGGAGAAAACGGCCTTCTATAACCCGGAGGCGAAAGGGCAGGAAACAAAAGCACATGATACACCACCTGCCATTACGAATGACGGACACGGGACGCCGCTTCTGTTCTTATATGCATCCAATATGGGGACAGCGGAAGGAGTCGCCCGTGAGCTTGCTGAAAAAGCATCTTCCCTGGGGTTTGCAACGGATGCGGCCCCGCTCGACAGCCGCACCGGGGATCTGCCCGAAGAAGGAGCGGTTATTTTCGTTTCTGCTTCTTATAACGGTCACCCTCCGGACAATGCTGTTCAGTTCATGGAATGGATTTCAACCGCAGAAGAAGGCGCGTTGAACGGCGTTTCCTACACGGTGTTTGGATGTGGAGACCGCAACTGGGCGACGACTTACCAGAAGGTTCCACAGGAAATCGATCGTTATATGGAAGCGAAAGGTGCAGAACGGATCGTTCCGCGCGGGGAAGGGGATGCCGGCGATGATTTTGACGGTGACCTCGAGAAATGGCAGGAGAAGCTGCGGGACGGTTTGGCTGCTCATTTCGAATTGGAAGTGGAAGCAGGAGAGAATTCCACAAGCTCGATTGCTCTGAAGTTCGTCAGTGGAACGTCCTACACACCGGTAGCCCGTGCCTACGATGCCTTTACAAGTGAAGTAGCAGCGAACCGCGAACTGCAGAAATCAGGCAGCCGGAGCACCCGTCATCTTGATATCAAGCTTCCTGATGGAGTGACTTACCAGGAAGGAGATCACCTTGGTGTGCTTCCGGAAAATGGGGAAGAGCTCCTCGCTCGTGTCTGCACCCGCTTTGATGTGAAAGCGGAGGATTACGTCCTGCTTGAAGAGGGTTCCGGGAAGGCGAAGCACCTTCCATCCGGACAGCCGATCAAGCTTGGGGACCTGCTTGCTTCCCACGTCGAACTGCAGGAACCGGCAACGAGGGCTCAGATTCGTGCCCTTGCTGCCTGCAACCCTTGTCCACCGCATAAAGTGGAGCTTGAGGAACTGTTGGAAGACGAAACGTATAAGAGCGAAGTGCTGAAAAAACGCCGGACGATGCTGGAGCTGTTGGAGATTTATCCTTCCAGTATGATGGAATTTGACCAGTTCCTTGCGCTTTTGCCGGCACTAAAAGTCCGTTACTATTCCATTTCCAGCTCCCCGGCTAAAAACGACAGGGAAACAAGTATTACCGTGTCCGTCGTCGAAGATGAAGCGTGGAGCGGGACAGGAATTTACAAAGGAGTAAGCTCCAATTACCTTGCCGAACGGAAGCCGGGAGACCGGATCGCCTGTTTCATCCGTACACCGGAAACGGCTTTCCACCTGCCGGAGAGTCTGGAGACGCCGATCATTATGGTCGGTCCGGGGACTGGGGTCGCCCCTTTCCGCGGTTTTCTGCAGAAACGCAGCCTTCAGAAACAGGCAGGTGAAACGCTTGGAGAAGCGCACCTGTACTTCGGGTGTCGTCATCCGGAAGAGGATTATCTTTATGAAGAGGAATTGCAGGCAGCGGAAGCGGAAGGAATCGTCACTCTTCACACCGTCTTCTCGAGAGTCGGTGCAGAGAAATGCTACGTCCAGCATATAATGGAAGAGGATGCAGCGAAGCTGGTAGACCTGCTTGACAATGGTGCGCATCTCTACATCTGTGGAGACGGAAGCAGGATGGCACCGGATGTAACCGCAATGCTTCAAAGAAGTTATCAACATATCCATGATACGGATGAGCAGACAGCCGTCGAATGGCTGAATCAACTTGAGAAAGAAGGCCGCTTTGCCAAGGACGTCTGGGCAGGTGCCTGATTGGAACGCCTCCTGATTTTTCAGGAGGCGTTTTTTCTTTGATGGAAAAGTGGTTTTTCTGTTGAAGAGCGGGCTCCGGCTTTCCACGGGCTCTGCTGTTCCCTTTATCCACTCCCAGCGCCCAGCAGCTGAAATGCCTTTTGTTTATACTTACATAAAAGGAAATCGTTTACATTATTGCGGATCGGGGAAAGTACCAGCATGCTGTCTTTTTTTGGTAGGTGGAGCTTGGCGGAGAAGTCAAGGGTGTCATTTAACAAATAAGGGAGGAATCCTCATGGGTGGAAATCGTGCGGTGGCCTATACAGGAAACGGTGGCGTGACGGTAAAGGAAATTGATTTTCCAGAATTGGTATTGCGGGATGGTCCGGGAGTGAATCCAAAGAATGTCGGCAGGAAGTGTGAGCACGGCGTTATATTAAAAGTGGTCTCGACAAATATTTGCGGGAGCGACCAGCATATGGTCCGTGGACGGACGACGGCCCCGGAAGGACTGGTGCTCGGCCATGAAATAACCGGAGAAGTGATGGAAACGGGAAGGGACGTCGAATTTGTGAAGAAAGGGGATCTCGTCTCCGTTCCATTTAATATAGCCTGCGGGCGCTGCCGCAACTGTATAGAAGGGAAGACGCATATTTGTCTGAATGTGAACCCCGACCGGCCGGGGTCGGCCTACGGGTATGTCGATATGGGCGGATGGGTCGGCGGTCAGGCGGAATATGTCATGGTCCCCTATGCAGATTTCCAAGTATTGAAGTTCCCGGATAAAGACGAAGCGATGGAGAAGATGCTGGATTTGACGATGCTCTCTGATATTTTCCCGACCGGTTTTCATGGTGCTTATACGGCCGGCGTACAGATGGGTTCGACGGTTTATATTGCAGGTGCCGGCCCGGTCGGTCTGGCCGCAGCCCATTCTGCCCAGCTTCTCGGGGCATCGACCGTCATTGTCGGGGATTTAATAGAAGAAAGACTGGAGCAGGCGAGAAGTTTCGGCTGCGAAACGATTAATGTTGCCAAGCATGATGATCTATCCGAACAGATTGATCAGATCCTCGGTGCTCCGGAGGTGGATGCCGCTGTCGACTGTGTCGGCTTCGAAGCGCACGGACATAATCACGAGGAAGCTCCTGCCGCGGTGCTGAATTCGGCGATGAAGGCAGCGAAGGCCGGCGGTGGCCTCGGTATTCCCGGACTCTACGTCACGGAAGACCCGGGCTCCTCTGATGAGGATGCCCGCCGTGGGACGCTGAAGCTTGATTTCGGCCTCGGTTGGGCGAAAGCACAGACCTTCGTTACTGGTCAGACGCCTGTCATGCGCTATCACAGAGGATTGATGATGTCGATTTTGAAAGGGAAGGCGCAGATTGCCAAGGCGGTGAATGCGACCGTAATCGGTCTGGACGAAGCACCTCAAGGATATGAAGCGTTCGATGACGGTGCGGCGAAGAAATTCGTCCTTGATCCACACGGACTCTTGAAGAAATAGAGGGTGGAAAAAGCGCCTCGGGAACGGGGGGCTTTTTTCTGATGGGGGAAGTTTCTTCCGACCTGTCCTCATCACGCACGAAGGGACAGGACGGAGGGGGTCGAAAGGATTACACTAGAAGGGAGGAACCAGTGGTTTCCTTAGAGGAGGAAAGGCATGACTGAATTTTATGTAGATGTTTTACAGGTGCGGAAAGACGCATTTCTAGCCGGGGAAGAGCTGGGGAGATACTGGCGGGACCATCCGATGCTCGACAATATAAAAGCGATGACAAAGGAATCGATTGACATGGAGGAATGTCGAGCCATCTTCCGTCATTTCGATCCGGTCCTCCTTGAAGAGCTTGAAGGCGTGGCTGCAGGCGTGGGTATTTCTTATGCGGAAGCGGCCGCCTTGTTCAGCGGATATGACGTCCCGAAAGCGGAGGGCATGGGCTGTTCTGCTTTGTTGACACCTGGCTATTATGTGCGGAATTATGATTTTACTCCCGCTCAATACGAAGGTGTTTTTCTCCTTCAGCAGACGAAAGATGTCCTTGCATCTGCCGGCTATACGCTGCAGCAGTTGGGAAGGTATGACGGCGTCAATGAAGCCGGGGTGGTCATCGGACTGCATTTCGTCAGTCATCACAGCTACAGGGAGGGCGTTGCCCCATGGCTTGCCGTTCGAATGGTGCTGGATCAGTGCCGGAACGCAGAGGAAGCGGTCGATGTATTGAAAGAGGTTCCACATGCTGCCTGTTACAACTTTTCGGTCGGGGACGACACGGGAGCCCGCGTGATTGTGGAAGCATCTCCTGGCAGGGTAGTCGTTCATCGCTCGGATGATGTCCTTGGCTGTTCGAATCATTTCGATAGTACTCCTTTAATGGATAGAAACCGAAAGAATGTCCACGTTTCACAGAAAAGAAAGCAGGACATGGAACAGCTTGTCCTGCCGGATCAGAAGGCAGCGTTCGATCATTTTCGGAATCCGGATTCTCCCCAATTCTTCCATCATTATAGAGAAATGTTCGGAACGCTGCATACCTTTTCTTACTATTACGAGACAAAAAGAATCCTGACGACGATTGCCCGGTCACACGAAGTGCTGGATGTACAATGGGAGGAATGGGTGCGGGGGACGGATATCGACACGGGGAAGATGAAAGGCAGAATTATAGAAGGGGGCTGAAAGGAAATGTGGAAGAGAGAGGTAGTGGCTACGAAAAGAGGAGCTTTCGAAGTGTTTACGAAAGGAAAAGGAGCACCGTTATGTGTGACCCATCATTATTCCGAATTCAATGAAACGGGAGATTATTTCGCGGATACGTTCACGGAAACCCATACCGTTCATCTTATTAACCTGCGCGGAGCAGGGGGTTCGGTTGAAGCGGAAGAGCCTTATCAACTCGGCATGCTCGAGACGGTGTTTGATTTGGAAGCGGTCCGGGAAGCGCTGGACTATGAGAAGTGGGCATTTGCCGGCCATTCCATCGGCGGGATGCTTGGTGTCCTTTATGGTATTTTCTTCTCGGAAAAATTGAACGGGGCTGTTATCACCGGCTCTGCAGCCAGAGACTACGCTACGCTTTCTCCTGCGTGTATTTACAACCCCTCCCACCCGCAGTTTGAGAAGATGCAGCAGCTGATCGAAACGTTGAAGCTCGATACGCTGTCGGAAGCGGAACGGAAGGAGCGGACAATGGAGCGGACGAAGCTATCCCTCGTCGATCCGGATGCGTATCCGGCTCTCTTCGATAAACCGATACATAAGCGGATCGCTTCAGAACGGCTGAATTTCTTCAACCGTGAATTCCCTTTATTTGATGTGACGAGGAAGCTCCCCTGGATCACGACGCCCGTTTTAATTCTTTGTGGGAAGTTTGACGTGCAGTGTCCGCTTGAATACTCCGTAGAAATGGAGCAGCTCATTCCGGATGCCTCTCTGATCGTTTTCGAACAAAGCAATCATTATCCATTCCTTGAGGAGCAGGAGAAATTCAAGGCGGAAATCCAACGCTTCACAGAGACGCTTGCCGCCCGTGCCTGATCTTCGTGAAAAACGTGGCATGAATGCCTGCTTCTGTCATAGAATATTCGTGGGGTGAGAATATGCCGAGAGTGAAATATACAGATGCAGATGTCGCTTTGATGGCGAGGATGATGCGGGCCGAGGCGGAAGGGGAAGGGAAGCAGGGCATGCTGTACGTCGGAAACGTCATTGTCAACCGGGCCAAGGCGGACTGCCTTGACTTCCGGGATGTGCGGACGATCCGTCAGGTGATATTCCAAGTGCAGGGCAACAACTACTCTTTCGAAGCGGTCCAAAAAGGGAATCTGTTCTACAACCGTGCCCGTTCCATCGAAAAAAGGTTAGCGAAAAGAAACCTGGATTACTGGCGGGAACATCCGGCGAAGTATGCTCTTTGGTATTTCAATCCGTATGGGCCGTGTCCACCGACGTGGTACGACCAGCCGTTCGCCGGCCAGTTCAAGAACCACTGCTACTATGAGCCGCAGCCGAACACGTGTGACAGTGTTTATATCGGTAACTAGAAGAAGAAACGATTATCCGAGCCCGGGTAATCGTTTTTTTTATTGATGGAGAGTGGGAAGTGGCTTGGAAAAGGAAAAGGACGGTGCAGCATCGAATAATATCTAAGATGTATGTTTGGAAAAGGGAGGATTTACAGTGGTCACGATATACATAACCAGGCACGGGGAGACCGTGTGGAACAGGGAAAAACGAATGCAGGGATGGCAGAATTCACCCCTGACGGAACAAGGAGAAAAGGATGCCGCATCGCTTGGAGACAGGCTCCGGAGTACCGAATTTGCCGCCGTATATTCCAGTCCGAGTGGACGGGCGCAGCAGACGACCGAGTTGATCCGGGGAGAGCGGAAAATCCCCGTCTATCTGGAGGAAAAGCTGAAGGAAATCCACCTTGGAGAATGGGAAGGACGGACGCAGGAAGAAATCAAAACGGACTTTCCGGAAAGCTTCGACATGTTCTGGAACGCACCACATCGTTATCTTCCTCACGGTGGAGAAACGTTTGAGGCATTCCGATCACGAATTGACGCCTTCCTGGATTCGCTGGCCTATCATTCGAACCAAAACGTGCTGATCGTAGCACATGCAGTCGTCATTAAATGCATGATGCTGATACTGAACGGGAAACCGCTCGCTTCTTTATGGGATCCGCCGTTCATCCATGGGACGAGCGTAACCGTCGTCCGACTGGAAGACGGGCAGTGTGAGGTGCTTCTGGAGGGAGATACCTCTCATATAAATAGAAATGAAGGAAAGGGAAAAGCGATGCAGATTGTTAGAATGAAGGAAAAGCACGACCGGGAGATGGAGCGGATTATTAAGCAGTCCCTGGAATCGTTCGGGTTGGATATCCCCGGCACTGCTTATTATGACCCTGAGCTTCCTCACCTGTCCCATTTTTACGAGAGGACACCGTTTGCTGAGTATTGGGTGGCGCTGGATGATTCAGGGGAAGTGTTGGGCGGTGTCGGAATCGCACCGTTTGCTGAGGAAGAAGGAGTCTGTGAACTGCAGAAGCTGTATGTGAAACCGGAGGCGCAGGGGCGGGGAATGGCTAAAGCACTGATGGAGACGGCTCTGGATTATGCGGCCCGCCATTACGAGTACTGTTATTTAGAGACAGTAGAGAAACTGGAGGCTGCCAACCGTCTGTACCGGAAGTTCGGCTTTTCCTTATTGGAAGAGGCGCTGGCCGGTTCCGGACACGGGGCGATGGACAGCTGGTATAAGAAAAAATTGTAGAAATCCTTTATGGCTGGAGCGTCGTCTCCAGATTATTTTATTTGCTTTCATACATCTATTTAAAATGAGAATCATTTTCAAATATAGTGAAACGAACAAGCTCCCTCCTTCGTAGATTGAGAAGGAGGTGGACCGAATGAAGGATGAATCGTTTCATTATTGGATCGCCGGCACCGCTCTTGGCTCCTGGCTGCTTCATTTCGCTGGAAACCTCGATTTCTATGAAACAGAAAAAATCATTTCCGGCATCGTGTTTAGTTTCATCACCGTAATTATTTATGTTCTCCTTACCTTCTTCTATTACCGGCGGAGGTAGATGGTTTTAGTACATATAGGGAGGATAATAGTAGACGGGGTGGATATAAGCGGCCTGGTGCGGGTACCTCCCTTGTGCACCGGTTCTCCGGGTGCAGTTGGAATAAGGACCGATATAGGTGCTCGGCTGGATCGGTGCCGTTACTTCCTTCCATTTCTGTTCGTCCATGCAGTACGTGTGCGCCATGACCTCCGGCGGGGTAAATTTCAAGATATCAGAGCCGAGAATCACTTCCGGATTCGGTGCATCGAATATGGCGAGCAGGTGGGTGTCATCGGCCGTTGCTATTTCATAATGCCACCATCCCTGAGGGACGTTTGCGACCTGCCCCGGGGTAATAGGGAAATGCAGCAGCTCTTTCGTAAACGGTTGAAGAAGAGAAACAGTGGCGGCCCCGGAAATGCAGTAGACCAGCTCTGCTGCGTTTTGATGGTAATGCGGCTCTACGACGTTCCCTTTTGTCAGGAATATATCCAGCAGGGACGAACCTTCCAGCGTATTCAGCTGCTTCTGACCTAAGATGTTGATTTTGTTATGAGCGTCTTTTGTAAACAGAGGACTTGTATTGACATCAAAGAAATAGTCGGCTTCAGAAGAAGTGGGATCCGCGTTTCCTGTCATACCTCTCACCTCATTATCGTTGTTGTAGTAACGTATGAATCCGGAAGAAAAAGGTGCATCCCGCCTGTCGCCGCAGCATAGACTATAGCGGGGAAAAGACCCGATTGACGTTCCGCAGTGAATAGGGTATGATAGTCTCACTTACCACAGGTCATACCTGTGGGAACAGGATCGTGTCATCCTCCAAAGGGGAGTAGCTTACAGTGATGTCGACAATACGTGGTCATGGAAATGATCGCCGGCTAAACTGGCAACGTACCGTTGTTTGCGAGACCTTTGCCATTTAAGGTAAAGGTCGGAATCTCATACATGTAGAGACCTTTACCCTGGTTATAAACGGTGAAGGTCTTTTTTGTATTCCAATAAAGCCGTTCCCCGGCGGATCTGTATCAGGGAGGAGAAAGCCTATCGAGGATGGAGAACAGCGTCTTGTGGACAAATGGATCAAGGAAGGATACACATATTATGAATAAAGGGGATAGGTTATGGAAACGTCGATGAAGCTTGCAGCAGTGGCTCTGTTGATTCTATTGACAGCGTTCTTTGTTGCAAGCGAATTTGCGATTGTAAAGGTAAGGAAGAGTAGGTTGGAAGCACGGGCAGACGAAGGGAACAAGCGGGCGAAAGCGGCTCTGAAAGTGGCAGGGAACCTCGACTATTACTTGTCTGCGTGTCAATTGGGAATCACGATCACGGCACTTGGACTGGGGTGGCTCGGCGAACCGACGCTGGAAGTCCTGCTTCATCCGCTGTTCAGCGGCCTTGACTTACCATCTGGTTTATCTCATACGATCAGCTTTGCTATCGCGTTTTTCATTATCACGTTCTTACATGTGGTATTAGGAGAATTAGCGCCGAAAACGATGGCGATCCAAAAGGCAGAATCCATTACACTGATGCTTTCGCCTCCATTGATTATTTACAGTAAAATTATGTACCCGCTGATCTGGCTTTTGAATGGATCAGCCAATATGCTGATCCGTTTGTTCGGATATAAGACTGCGAAAGAGTCGGATGACGTGCATTCGGAAGAAGAACTGCGCCACATCCTGTCTGAAAGCTATGAAAAAGGGGAAATCAACCAGTCGGAATTCCAATATGTCGAGCGCATATTCGATTTCGATGACCGCCTGGCCAAAGAAATCATGGTCCCCCGGACGGACATCGCCGTTGTGGATGTGGAAGATCCTTTAGAGGAATCCCTCTCCTTCATCAAAGAAGAGAGATACACGAGGTACCCCGTCATTCAGGGGGATAAAGACCATGTGATCGGTGTGCTTCATATTAAAGAGCTCTTTCGTCAAGACGCTGTCGATTCGCTGGAGCGGTTCATCCGTCCGGTGACGAGCGTGTTTGAGAATATACCGATTCGTGAACTGCTTGTTCGGATGCAGCAGGAAAAGACGCAGCTCGTCCTGCTTACAGATGAGTATGGTGGCACGTCCGGAATCGTTACGGTCGAAGATATCATTGAAGAAATCGTAGGAGACATCCGGGATGAATTCGATGAAGAAGAGGAAGAGATCGTCAAGGAAGAAGACGGGAGCTTTCTGATCGATGGGAAAGTGTCGATCGTAGACGTGAACCACTACTTTGAACTGGAGCTCGAGAACGGAGATGTCGACACGATTTCGGGATGGATTCTGAAAAACGATGTCGATGCCGGAGAAGGTACGATTCTTCAGCACGGCCCGCACAGCTTCGAAGTGGCGAGCAAAGAAAACGGGCAGATCAGAAAAGTGAAACTGTCGTTATAATTGAAAAAAGCGTGCTTCCGATAAGGGAAGCACGCTTTTTTTACGGGTGTTCTTTTCCTTTTTAAGGATTTTTACTAGTTATTTAGAATCTTTATATTATCATTATCATCCATTTTGTTCTGTTCGATTATTGATTTATGTAATAAATATACTTTTATATAAGTCTTTTTAATCTTTTTTATGTATGTGAATTGCGTTCTAATTAACCAGTTTAAAAGAAAATGGGTGATTGACGGAACTTTTTCCATGAAAGGGCTTTATCAAAGGTGCGGTATGGGATGGAGACGGATGGGGAAGGGGCCGATGGGAATCGTGTCGCTTTCATCCTCTTTTCGTCGAAATGGTGCGGTTTTTGTCAGAATACGCGTTTATGTTATACTACTCCACATGTGTTTTTGAAATAAGGTTGTAAACATCGAGGAGGGTAATTTGTGGAGTTTGATTTAACTCTTGCCACATGGTGTTGGCTGCTTATTCCAATGCCGTTGTTAATTATCATATGCATCATTACATTCTTTACAGAAAAGGGAGAGAAGTGAATCACCAATGGACATAAACATTCAAACCTTAATCGCAATTATTGTATACCTCGTAGGGATGCAGATCGTCGGTTACGTCGCCGCCCGGTTGACGAGCGATCTGTCTGACTACGTGCTTGGGGGAAGAAGACTGACCCCTGGTGTCGCCGCCCTGAGTGCCGGATCCTCGGACATGAGTGGATGGCTGATGCTCGGACTTCCTGGTGCGATGTACCTCACAGGAATGAACTCGATCTGGCTTGCGATCGGTCTTGCTACCGGAGCGTTCATGAACTGGCAGTTCGTTGCCAAGCCGTTCCGTGTCTATACCGAAGTCGCTAAGGATTCCATCACGGTTCCGGATTTCTTTGAGAACCGTTTCCACGATCATACGAAAGTGCTTCGTGTATTATCTGCGATCATCATCTTGATCTTCTTTACTTTCTATACATCTTCCAGTCTCGTAGGAGGTGCGGTGCTGCTTGAGAACTCCTTCGGTATGAACTACCGACTTGCTTTATGGGTAGGTGCCGCTGTTATTCTTTCCTATACGCTGTTCGGCGGGTTCCTTGCCGCGAGCTGGACCGACTTTATCCAGGGAATCTTGATGTTCCTTGCGTTGATTATCATACCGATTGTTGCCATTCAAGAACTCGGCGGCTGGAATGAAACCGTCCAGGCAATTGGAAATATGGATACGTCTTATCTTGACGTCTATTCCGGCGTGACGGTCATTAGTGTCGTGTCGCTGCTTGCCTGGGGACTCGGTTACTTTGGACAGCCACATATCGTCGTACGATTCATGGGAATCCGTTCAACGAAAGACATCCCGAAAGCGCGGATGATTGGTATGGGTTGGATGATCATTTCCCTGTTCGGCGCGATATTTGTCGGTTTTGCCGGTATCGCTTATTTCGCTGATGCACCGCTTGCCAATTCGGAAACGGTCTTCATCATGTTCTCGCAGGTATTGTTTAACCCATGGGTCGCCGGGTTCCTGCTGGCAGCGATTCTGTCTGCCATTATGAGTACGGTCGATTCCCAGCTGCTTGTATCTTCCAGTGCCCTGGCACAGGACTTCTATAAAGCGATCTTCCGTAAAGAAGCGAGCCAGAAAGAAGAGATGATCGTCGGCCGCATTTCCGTTATCGGAATTGCGTTCATCGCTGTCCTGCTTGGATATGACCGCGATAGTAAAGTGCTTGAGCTGGTCAGTTATGCATGGGCAGGTTTCGGTGCTGCATTCGGTCCGTTGATTCTGCTTGCCTTGTTCTGGAAGCGGATGACGCGTAACGGTGCGGTAGCGGGGATTCTCGTCGGTGCCGTCACGGTCATCGTCTGGAGCAGCCTGGAAGGTGGAATCTTCGACCTTTACGAGCTTGCCCCTGGGTTTGTGTTCTCCTTCCTGTCTATTATTATTGTCAGTCTGATCGGCAAAGAGCCGCCTCAATCCGTGCAGGAAGAGTACGATCAGTATAAAGAGAAAATGAAACAGGCATAAGCTGTGAGCCCTCTATCCTTGGATAGGGGGCTTTTCGTTTGTTAAAGAAGCCATGTACGATATAGCGGAGAGATACCACTTTCGATAAAGGGCGGAGGGAAATGGGCAGACTCCAGCGGGATTAGCGGAACAGGTGAGACCCCGGAAGAGCAACGCGATGAGGAGGCTCACCGGCCGCCCCGTGGAAAGCGTCCCATTTCCCGGAGCCCGCTCTCTCCGTATGCAGCTTGCAATCACAAATTCTAATTTTTGATACACCTCTTAAAAGAAGTTAAAGACTATATGTTCACCAGATTTGTCAGATGCAGAGCTTTTTCAATTACCTGGAAAGTGGTATTGTAAATATTGTGTAAAGATGGGGGACGAATACTTCTGCTTGTCTTCTAATAGCTTTATTATAGAAAGAAATGTTTGTTCATAAGCCTTCACTAAATAGAAAAAAGAGTGGGGAATGACATGGAGAACTGGCTGTTGGATATGATGAACAATTATGGGTACATAGGGATTTTACTGCTGATCGCTTTGGAAAATGTGTTTCCACCGATCCCGTCAGAGGTCATCCTTACGTTCGGTGGATTTCTTACGACTTCGACCTATATGAGCGTGGCCGGTGTCGTTGCGGCATCGACGGCAGGTTCTGTGATCGGGGCGCTCGTGTTGTACGGAATCGGGCTCCAGCTCGATGTGGAGCGGATGGAGAAGCTCATCGACCGCTACGGGCGTGTGTTGAGATTGACGAAGGAAGATGTCCGGAAAGCAGACCGCTGGTTCGATAAGTACGGCCCGTGGACGGTATTCTTCTGCCGGTTCGTGCCGCTGATCCGCAGTTTGATTTCAATTCCGGCGGGGATGTCGAACATGCCTCTCGGTATTTTTCTGCTGTTGACGACGCTTGGGACATTGATATGGAATGTCGTCCTTGTCAACGTCGGTGCTTCTGTAGGCGAGTCCTGGACGGAAGTCGTCCGCTATATGGACGTGTATTCTACCATTATCTATATCCTTTTGGGGATAGCCTTCCTTCTCTTCGTTCTGCTGTACTTGAAGAAGAAAAGAAGGAAGCATTAGAGGAGAGACGTCAATGGTATTGTGGGTATTCCTTGTTGCTGTCGTGCTCGGCTTTGTAGAGGGATTGACCGAGTTTGCACCTGTATCATCGACCGGGCATATGATCATCGTCGATGAGCTTTGGCTGCACTCCAGGGAGTTGTTCAGCGAACCGGTCGCCAACACGTTCAAAGTGGTCATCCAATTAGGTTCGATTCTTGCTGTTGTCGTCATTTTCAAAGACAAATTCAAACAGATGCTTCACGTAGGGAAGCCCGTGGATAGAAGCGGACCGAAGCTGAAGCTTTCACAGGTCATCGTCGGCATCATTCCGGCGGGGATTCTCGGATTTCTATTTGAAGATTATATCGATACGTATCTTTTCTCCGTTCAGACGGTCATTATCGGCCTTGCTGCCGGAGCCGTCCTTATGATCTTTGCCGATTATTATCAGAAAGGACAGAGACACACGACGATGACGGTCGACCGCATCACATACAGGCAGGCGTTTGGGATGGGACTGTTTCAATGTATCGGCCTGTGGCCGGGGTTCTCAAGGTCCGGATCGACGATTTCAGGAGGGGTGCTTCTCGGAATGAGCCACCGGGCTTCCTCGGATTTCACGTTCATCATGGCTGTCCCGATCATGCTCGGTGCGAGTGGGCTGTCTTTAATGAAGAACCTGGAATATTTCACGGTTGATGCGTTCCCGTTCATTGCCGTCGGTTTCATCAGTGCATTCGTGTTTTCGCTTGTGTCGATCCGCTTCTTCCTGAAGCTGATCAACCGGATCAAGCTCGTTCCGTTCGCCATCTACCGAATCCTGCTTGCCGGCTTGTTATATGTGCTGTATTTTTGAAGGAAGCTGCCGCCCCCTTGAGGATGGCAGCTTTTTTGTTGTTCATAAGAGGAGGGGTTGCGGAAAAAGCGGTGTTTTCCATGGTCATCCGGTTCGTGTCCTCTTTCTTTACATACATCAACACCGGGCGTGCTCCTGCAACGAACGGCTTTAGTCAGGAGGTTTCTTTTTGGCGTTTGAATATCAGTTCATAGTAGGAAGGAATGCCGTAGCTGCTTGATCCTGGTGCAAAGATCTGGACCAGTTCCCATCCGTCCTTTGCCTGTTCGTGAACGACTTCGTGGTAGTCATTTTCCGGCTTCCTGCGTAACGAAGATAGTTCCAACTTGATGAATTTATGTTCATACATGTGCGACACCTCCAGATTATATTCTTCTATACGTATCAACTACACGTTTGTTTCAAAAATCTGGTAGGATATAATCGGGAGGAGGGAGACGGTTGGTATCTTTCATTTTCATCGTTATCATATTCTTCATATGTATGAGCATCAGCTCTGTAATGAATGTGCTGCTAAAAACGACGGGGAAGCGGGACTGGTTCCTTTCATTCGTGCTGAGTCTTGCCATTGCTCTCTTCGCTTCCGGTGTACTTTGAAGAGATGGAAAGGGAGGAAATGGGGATGGATTTTTTCGGATGGAATGTGGTTCTTGATAAGAGCTTGAAACCATACATAGATAAGGACCATCAACGGATGGCGGTGCTTACCGCAGAAGATGACGACATCCATATAGCACTCGAGATGGAGGAGGACGGGAGCCTCGTCATGCATCCGAGGTGGAACCTCAAAATCGTTCTAAGGGAAGAGAAGCTGGTCGAGCTTACAACGAACAGCTGAGAGGAGAGGTTTGAAACCATCATGAAGAAAACACGATGGATGTTGGGCGTTCTGTTTGTACTTGCCGCCTGTCAAAACAGCCAGGCTTCCAGTGGACTTACCGTGAAGCCGGCGGAGCTTTCGGAAGAAGGAGAAGTATTGGCAAAACAGATCTATGCGGATTTCAAAATGTTCTACACGCTTGATGGAAGCATTGGAGAGGATGAGGTGGTCGTCGCTTCCATGACGACCTATGAGAATGGGAAAGAAACGGCAGAGGCGCTGTCTACTTTTGAATCCTGGGAAGGAGGGGCCTTTGAGGAAGCACTTCATTCGTTCCAGCTGTTGAGGTCTGAGGAAGGAGTGGACTTCATCATAGGTTCCCCGGAAGGGTATGTGGCTTCCAGTCACAGTGGTCAAGGGGAGAAGGAGGAGATGGGATATATCTTTCAATCTCTTGAACAGGAAGAAACTCTCGAAAAAGGCCGCCCCCTTTATGTGGGCTATGTGAAAGGTTCCACCGGTAATTCCTTAGAAGCACCAGGGATAGGGGACGCTCACACTTTTCCTGAAGATCTGAAACAGGCGGAAGAAGCGATTGTCCTTGAGCTTCAAATCAAAAACAAACACGATATAGAATGAAGAATCCCCGGCTGCGAGGCAAGCCGGGGATTGTTATCATGATCCTATCTTTCTGTATTCTTCGGCCATTTCCAGCTCCTTCGTCTGCGTGAAGGCACTGACGATGACGACGAGTGCAATATTTGTAAGCAATCCGAGAATACCCGGGTTGATATCAAGCGGCTGGCTGTCTGCGACAAGTTGGTAGTAGTAGTTGACGATTGTTCCGACGATCATGCCGGTTACGACAGCGGGTGCAGTGACACGTTTAGAATAAAGGGCGGCATACACACCCGGGGCAAATTGAACGATGGAGCCATAAGCTCCGAGCAGCAGGGCGATAAGCCCCTGTCCTCCGAAAACGGTGATGAAGTAGGCGAGTCCACCGATTACGAAGACGCCGATCCGCATAATGAGAAGCGTCTGTTTCGATGACAGGTCCTTATTGACATTTTTTATGAAGCCGTCCGTCAGCTCAAGAGAGGCGCTGTGGGTGATGGCGTCGGCCGTACTCATCGCGGCGGCAAGCGCTCCGGCACCGACAAGGCCGTATACCCATCCAGGGAGGTTCATCACGGTCGTGATCAAGTAAGGAAGGATCTCATCCGGTGACCCGATTTGGGAGGGATCGATGACGTTGACGGAGGCGAAACCGACAAATAAAAGTGGAATCAGAAACAGGGCGAAGACCGGATAGACAAGCACCGTCTTCTTGATCGTCCGGGCTTTCGTCGCGTAGGATTTAGAGAATAAGTGCGGCCACATCAGGAACCCGATGGTCGATACGAGAATCATTGTCGTATAGGCCATGGCTGACATGGTCGATCCTTCTGCTCCGATCTGGAGGAAGCCTGGATTCGATTCCGTAAGATTTCGGAACATGTTCGGGATGCTGTCATGCAGCTGGTTGACGATTGTGATTCCGACGGTCCATGAAATGACGATCATGAGAATTCCCTGAAAGACATCCGACCAGGCTGCTGCCCGGAGCCCGCCGGTCGCGACATAAACGACAACGATGCCGTAGGAAAGAAGGGCGCCCAGCCAAATCGGGATTCTTCCTTCGGTCATGATGTTGAAGATGTAGGCCATTCCTTTCATCTGCGTCGCTAAATATTGAATGGAAGCAAGCAGTGTAATGATACCGATCAGCATCGCGAGTCCGCGGCTGGAATAGCGCTTCTGCAGGAAGCCGGAGACGGTATACAAGTTGTGCTTGCGGCCGATTTTACCGATTTTCGGACCAATTATGTACCACGGAAGAATGGCGAAAGCGGTGTAGGTGATGATGTACAGGGCGGGTGCTCCGCGGGAGAACGCCCATCCTGGTGCGCCGAGGAAGGAGAAAGCGCTGAAGACGGCTCCTCCCATGAGGAACCACATGACGAAGAGTCCCAGATTTCCGCCTGCAACGGTGAATTCCTCCAACGACTCTTTGTCCTGTTTGCGCCCGGCCAGGACACCGATAATTAAGGCGACGACTAAATAACCGATCATCATGATCATTGCGATCTGCCATTGTGTCATATCATTGTACCTCCTCTTCGTCCTTGTCCGGATCGAGACGATACAGGAATAGGACGATAATGAATGTGATGATGATCCAGAAGATCACCCAGAAAACGGAGAAGGGGAGCCCGATGATGAAGGGCGTCTCCCTGTTTCCGATGGCGAATAATGGAAACACCATCAATAAGAAAGGGGCAAGCAGTGATAGACAGTAGAGTTTAACGAATTGTTGTTTGCTCAATAGACATCCTCCTTTAGTTTGTGAAAGACGGTTTTTCCATCCAGGATCGTCTCATCGACGGTCACCTCAGGAAGTTGCTGGATAGGAGTATTCAGGACAGGGCGATCGAGGATGATCAAGTCTGCAAGCATCCCGGGCTTAAGGCTTCCTTTCACATCCTCTTCACCGCTTGCATAAGCTCCTCCCCACGTATAAGCCCGCAGCACTTCTTCCAGAGTGATTCCCTGCTCCGCGCCGACGGACCGTCCGGACTTCGATTGTCTGGTGATGGCTGCATGAATGCCGACGAACGGATCGGCGGTCGTAATCGGACTGTCCGAACCGATTGCAAATGGGATATCGTTTTGAGCGAAGGCGTGCATGGGGAACATCGCTTCTACGCGATTCCCGTAGTCTTTCCGGTAACCGTCACCGAATTCGTGCAGGAAAGCGGGATTCGGGATCGGTACCGCCCGGACTGCTTTCATGCGCTGGACGAGATCAGCCGGTGTGAACCCACTGTGCTCGATGCGGTGACGTGTGCCGGGACGTCCAGACCGGGCTCTCTCAAGCGTGGTCAAAAGCATGTCCACTGCTTGATCACCCATGGCGTGGGCCGTAAGCTGCCAGCCATGTTCATAAGCGGAGAGAAGGCTTCTGTCGAGGGCATGCTGATCCATGTAGAGCATACCGGAATCTGCAGGATTGCTTGTGTACCCTTCCCGCATTTTGCACGTCGGACCGCTGCTGCTGCCGTCAATGAACACTTTGGCAGGGCCGATCCGGAAAAAATCATCCCCGATACCTGTAGCCATCCCGCTCCGGATGCCGGCCTCCACCATGGAAACGGAATCCGAAAGCGAACCGTAAAGAGCGTATATGCGCTGCTTCAGCGTCTTTTCCTGTACCGCTTTTTGGAGATAGCGGATATGCTTCGTTCCATATCCGCCGGCATCGTGGACGCTTGTAATTCCTAATTCAAGAAAATCAGCGGAAGCGATCGCCAGACCCTTTTGGACCTCTTCTTCGGAGTAGTCCGCGTGTTGGAACATGGCCATATGGGCGGATTCCATTAAAAGTCCGGTCAATCGGCCGCTGGTGTCACGGTGGTACTTACCTCCTGGAGGATCGACGACTGAATCGGTGATACCCGTCAGTTCCAGAGCTTTCGTGTTGACGCAGGAGATGTGCCCGCACGTTCGAACGACGATGATCGGGTGCGAGGTGGACACTTTGTCCAAATCATCTCTCGTCAGGTGTCTCTGTTCTGCCAGATGATTCTGGTTATACCCCCAGCCCCGGATCCATTGTCCCTTCGGTATATCCTCTGCTGCCAGTAAGAGCTGGTCCAGCAGTTCCGGAATCGAATGGACCGCTTTGGCGTTTACGCCGAGCTGATTCGTTCCGTAAAGTTCGAGGTGGGCGTGCGCGTCGATGAACCCCGGCATCAACGTCCGTCCTTCCAGGTCTGTCACCTCCTTACCGCTTTCTACGAAAGCTTGTATCTCCTGATTTGTACCGACTCCAAGAATCCGGTTTCCGCCAATGGCGACCGCTTCGTGAACCGAGAAGCGATGATCGGATGTGAACACTTCCCCGTTGATAAATACTCGTGTCGCTTTCATCGTTGTCCCCCCTAGTCGATGTTGGCAATGCGTGATGCTGTTTGGTAGAGCAGTTCGACCCCTTTAGTCAAATCGTCCATTTCTGCGAATTCCAGCGGGTTGTGGCTGATCCCTTTTTCGCAGCGGACGAAAATCATTCCGTAATCACTGATGTACGACATGAACAACGCATCGTGGAACGGACCGCTCATCAAGACGGGAGAGTCATAGCCGAGTTTATCGTCCTCTTCCTTCATGATGTCTTTGATCCAGTCTGCGCAGTACCTCGGTTCACTCTTCGTATCTTCCGTGACGGAGAACTCCAGGTTATATTCCGTGGCAGCCGTTTCGATGATGGCATGCGTCTTTTTCTCCAAATTCGAACGCGCTTCGACATCGATATCGCGGAGGTCGATCGTGAAGGAGACCTTCTCGGAAATGATGTTCCTTGAGTTCGGGAAGTTCTCGATGCTTCCGACGGTCCCGACCGTGTTCGGCGTTCCTTCCTCTTGGATAAGTGCGTTGAAATTCTTAATGATGGATGCCGCCCCGAGAAGAGCGTCCTGGCGCATGTTCATTGGTACGGACCCTGCATGTCCGGCGAATCCTTCCAAGGTAACGGTCAGCCAGATCGGTCCGGAAATAGCAGACACAATACCAATGGGTTTGTCCTTCGATTCCAGCACAGGTCCTTGTTCGATGTGCATTTCCAGGAAGGCTTCAATATCACCTGGTTTATACACCGGGCTTTGGGAAAGGTCCGGTTCGACGCCGAACTCCCGCAGCGCTTCCAAGCGTGTGACGCCCTTTTTGTCCTTCCGTTGAAGTTCGCCTTCCTCCAGCTGACCGATCAATCCTCGAACACCGAATACCCCTTTGTTGAAGCGGGAACCTTCTTCATCCGAAAAGCAGACGACTTCCATCGTTCGCTCCGCCTGCATGCCTTTGTCTTTCATCGTATGTACCACTTCAATAGCAGCCAGTGCGCCGGCCGTTCCGTCATACCTGCCGCCGTAGGGTTGAGAATCGATGTGCGAGCCCATCATCAAAATCGGAAGGTCGGGATTTTTTCCTTCTTTCCGGCCGATCAGATTACCGAATGTATCGATCTTCGTCTCAAGGCCGGCTTCCTCCATCCAGCCTTTGACGATATCCACCGCTTCCCGGTCTTTTTTCGAATGGGCGAGGCGGCAGACGCCGGTTTCTCCGATTTTTCCTATCTCCGCAAGCGTATTGATATGATTCTCGTATCTCGTATCATTGATTTCCATCGCTGCTCTCCTCCTTATTTGTACTCACTATATCAAGTTCGGAATTATCCGACAATTAACAAAATGTCAAAAGATGTTTGATTATTCTGTATAATAGAGGAGAGAGATTGTCTTTACATACTGCTTAAAGCTTGGATTCAAAGGGTTTAGGAGGCTGCTGTCTTTAAATGACAAAATGTCGGTTTTGGATAATATGTAATAATTTCCAAGAAGGTGACCAGACAGTGGAAATGTTTATGCACCCTGACTATGATGCTGATCATGCACTGGTGTCCACTTTTTCGTTTCAGGTATCTGTACAATGGTGAAAGGACTGGAGAAGAAAATTGAAAGATTACGGGAAAGATTTATTCAGAGGTACAGCTGTTTATTATGCCGCTTATCGTCCGGTATACCCGGAAACGCTCCTTCACTTGCTCCATGACCGTTTCTCCCTTGACGGGTCACAGACGGTGATCGACCTCGGATGTGGACCGGGTGACCTTGCTCTCCGACTCGCTGATCACTGCAGGGAGGTCATCGGTGTCGATCAAGAACAAGAAATGCTCGATGTGGCGCGAATGCTTCAAAGAAAGAAGAGAAAAGAGAATGTTTCGTGGGTTCACGGAACCGTAGAAGAGTATCTGAATCAGTTCCATAGAATGAATGTCGTAACGATAGCGAAGGCTTTTCATTGGATGGATCGTGCCGGGACGCTCGATTCCCTGTATGAGTTCGTCGTGCCGGGCGGAGGAGTAGCCGTCATCGATGATTATGAACCGGATAAAGCAGCCACCGAATGGCAGGAGACATTCAACGAAGTCGTCCGCCGCTGGTATGGACCGACAAGACGGGCGGGAAACACGACGTACAGCCATCCGGAAATAACGCACGAACAAATAATAGAGCAGTCCGCTTTCGATCTTGAAGTATATGAACTTCCCGAAGTTACGATCCGGTGGGATATCCCATCCATCATCGGGAACCATTATTCTACGTCTTTCGGAAAAAAGCAGTACCTTGGAGAAGATGCTCATTTGTTTGAAGAAGAAGTGAAGGCAGCACTCGGATCTTGTGGAATGTATGAAGAAAGAAGGCGGGTATCTGTGAAGATCGGCCGCAAACAAGGAAAGAGGGGAAGCAGATGAATACGGTAAAAAACTATTGGGATAAACGTTATGAAGCAGGCAAACTATGGGGGGACCAGCCGTGTCCTTCCGTGGCACTCGCTCTGCCTTTTCTCGTCGTGAATGGCGCCGGATCGATCCTCGTACCGGGCTGCGGGTACGGCCGGAACAGTCGCGCTTTTGCCGAGAGAGGTTTCCATGTGCTCGGAACAGATGTATCGTCCGAGGCACTCAGACAGGCAACGGCAGATAAACCGGAGGTAATGGAACAGCTGCGGTATGAGCGGATGGATATACGGGGAATGGCTGCCGGGGAATCTTTTGATGCCGTCTTCCTGTCGAACGTCCTGCATCTTTTTCTGGAGAAAGATCGTAAGAAGGTGCTCACAGCGTGCGATAAGCATTTACATAAGGGAGGCCTGCTGTTGTTTACGTGCCTTTCCACAGCAGATAAGAAAAATTATGGAACAGGGGTGGAAGTAGAGCCGCATACGTTCCACCATAACGGGAAGACCCTGCGCTTCTATGATAAACGGGCCGTGATGGACGAGCTTCCGGACGGGTACACACTGCTTGAATGCAGGGAGCATATTCAGACGAAAATGGATCCCTCGGGACAGCGGGAAGATCTTGTCCTATGGTTCGTTGCTGCCAGAAAAAAGGGGGCAGAATGATGGAATGGAATGGAGACGGGACCATGCGCCCCTGCACCTCCTCCGATCATGCCGTCGTCACAAGAAAGATGAAAGCGTGGTGGGGAGGCAGGGAGCTGTCCCTGCCGAAACTTTTCTTTGATCACTTTCAGGACACCAGCTTTATCGTGGAAGTAGATGGGGAAATCGTCGGCTTTCTAATCGGCTTTTTATCCCAATCACGGGAGGAGGAAGCGTATATTCATTTTGTGGGGGTCGACCCGGCTTATCGAAAGCTGGGAATAGCGGCCGCGCTTTACGACAGGTTCTTTGAAAAAGCGGTGGAGCACGGCAGGTTAAGGGTACGGGCGATTACGTCTCCAGTCAATCGTTTATCAATCGCTTATCATACACGGATGGGATTTACCGTCGTTCCTGGAGATAAAGTAGTGGATGGCGTAAAGGTGCATACGGATTATGACGGGAAAGGGGTGGAGCGGGTTTTGTTCGTAAAGGATCTAAAGGGAAGGAGCGGATAACATCCGCTCCTGTTCTTACATTGCTTCTTGGACTGTCTTTTTATCCGCGACATAGATCAGTCGGAGTGCGATCAGCATCAGTACGATCGCTGTGCCCCGCTGCCAGTCGAAAGAAATTTGGAGACCGCCGAACAAACCGAAGTGATCGATGATGATCCCTCCGACAAGCTGTCCGATGACGGTCGCAATATTCGTTGCGATGACACCGATCTTCGGCACGGCGAGAATGGTGAGGAACAAGTATCCGACACCGAACCAGACGGCCGTCAACTGCCACTTCGGCGCATCAAGGACGGCGAGGAAATCCCCCTGTCCGAAGAATAATACGACGATGGCCAGCATCAACGCCCCGGTGAAAAAAGTCATAAAGGTACTCTCATACGTACCTGCGTGTTTACTGAATGCTCCGTTGATCGAGGATTGGGAGCTGAGAAGCACTCCACCGATCACAGAAGCTGCTACTAAAAGAATCCCCATTTTTTCTCCTCCTTAATAAATCAGAATCAGTGCAGCCGCCATCAATAGGACGGCAATGATTTTTTCTTTTTTGACTTTCCGTGCTTTACTGCCGAGCCATCCCTTATGCTCGATGACCATGCTCATCGCCATTTGCCCGACGATGACGCTGATCATGGCTGCACCGACGCCGACAAGTGGTACGGCGATGACCAAGATCGTTAAGTAGGTCATTCCCAGCAGTCCTCCGGTCAGCTGCCATTTAGGTGCTTGGAAGGTGTAGGACAAGGAGCCTTTTCCTAAAAATAGGAGAACGATTCCAAGGATAATGGAACCGACCAGAAAGTTATAAAAGCTTGCTTCGAGCTTCCCGATGGATTGACCAAGTTCTCCATAGATCGCCCCTTCGATGCTCAAAGACAAACCTGCAATCAGTGCGACGATATACATCCATAGTTTCATGATTTTTCCCCTCCTGTTATATCTACAATTCGAATAATGTCGATATGAAAAACAAAAAAAGAGCTCACAGCTCTTCTTTCATGTAGGCAGCCACTTGCTGGATGACCGCTTCATTTCTCCGGTAGTAGGTCCACTTCCCGTGACGTTCGGATTCCAGCAGCCCTGCTTTCTGCATCATCGCCAAATAATGCGAGACCGTCGATTGGGACATGTCGGACTGTTCCTGGATATCTCCAACACATATGCCGCCTTTGTGATGAATCGTTTCCGAAAGGTGGTCGGCCGGCTTGTCGATGTAAGTCATAGGATCCTTCAACCACCGGAGCATTTCCAAACGTTTTTCGTTGGCCAACACTTTGAAAATTTCTACGTAGTTTTCCATGGGGACTATACTAATCGATGATGTTCGATCTGTCAAAAAGACGGCATCGGGAAAAATAAGAAAGAAAGGGGCGAGACAGAGGGGATGCCTCCGGAATGTCGAATGAAATAGAATCGTAACTAAAGGAGGAAGCACACATGATTGATGTACATAACAAAACATTTGTATCCGTCCAAAATACGGAGGACGGGGAAGTATCCGCAGAAACGACGTTCCATTATTATCAGGAAGAAAGCATCATTTACGCGGATTACAGCGGAGGCGACATCGTGAAAGGGAGTCTGGTGGGAATCGTCAAGGAGGACGATACGCTGGAATTCCGCTACAACCATGTCAATAACCAGAAGGAAATCCGCGGCGGATCATGCGTCTCGACACCAGTCTTAACGAAGGAAGGGAAATTGGAACTTTGGGAAAGCTGGCAGTGGAATGATAAGGCACAGACAAGAGGGGAATCATTGATCCGGGAAGTTTAAGTGAAATGGAGGTATGTCCCGGACGCCTGTCACATATCCTATAGTCAATGACTTACTTCAAGGGAGTGGATGGGCATGGGATTCACTTATGGGAAGGACGAGCTGATCGGTGATATACAGGAGCTGTTCGCCAAACACAATGTCCAGGCGATTCATGTGAAAGAGGAAGGGACGCTGTTCTCCATAGACTCGGACGGATCATTTCGGATCGGAGTCGGAGCTACGATCGTCGCTTTCGACCGGCATCCGGATGATAAGACGACCTTCCAGGTGATTGATGGCGGACGGAAGAAATGAAGGCATAGGAAAGGTCCTGAGCTTCGATTTGAGCTCAGGACCTTTTATGTGTTCATTCGGTCAGGCTTTTTTCCAATATGCAGCTTCTTTGTTGGAACGAAGCGGAGGGAATGTATCCCCGTTGCTCAGTTCGATATGTTTTTCATCTTCCGTCACATCTCCACTGCCACCATCTACTAATCCGTCAAATTGGTATGTTCCTGCTTCAGGTGCCTGTTCTCCAGTCTTGTAACGGTCTGCCATTTGTAAAAACATCCTTTCCGATTTTGGTTATATTTTGTGTGCGCACATAGGCTATATATCCAGATAAAACCAATCGAAAACATGTTTTTACCAAAATGTTACATTTGTAGGAGGGGTGAGCAGAAGGGACTATGGGAAAGAGCCTTTGTATCTTTTCTCTGCTTTATCTACAGTCTGTCCGCCCGCTCCTCATCGGATATGAGTGGGCAGGTCGGGCAGCAGTTCTTCTTGTTTCCCTGGTGCAGCATGTACTTCATGCAGCAGTGTCTGCGCACGTAGGTCCCTTTACCGTTCTCTTTTTCGAAAAAGCGGAATTCGAAGTGAAGCGGGTTGACCGTGCCGTCCTCAAACAGCTCTTCGGAAGTGAACCAGTGCAGGACTTTTTCCGCGAAGTCTTTCTTCTCCGGGTGCTCTTCAGCGAAAGCGAGACTCCGTTGGTGCAGGTTGTGACTGACGATCGAGCGCATGTGCGTCGATTTGCAGTTCGATGCTTTCGCAATCGTTTGGAACAACGGCTGAAGATTCTCCGTAATGAACCGGCGGATACGATCCTTCACTTCTTCTTCGGTCAAGTCTTCGATGGAAGCCACCGCTTCTTCACGGATGACGTAGTTCATTTTATTTTTTTCCAAGCATTCGATGCCGATATTCTCAGGGGAAGCATCGATGACGAGCCCGTATTTCACGATCGTTTCGTACATGCCCATCGTCATGACCGAATACATCTTCCCGAACAACAGCCCGGTGATCGATAGGTCGGGGGCTGCCAACCCTTCGTTCTGAGCTTCCAATAAAGCGCGGCATGCCGGTTTATGGTCGATGAGGCTTTCCAGCTCATGTGTAATTTTATGTTCATGGTCCGTACCGATATAGAACCGGTGGTCCTGTTTTAATTGCTCCCATGCAGTATTCATGAAAATGACTCCTACATTTTGGATTTTTCCAGGCATAACGCTGGAAATGAGAACTACTTTCAATTATAAAAGAAGATGGCGTTCCTCTCAACTATCCGAACAGGCATAATGTGCCCGTCTCGTCGTAAGCTAAGCCTATGGTGATTAACCCGGCTGGAAACAGGGAATAGGGTAGTCCGTATCAAGATGGAAAGGAAAGAACCCCAATGCATAACGAAACGAATCGTACCACCTACATACAAAATCAAGCCGACCGGATCATTCTTCACCTTTTGGTGCAGGCGATGATCAGGGAAAATGCCTATCCATACGATCTCCTTCCAAACGGGGCCGCATTTCCAATCGGCAAAGCGGCACTGGAGGTAGAGATCACCCATACATACAGGCTTGGGCAGCTCGATATCGCCCGCGTTCAGTATGTGGAAGGAGAAGATGTGCAGGAAATAACGGACCCGCTGCAGGTCCTGGGTCTCTTCCTGCCGACGGATGATCCTTTCTATATAGAAGTGAAGAACAGTGTCCGGAATCTCGCACTTGCACTCACCGCGTCAGAAGAACGGAACCAGGAAGTGGAACAAGAAGCCGAAGCGCTCGGTGTATCGGATGTTTTTTCTTATGTTCTCCAAAAAAAATCAAAAATGTTCAGTCCTCTGACATTTTTCGAACAGCTGGTCATCCAGGGACACACGATTCATCCATGCGCCCGAACGAGGATCGGCCTGTCCGAAAAAGAAGCAAGGCTGTATGCTCCGGAGTGGGGTGGGACACCGGCGGTTATTCCCGTCGCCGTTCATAAACAGTTATTCCGGGAGACCCTCATGGAGGGGAAAACGGTGAAAGAAATTCTTTTTGCGGAATATCCAGAAGTGGAAAAAGCCTTCCTGTCTGAGATAAACCATCCTGATGATTATGCTTTAATTCCCGTCCATCCATGGCAGTGGAAGCATACGATCGTTAAGGATTACCAAGCGGATATAGAAGCCGGCAGAATCAAGCGTGTAAAAGGCGCGGACATTGCGACAGCTGCGCTCATTTCCTTCCGCTCCCTTGCACCGTTAAATAATCAATGGAAGCACCATATTAAAACAGCCGTCAACATCCAAATGACGAGTGCGGTGCGGACGGTGTCTGCCGCATCCACTTACAACGGGCCGATGCTTTCCCGGTTTTTCAAGGATTTGCTTGAGTCCGATGAAGCATTACGCTCCCATTTGAGCACCATGAAAGAACCGGCAGCGATCCATTATCAACCGTCCACAGGAGTGGAGGATGTCCATTTCTTTCAGAAAAATTTGGCGGCTATTGTAAGAGAAAATCCGGAGCATGCATTAGGTGATGAGGAAGTAGCGATTCCGGGGGCTTCCCTGCTCGCGCCTTCTCCCGTGTCCGGAAAAACGATTGCGGAGGAAGCATCGGAACGGGCAGGATCTCCGCGTTCCTTCATCCGCCGCTATGCCGAAGCGCTTCTGCCTGGAGTGCTGCATCTGTTAGGAGAATACGGGATCGCTATGGAAGCGCACCTCCAGAATGCAGTGGTCGTCTTCAAAGGCGGGCATCCGCTGCGGACGATCCTTCGTGATCACGGCGGCATCCGCGTGCTGGAGAAGCGGCTCGCTGAACATTTCGGTGATGTACCGATTGATGCAAGCACCAATTTGCTGACTGATGATACCGAAGAGCTGCTTGATATCTTTACCCATTCGGTGCTGCATAACCATCTCGGTGAAATTATCGTACAGTTGGCAAGAAAGACCGGATGTGCGGAAGACGGTCTGTGGGCGGAAGTGGAGAAGGTAATCAAGGAAACGGCCGCCCGCCTGTCGGAAGAAGCAAGGGAAGATATCCAGCGAATCCTGCACCGGCCGGCTCGGATGAAGGCGCTCGTGCAGATGCGGTTGAAGAATGAAGTGACGGAGAATCGCTATGTAGATATGCCGAATCCGTTTACAAAGGAAAGCGAGGTGCATGGACGATGACTGTGACAGAACGATCGTTGTTGAAGGAAGAAGCGGATTGTCTGCAGTTTTTACAGAAGCAGCATCCCGAAGAGGTGGATAGATTTCTCGAATACCTTCCGGAAGGCAGAAGAGGAATAGTGAAAAAGCTGTCCGATGCCTATTTCCGTGAGAATATCGACGGGGCGTATGAGAAGGCCGCTGCGATTCCGGTAAAAACGGAGGGAGGACAGTTGAACCGTGCCGTCCTTCCCTCTATGTACAACGGACTGCAAGGCTATGACTTCCAACCCGAGCTTACTTATCAAGCGGTAACATTCGGAACTTACGGCGTAATGTTCGCCATCGATGGTGAATCTGCTTTCCAGCGTGTCCACACGACCGGAGAAGTCGTCTATTTCGATGCTGGAAGTTATCGCCCTGTCGAAACGGCGTCGGAGCTTTCCCGACTGCTTTTCAGCAGGGAAAAGTATCCGAATGTGGATACGTTCCTAAGGGAACTTAATAACGGAGCGGCGAATCTGACACTTGCGTTGATGAATCA
The DNA here is from genome assembly GCF_001592845.1 of Halobacillus sp. KGW1. Taxonomy (NCBI): domain Bacteria; kingdom Bacillati; phylum Bacillota; class Bacilli; order Caryophanales; family Bacillaceae; genus Halobacillus; species Halobacillus sp. KGW1. Next base: position 298,805 of record NZ_LSOC01000002.1, read on the forward strand.
GGAGCAGTGGGCGACGAGCGTGAGAGAAGAGGCTGCCGGCAGAACTTCGACAACCGAATATGCCCTTTCCCATTACAGGGAACCGAGTCTTTTCTTTGAACAGCTTGTCACAGACGGACACCATCTTCATCCTGGGGCGAAGACGAAGCTGGGACTGAGCTATGCGGATGTACTGCGCTATTCTCCAGAGTTCCGACAGTCTTTCGCTCTCCGGTTTGTTGCCGTCCGGCAGAACCGGGTGATCAAGACGACCCAGGCATCCATGCTTGCCGATTGCTATCCAGAGTGTTTACAGGAGGCGGGGAAGGAACTGGCGGCGAGAGGGCTTCCGGCTCAGGATTATGAAATTCTGCCTGTCCATCCGTGGCAGTTCGAGCATGCCATCCCTGACATTTATAAGGAAGAATGTGCCTCCGGGGACGTCGTTCTTCTTCCTGGAACGGTTCTGCCGGTCGATGCCACTTCCTCTTTCCGGACGGTCACTTCCAAAAAGAAGGGTGCCCCGGTGTTGAAGCTTGCCGTCAACAGCCAGATGACTTCCACAGTCCGGTCAATCTCTACACAAACCGCGCTCAATACGACCGTCTTTTCGGAAATGCTGGCGGCAATCCTTGAGCGGGAGCCGCAGCTTGACGGTTTTCTTCCCCTGTATGAACTTGGCGGAGCCGCTTTTCATACGGATGCCCGGCTGAAAAGCAGGAACTTGACGATGCTGATCCGGGAAAGCATCGATGACAAACTGGAACAGGGAGAGGCGGCCGTTGCCGGGATGGCGCTGTATGCGAAGTCTCCGATGTACAACGGAACGATCATTCAAGAAATCGTGGAGAACTCACCATTATCCCGGCTTGAATTCTTTATCGACTATGTAGAAAAAGTGCTTCCCGGTTATTTGACGCTGATGGTCAAATATGGAGTCGCCCTGGAAGGCCATCTTCAGAACAGCATTCCTGTTTTCAAGGACGGCCGGCTCACCAAGTTTTTCTTCCGGGACTGGGGCGGGGCCAGGATATATACAGAACGACTCCGGTTTCACGGAATGAAGCCCGCCTTCGCACCGGATTCCGTCTCGATCACCAACGACATCTCTGATATGCACAACAAGCTGTATTACACCGTATTCCAAAACCATTTCGGAGAGATCATCAAGCAGCTCGTCACCTCTTCTGAAGAAGAAGCGCAGTATTGGAAGGCTGTGAGAGAGGTGTCCGATCGTGTCTTGACGTCGCTTATGGAAGATGCGCCGGAAGCGGTGGAGACGGACCGTGCGTTTTTATACCAGCCTGCCGTCATGCATAAATCGCTCGCGACGATGCGTCTGACAGCAAGTAAAGGGTACGGCTATAATGCTGTGCCGAATCCATTAGCTAAAGGATGACAGAAAGATGAAAGCCATCGAAAGATATATAGAAGAAAGACAGGATCATTCGAATCCTGTCTGTGCCTATGTGTATGATCTTACCCGGCTCGAAAAGCATGCCGGGATGATCAAGGAGACGCTCCCGGATTTTTGTTCCTTCTTTTACGCGATGAAGGCGAATCCGGACCGACACCTTCTGAAGACGCTCGCACCGATCATCGACGGGTTTGATGTCGCATCAGGGGGAGAGATCGCCAAAGCGGCTGCCTATGGAAAACCGATGGTCTTCGGTGCCCCAGGGAAGAAGCAGAGCGAAATCGAGATTGCGTTGGAGGAAGGTGTCCGTTATATCAACGTCGAAAGCACCCATGATTGGGATCGCATTGCCCATTTAGCTGAGGAAAAAGGTATATCCATTCCTGTCCTGCTCCGCGTCAACTTAAGCAGCGACGTACCGGAAAGCCACCACATGATGTCCGGTGTTCCAAGTCAGTTCGGAATGTCGGAGGAAGATGTGGCGGCCTGCATCAAGCAGTCGGAGAAAGAAAGCAGAGTGTCGATTGCAGGCTTTCATTTCCATGCCATGTCCAACAATCTCGATGCAGAAGCACACGTGCGATTTGTCCAGCTCTGCGTAGAGAAAGCAGACGATTGGCGCCGGCGCTACGGGTTGGAAGCCTCGATCATCGATATCGGCGGAGGGATCGGTATCAACTATTGGAAGCCGGAAGAACCGTTTGACTGGAAAGCATTCGCCGCCGGTATGCACCGGCTGGATCCGGAGGGATGGACGCTTATCCTTGAAATCGGACGTTACTTGACGGCAGCGAGTGGTTATTATGTGACGGAAGTGCTGGATGTGAAAGAAAACCACGGCCAATGGTTTGCCGTCGTGCGGGGCGGTACCCATCATTTACGGCTGCCGGCCGCCTGGAAGATGAGCCATCCTTTCCGCATTCATTCGGTCGAATCATGGCCGTATCCCTTCAAGCGTCCTGGTGTAGAGAAGGGAAATGTCACGATCGCCGGAGAACTCTGTACGCCGAACGACGTGCTCGTTCGCGGTGATTACGTGGACAACCTGCGGGCCGGCGATATCGTTATTTTCGAATACGCGGGAGCCTACGCATGGACGATTTCCCATCACGATTTTCTCAGTCATCCCCACCCGGAACACGTGTATGTTCGGGATGGGGAAGTGCTTGCTCAGGAAGATGCTGGAACGCTTCCTCGAGAAAAGTGAGAATATCCAGAGACACGGGATAGAGCCCGAGCTCCGCGGATGTCTCCTCGGATTTACGCGCCTGCCAGAATTTATCGATGAGAACAGGGTCATCTCCCAGCATGCCTGCAGACAAGGCGAGGCAGTCTTCGGCGATCAAGCGGCCGTCAATTGAATCGGGACCGATGCCCCGCTCGATACATATCCGGGTCCGCTCAACAAGGCGGATCCATTTTTTCGTTTCCGCTTCTTCCATTTTCGGAAGGTCCTGCTTCAAAAGCATCTGCTCCTCTTCATTGAAATGATGGTTCCAGCGGTTTTGATCCGTCCGCTGCTTGTTGTCCCGTACGAGCGGAAGCAGCGCGTCCCATCGGATCGTCCCTTCGAGGCGAAGCGAGTTCTTCAATGCTTCGTTCTGCCCCAAAGACTGCTCCAGTTCGGCGATCGATGCCCGGAGCTTTGCCTCGTTAAGGGTGAGGATTTCGGCAATCGTCGTTTCCTTGAGGATCTTCTCGATATCGTCAAGCCCCATGGCAAGCGACTTCAGGAGCAGCACCTTCTCGAGCTCCCTGACCTCCTCTTCGGAATAGAGCCTTCTGCCGGAAGGGTCTTTGGCAGCAGGTGATACTAATCCAATCTGGTCATAATACCGGACCGCGCGCACCGTAATATCCAAATGTTTCGCTACTTCTCCTGTCGTATGTAAGCCCATTTTCCAAAACACCTCCAAAAAAACTTGCAGGTGACGTAACGTCATCCTTTATGATGAGGATACCATAGTTTGGCAGCAGAGGAGAGATAGCTTTTGAATGGTATCGGCTGGTTGATTGTTTTCAGTGAAATTGGATTTTGGGTCGTCATTTTGCTCGGACTTGTGCTTCGCTACGTCGCAGGAAAGGAGAAGGCAGGGCTGTTCTTCCTCGCCCTTACACCGGTGATCGATCTCCTTCTTCTCATCGCGACAAGCGTCGACCTTTATCGTGGGGCGACGGCGACGACGATCCACGCTGTGGCAGCGGTTTATATCGGAGTATCCATCGCGTTCGGGAAGAGCATGATCCGCTGGGCGGACGAACGCTTTCAATATTATGTTACGAAATCCGGTCCGAAACCAAAGAAACGCAAAGGGATGGAGCATGCGCGTCATTACTTCAAAAGCTTTCTGCAGCACATCCTTGCTTATGCGATCGGGTCCGCTTTCCTGTGGGTCTTGATCTGGTTGATCGGCGATCCGGAGAGAACCGAAGCGCTCTTCGGCGTCTGGCGGATCTGGTCGCTTGTCCTCGGAGCGGATTTCCTGATCGCTTTAAGTCATTTCCTATGGCCGAAGAAGTAAGAGCGGAGCACGGCTTCCGCTCTTTTTTTCGTTGATAATTTCAGGGCCGAATAGTTTTATGGGAGCCACTCCTGCCAAATTAAAAAACTCTCTCTGGAGGATCATCAATGGATTGAAAGAGGAATGGAAGCAGGTGAGGGACGAATGGTTAACGAAAGTATGGATAGATGGAAGTATGATCAGGAAGTTTCCAACCATTTTGCAGGCTGCATGAAGAAGAGAATAGCAGGAGGGAGAGAAGTGGATGGGGACCCGAAGTCAAAGGGATGGGATGTTTTTTAGAGGCCTTAGGTGAACCCCTCTTGTAATCAAGTATGGGAGTGATTTTTCTAATGGAAATCCATTTCAAAGTGCAAAGAATTAAAGCAGAACAAACGTACCATCTTCGACACCAAATACTCAGACCACATCAATCGTTTCAGGCATGTCAATATGATACGGATCATGATTCCGGGGCATTTCATATAGGTGCGTTCCATAAAAGAGAATTGGTCAGTGTGGCTTCTTTTTATCCTGAATCTCATCCGGAATTGGCAGACTCTCATCCATATAGATTAAGGGCTATGGCTACTGTCGAAGAATATAGAGGGAAGGGAGCAGGAAGGGAGGTAGTGACCTTTGGAGAGAGCGAATTGAAACATCTTGCAGCAGATCTGCTTTGGTGTAAAGGCAGGACTTCTGTAAAGCAATATTATGAGAGGCTTGGTTTTCAACCTTTCGGAGAAGCTTTTGACTATCCTTCCCTAGGGCCGCATGTAATTATGTATAAAGAGCTTAGGTAGGGTTTCCTGTTATTAGATAAACCAAATATCATTGGAACCATAGTTGCTATGTTACAATGATATTTATTGAATACATAATTTTACAGGGGTGATCTTTCATGGATACAACGCAGCAGAATAGTACGGCCTGGGACCAGAAAGTAGAAGAGGGCTCCAAGTACACAAAGCCTGTAAGCAGGGAAGTGATAGAAAAAGCGAAGAAGGATGAATGGAGTATAAGCGTGACAACGGAAAAACAAGTACCCAGGCACTGGTTTCCTGAATCGTTGAAGGATGTGAAAATCCTTTGTCTGGCTTCCGGAGGGGGACAACAGGCACCCGTTCTCGCTGCGGCAGGAGCAGATGTTACGGTGACGGATATTTCTAAGAAGCAGCTGGAGCAGGATCGGAATGTCGCAGACAGAGACGGATTGTCTTTAAGGGTTGTACAAGGGGACATGACAGATCTGAGTGACTTTGAGGATGAATCGTTTGATCTGATCGTCAACCCGGTTTCAAATTTGTTTGTGAAAGATGTACACCTCGTTTGGAAAGAAGCATACAGGGTTTTGAGCCGTGGTGGTGTTCTGATCACTGGTTTTACCAATCCGCTGTTATGGATTTTTGATGATGACAAGGAAAGAGAAGGGATACTGGATGTGAAGCACGCGGTACCGTCGTCGACGCTTGATTATATGCCGGAAAGCGATGTCGAAGCATACATAAAATCAAACCAGACCATTGAGTATGCTCATACGTTGGAAGATCAGATACAGGGCCAGATCAATGCTGGGTTTGTCCTTAATGGATTTTACGAAGACGATTTCGGCGGAACCAGAATATTGGATAAACATATCAAAACCTTCCTTGCTACAAGAGCTGTGAAAGCGTAGAATTATTCTTCCTTTAGTAACGTCTCTCACAATCTCACAAGATAGGGGGAAATGAGGTTAGGAGTGAAAGTATTAGACACCCGATCATTCATGCGATTAACGCGGTTATTTTTGTTCTTTTGTTAGGTACGGGAGCCATGTTGTTCTTTGGTACTCATTTTGTCCCGCAGCCGGACCCCTACACAGCGGAGAATGTGGCCATCGTTTTCATTTATATCCTTTGGGCGGTAAGTTATTGGCTGCAGTTCAAGGTGCAGACGTATAAAAGTATTGTGTTTATAAATGTCGGTCTTATTGTTTTCCTTGGTTTTTATGTTGTTTTTATGTATTATCCCATAACTTTTTTGGAATTGTTTCTGGAGTAAGCAGGGGTGTAGATTATTGCGTTTACTATCGAAGAGGAACTAGTTTTGACAAACCTAACAGAGGTGAGTGTATGAAGAAAATGGGTATCTTGTCTTTCCTTCTTTTTTTAATTTCTTCGTTAACGTTCGTTTATTCATTTTTTAATGTTTCTAGAGAGAACATTCCGGGCGGGATCATGATTTTTCTTTCGATCCTGGTGCCGATTTTCGGAGTTTTTGCTGCCTCCTTAGCGGAAAGAAGTGCGGCGAAGGTTATTGGATTAATCGGCAACTTGGTTATCCTGTTCTTTTCTGTGATCATTCCGGCTGTGTCGATGCTCTTTTGGAATCAGCCTTAAAGAATTGCCAGAAAGCGGGTACATTATCAGGAGGTCGGATATGGACATAAGAAAAGCACAGCAGGGCGATGCTCTGGGAGTGGCTGAGGTCCAAGTGGACACATGGCATTTTACATACAGTGACATCGTACCGGAAAGTTATTTGCAGAGGATGACTTATGCGGGACGGGAAAAGAAATGGCGAAAAATCATTGCTGCGGAACAGGTATACGTAGCCGCTGTGCCGGCAGAGGGCATCGTCGGTTTCATTCATGAAGGGCCGGAAAGAAGCGGCCTTTATGCTGGATTTAACCAGGAGGTTTATGCACTTTACATCAGGAAAGAGCACCAGGGGAAAGGGCTTGGAACGCGGCTTCTGGATGCGTGGAGGACGGGGCTGCTGCATAGGGATGTGTCTGTCCTCGTACGGGTGCTTGAAGACGATCCTGCTTGTGCTTTTTACGAAAAGAAGGGTGCGGGTAGGATCGGCAGTCAGACGGTGACCATCGATGGTGTCGATTTGGAGGAAGCTGTATATGGATGGAGCGATATCCGGCAAATCGACTTCTGAACAAAAAAGAGGAACCTGTCACAGGTTCCTCTCTTTTGTTATAGATGGTTCTGGGTCAGTTTGTTGATTTTAACTTTCAATTGGACGATAGAGATGACGTAAAGGGCGATTAGAAAGCCATACAAAACTTTGAGAGCTGTGTAGATCGGATGTCCGGTGACACCAGGCTGGAAGATGGTTGCAGCAAGAACGAGGGTAACCAGGAACAGCGGGATCAGCAGATTGACGAGCAGCCGGTACTTATGCGCTTCCGTCTCGTGATCGGTATAAATGTCCGGTGCGTCTTCGTTTGCTGTGAGCGGTTTACGGAAGTAGTGCCAGCCGTGGAAGCGCTCGACCTTCTCCCATCCAGCTTCTTCGAACAAAGCTAAATAGCTGTCGATATCCTCGTCCGTCCCGTTCCTGTAGTCCAGTTTATAGACGTATTCGCCCGGTTCTCCTTGAATGAATGTGTAAAGGCCGAAGCGGTACCGGGCCAGATGCCAGCCGTCCTTGGCCATCGATTGCAGCCATTCGGCTTCTTTATTGTCCTGCCATGTAAAAAATATCCGTATCGTTCGTTTATACATTCGTTTTCGCTCCTGTTCTTCCTTTTCTCAATTTCCGGCAGCGGTATGCGAAGCCGAGGAAAACCATTCCAGTGATCATGGTAGGGAACAAGGCAATTATTCCTATCCATTCGAATGCCTCACCGATCCAGGCAGGAAGCCCCGCCTCGCTGCTGAGGGCGCTCAGCAGGAAAGAAAGAACGGTCGTAACCAGCGACCATAGGGCCCATTTCCCGTCTTTCTCTTTCTCTGTTTCATACTTTTCCAGGAGGCTCGTCTTATCTGTATAGAGCGGTGTCGTTCCCGGCTCCGCCGTAAAAAGGTGAATATAATCTACCGACGAACATACGTGTCTCCAGCCTGCCTCTTCAAACAAATCGAAGTAGTCTTCATCCGGACTCTCCCGATAATCGATTTCGAACTGCTTCTCCTCCGGTTCTCCCTTTCGAAGCCGGAACCCAAGCAGCAGGAAGCGTTCCACATGCCAGCCTTTCTTCGCATAGCGCGCCAATTTCTCCATTTCTTTCCCTTCTGAAAAGGCGAGTCCATCCATCATGATATATTTACGCTTCATTGATAACATCCTCCTTCTTCTGCCATACCTCTTCGGCATGACGGATCATTCGCCTGCGCCGCTCGACATCGGATTTCAGCAGTTCTCGTCCGGCAGCTGTTGCGATATACGTCTTCTTTTTCCCGGAACCTTCCGCAAGCTCAATCAGCTCTGCTTTCAATAACTTCTTGATCGTCGTATAAAGGGAGGCAGGACCGATGGTGAATTCACCGTCCGTCCACTCTTCGATCGTCTGCATGATCAAGTACCCGTGACGGGCTTCCAGAAGGGAAAGGAGGATATAGAAGGACGTATCCGTCAGCTCCCCGGCATCTAAGGCATCGTTTCTGGCCAATCTCTTCACCTCATTTATATCGTTTAATGATATATCGTTAAATGTAATATATCGTTTAATGATATAAAAGTCAATTTATTATTGGGAATTTTTTTCAGAATTCGCTTGAGGAGAGGAAAAAAGAAAAATCCGGTCATGGAACGCTCTTATAATAAAAGCGTTCGATGACCGGAAGTTGTATGTTTTCTGTCATTCTATATGCTCAAGCTGTTGATTGAGCTTTCGTGATTCATGACGGAAATAGAGATAAAACCCGAGCCAGATCACTCCATACAGGACAAGAAAGACGGCGATGAAGAAGAGCAGACTTGTCAAGGTGAACGGCATCCATCCTACCCAGGCGCTGAGCGGAAAGAACAGGCACGTCACAATCAGGAAGTGGACGGCCGTCTGTCTGAAAAGGCTCCATGATTCGATTTCGAAAAGGAGCGGCGTGACGGAGAAGAACCAGCCGCAGAACATCGATCCGAGTGAATTTTTGATAAAGGGATCGGCTTGGAATACGGTGACATCTCCGAAGAAAAAGATGGCATAGGTGGTGAGGACCGAGAGGAATGCTCCGAAGAAGATGCCGATGAAACTGCGAAATAGAAATGTTTTCATTTGTTTTCCCTCCTGTTCTTATTCAATAGTTCTTTGATCTTACTGACGTAGTGTCTCGAGGCGTAGGTTTTCGCTCCGGACTTGAAATGGACGGCGAGCGTCCCGTGGAAGGAAGGCTCGAAGTGGCTGATTTCATACAAATTGGCAAGGACGGACTTCGACAACCGGATGAAGCGTCTTGATGGAAGCAATTGTTCCAGTTCATACAGTTTTTCCTTCATCGTAAACGTCCCTTTTTCGTTCTCTGCGACAACATGCTCCCCGGAAGTCTGGAAATAGTGGACATCCTCCGGTTTCAGGAGATGCTGTTTTCCTCCGCGCTTACCGGTAAGCAGGTCCGTTTTACCGGCTTTCAGGAAATCAAGCAGTTCTTTGATATCGTCATCAAGCTCGCTGCAGTGGATGGTCACCTTCGTCTCTTCGCAACCTGGGTCGACATCCAGTTGGATCTTCACATGCTCCACCTCCTTGGCTTTCTCTCTATGTTCTCAGTATAGGGAAACGAAAGAAAAGTGTCAGCACTCCTCCGGTAAGACGCACCTTATGGCGGATGAGCTGCAGCTATGAGGTGCCCTTCTGCTTCTCTTCCATAGATGTCTGTGATACCCTTTTTCTAGAAAATAAATGTTGTGGAGAGGTGTACCGTGGAATTAAAGAAAAGCAAGTATATAAAGACAGGGATGCTCCGTTTCGGCTTTCCGGCCGGAATTTTGTTTTTCATCGTCAATCAATTCATCATGCGCGGGGGCGTAGGCTTTACGGTCGCTGCCTTGTTGGATTTCCTTATTACCGTCGTCCTATTTACGTTGGTAGGCGGCTTTTTCGGTTACGGGATATGGAAGGGAAAGAGGGATCAGCAGGAGACGGAGTAGAAGAAAATATTATTTTTGAAACGTTTATGAAAACTCTCCCGTAAATGCATAACAGAAAATGATGAAGAGGTGGGGCTATGGAACAGCGGTTGGAAGGATTGGCAGAACAGGTGAAGGAACAATTCGGTTTACGCGATTATACGCTCGCGCGGGAACACATTCATCGGAGGGTAGGTCCGAATCGGGAGACACAGTTTATCTACAGCATGGAATGGTTTCCGAGCGATTCGGATCAGGACGATGAAGATCTCAATCCGGAAGGGACGGCAAGCATCGAAGTCGATGTCCATACAGGGCAGCTGCAGCATGTGATTTTTGTAGGCGGGGTGACCCATGAGGAGTCGATTGTTCTGGATGATGAAGCAAAAGTCCGACGCTGGATCGAAACAGAGACCGGGGTAAACGTGGCCGAGCAGACGGAACAGGCAAGCGGGGAGATAAGAACGTATCAGTACCATAGTGTGATCGACGGGATACGTACGACTCCGGCTGGGACGATCGAGATCCGTCTTGATGAAGCAGGGAGGCTCGTGTTCTTCACCATACACGGACGGTTCCCGCAAAAGGAAGAGGCGGACGTGGAGTCCTTCGCCCTCACGACGGAAAAGGTGAAAGAGATTGTCATGGAGCAGCTACAGCTGTTGGAATTCCCGGTGATGGAAAAGGAATGTTTCGTCTCTGCGTTTGCACTCGAAGAAATCTATGTGACCAATGACGGCAGGGAAACGCTTCCTTTTCAACTCTTTTGGTCGGAGCAGAGGGTGGAACGGGACGAGATTTTGACTTACTCTTCTCCTCTTCGGGGGACGGTGGAAACGCAGGAAATCGATCTATCCGAAGAAGTGAGCCTGGAGCAGTTGGAAAAACAGGAGCCCCACCCGGACCTTGAGCCGCTGGAACCGGGTACGGTTGATCGGGTCGATAAGGCGATTGTGCGCTTCCTGCGGATGAATCATCCGGAAGACAGTGGGAAATGGCGCTGGAAGAACGTCTGTCGGGACCAAGGTTATGTCGTCGCAGAGCTGGAGGAAGTGGAAAAGACGAGGACCGTTTTCCAAAGGAAGCTGAAGCTGTTCTTAAGCAAGGATGGTGGAGAGGTTCTTACCCATATCGACACGGGCGCATTTCTGGAGATGTTCGATGCGTTCGAAGCGGCCGACACGGCGCAGTACACAAAAACAGAGGCGTATGAGCTCCTGAAAGATAAGCTGAAGCTCCGTCCGACGTATGTGCTGGACAGGACGACCGGCAGATACTGCCTTTGCGGACTGCTTGACTGTGATGATGCTGTATTGAGTCACTCGGGGGAAATCGTGCCGCTCGCGGATTTATAAAGCAACCTTATTACAGAAAGAAAAAAACACCCCTACCGGATTTGGATGGGGTGTTTCTTTTATTCAATACACTAACCCGACGGCAGAGAATACGAATAACAAACAAAGGACGAGAATCGGCAGGTTGTATTCTTTTCTGATGATGGTAAGCAGGGCGAATATACCAAGGGAAATCGTCGACAGGGCACTCGCTGCGTAACTTGCAGAGACGGCGACGGAAAACCAATCCATTAAAATGGTTGCATAGACGAGCAGAACACCAATGACGAAGGAATATTTTTTCATAAGCAGGGTGGTACGGTCGACTGCTTTTGCCGGTTTAATAGTCACATTCCCCAGGAGATCGCGATTACTGATTTTCGTATATTCTTCATTCAGTCTCGGGTAAATCGGCTGCATATAAGGTGCTTTATTCTGAATCGAATCGAATCCCCAGGCGAGGCGTGTATCTCCAATCATATAGGTGGAGCTGTCTGTCGGCGGATCGACGGATGAGTAAGAAGGGGTAAGCTCCCGTTCCGGGTCGATGGAAAATACGACACGGTTTCCTTCTATACCTTCTTCGTATTTCTTTTTATTAGAGAAGACTCCGTACTTGATGGTCGCTCCGATATTGCGAAGTGGATGCCGGAAAAAGGTCCACATGGCGATGCTTACGTCCATGGGTGTCCATCCCTTCCCTTCAAGGAAAACCTCATTCCAGGCGTGCGGTTCATTCTTCCCCATCCAAGCCCCGACGAGCACTCTTGCCGGGATTCCCAGGGAACGGCAGTAGGAAGCGAGAAGCGCAGAAAGCTCTCCGCAGTCTCCTTTTTTTGAAGCTTTACAGTAGGAAACCCCCCGTTTGTTGAATTTCGTTGAGTATTTATAGTGGTCACGGATGTGTCGGAAAAGAAGGCGTACTTTCGCATGATCGTCGACGGCATCACGGACGATTTGTTGTGCTTCTTGAAGCGTCTCCTCATCAACCGGTATGAGGGAGGAGCTTCTGAGGAAGAAGGCTTTTTCTTCTGCGCTTTTTCCTACCGGGTCCCAATAACCTGCCTCCGCCTTCATGGAAAGCTGTGTATTTCCATCCAAGTGGAAGAAATAGAGATCCCCTAAGAAAGGATGGCTGGTACGGCGCGTGGGAGAAGCGCCGGGGAACGTGACATTCCGGCAATCGTCCGTCACAGAAAGCCAAACGTCGATTCCTTTGCTGCTTCTATTCTCGTATAAGAATTCGAATGTTTTTCGTTTCATGAAGCATTGCTCCCTTTTACGGATATTTTCTCAGGCAGCTTCTCCCGGAACCGCTTCATCCATGTCCAAGCCCGTTGATATTCCTTGTTGTTCAACAGCAGGAAGTCCAGTCCTATCATGATGGCTGAGAAAGTGATCAGTCCCATGACGATGGCAATTCCGATATGGAACGCTATGATTCCTGCGATGATGATATACTTCGCATATTTGTTGAACAGGGCGAGTGGAAATGCCAATTTGATCAGGATGGAAGCATAGGTGAAGAATACGATGAAATACGTATTGCTTGTGAGAACGCCTTCCCAAAATTCGGAAGAGTATTGTTCTACCTGCAGAATATAGTAGAGCGCGGTTCCACTGTTCCACCGTTCGCCCATGATCTGATAGATTCCCGAAGTGAAATACATGATAGACAATTGGATGACGACGAAAGCAAGCCCGAAATTATGGATGATGGCAAACGTATCTTTCCATCGATCCAGGAACTTCAGCCGTCTAAGGAACGTAACGGAGAAGTACGCCGTAACATTCATAAACAGCATATAGAAAAGACACAAGTACAGGATGTTATCGCCGCCGTCGCTGATGAACGCATTTCGGTTAATGAGTGAAAAGGTGAACAGGAAGTTCATGATTTGTGTGAATTTGCCACCGGTCCCGATCATGAACAAGAAAGAGAAAATCAAACCTGCATGAAACATGACCTCGAAATAGGCGGCACTGTCAGACAGGCCGTAAACCGAAAAAGGGAGCCGGTAGATCGTATTGTAAATATCGTTCGAAATGACGCCGCTGTCCGCCCAGTAGAAGTGTCTTAATGGATAGTTGATGACATAGTTGTAAACCAGGATCGCACCGAGGACGATCCTTGTCACACTTGCACCGATTAAATGTTTAGGGGAGGTGAACCAGTCGATTATTCTATTCAGCATGTAGAGGGCTCCCTTCAGACGTCGTATGAATCCACATAGAAATAATCTCTCCATTCAAAATCGATGTACTGTGCTTCCCGTTTATAATCAGGATTGTTTCGCTCGGAATAAGGAACAGGAGAGACCTCCATGATCCGGACATTCACTTCCTTCACTTCCCCGGCATCCGTCAACAGCGGAATGGAGGAGTTGGCAAAACGGTACAGGGCGTCGATCTGTTCGCTGCGCTGTTGTTCAATGACCTCTTCATTTACGACATCGGTCGCTTCTTCTTCCCCGGTTTTCTTCCTGTAGGCCATGACGAGGTCATTAGGTCGGTAAATGCTGAAGAAAATCCCGGAAGGTACCCTCGCTGCGCGGTTAATGGCACTGAACCGGTTCTGTTGATTGGAATCGAGAATCGGGGTGGAGATATCGTTCCAATCCGATTCTTCTCCACTCTCCGTCCGGTATTTGACGAGGATCTTATGATTCTTCGATATAGGCTCCGGGGCAAATAAGTTCCAGTTTTGATAGAACAGCGGATCTTTATACTGGTTGATGGCTTCCCTGTGGGTGACGGAAACAGGGTTGTTCGGCCCGACGGAAAGACCGAGCATCGTAAAGTGGAAAACTAGAAAGATCGTTCCGGCTAGGATAAGTACGAGGTGCCCTGGCTTGTTCATGACGGCCTCCTTTATGTTATGGTAATGATTGACAAAGGTAACGAGAGAGGATGACGACATTGAAAAAGTTCTCCTATGCCGCTTTGATTGCTGCGTCCGTATTGAATATGCTGATTGCAGGCGCTACGTTAGCCGGATTGTTTTTAGTGGATACTCGTAACGGATTGAACGGGACAGAGTATTGGCTGGTCGGTAACCAGGCGTTTTTAGTAGCTACGCTGCTTGTGTTCATCGGGACGCTTGTACTCTTTTATCTTTTAGCGAAAGGACGGCCTGAAAAAATAATTGCACCCTGGTTCATCGCCGCCGGACTTTTACTGATCATCACATCATTGGGATCCAGCTGGGTGACAAGTGCGCTTTTCTTTTTCGGCGGGTGGACAATTGGATCATCCGGGGAATGATGCGGGCTTCCTATGTATCTTTATGTTCCGCTTTCTCCGACCTTTTAAACCCAAGAATACTATAATTTGACATATAGACGGATGCATGAGAAGCTGGTAATTGTAAAAATACACCAAGGAGGAATTGCATGAAGTATAAGAAATTCGGAGCTATTGCACTAGCTGGGACTGTTGTATTAGGATCATTGGGAATGTCATCGTCTTTAGCCGCTTCGAATGAAGTAAGTCCGGAAGAGCAGAAGAAAGTCACAGGAGAAAATGCGGAAACCGTAGAGCCTGAAGCAGTACCAGCCATCGTCGGAACGGCGTTTCTGACAGGTGCAGCGGGTGCAGCGGGTGCGAAGGTCGGGGATGCTGTCGCTGACTTCGCTGTAGACAAGCTCAACGGCCACGAAAATGTTGACCCTGCTATTAAGGAAGATGCAAACCTTGATGTCATTTTTGACTGAAATACGAGCGATTAAGTAGAGATGATAATAGATAGAAAGATAGCCTGGCCCTGTTGGGTCAGGCTTTTTTTATGTATCGGGTGTCGTAGACAAGAGGACGGAAGCAGTCCTTATTCGCGTCTGTGCCTGGAGGCATATCTATTCCAAAGGTGGTAGCTGATCCAGAAAGCAAGAACGATGAGGAAGGAGTATTCTCGATAATCCTCCGGGAGTGTAAGGTAGGTGAGGACGGCGGCAAGGAGGAAGGGCGGCAGTAAAATCCAATATCGTTCTCGGTTTGTCCGTTTCTTCATAAAAGTCCTCCCGACTTTTGTATCTTTCCTTTATGGAAGCGTATCATATCGACGGAAATTTTGGAAGGAGATGCCATCTATAAGCCTTTCCGGCCTCTGCGGCTTCAAAAATATGTTATGATTTAAATGGATTCCAGTTGGTTAAACACTAAGTAATCCTGGAAGTAAGGGATTAGATAGATAGGGATAGATTCAGAAAGGGGATACATAGTCTTGAACGCGAAATATTTGGATTTACTTGCTCAGAAATACGATTGTGAAGAGAAAGTAGTGACAGAGATCATCAACTTGAAAGCGATCCTCAATCTGCCGAAAGGGACCGAGCACTTCGTCAGCGATCTGCACGGGGAATACCAGTCCTTCCAGCACGTGCTTCGGAACGGCTCCGGACGTGTGCGGGAGAAGATCATGGACTTGTTTGCCGACGATCTTACAGAAGAAGAGATCAACGAGTTCGCTGCCCTGGTCTACTATCCGGAAGAAAAAATCAAGATCATCAAGAACGGCTTTGGTAACAAGGAAGAGCTCAATCAATGGTATGCGCTCATCATCGACCGGATGCTGAAACTGATTTCCTATGCCTCTTCCAAATACACACGGAAGAAACTCCGCAAAGCTCTTCCGCAGCAGTTCGACTACATCGTCGAAGAACTGCTGTACAAAACGGAAGACTACTACAATAAAGAAGATTACTATAATAAAATCGTCCAGCAGGTCATTTCGCTCGGTCAGGCGGACAAGCTGATCATCGGGCTTGCCTATACGACCCAGCAGCTCGTCGTGGACCACCTGCACGTCGTTGGGGACATTTACGATCGTGGGCCGGAACCGGATAAAATCATGGAGACGCTCATCAACTACCACTCGGTCGATATCCAGTGGGGAAACCATGACGTCTTATGGATCGGTGCCTTCGCCGGTTCCAAAGTCTGCCTTGCCAACATCATCCGTATCTGTGCTCGCTATAACAACCTCGATATCATCGAAGACGTTTACGGAATCAACCTGCGGCCGCTGCAGAACCTGGCGGATAAATACTATGACGAAAATGCTGCGTTCCGTCCGAAAGTGCAGACCGATTCCAAGCTTTCGGATGATGAGATCGCACAAATCACGAAGATCCACCAGGCGATCGCCATGATCCAGTTCAAGCTGGAGAGTCCGATCATCAAGCGCCGTCCATATTTCAACATGTCGAACAGGCTTCTTCTTGAACAGATGGATTTGGAGAACAAAGAGCTGACCATCAACGGCCAAGCCTATCCACTGGAGAATACTTGTTTTTCAACGGTCGACCCTGAAGATCCTGCCCGCCTCCTTGAAGAGGAGCAGGAAGTGATCGACAAGCTGTTGTTCTCCGTCCAGCATTCGGAGAAATTGGCCCGACACATGAAATTCCTCATGAAGAAGGGGAACCTGTATTTGAAATATAACGGAAACCTTCTGATTCACGGATGCATTCCGCTGGATGAAGACGGCAACCTGGAGAAAATGACGATAGAAGATCAGACGTACGGCGGCCGCGAGCTTCTCGATAAATTCGAGTATTATCTGCGTCATTCCTTCGCACATCCGGAGGAAACCGACGATCTCGCAACAGACATGGTCTGGTATCTATGGACAGGCGAATATTCGTCGCTCTTCGGGAAGCGGGCGATGACGACGTTTGAGCGGTATTTCATTAAAGATAAAGCGACACATAAAGAAGTGAAGAACCCGTACTATACGCTTCGTGAATACGAAGAGACCTGCCATACGATCCTTGAGGAGTTCGATTTGGATCCGGAGCACGGTCATATTATCAACGGCCATACGCCGATCAAGGAAATCGAAGGCGAGGATCCGATCAAAGCGAACGGCAGAATGGTCGTCATCGACGGCGGCTTCTCGAAAGCCTACCAGTCCACGACCGGAATTGCCGGGTATACGCTGTTGTACAATTCCTACGGCATGCAGCTCGTCGCCCACAAGCACTTCAATTCAAAAGAAGAAGTGCTGAGCAACGGGACGGACGTGCTTTCCGTCAAGCGACTCGTCGACAAGGAGCTCGAACGGAAGAAGGTACTCGAGACCAATGTCGGGGAAGAGCTGCTTCAGGAGCTTCATATTTTAAACCGTCTCATGCAGGAACGTTATATGAATTAAACAGACCCTCCGGCGAATACTTGCCGGAGGCTTTTTTTGTGTTTGGAAAAGTTGCGGAAATATCCATTGACTATCGAGGAGAATTCTTATATAAAGAAGACGATTGTAAAAAACATGACGCCTGGGTAAGGGTTTTTATACATAACACAATCAGGTGGAAAGCGGGGAGTACATTATTCAGTTACAGCGAATCGTAGAAAGCAAAACGTTCACAAACTTCATTCTGGCGGTCATCCTTTTCAATGCCGTCCTGCTCGGTCTGGCGACAGACGAGCGGATTTACGCATCCTATGAGAATATCTTAATTCTTCTCGATATCGTCATCCTGGCGATCTTCACCATTGAAATCCTGATGAAAATAGTGGTCTACCGTCTGCGTTTCTTCCGAGATGGGTGGAACATCTTCGACTTTGTCATCGTATTCGGCACGCTTGTTCTATACAACAGCCACTTCATCGCTGTCCTGCGGATTCTCCGGGTTCTCCGGGTACTGCGGACGATTTCTGTCGTTCCATCGTTACGCAGGCTGACGACCGCACTGTTCATGGCCATTCCGGCGATCGGATCGGTGACGCTCTTAATGGGAATCATCTTTTACGTCTATGCCATCATCGGAACGAGCTTCTTCGGCGAACTTGCACCGGAATACTTCGGAGATGTCGGGTTAAGCACGCTGACGCTTTTCCAAGTGTTCACACTGGAGAGCTGGGCAAGCGGCGTCTTCCGGCCGATCTTTGCAGAAGTAACATGGTCCTGGCTGTATTTTGTTTCGTTCATTATCATTTCCGCTTTCATCATCCTCAACCTTATCGTCGGGGAAATCGTCAATAATGCCCAGCAGCTGTCTGAGCATGCCGAAGAGGAAAGCAGGGATATGGAACGGATCAAGCAGGATCTGCAGGAATTGAAGCAGATGATGAGAGAAAATGGAAAACATTGAAAGGCTGAGGGATTTCCCCCTCGGCTTTTTTTGTATGCCGCACGTAACAGGAGTTCTTGTGTAAGGGTGTAGAAGAGATTCAGGAAATTTATTGAAACGAGAGGCTGTTTTTGTCGTATAGTTGAGTAGAAGGTTTAGAGGAGAAAGGGGTGGCTTACGCTGAGGCACTTGAAAGCATTTTTCGGCATCGATTTGATCGTCATTTTGTGGGCGGCTGTGATGGCGTACGTCCGTTGGGATATCCCGCTGTATCTGTGTGCGGGGATCGCTCTGCTCGCGCTTTTGCTTACCTATACATTTGCGAAACAGTTGGATAAGAGATCAGCTGACGTGGATGGGATAGAATCATGAAGGAGGATTTCTAATGCTGTTATCTCCAATGAGGAACGAAGAGTTTCACCAATACCGAGAGCTGTCTGTACGGGAATATGCAGAGGAAAAGGTGCGTGCGGGGAATTGGAAGGAAGAAGAAGCGCTGGAGAAGTCGGAGGAGCAATTCCGTCAGCTGCTTCCGGACGGCGTGAATACGGTGGATCATTACCTGTTCACCATGCAGGAGGACGGGGAAGCGGTCGGAGTAATCTGGCTTTACAGGCAGACACCTGAGAAAGGGTTCATCTACGACATTAAAGTGGACGAGAGTAAACGCGGGTTCGGTCACGGAGAGCGGGCGATGCGTGCGTTGGAAACAGAAGCAGAGAAGCTCGGGCTGGCAACGATCGGGTTGCACGTGTTCGGACATAACAAAATCGCCCGGCGCTTATATGAGAAGTTAGGGTACATAGAAACGAATATTTCCATGGAGAAGAAGCTGCCACGAGACTCCTAGAGAAAGGAGAGGGAGTTCGAATGGAAAACCGGAAAGCCGTTCATCGAATGGTTTTCGATTATGGAAGCGGTCGTACGGATCGTTGGCGTTTGCTGCATGTTTTTGATATTCACTCGACCGGAAATGCCGGGAGAAGGTTTTGTGCTTGCAGCCATCCTGCTGCTTTTAACGGGTGTCCGGGTGTTTAGGGCTATGGCAGAAGGGCGGAGGAAGTCGGCTGTGGCTGGATCAGGATTTGTACTTTTCGTTGCACTGGTCCTTGTCATCGCTGTTTATTTGTAGGGAAGGAAGTGGAGTTCATAATGGTAAGATATGTCCTGCAGGCGTTGAATTACGGGAAGGTGGAAACGTTGACCTATGGCGGAAAAACGTTTGAATCCGCCATCAGGAAAACGGCATCGGAAGCTCCGGTCTACCTGACAAAGGTCGGTTTGGCCGGGGATGAACAGGCGTATAAAGATCATGGTGGAGAAGACAAAGCGCTCTGCCTTTATCCTTATGATTACTATCCTTATTGGAAGGATATCGTCAAGGATCCTCCAGAGACAGCGCTGTTCGGAGAAAACTTGACTTGTGTCGGATTGACCGAAGAGAAGGGACATGTCGGAGACGTCTATGCATTCGGGGAAGCGGTCATCCAAATATCCGAACCGAGAAATCCTTGTTATAAGCTGGCGGCAAAGTATGCGGTGCCTGATATGGTGCTCCGCATGAGGGATACCGGTTTTACAGGCTTTCTCTTCCGTGTGCTGAAAGAGGGGTATGTTTCCGGTGAGGACGTCTTACTTTTGATGGAAAAAGGGGACGTTTCGATTGCGGAAGTGAACGAAGTGAAATTTCACGACCGTTATAATAAAGAGAAGCTGAAGAGAGTCCTCGCATCCGAAGCGTTGGCGGAGAGTACGAAAGCCCCGCTCCGTAAGCAGTTAAAGAAGGCGGAAAGCATGGCCTGATGGAGGGGAAGGGTTGTGGAGAGAGATTTTTTATGAAGGTGGAAAATCGGAATCCCGGCCTGCACGAACCATTGGCTGCGATAGAAGAAGTGCATTTTAGCGGCTGTAGTATTTCCCGAGAAATGATTGGAATTCTCCCCGCTGAGAATAAAGAAGAGAGCTGTTTGCGAACAGCTCTCTTCTTTGTTCTTACATATACCAGACTTCATTATTTGTCGATGATATGGCGACGGCGCCTGCTTTGATCGCTTCTACGACATCTTCTTTCTCGCATACAAGGCCACTGGCGATAATGGGGATATGTACTTTGTCTTTAACCCAGCCGATTGCTTTAGGCATCATGCCGGGGAGGATTTCTATGAAGTGGGGGGAGGAGTTTGCAATCTGCTTATCGATGCTTTTAAAGGAAATGGAATCGACAAGAAAGAATCGGTGAACCGTATAAAAACCGTAATTTTTGGCGGCGCGGACCATTTGTGCTTTCGTTGATATGATCCCGTCTGCCTGGGTGTTTTCTTTTAGGAACTGCAGGGAAACTTCTTTATTCGATGTACCTTCCAGCAGGTCGATGTGCACGAAAGCAAGCTTCCCGTGGGTTTTCACTTTCTCTACAATCTCACCTACATTGATGATGTCACTATTCAGGATGAATATAATTGTACAATCCGTCTGGATCGCTTCTTCTAATCCTTTGTCATCTTTTACAGCTGCGATGACTGGATTTTCTTCCAGCGCTTCTTCGACATGATCTCTCATAATAGTCTCCTTATCCACATATTTCTCTTTTTATTATATACAAATACTAGTTTAAGTAAAAGGGGAGGGCTCCTTGGGAAAGGAATCATGTCCGAATTTGACAGTCTGTGTAACTATGCCTATACTTATAGACAGTTAGAGTTACTAGAGCCGAGAGAAAAGTAACTTCCTCCTTGGGGGAAGTATGCTTTTCTCTCTTTTTTTTGCTCGAAAACTGCTCAGGAAGGAGTGGAAGATATGGACATGACCGATTTTTCGATGGATTTCTTTTCCTTGAAGGGAAAGACAGCCATCGTCACCGGTGGAAATACAGGCTTGGGTCGTGCATTTTCTCTTGCCCTGGCGAAAGCAGGGGCGGACCTTTTTATTCCGAGTCTTACAGAAGACGATGGAACGACGAGGCAACTTATTGAACAGACCGGAGCCAAGATGGAGTTCATGGAAGTGAACTTGACGGAAGACGGTGCCGCTAAAAGGATCGTCGACCGCTGTCTGGAAACGATGGGCGCGCTTGATATCGTCGTCAACAGTGCCGGGATGAATACCGTAGCAGAATTTAACGAGTTCGGACGGGACAAATGGGATCCGTTGATGCAGGTGAATTTAACGGCAGCGTTCGAAATGAGTCACGAGGCTGCGAAAGTGATGATTCCGAAGCGTCAAGGGAAGATCATCAACATCTGTTCGGTGTTTTCCTACCACGGAGGACAGGGTTCTCCTGCCTACACGGCGAGTAAGCACGGTATTGCCGGACTTACTAAGGCGTATTGCGATGAACTGGCTCAGTACAATATCCAAGTGAACGGGATCGCTCCCGGTTACTATGCCACAGATATAACGGAAAACACACGCAATGACCCGGCAGCCAACCAGAAAGTGTTGGATCACACACCTGCCAGCCGCTGGGGCGAACCGGCTGATTTGATGGGAGCGACCGTCTTTCTGGCAAGCCGGGCTGCCGACTACGTCAATGGACACATCATGGCAGTGGACGGAGGATACCTTGTCCGCTGATTAGGGAGAAAGGAGCTGGGGGCGAAATGACGGAACGCTACATAATTGGAGTCGACGGAGGATCACAGAGTACGAAGGTGGTGATCTACGACTTGAAAGGAAACCCGGTCAGCCGGGGAGTACAGCCGCTTAAGCCGGTGGATACTCCCGAACCCGGGCAGGTGGAGCATCCGGGAGATGATCTTTGGGACTCCCTTGCTGCTGCATCGAAAAAGGCGATGGATCAGTTCTCCGGTGACAGGGAAGCTATCGTCGGAGTCGGGTTGTGCACGATCCGCTTCGTCCGCTGTCTGTTGAAAGCAGACGGATGCCTTGCTTCCCCCGCCCAAAGCTGGATGGATGAGAGGGTCTCCAAACCATATGAACAGGAAGATTCGGAAGTTTCCTACGTCACGACATCCTCTGGTTATCTCACGCATCGGCTGACTGGAGAGAAAAAGGATTCTGCAGGGAATTACCAGGGCCAGTGGCCGATAGATACAGATACGTGGGGGTGGAGTGAAGAGGATTCCTTGTATGAGCAATACAACCTGTCGAAAGACATGCTCTTTGACCTCTACCCTCCTGGAACCATCCTCGGCCATATCACGGAGGAGGCGTCTTTGGCTACCGGCATTCCGAAGGGGCTTCCGGTTGTTGCAACCGCCAATGATAAAGCGGTGGAAGCGCTTGGTGCGGGCATCCGCACACAAGAGACGGCACTGATTTCCCTGGGAACGTACATAGCGGGGATGGTGCACGGCGGTAGGCAGAATGTGAAGGAAGCAGAGAATTACTGGACGAACTTTTCTGCTGTACCGCAGGAGTATCTCTACGAAAGCGGAGGAATCCGGCGGGGAATGTGGACCGTCAGCTGGTTCAAAGAGCTGCTTGGTGAAGACCTCGTGAAAAAAGCGGAAGCGACGGGGGTTTCACCGGAGGATTACTTAAACGCGGAAGCGGATTCCCGTGTTCCGCCGGGAAGTGACGGACTCCTTACCGTTCTCGACTGGCTGGCTCCTGCGGGGCAGCCGTATAAGAAAGGCATGATGATCGGCTTCGACGTCCGTCATACAGGTGCCCATATGTACCGGTCGATTCTTGAAGGGATCGCCCTTACGATGAAAGCCCACATGGATGCTATGTACGCGGAGATGGGAGAACGGCTGGAACGTATCATCCTTACGGGCGGGGGCTCCAACGGGGACTTGATGATGCAGATTTTTGCCGACGTGTTCGGTGTACCGGCAGACAGGAATGTGATCAACGGTTCCGCAAGCCTCGGGTCAGCGATTAATACATCCGTTGCGCTGGGGATCTACGAGAACTACGACCAGGCGATAACGGAGATGGTGAAGGTCAAAGACAGTTTTTCGCCGAACATGGACACGCACGATTTTTATACGCGGTTTAATGAAGAAGTGTACCAGCAAATAACGGCACATACAGACCCGGTTTTGAAGCAGGCGCATGCCTTTTTCAACCGGTAAGAAGCTGCCGTTTTCTATAAATCTATCAATTTAAGATGAGGAGTTTTAACTATGGCATTGACAAGAGAACAGATTGTAAAGGACATCCAGGCATTTATTGCAGAAGACAGGGTCATTACAGAAGAAGAAGTGTTGAAAGAAAACAGTGTGGACCGTTTCCGTAAATATGAAACGATTCACGGGATCTACACGCAGCCGCTTCCTGCTGCTGTCGTCAAAGTGAAGGATGAGCAGGAAGTATCCGATCTCCTTCGTTATATGAACGACAACGGTATTAACGCTGTACCTCGTACCGGCGGTTCTGCTACGGAAGGTGGTCTGGAGACGGCTGTGGAGAATTCCATCGTCATCGATGGATCAGGAATGGATGAGATTGTAAGCATCGATCCGTACGATATGCTGGCGACCGTCAAATGCGGCGTTCCATTAGAAGTGTTGGAGGATAAGCTTAGGGAACAAGGGTTGACGACGGGCCACTCTCCGCAGTCGAAGCCGCTCGCTCAAATGGGCGGACTGGTAGCGACGCGTAGTATCGGCCAGCTTTCCACTTTGTACGGTGGCATTGAAGACATGGTGATCGGTCTGGAAGCGGTATTTCCGAATGGCGAAGTGACAAAAATCAGAAACATCCCGCGTCGCGCGGCAGGACCTGATATTCGTCATGTCATCATCGGCAACGAAGGAGCCCTTTGCTACATTACGGAAGTGACCGTGAAGGTCTTCAAGTATCAGCCGGATAACAACCGCTACTTCGGGTACTTATTGGATGATATGAAGAAAGGATTTGAAATTCTACGGGAAGTGATGGTGCAGGGATACCGTCCGTCTGTGGCCCGGCTGTACGATCCGGAAGATGGAGCGGATCATTTTGATTTCTCGAAAGGTAAATGTGTCCTTATCTTCATGGCGGAAGGTCCGAAGGCTTTGGCGGAAGTGACGGGAGCAGCTATTGAAGAAATCGTCAGCGAGCACGGGCCGGCGGAACAAGTGGAAAGCCGTTTGATTCAGAACTGGTTCGAGAACCTGAATTGGGACCCGGCAAAAGTGCAGGAAGAGAGAAAAGAAATCAAAGAGACGAACAATATCGGATTTACGACAGAAGTCTCAGGGACATGGGGCGTCATTCATGATATTTATGAGCGGTGCATCAAACGCGTGCGGGAAGAGATTCCTCACATTACTATGCTCGGCGGTCACTCCTCGCACAGTTACATGAACGGTACGAATATGTATTTCGTTTATTATTACGACCTTGTTGACATTAAGCCGGAAGAAGAAATCTCCAAATATCATTATCCGATCAACAAGATCATTGTAGAAGAAACGATCAAGGCGGGCGGTTCCATGGTCCACCACCATGGTGTCGGAAAGCACAGAACCCCATGGATCAAAGAGGAATATGGTTCTTCCTATTATATTTTGGAAACGCTCAAGCAGGCATTTGACCCGAAAGGCATCATGAATAAAGGGACAATCTTCCCGAAAGAAGATAAGTAAATGCTTCTTCTCTAAATGTAGTCGACTGCCGGACCGGAATAAGAACCGGTCCGGCGGTGTCTGCATTTTTATAATGACGAAACGGCAGAGGGAAGTCTGCTGAAACATAGAAAACCTGTTGAAAACAAGGAGGAAAAATATGAGTAGCAAAAAAAGGGTGCGGATTCGTCCGCTGGTATTTTTGCCGGCCTTTGTATTACTCTTACTTACGATTATATTAAACTTTGTCAGCTATGATTGGTTTTTACACGTTACGACCGTCGCCAAAAACTTCATGACGCAGGAGCTCGGCTGGGTGTACAGTCTTGCAGGCGTCGCTTGTGTTATCCTGATTATCTTCGCGTACTTCTCTCCACTTGGAAACGTGAAGATCGGGGGAGCAGAGGCGAAGCCTTTACTTAGAAAGAAAACATGGTTTGCCATCACGTTGACAACGACGATCGCTGCCGGAATTTTGTTTTGGGGAACAGCAGAGCCGATTTCTCACTTCACCTCTCCTCCACAATCGCTTGGGATTGAGCCGATGTCTGCGGAGGCGGCCATTTTTGCAATGGAAACGCTCTATCTGCACTGGACATTCATCCCGTATGCGTTCTATTCCATCCCTACCATCGTGTTTGCCTTCGCTTATTACAACATGAAGCGCTCCTTTAGTGTAGGCTCGCAAATTTCGCCGGCTCTCAGGAATTACAATCAAGATAAAATCAACACGGTCGTCGATGCGGTGATCCTTTTTGCAGTAGCCGCGGCCATTGCTTCCTCCTTCGGTACGTCCGTAATGAATATGGGCGGAGGAATCAACTCGCTGTTCGGCATTGATAATGATAAATCGCTCTGGGTCGTCATCACCATCATCGGCACCATTGCCTTCATCGTCTCCTCCAGTACGGGTCTGATGAAGGGAATCCGGGTGCTGGCTGACTTTAATATCTACTTGTACTACATCATCATAGCTGCGCTTATCATTCTCGGTCCGACCGTCTTCATGTTCAGTATGGGAACGGAAAGCTTTGGAGGGTTCCTGTCGAACTTCTTTGATAAAGCACTGTTCACCGGAGAAACAGCGAACGACGATTGGGCAAGCGGCTGGACGACCTTCTATTGGTCGAACTGGATGGCCTGGGCTCCTGTAACAGCGGTTTTCCTGGCCAGGATCGCCTACGGATATACGGTCAAAGAAGTCATAATGATGAACTTCGTCATCCCCGGCTTTTTCAGTGTCCTATGGATGACGGTGCTGGGTGGAACCGCTCTTAATTTCCAAATGACGGGGAAGGTTGATCTGGCGGAAGTGATTGCTGAACAGGGAACAGGAGCAGCCGGTTACGCTGTTTTAAGTGAGCTGCCGTTTGCAAGTGTTCTGATTATCATCTACCTGCTTGCTGTCATGATTTCATTTGTCACGGCAACAGATTCGACGACGAATGCGATGGCAAGCATCAGTTCCACCGGGATAACCGAGGGGTCCCAGGAAGCTCCTGTCTTCATCAAAGTGACGTGGGGTGTGATTGTAGGTGCTGTTGCGCTGATTTTCATTTCCACCCTTGGGTTGGACGGGATTCGGACGCTTTCTTATCTGGGTGGGTTTCCGGCTCTCTTCCTCGGTGTATTGAGCTTGATTTCGTTAATGGTCATTATGAAAAATCCGAAGAAATTTGATCGTCATTCTTCAGATAGACAATAAAGGGAAAAGCCGGCAGATTGCCGGCTTTTTTTTAATAAAAAGGCTTAGTTAAAGTTTGTTGTTGATATTTGAACAATTAGAACAAGTGTCCTTGGTTCAAGCGTCTATATCTAATGGGAAAGTCTTTTTAAATTGTTCAAAAAACCCTGTATAGGCTAGCAAAGAGTTTTGTATTAGTCATTGGTACTTCGTTCGTTATATTGGGTGCTTGGGTGATATAAGCGTTACGGTTACCTCGGATTCATATCGTACGTAAACGGGGGCAATAGCTGAAAATTGTATAGTTAATCTTCAGCTATTTCTTTTATTCAAGAACGCAGTTGTCTAGAAGACAAAATTTCGAAGTATTTTTAAAAAGGTACTCTTTATCCATTGTGTTGAAAATGAATTGTTAAATATATACATAGACATTTAGATAAGGTGTTGAGGTTGCTAATTCACGTGGTTTAAAACTATAGAACAAAAAGCTCTCACTTTTGGCGGTTTTTTATTTGTTTTAATTTGTGAACTTAATATCTTGATCAATGTCTACTAATGAATAGGTTATAGTAGAACTATTTAATTCAATTTCCTCATCATTTACTTCATCTAGCTTATCTAAACTCAAATCATTAAAATCTTTTTCATTAATATACCCATAAACTAATTTTGTTGAGTCATCGATTTCGATATAGTCGGAAGAATATACTTCTCCTGTAGACGCCAAGTGTGCTGTTCCTTTAGAATACTCCCAATTTCCATCGTTACTTTCCTGGAAAATTGATAAGCCAACTCCCTGGTTGTTTTCGCTATCTTCTAAAATATAAAAAACTAGTTTTCCAAACTCTTCATCTTGTTCTGCAATAATTTCTTCAAAGTGTTCTTGTTTTTCTTCTATCTGTTGTTCAAGGTTATAACTTTCCCCGGAATTTGCTTCTGAACAACCTACGATTAATGTAGTCAATACAAGGAGCGAGAAAACCTTCAAATAAGATGATTTTTGTTTTACAAACAAAATATCCACCCCAAACAAATATGATTATTATACATTTTAACAAATGTTAAAGGTGCATTCCTAATATATATAAGAGTAGGAATTTCCTACCGACTTTATAACCTGATTCTTTAGTATGTTCTTTCAGTAAAGCCTTCGGCAATATCTTTTCTAGCAAAATATGAGCCGCCTGTTCCACCAGATACACTAAATCCAGCTGCTTCAAACCCTGCGGATGCTTCATAAGTAGTTTCTACTTCAATTGTTGCAGCTCCCGTTACCTCGATTTCAGTTGTAGGAAAAGAACCAGTTGTTGATATAGCATCAGATGTTCTATTGACTAGCTGGTGATTTCCACTAGATGTTTGCCAGAAAGTATCTCTTACTTCATTAATTTGTCTAAAGGAACCTGATCCTTCTATTACAAGGCGTGCGCTCAAAGTACTTTCTAAATCATTATCTATTCGTGATTCGCTGACAGTTAAAAATGTATCTTGGGCACTAACCTCTTGTGTAGATAGAGGTATTTCTTCTTTAACAGTGAAGGTTTTTAATAATTCATTAGTCTCCTTATCATAGATGAATAACTTTTCCTTTAAAGGCTCCTCAACTTTCTCCATACTCACCTCAGACTTCTTATACGGAATTACTACATTAAGTCCCATTAAGTTTTCAGTATATTCATCAGAATTATCTGTTGTACTAATCGATGCAGATGCTGAAGTTCCAAAGCTAATCAATGCAAAAAATAAAACAATGAAAAATACGGGTAACAAAAACATTTTCTTCAAAATATAATCACCCCTCATTTGGTATATATTGTATGTAACCTTTTTGTAATAAAATAAACATAACATTACGATTTAATTTAATAAGGAGTCAAATGGAACGAGGGAAAAGTTACCTGTTATTTATGCTTGAGGATCTATTGCAACTTGGGGGGCAAGTTGCAGGAAAATAAGAGACTATTCTACTGCTTTTGGTAATTTTTATGATAACGGATATACTGGATACGATTTTAAGGCTGAAACAAACAAATTTAGCTAGAGATAAAAAGTAATTCTTATACAAAGAGAATATTTATGATTAATAAAGTTTACTTTAGTAGTAGTTTTATTAGCATTACTAATTACAGTAGGTGTAGGGCAAGCCGATATTCCTGATTATGAGAACTTCAATAATACGATGGGTTGTTTTAACAGTAGTGGCTACACTACTGTTAACTCTGGTTTAGCGTTTACAGGGACTTAACTAAACCAGAATAAATGGTGTTAATTATTGTCGTTTACTGCTGTATTTCTTGTCATTCAGTGGTAAAAAGTACGTCAAGGTTGTTATATTTCCTTAGCTGCAATTAGTAGTAGAATTCTACTGATTATCTCAGTAATTTTATATTTTGTTTGGTGGTTTACACATTGATTTAATATAGTTAATTAGCACATAGCTCTATGTGAAAACAACTCGATACGGAGTGTTAAATTGGAAGTTTCTTATTTGTAATAATATCAACACTAAATTTTAACAGGGGCAATGAATTTAGAATATTTTGAAACATCTAATATACTCAAACGTATACAAAATATAAAGGGGGGGGATGATGATGAAGCATGTGTTTTGGTCTTCAGCGACAATCGTGGCTATAGCGGCGGCCAACTGGCTTATTGCCGCCTTCTTGGGAGGAACGGTGATGGATTATGCCTTCCTTACCGGTTTAGCGGCGGCTACCACCGTTGGCTTTTTTAATTCTTCCGGGGGATTTGCATCGGATGCCATCCGTCTGAGTGCCCAGGCACAGACGGGCATCAAAGTGGAGAAGGATAAGCAGACCTTCCGGCCGACGGTCGTTTTTTATACGGCTGTCGTTTATACGATCGTCGCTCTTATCGCCACGATCATTTATTACAAGGATTATTTCCTGTGAGGGGAGCGGATCTGGTAAAGAAAGCAGAGGCGCAGGCCGCGTTTTACGCGGAAAATCCGAAGGTGGAGGTGATCTTTCTTGCGGGATCGGTCGCGCGCGGATGGGATGATGCGTTTTCGGACATTGAATTGCACATCCTTTGGAAAGCGCCGCCGACGGAGGAGGATCGAATCGGCCCGGTTTCTGAGGTGGGTGGATCGATTCTGAGCTTCGAACCATATGAAGACGAAGAATGGTCGGAAGCCTATACCGACGAGTCGGGGCTGAAGTTTGAAATCAGCAGTTTCCTTACGGAGACAGTGGAACGGTACATAACAGACGCCGTCGAAGACGGAGAGTTCGATTATGATAAACAGTGCATCCTGTCTTCCATTCAGGATGGAAAGATTCTTTATGGAAAAGCGCAGGGGCAACGGATGAAAACAAGGACGGATGCTTATCCGGATGTGCTCGCAGCGAAGATGATTTCTGAAAACCTCGAGCTGACGAATCGCTGGAGCAACCGACAGGCGCTGAAGGCCCGCGGGGACTGGTTGATGTTTTATGATCTTGTGACGTTTGTCCAGAAAAAGTTGATGGGCGTATTGTTCGGCATGAACCGGATGTATGTCCAGCATCCTTCTTTCAAGTGGATGGTATGGAACATAGACAGAATGGAAGAAAAGCCGGACCGTTTTGGCGAGCGGATGTCCACCCTTATCTCTAAAGATCCCGCGGATACGCTCGCTGACTTGGAAGCGTTGGTGGAAGAGGTGCGGGCCTTGGTATCGAAGCGCGGTTGATAAGTATTAAAAAACCAGCGGAGCTCTATGCTCCGCTGGTTTTATCTATATTCTCAGAAAGTATTGCATTGGGAAGAAAGGTATGGTAAATTTAATCAGTGACTCTATTTTAATTATTAAACATATGTATCCATTATAAATTATAACTTAAAAAGGGCGCGGAGTCAATAGCGGATGCGTTTTTTTCTAAAGGAGGACTTGATTTGGGCGACGAAATACAGAAAGAACAGAGATATTTGGATATGGTGATGGCAGATATCGCAAGGCAGATCGGCGTATTGGAAGCGGACGCCGCCAAGCGGAAAGAAGAAGTGATCCATATCCGTAAGCACTTTTGGGATGATCTGAAGATCAACATGGATACGTTCGACGACTATCTGGAAACGATCATCGGGATGAGACAGCAGGCGCAGGATCTGTCGGTCAGTCAGGGAACGCACAGACAGGCCTTCCACCGCTTGGAAAGACTGAAGCGGGTGGAAGAAGTTCCGTATTTCGGCCGGATCGATTTCAGAGAAGAGGGTCAGGAGGAAGCGGAGTCTGTTCATATCGGGATATCGACGATTACGGATGAAGCCGATGAATCGATTCTCATCTATGACTGGCGGGCCCCGATTTCAAGCGTCTATTATGACTATGCGCCGGGCCCTGCCGCTTATCACACACCGGAGGGCCGCATTCACGGGGAGCTTGAAAAAAAGTGGCAGTACAACATTAAGAATGGTGTCATTGAGTCCATGTTTGATACGAGTGTGACCATCGGGGATGAAATACTTCAGGGAGTTCTTGGCCAGGGTTCCAACAAACACATGCAGAGCATCGTTGCAACCATCCAGAAAGAGCAGAACAAGATCATCCGCCATGTGAAAGGGAAACTCCTGATGGTTCACGGCGCAGCGGGCAGCGGCAAGACGTCGGCCGCGCTCCAGCGAATCGCTTATTTCCTGTATAAATTCCGGGAAAACTTGAGAGCGGACCAGATCATCCTTTTTTCTCCTAATGCTATGTTCTCCAATTACGTCTCCCACGTCCTGCCGGAATTAGGGGAAGAAAATATGGAGCAGGAAACATTCCAGGACTATTTGGAGTACCGGCTCGAGGATTCCTTCTCCGTGGAAGGTCCTTACGAGCAGCTGGAGTACATGCTGGAATGCACGGACGACCCTGATTACGGCGTAAGAAGGGCAAGTGCTCAATTTAAAGCCTCCTCCGTTTTCTTTGAAGGGATGAAAACATACCGCGACATGCTGGAGTCCTCCGGCATGATTTTCCGTGGGCTGAAGTTTCGCGGAAAATCGCTGGTCAAAGCAGCGGATATCGCCGAGCGCTTTTATACGGAGGATACAAATCTCCGTTTCAACAACAGGATCGAGAAGCTGAAGGACTGGCTTCTCGAGATGATCGACCGGATCGAGGTTAGGGAACTGGAAAAGCCGTGGGTCCAGGAAGAAATCGAGCTGCTCAGTAAAGATGATCTCCAGAAGGTATATACTCTTCTGGATAAGGAAAAAGAATACGAAGACGGCACGTATAAATTTTATGAAAAAGAACAGGAAGTCCTTTCCCGTTTGATCGTCCGTAGAAGGTTGAAGCCGCTCCGCCGAAAGATCGAGGCGCTTCAGTTCATCCATATCAAGAACTTGTATCGTCAGATCTTCGATGAATCTATCCATGACAAGTTGTGGGACGACAGTCGTATACCGGATGAGTGGTCCCGTATTTGTGAAATGACGAAGGAGGCGTTGAAGGAAGGGAAGCTGTATCAGGAAGATGCGACGCCTTACCTTCTTTTGAAGGAGCTTATTCAAGGCTTCCAGTCAAATAACGCCATCAAATATGTGCTGATCGATGAAGCGCAGGACTATTCGGTGTTCCAATTCGAGTTCATCAAACGATTGTTCCCGAGAGCCCGCATGACGGTGTTGGGAGATTTCAATCAGGCGATATTCGCCCACGCGGACCAATCGGTGAACTTTGATTTTCTGAGTGGATTGTACGGACCAGAGGAAACAGAAAGCATTACGCTGGATCGCAGCTACCGGTCGACGAAGCAGATCATTGAATTCACAAGAGAGCTTGTGCCGGAAGGGGAACAGATCAAGGCGTTTGAGCGGGAAGGAGAAAAGCCGACGCTGACCACGCTTGATACCCGGGAAGAGCTGCATGCAGAGATCGTGTCCCGGGTCGCTGCGTTGAAACAGGAAGGCCACCATACGATCGCCATCATTTGTAAATCGGCTCGGGAAAGCGCGGATGCCTTTGAGGGACTAGGGGCAGTCGACGACCTTAAGCTCGTTAAGAAAAGCACGGACGAATACGAGCAGGGTGTGGTCGTCCTTCCGTCCTATCTTGCAAAAGGGATTGAATTCGATGCGGTCCTTATTTATGATGCATCGGATCGGGTCTATGGAGAAGAGCACCTGCGCCGGCTGTTTTATACCGCCTGTACGCGTGCGATGCACACGCTTCACCTGTACAGTGTCGGGGAGCCGACGCGTTTGTTGAACGGAGTATCGCTTGGCACGGTTCTCGCTGTGTCGAAGTGAAACGGAGATCTATGATAATGATAAAAAAGCTTATCCTGATGGGTAAGCTTTTTTTGCTGTCTAAAAGGAAGAGGGCTCCTTTCCATTGTTAAATATGTTAAAAAAATGAAATAAATGATAAATTGTTAATAGACAGGATTCATAAAGGGAGAGGGTTCAGATGAAGACGGTGCTCGTGTTTGTTACAGATGGTTATGCGGATTGGGAAGTGGGCTACATAACGGCGGAGTTGAATAAGCCGGGAACGGGGTACAGTATCGAAACGATGGGGATTGATAAGGAACCGAAAGTGTCGATGGGCGGTATGACGGTGCTGCCCGATTATCAGTTGGGCGACCGCTTGGACCCATCTCCTGCTATGGTCATATTTCCGGGCGGGACGGGATGGAGAGAAGAGAAAAACCAGCAGGCGGAAGCGCTCGTACGGAGTTGTTTGGACCTGGATGTACCGGTAGCGGCCATCTGTGATGCAGCGACGTTCCTCGGTAGGCATGGGTTCCTTGATAATCGGAAGCATACCGGTAACTCATTGGCATATTTGAAGGAAGGGGCGGCTGCTTATGAGGGAGACTCCTTGTATATAGAGGCGCAGTCTGTTCGCAGCAGCGGTTTGATCACGGCTAACGGCAGTGCGGCGCTGGAATTTTCGCGGGATATTCTTACGGAATTGAACGTAATGGATGAGCGCGGTCGCGAGGAATGGTACGGCTTCTTTAAAGAAGGATTCCTGCCAAATTGAGGGGGAAGTGAGATGAATAGGAAAAGTAAATGGAAACGGAAGAAAGCAAGGAAGTCTGATTCCGGCGACTGGCTGGATATTCTGTTATTCATCCCTGAATTGCTGCTGCTTCCGTTCCGACTCCTTCTTTGGATGCTCCGAATGGCCGGGAAGGCGCTCCATTCTTTATTCGACTGGTGATGGAGGTGGGAACATGATGGATGATTTGCAGGCTTTTCTCGAGTCGGAAATTACTGATCAGGAGTACTATGAAGGCATTCTTGCCTTTATCCAATCTCCCAATATAAGGAGCGGGGAATATGAATGCAATACCTTCATTGTGAGGAAGATTAATCGCTCCAGCTTTCTCATTTATGAGGAGTTCGAGGTGGACGGACGTGTAATAACGCAGGGGGAAACAGCGTCTTCTCATGACAATCTAGTGAAACAAATGCAGGAATGCGCGCAAAAACAGGGGTTTACCCTCTGTCATTATCCATAATCGGGAAGGAGGAGGAGAATTGAGAATCATAGAAGAAGAAAAACTGGAGGATTATGTAAGGGAGAAAGTCATCGAACATAACATGCGTATGCTGCCGGATGAGCTTAAGACGCCGAATGAAGATATCAGTTTCCTGTTGAAAGAGGACGACGATACGATCGTCGGAGGAATTACGGCGAACATGTTCTGGCATCACATGCATATTGAATTCTTCTGGGTGGAGGAAACATTAAGAGGAAAAGGATACGGAAGTGCGCTGCTTGAAAAAATGGAAGCGGCCGCCCGCGAAAAAGGATGCCGCTTCATCCATTTGGATACGTTCAGCTTCCAGGCACCGGACTTTTATAAGCGGCATGGATTCGAGGTGTTCGGAACACTGGAGGATCACCCGGAGGGATTCGCGCAGTATTACATGATCAAACGGTTCGACCGTTGAAGATTATTTATAGAAAGGAGCATAACTATGGAAAAAATAGAAAAAGTACTGGACGCGTATTTTTCTGCTTGGAATGAGGGATTTGCTACGAAGGAGGCTGCGGGCATACGAGTGTTTATGTCCAAGGATTTCGTCGGTTATTGGTCCCGGTCGGATATTCTGCAGCCGGATCCATATTTCTACGACTATGACTTGGAAGCTGTCTTGAAGCAGATGGATGAGGCGGAGAAGACTTTTGAAATCGCTTCTATAGGGGAGAGGAAGGACGGGCAGGAGAAGATCGTGCTCGGGAGGGAGACCAACGTCATCCAGGGAACCGCCTTTTCTGCACAGTGTATGTTCGTTTGGAGGAAAGAAGCGGATGATTGGAAACTCGTGAAGGAATACATAGAACTGGAAAGATAGGAAGTAAAATTGGGTTGTTCAGACTTGGGGGTTTCCGAGTTTTTTCTGTGGTGGATGAGAGGAGAGAAAAGGGTATGAAAGTGGATAAGAGGGAAGTAGAAATAAGAGGGAGAAAGCTCGCTTACACATATATTCAAAATCAATCCGACACCGTCTGCTTCATGCTGTCCGGATCCAGTTACACCTATGACAAACCGCTGTTTTACTACGCGACGATGGGCATGCTTGAGAAGCGTACCGATATCGTCCATATTCATTACGATTACATGGATGAAAGGCTTGATTTATATGATGACAAGTTTGCGGCATTGGTTTCAGAAGACGTCGATGCGGTAATCCGTGCTGTATTATTCGGTCGGACCTACTCACGTATGGTGGTGGTGGCGAAATCGCTCGGCACACTTGCTTTAGGGCGCAGGATGTTTGATGATTATCCCGATGCTTACTTCGTCATCTTGACGCCGCTGCTTAAGAAAGATTCTCTGGCAGCAACACTTGCAGGCGTATCCAACAAGATACTTATCATCATAGGAGACAAGGATCATCATTATATGGAAGAAACGGTGAAACGGGTAATGGAGGGAGAGGCAAAAGTCACTACTATTCAAGAGGCGGACCATTCGCTCGAGGCTGTCCCGTTGGACCCCTTCAGGTCTCTGACCATCATGCATCAAGTCATCACGGAAATCACGTCGTTTCTTTACGATGAATGATACCGTTCTTCTGAACCGTTGAGCAAGCGAATATACATGGACGGATAAAAGAAGGAAGGACTGATTTCATGCCATCCTCCCTATGTGGTCATTTCGCTGAGCTGGTAAACGGCAGGAGCCGCTTGGAACACGGGACCTGTACCGTATCGCTGCATCGGACTTTCCAGGCCGCGGTTCAAGGCCGTCCTAGTCGGGCGGTCGTCCCTGTCGGTCTTTCTTTTGAATCCCTTGATATGAATGGAAGAGCTTTGTGTCTTGCTGAAGTAGCGGTATTAGAAGAGGAAATACCGGGTTTTATGCATGCGGTTGTCCAGCAGGGGCTGGTTGTGGGCGCGCTTCATAATCATTGGCTGTATATGAATCCGACTGTCATGTATATGCACATCCAATCAGTGGAACCGCCGCTTGATTTCGCCGGTAAAATGGCGCGGGCGTTTTCATCGTTAAGCAGTTATCCCGTCCCTTGATTAGAAAGAGAACAACAATAAAGGAGGCAGCATATGTTTTTGAAAGAAATCCGTCTCCTGCGAGAGAATATCGAATCCTATGAAGCTTATCCTTTTTCCATACCCGCCATCCGGAGCCTTGACCATCTCGATCTGAAAAGCCGTGTGACATTTTTCGTCGGGGAGAACGGATCCGGAAAATCGACGCTGCTGGAAGCCGTCGCCGATATGTGCGGCTTTCACACCGCCGGCGGCGGGCGCAATAACACGTATGATGTTCATGCTGCAGCGTCTGACCTCGGTGACTATATCAGGCTTTCGTGGATGCCGAAAGTGTCCAGGGGCTTCTTCCTACGAGCGGAATCTTTCTACAACTTCGCTACTCATATCGAGGAGGTGGGGGCGCTCGGAGGCTACGGCGGCCGCTCCCTTCACAAGCAGTCCCACGGGGAATCGTTTCTTTCTCTGTTTACGAACCGCTTTCAAGGGAAGGCGGTTTACTTGCTGGATGAACCGGAAGCGGCCTTGTCCCCGCAGCGTCAGCTCTCTTTTATGAAGATTCTCCATGACTTGGAGACAGAAGGGGACAGCCAGTTTCTCATCGCCACCCATTCCCCGATCCTGCTGGGCTACCCGAATGCGGATATCCTCTCGTTCGACGGCGGGAAAATCGAACGGATCTCTTATGAAGAAACGGATCACTATCAAATAACGAGGGCTTTCCTTGAAAATAAAGAGCGTATCCTTGATGAACTGTTCCGGGAAGAAGAGGGATAGGTATGGATATTCTTTTGTTTTTTATCAGCGCCGGTCTGCTTATGTATCTGTTGGATAAATACCTCCACCGGTGGTTAGGCGTAAACAAGGTTGACCTGTCAACGACGAAAGCGTGGAGAGTGGAGCGGTGGGGAAGTCGTCTATTCTTCATCCTCTTTCTCCTCCTGTTATGGAGCATAGATCGGACAGCTGAGAACTGGTTTTGGTTATTTATCAGTGGGATTGTTGCTTTTAACAGTTTCCATGCTCTGCTTGAGTGGATGTATATTAAGAACTCCAGGCAGTTTGTCGTAACGCTCCTGCTTATGGTGTCTGTCCTCCTTCTTTTACTCGCAGGGCATTATGTCATTCTCTGAGAACGGTCGAGGAGATGGTCCGTTTGCTAGAACCTTTTTATGAAGGAGGATACGATGATAGATACAGAAAATATAAAAATCATGGAAATAGAAAGCCGATTTGAAAGAGAAGCGAAGCGGGTGATCCTTGCCGGCATGGAAGAGTATTTCGGCTTTATCGACCATTCTCTGAATCCTGATTTGGATGATATTTTATTGAACTATCAAAAGACTGGCAGTAAATTTCTTATCGCCGTCTTTGATTCTCATGTGGTTGCGACGGCAGCTGTGGTGAAAGAGGACGAAGGTACGGCAAGGCTCGTGCGTATGTCTGTCGTGAAGGAATTCAGGCGGTCCGGGATAGGAAGAAGGATGCTGCGCTCTATGGAAAGGTATGCGTTTCAAACCGGGTACAGGAAGCTGGTGCTGGAAACCCATCGGGAATGGGAACAGGCTATCCGGTTTTATATGGATAATGGCTATGAAATGTACGTGGATGATGGACAGAGGGCTCACATGTGGAAGGATGTAATCACCAATTCCTGTTCGCCGGAGGACTTCTCCTGACCATTGTAGAAATATGTAAGGAGAGATGTCGGAAAGCGGAGGGATACGGATGAGTTTTTGGACATGGTTTGCCATTTGCCTTGCATTGTTCAGTGGTATTTTTGCGGCGAATTCCAAGAAGAAAGATCAGTGAGGGGCGGGCTGTTCATTTTTTGTAAGTATTAGTTTAAATAGAGGATGCTCCCTTTCCTTAATTTATTCGTTGAACAGCACTTTTCTCTTCGTCTTTCCAGGAATACAGCACCTGTTCTCCATTCTTTTTATTGACAGCTACATCATAGTTGAACGGGGGAATGCCGGCTTTCGCTTTTATGACAGTAATTTCATCAATTGCTTCTTTCTCACAAAATAAGGGAAGGTCATTTCGTGAATGATATGTAAAATTATGTATTACATTCTATCATGAAAATTACTCTTTATAAATCTCTCATTGGAAAATGAGGATTGAAATGAGGTGAGGAAATGTTCGGATTTTACAACTCTTTATCTGCAGAAGTGTATGACCTGGATAAACCGATCGGCCTTTCCTTCGGGGATATCGAATTTTATTTGGACCATCTGGGCGGGGTGAACGGCAGACTATTGGAGCCTGCCGTCGGCACCGGCCGGCTGTTGATTCCGCTGCTTGAAAATGGATATGACGTGGATGGGTTCGATTTGTCTCCGGACATGCTCGCTGTCTGCCGTAACAACTGCCGGCAGAGCGGGGTTGCTCCAAAGCTTTTCGAAGCGGATATGACCGACTTCGACCTGGGTGAGGAATACGGGGCGATCGTAGTACCGACCGGGACGTTCCTTTTGATTCATGAACGGGAGAAGTCGATCGCGGCCCTCCGGCAGTTTCATCATCATTTGAAAACAGGAGGAAAACTGCTCCTCGATGTCTTTCTGGAGACGGATATCCAACTCGGGAAGGTGTCTGTGAAGCAGTGGGACTGCCCGAACGGGGATACGATTACGCTGGAAGCGAAGCAGGTGGAAGTGGATTACATCCGTCAGTATGTCGTTTCGCATCATCGGTATGAGCGGTGGAGAAATGGGAAGCTGATGGAAAGTGAACAGGAGCGTTTTCCGACCCGGTGGTACGGAGTGGAGGAATTCTCTCTGGTTCTGCAAGCGTGCGGGTTTGAGGTGAAAGAGATATCTGCAGATTATAAGCGCGGAGTGTATCCGTCAAAGCCCGATCAGGTCATCACATTTGAAGCAGTGAAAAAATAAAACAGGCAGAGGAGCGGATGTGCTCCTTCTGCCTGTTTCGATTATTCTCCCTGTGCTTCCTCAACAGCCTGTACGAAATCTTCATGCGTGCTTCCTTCAAAGCGCTCGCCGTCAATGAACAGCGCAGGAGTGCTGGTGACGCCCCACTCTTTCACCAGATCCAAGTCGCGCTCGACGGCATCTTCTCCTTCGCCGTTCTGGTACGCTTCCAGTACGGTTTGTGCTTCTTCCTCGCTTGCAATGCTTTCCAGCGTCTCTACGAGGTAGTCTTCCGTATAGACTTCTTCCTGCTCTTCACCAGGGTTCTGTTTTTCATACAATAGGTCATGGAATTCCCAGAACGTTTCATTTCCAAGTTCCTGATAAACGACTTCGGCGAATTCAGCCGACCGTTTGGAATCCTCGTGGATGAACGGGTAGTTGACGAAATAGAACTTCGCTTTTCCTGTCTGAATGAGGTCTTTATCGATCAATGGGTACGTATTTGCGGTAAAGTCTTTGCAGTACGGGCACTTATAGTCGCCGAACTCGACGATCTTCACTTCTGCATCCTCATCTCCAAGATAAGGCTGTCCTTCATAGGTGTCTGCGGATGGTGCATCCCCGGAGCCTGTATCATCATCGGAATTCGTTGCTGCATAGACCCCGATGATTCCTGCGATGACTACGATGCCGAGAAAAACCAACATCCATATCCATGGCTTCTTCATGAGTTGTCCTCCTGTCCTTCGTGTAAACGTATGATCGGTCAGGGATTCTGCTGTTGTACTTGTTCCCCTTATCGATCGTGTGGAAGCTTCTTCTTCCTCTAAAAAAGAGTGGAAAGTTCCTTCACCAAGACACTACATGATGTAGTGTGAAAAGTCAAAGGGGAAAATTCGCGTCTTGACGGGGAGGGAAGTCTACACTACAATCTGTAGTTGAGAGGTGTAGAGATGAAAATTCAACCGTTCAAAACAAATGAAAAAGGGCTGAACCGTTTCTTTGGACCGCTGGAAGCGCGTGTAATGGATGTGCTTTGGAACGGATCTGAAATGTCGATCAAAGCTGTCAAAGAAAGACTCGATCAGGAGCAGGAGGCGAAGTTCAATACGGTCATGACCGTGATGAACCGTCTCGTTGATAAAGGTGTGCTTACAAAGCGGATAGAGAAGCGGAAATCGTTATATACTCCTGTCCTTACCAGAGAGGAATTCCTGAACGATCAATCGAAAGAGCTGACCAAAGGAATCATGGATGAATTCGGTTCGCTTGCCGTCAATCACATG
This sequence comes from Halobacillus sp. KGW1, assembly GCF_001592845.1. Classification (NCBI taxonomy): domain Bacteria; kingdom Bacillati; phylum Bacillota; class Bacilli; order Caryophanales; family Bacillaceae; genus Halobacillus; species Halobacillus sp. KGW1. Next base: position 338,774 of record NZ_LSOC01000002.1, read on the forward strand.
CTGGATGCCTTGGAGGAAGCGGACCCCGGCTTGCTTGAGAAGCTGGAGAAGAAGGTGCAGCAGCTGAATAAGGAGAAGTAGAATGAAAATCAGGGAGCTCAAGTTTCTTTTTATCCTGTCGTTTCTGTTGATCAGTGCGGTCATTGCTCAGATGTCATGGTACGGCTTCTATGTGGTGACGAGCCATAATTTATTTTTAAACATCGCAAAAGTCTGTCACAACTGGCTGCAGGCCATCGACGTGTCGCCGCTGAATGCTCTTCTCCAGCTGCTTGCGATCTCGACAATTGTACTTTTTCTGATCCAAATCGGAAGGCAGTTCCGGCTCCATCACCGGTTTCACCGGAGGATGGAAGCCCTGCGTGATGAACCGTTGACTACCGAGGTCAGAGAGGCGACCGGCTTTGGGAACAAGAACCTGATCGTTGTCCAAAGTGACGAGTGGATGGCGCTCACATGCGGGTTCCTGAAACCGAAAATCATTCTTTCGTCCGAAATGGTAGCAGGTTTGGACAAGGATGAACTTCGGGCGGTCGTTTATCATGAAGGGTATCACCAAAGATATTTCGATCCGTTGAAGAAATTACTCATCCAGACCCTTACCGCAGCATTCTGGTATATTCCGATACTAAAGTGGGTAGCGGAACAATATCATGTCTGTAAGGAGCTGGCAGCCGATCAATATTCGATTGAACAGATGGACAATGATTTGTATCTGAGTGCCGCGCTCTTGAAGCTCGTCAGGAATGGACAAGGAAAAGCGGCACATTCGTTCGCTGTTTCTTTTGCCGATACCGCGGTCAATTATAGGATCCAGCAGCTGGTTAAGCCGGACGAGCAGGTCAAAGTAGCGGTTCCATTAGGGTCAGCACTGTTATCTTTCATCATCTTTTTAGGGATGACGGGCATGTTCATCATCGCCCTTCCCTAAAAATTTTTAAATCAAAGCACTACATAGTGTAGTGCATCAAGGAGGAAATAATAATGAAGACAACGACAAGTATGACTATTTTACGGGTGGTTCTGGGAATCATATTCCTCGTCCACGGAGCACAGAAGTTTTCCGGAGGAATATCCAACACAGCAGGTTTCTTTGACAGTCTCGGCATTCCCGGGGTGATGGCGTATGCCGTCGCCGTCATTGAGCTTCTGGGAGGGGCGCTGATGATTCTCGGGCTCGCTACCCGCGTCATCGCCGGCTTGTTCATGATCGTTATGCTAGGGGCGATCTTCACTGTTAAAATCGGTCAAGGCTTCGTCGGAGGAGTCGAGTTCGATCTTGCTCTTCTGAGTATGTCCATCGCACTCCTTATCGGAGGCAGCGGTCCGCTAGCATTGGATAGCCGCTTCACAGGCAAAACATCAGAAAAGACTGTATCCTAAAATAAACGCAGGGTTGTCTCTTAATTGGAGGCGATCCTGTTTTTTTATCCAAACGAGGATAGAAGGAATCACTGCGGAGATTCTTGAATGGTATAGAGAGAAGGGCATTGTATAGTGGAAGGAAGTGACGTAGTGGAACCGGTGGGCTACTTTGTGACAGCTCTGCTGTATGCGTCGGGTGTCTGTTTTGCGGTCGTACCAAGAAAGTGGGCGCTGCCTTTTCGGTCGCCGGGGAAGTATCTGCTGATGTTTACCGAGCTACCTTTTCATCTGCTGTTGTTCTTGTTTTTATCCACCTTTCTTGCTGTAATCGAGGGGGATTTGAATTCGGTTCTCGGCCCCGTATCCTTGGTGATCATGGCTGCATCTGCTGCGGCCGTCCTATGGGGCATCTCAAAAAGTTTAAAAACAGCGTCCATCCTCCGGCATGCTTTTGATGAACACCTTGAAGGATGGCGCCGAACCGGTGCGCAAGCCGGCATCAGGCACAGTTTTTCCGTCCGTGCATTCCTCGGTCCTTTCCGGATATGGAGAGGAGTGAAGAGGACCCGCAATATTGCTTATGCGGATAAGGGTTCACGCAACCGCATGGATCTATACCGGCACAAACGTTGTCCGGATCGAGCTCCTGTTTTGATTCACCTGCATGGAGGCGGTTTCGTCAGCGGGAAGAAAAGCACCCAATCGCTGCCGATGATCCAGCACTTTGTAAAGCGTGGATGGGTCTGCATCAGTGCGAACTACAGGCTTCTTCCCAATGCGGAGTTCCCGGAACCGCTCATCGATGTGAAGAAGCTGATTGCCTGGGTGCGCAGGCATGCCGGCACGTACAATATAGACCCTGATAAGATTTTCCTAGCAGGGAATTCGGCAGGCGGTCATTTGGCCACGATGGCCGCACTGACAGTCAATGATCCTGTGTACCAGCCGGGTTTTGAAGAAGCGGACACAACGATCGCCGCAGCCATCTCCTTCTACGGGTATTATGGAAGAATGGAGATGGAAAAGGAACTTTCTTCTCCTTTGAATCATGATGCGAAGGACGCTCCTCCCTTCTTCCTTGTGCACGGGGACCGGGATACGTACGTGAGCCAAAAAGGGGCGAAGCGTCTTTCTCAGCACATCGCCGGGTCCTCTGTACATCCGGTTGTTTATGTAGAATTGCCGGGTGCGGAGCATAACTTCGACTTGTTCCACTCGATTCGTGCCGAGAGTATCAGTAGAGGGGCGGCAGTGTTTGCGGAGTGGGTGATCAACAGGTAGCGTACCTAGCTTTCTATTAAAACAATTTATGCGGATTAGGGTTGGGGAATCAATTATTTTTGATATAATATTGTTCTAAAAAGCATAATATATTATGTTGAAAGACGTTCTACTTATTGTTAAGGGGTAGAATTTTGTTATTTTTCCATGGACGCTAATATTAGAGAGGATTTTAGACATTTATATAAAAAAAATCACGTGGTTTCATTTGGCTCTTCTACTATATCATTTGAGAATGAACCTTCTAATTAAAAGAACAGAAAGCGTATCCAGCATGTTAAAGCGCGTTGAAAAAACACTTATAGACTCCGGTGTAATGAATGAGAGTTTTGAACAAGGTAAAGTAAGACCTAAAAGTAAAACTATGGAACGGCTACTTGATGCTTTTGTAGTGAACCGATCCTATTCAGGAGAAGAAGGATATTATGGGTATGTTGCAGTTTCATTAATTGAAAAGAATTGGACCATATTCTTTAAGGTTTCGCTCTTTTTTGCGTTTGTCTTTGTATTTTTGTGGGTTGGTGTCAGAATATATGTGAGTTATTTCTTTTCCATTTCAGGAATTATTGCGTTGAGCATGTTTGTCGGATTGTTTGTAGCGCCGTTTCTTGGATTGTTAAGTGGTATTTTGGCTCCTGGTTGGAAAAAATACCCTTTATTATTCTTAAATATGGGTCTTCTGGTTTTCTTTAATTTCAGTCTGGTATAAGGAATCAGGATCGTAGTCGATTCAAATTTAACTGTGGTTGTAATAATAACAGCCCCCGTACGAGGGCTGTTGTCAAAAGAAGGATTAAGATATAACTTACTTAATCGTGTTATTAATATCTAAATATGGGTAGCTTTACAAGGACCTATTTCTTTTGTTTGTCTAATCAGTTAAAAATTCACAGTTATTGTTTGATCTTCACCTAGAGGCTCATTATTTCCGTTCAACGGAGGTTTTATTCGTAAAGTCATAGACTTTATATCTTCAATACTTACTTCGTCTAGTAAATAGGTGGCTTGAGCCCTATATTCCCCTGGATCTCTGTAGCCGAATCTCAAGTTGCCACTCATTAGGAGATTTGGTTCGATCCACTCTTCACTTTCCTTCGTTTTTAATTGAAAATGCTTTTCGTCAAAAGTTAAATTATTTTTTTCTGAAATAACTGTCATATCCATTCTAATAAACTCGGCTTCGCCTTTTGGTAGGGATTCTGATAGATTACTATTCATTTCCCCTCTTTGTAATGAGATGGCGTGGACTTTTACCGATATTGGGCCAGATTCCAAGGTTCCGATTTCTTTTTTTGAGTTAACAACTTCAAAATCACCTAAAGAAAAAACATTTTCACTTTCAGATTCTTCAGTCTTTTCATGGTCGTTTTCTGTTGATTTGTTTGAAGTATCATTGGAATTGGTTTTAGAACAAGCGCTTAATAAAATAAGTGATAAAAATAAAATTATAAATAAAAAACGTTTCAAAATAAGATCCCCTTTCCCACATCAATAGATGCTATCAAAAGTAATGTAGGTACACAAGATAGGGAAAATGAAAAAAGAATGGTTATCAGCAATCTTTGTGTTTCCGGATCTAGAAGTTGTTTTGGTCGATTGACATTTTTTCTAAATTATGGTAGCCATCATCAATCGTATTTAAAGCTTCAAGAGATAGATATTCCCATCCAATCTAGACAAATCTGCCGGTGTTTAAGGGAGCGTGAAGATGGGGATAGATAAACAACAGTTGATAACAGGTAATATTTAACAACTCCAATCGCGTAAAAACGGTGCGGTTTTCTTAACTTAGGAAGGCAGAAAGATCAAAACCCTCACAGGCAGGGATACGGAATAGTTTATAAACAAGGTCGAACGAACGGCTGAGGACAACGAAACGCAGGTATGGTTGGCAAATGGGGCAGGGAATTTCATAAGAGGGAATGAAGGATAGGATGAATGACATATTTTCTGATGTGAAAAGAAATATAGACAGGAAAAATAAACTTCTATTTACTCGAAATAGTCCTTCTTTACAGCCATTAAGAAATCGCATGGCCATACAGCCCCGCAGAACGCTTGTGATGTGGGCGTTGGAGAGTGCTCGTGTTCCACTCTTACGCCTGCAGGATCGATACCCGGAGGAAGAGAGGCCGAGGATCTGTCTGGAGCGCTGCGATGAATGGGCGCGGGGAGCTGTCAAGATGCCGGAAGCAAAGAGAGCCATTCTGGATGCGCATGCCGCTTCCAAAGAAATAGCGGATCCTGCGTATGCCGCTCTATGTCAAGCTGTCGGCCATGCTGGAGCAACTGTGCACGTAGGAACCCATGCATTAGGGTTACCGATTTATGAGTTAACAGCTCTGGTCTATGAATATGGCAGGATGGATTTTACAAGCCATGCAAGGAAAAGAATCAAGGAGTACCATCACCGGCTGGATTATTGGATAGAGCATACGGATACGTGTGACCGGGAATGGGCGGAATTTCTACAATAAAAAAGGACCCGGGATCGCTTTAATCCGGGCACACAACCGGCATATCAAGCATAGCTTTTGTTAAGGGAGGATGGTCTCCTAAACGGAGGAGGTCGTCTTTCTTTGGGATAAGAAGGAGTGGACGGTGTGCGTTTCATCGGAATAGGTTTGATCGGTACCCTTCTGGCTCTTATTTATGGTTTTTTCACGCAGAGTTGGGAAACGACAGTGCAGATCATCGGCTGGTTCGCGCTGGTGCCTCTTCTGCTTGCCGGTCTGCTTGCGGGGGTGTTCGTCAGCGGGGATCGGAACAGAGCGAATTATCATTCCGGGGACAAGGAGACGAGGAAGGCAAGGGGCAGCTGGACGGTACGCTTCCTGCTGATCGGGGCACCGAATGCCGTCTGTGTGCTCCTCTTCGTTGTCATCGCTGTCGTCCAGAACGGCGGTTTTTAAAAGGATAGGAAAACGTCTGAGAATGGCTTCTCAGACGTTTTTTTTTATGGGAAGTATTATTGTTTAAGGGGGTCGATGGATGTCCTCAGTTTACCGGCTATCGCTGTCGTTCCTTCTTGAAGTTCTTGCTCGTCAAAGGATACTTTCACGATACTCTCGTCCATCTCCAACGCTTCTGAGAACAGCCCTTTAAGCCCCCTGGCCCGGCGGTCTACTTCCAGCATGACGTCCAGTTTATTTTCGTTCAGGAAGAAGATGACTTCCAATTCGTCCAGGTAGCTGCGGTATTCCCCGTTAGGAACGAACTCGAATTCCTGGACGTACCCGTGGCGTTTCGATACCTCCATATCCACTTTCCTAATGTGAAAGCCGATGGATTCGAGTGCTTCGATCACTTTCTGGATGGACGGATGCGGAGCGATCTTAATCGGATCCCTGTCACCCGGGTCCAGTGCCATCGGAATATCCAGTCCCGTTTCAAACCAGATCGGCAGGCGGCCGTGGGAAGCGGGAGCGTGAAATGGCATTTGTATGACGAACGGTATTTCTTTCGTTTCGCCTGCCCCGATCGTTTCGTTGTCTGCAATCAAGTATTTCTCGAGCGCCACTTTTTCTTTCACTTTCTTTTCATCTACTTCGCGCACCGCTTCGGTCATCAGAAACATATGGATGGAATCGATCGACTGCTCGACATCTCCTCCTTTAATGACGACTCTCCCACGCACGTCCTCCCCGGGAACGAATTGATTCTTTTCCAGTTGGGTATCCACTTTCGCAGCACCGACGCCGACACTTGCCAGGAATTTCTTAAACATAGGGCCTCTCCTCCTCTTTTTTATACCTACGTCCGGACAACACAAAAGGGTTCAAAATTTAACAGAAAACTAATTTATTTGCATACTTAGTATAATGGTTTATTTCTTTGTTTGTCTCATTTAGATAATTATTCCTACCCTTTTATATATACTTAGTATATAAAAGGGTAGATAAAGATGGGAGGGATTGTTAATGATTACAGTTAATGGTTTAACGAAAGACTTTGTCCAGGGGAGGCAGCGTGTGGACGTGTTGAAAGGCATCGATTTGTCAGTGCAGGAAGGAGAATTCGTCGCGATCATGGGGCCGAGCGGGTCGGGGAAGAGTACGCTTCTGCAGCTGTTGGGAGGCCTGGATGCGCCGACAGACGGAGAGATGCATGTGAAGGGGCGTCCGCTGCATGACATGAAAGAGAAGGAAAGAACGATCTTCAGGAGAAAAGAATTAGGGTTTGTCTTTCAAAATTATCAACTGCTCCCGACCTTGACGGTGGAGGAGAACGTCGCGTTTCCGCTCCATGCAGATGGGAAGCTGACGAGAGAAAAGAAGGAATACGTCCATGAGCTGCTTCAATCGGTAGGGTTGGAGGGACTGCATAAGAAACGGGCCAACCTTTTGAGCGGAGGGCAGCAGCAGCGGGTCGCCATTGCCCGTGCACTTGTCAATGACCCGGCTGTCCTGCTGGCGGATGAGCCGACCGGGAATTTGGACAGACAAAAGGCGGAAGAGATTCTCGTGTTGTTTTCCAAATTCCACCGCGAACAGAAACAAACGATCGTCATGGTGACCCATGATATCTTTGCGGCGGGTTTTGCGGATCGAATCGTTCTTTTCCGTGACGGGGTCGTCGATCAGGTCATATCCAGGAAGGATCGGGACTATGCTAAATACTTGGCTGATTTCATGGCGTAATACGACGTCGAACAAGAAGCGCTTTTTCTTTACCCTGCTTGCGATTATCGTTGGAACAATGATGCTGACGGCGATGTTGATCGCGAACGAAACGACGGAAGACGTCTTTGACTATTACGAAGATATGTATGTAGCGGATGCGGACTATTGGGTGCTGAGCGAAGGGGAGACGTATCCGGAATCCACGATCGCTCCAATGGAGAATGATCCGGCTGTTACAGAGACGCTGCATGCACTTGATAAGCAGACCTTCTTCGAATTGGAAGAACGTACTCTTAATGAGAGGTCTGTCCGGATTACCGGCGTCGATGATCAAAAGAGTTCTCTTTTGAAGATTCCTGTAATAGAGGGGGAGCTCGATAATGAGGGGATTGTCCTTTCGGAACCGGTTGCAGCGTTGCTAGGTAAGGAAGTCGGCGATACCGTCCGCTTCACAGGCATGGGAGAGGCGAAAGTGTCTGCCATTACGGAATATACCCAGCTGCTCTCCAGTCCAAGTGACTGGGAAGGGGCGGAATCTAGCAGCTTCCGCGTCATGGCTCCACTTGACCTGTTAAGAGAGTGGACCGGGGAGGAAGATGCGCTGTCCTATGTGCGTTTTCAAACAGATGGGGATGGGGAAGCGCTGTTCCGGAAATGGCAGGAGAAATTCCAGGGGACGGGCGCCTATATCGAACCTGTCGTCGCCGATGATCTGCAGAGTAATGACATCGGAGGGCTGTACACCTTCTTCTATATCATTGCAGCACTTGCCATATTTATCAGCGGATTCATCGTGTTCAATATGATTTATACGAGCGTGATTGAGCGGAAGAAAGAATTCGCCATTATGAAGAGCCTTGGTTACACGAAGGGTTCTGTTTCCAAACTGGTTCTTATTGAAATGGTGCTTCTCGCTTTAATCGGTTCCTTCGTCGGGGTACCGCTTGGTATTTGGATGGGGGATGCATTCATGGGGGCGCTTCTGCAAGTATTCCAATTCGATATGGTTTACACGTTGAATTGGAAGGGGCCTGTTTTGACCGCCTTCCTGCTCAGTCTCTGCTATCCTGTGTTGTTTTCTCTTTTTCCCATCTATCACGCGGGGAAGGTTTCTATTTTATTGGCGTTGAAGGAAGCAGGTGTCAAACAGCCTTCATCAACAAGCTATGTAGGAAGAGGGCTCGCAGGACTTGTGCTTATTTGCTGTGTTTTCATCGATCATCCAATTTCCTACGCGGCGGGAATTGCAGGTGTCCTTCTCTTGTTCCCGCTTTTGTTAGCGGGGATAGGGAAACTGACGGCCCCTTTATTCCGGTCATTTTTTCACTATCCGGGTGTAGTGGCTGTCAGGAATCTGTATCAGCAGATAAACAGAAACGCCAATACCGCTGCGATCCTCGCTGTTGGAGTAGCAATCATTTTGTTACTTAGTGCCGTAATTGAAACAGCGCCGGAAGGTTATGAAAAAGAAATTACGAGTACGTACGGCGGGGATATGAGAATCACTTCAGAGGCTCCGTGGACGCAGGATGATGTGGATAAACTGCTTACGTACAAGGAAATTACGGATGTAGAGCCTTTGTCGGAAGCTGCTCCGATTACATGGGAAACCGTGGGAGGAGAGAGGCGGCAGTTTTCGGTGCTTTCTGTGAGGGAGGAAGGCCCCGTCTTATTTGAAGAAAAGGGGACAGAAGACACCTATGCCTCCCTGGAAAAGGAATCTACGATTGCGCTTGGTGAACGGGCCTTTGATGAATGGGGCGGGGAGATCGGGGATTCCATCTTGATGAACACTCCGAACGGAGAGCAGCAGTACGAAGTGGTCGACGTCGTGAAAACCTCCCATCATGCCGGCTATACAGCTTTCATGAAGGAGGAGAACCTGGCGGATGAATTCGGTTGGAGCCAAAGCTATGATATGCTGTTAACGGTAACGAACAACGCCGACCAGGCGCTGCGCAATCAATTGTGGCAGGATTTCGGTGAGCATCTGTCCAAAGTGCAGACAGCAGAGGAAGAAATTCAGTCCACCACTTCCGCTATTACAGGGATGAATGAATTGATCCTGTTATTGATGGTCATCATCATTGCCTTATCAAGTGTCGGTACCGCCAATACGCTGTTGATGAATACGTACGAGCGCAGGTTTGAGATCGGAACGATGCGAGCGCTCGGTTTTACGAAAAAGCAGGTGAAGACGATGATTCTGTCCGAAGGGCTCCTCATCGGCTTATCGGGTGTAGCAGGCGGTTTATTGTCTGGGGTGCTTTTCATCTATGCGACGAGTAAATCCGAACTGATGGAAGGGTTTATGACGTTCCGCCTCCCTGTACCGACGATGATGGTGGCGCTGGCTGCCGGAATTGTCTTAAGTATAGGCGCGGCGTGGATTTCAAGCCGGTCGGCAAATAAAATCGATGTACAGGCATCACTTAAAGAAGGTTGATACATTGTCCGTTAAATATGGAATTCTAACTTTGTTATATGTAGAGAGACATCATGGCTACGAATTGAAGCTGGAGATGGACTCCCTTCTTGGTATGAAGGGAAAAGTCAATCCGGGACAGATTTACACGACGCTCGACCGTTTGATCCGGGACGAATTGGTATCGTCTCCGGGCTTGGATGATCAGGACAGGAAGCTGTTTGAATTGGAGCAGAAGGGGAAGGACCAGGTGGAAAAGTGGCTGCTGGAACCGGTGCCTTATCATTCGACGAAGGACGACTTTTTTTTCAAATGGAACTGCTCCCGCAGAATCGGTTTTCAGGACGAAGATAAAATGCTCCAGAATCAGAAGGAAGTGATCCTTGAAGGGGTCATGGAACTGACGTCCGCGAAGACGGAAGCCCTTATGAAGGGAGACGAGAATACGTACCTATGGATGAGCGGGCTGCTGCTGCACCTGGAGGCGGACTTGAATTGGATCATGCAGGTGGAAAACAGGATACGATAACGATTCAGGCAGGGGATCCCGAGAAAGGGTCCCCTGCTTTTTTTTACTATTCCATTAGACACCGTACCATGCTACATTGGATAAAGGTGGAATATTGAAAATTCTAAAAAGGTGGTCGTGAACGAATGCTTGCAACGATGTATAAACGGAGGGAGAAACTGGCCGCCCTGCTGTCCGTCATTCTTTTGGCCGTGCTTTCTGTCTATGTGTTATGGAGACCGCCGGGAACAGCGGAGCAGTGGCTGAATATTGCTGTATTTGCGCTTCCACTTCTATTCATGGGCAGTATGGTGGTTTCCAGCAGACAGAAATATAACAAAGTAAAGAAAGTGGAGGTACCGGAATCAAATAATTCTCTTTCAGAGGTGGATCATCTTGTGCTGAAAGGAGATACCGGATGGTTCCCCCGCCTGCTCATCTTCGAAAAGAACGGCGCTTATCTGGGCGGGTGGAAGCTAGACAAAGCCGCCTGGTGGGTGCGCCCTCTGATCCTCTATCGAAAATCGGTGCTGTCATTCTTTCCGGCGACATTCGGATTTTACTCCAACACAGGGGAACGAATCCTCTCCTGGAGTCGAAAAGGGTTTAAAGATACGGTCGTAACGATTTACGACCGGGATGGGGAAACGCTCGGGTCTTACATACAGAAAGAATTCAAAAGCCTTGTCCATATTAAGGGGGAGCTCAGGGGAACCGATGGAAACAAACTTCTGTCTGTTCAGGTGTCCGGGTTTTCCGGTGATTTCAACCTGGTGGACGAAGAAGGGCGGTGTTGGGCGGACTTTTATAACGGCAGGTTCCCGCATGAATATACGGAACTGTTTCGGGATATCGATAATGATATCGTCGGACTCTCCGGACAGCTTCGGGAGGACGAGAAGCAGCTGGTGATCGGTGGTGTCGGCTTCCTTTTCATGGAGCGTCAGCTGAGAAACCGGTAGTGGATCAACGAAGATCTTTTGGGTAATATTTGGGCTTGAACAGCAGGCCGCCTGCCATGATGATCAGTCCGTTGAAGAAGAGGGCCATCGCGCCGATCGCTCCGAAGACGTGTTCCGCTCCGTCAAGGTCCCGGGTGACAAAAAGAGCGAGCGCCGCCCGGATAAGAAAGTAGAATACAGCAGCACCTGCTGTGGACAGAAGGGCTCCGGTGATCAGCCAGCTTTTCTTATTCCTTTTCACAAAAGTGGCTACGGCTGTGTTCAATAGAATGAGAATGACGATCAGAATTGTAATCATAGACTTTTTCCTTTCTGTAAAGAGTCTGGGAATCTAGTGGGTGGAGAGATGCAGAATGGATGACGCTACAAAAAAGATCAGGATTATCGGCTCGGTGGCAAGCGGGAAGACGACGCTTGCCAAGGAACTTTCCGAATATTTACATATTCCCTATATTGAAATGGATAATCTTGTATGGGACAGAGGGAGCGGGACAGACCGTCGGCGTACACCGCAAGAGAGGGATGCTTGCCTTCACCAAGTTCTGGTGGAAGATCAGTGGATCCTCGAGGGGGTGCACCGAGGGGACTGGACGGAGGAAACGTTCCTCGAAGCGGATGTCGTCCTTATGCTGGATCCGCCATACCCGCTTAGAACCTGGCGGATTATCCGCCGTTTCTTCCGTCAGAAAGCAGGCTTGGAATCAGCCAATTATCGTCCCTCTCTGAAAATTTTCCTGCGGATGTTTCGTTGGAACAGACATTTCGAAAAGGTGGAGAAACGGAAGTTCCTGCAGTCAGAAGCCGGGTTGCTTCCGAAGACGAAACGGGTGACGTGGTGGAGCGGCGATCTTGAAAACCTGGACAGTCTGGTGCGCAGGAGGGATATGGGATGAAGCATGACGTACGCCGGTGGACGATCCGGTCGGCCGAAGTGGCGGATGCGGGAGAGTTGTCTGCCTTACGTTATCAGATAGATGGGGAGACGGAATACCTCGATCGGGAACAGGGGGAAGCGTTCCTTGATGAGACAGGCTTCCGTAAGTTGATTAAGAAGGATGCAGAAGCGGAGAACCGTTTGTTTCTTGTTGCAGAATCAGAAGGGAAACTGGTCGGTTTTGCACGGTGTGAAGGGATGGATTTAAAAAGGAAAGCCCATCAGGCGGAGTTCGGTGTTGCCGTAAGCAAGGAGTACTGGGGATGTGGGATTGGGAGGGGCCTTCTTGAAACAGCTGTTGCCTGGGCGGACAGGAGCGGGATTGTTAAACTTACGCTGAGTGTCCTCGCAGCCAATCAAAAAGCAGTGGAGCTGTATAAGCAATATGGTTTTGTAGAAGAAGGCCGGCTGCGGGCAGATAAACGTCTCGCAGACGGCTATTACGATACGCTTCTGATGGCAAGGTTTCATTCCTTTTAATACTTAGTAAAACACAGAGAAAGAGGAGAAGGAAAGATGGCGTTCATCACAGCGAAAGTCTTGTATATTTCCTTGTTCATTTTAATTATTCATACGATCGAGACCCTTGCCTATGCAGTCCGGCTGTCAGGGGCGCGGGTCGGGATGATCGCGGCGGCCCTGTCTTTGTTCAATCTGATGGTCATCGTGTCACGGATGGCGAACATGCTCCAACAGCCTTTTACCGGAAGTCTGGTGGATAAGGCTCCGGACGGGAACGCGCTTGGTTTTATCGAAGATCAATTCCGTGTCATCATCGGAGCGTCAACGCTAGGTACCCTGCTTGGCATTATTCTGCTGCCGACATTCATCGCCCTGTTCTCGCGGGAAATCATTCAGCTGTCGAAGCAGGGAGGCTCGGTGCCGTCTTTGATCAAACTGCTTCTCACCCCGCAGTACATCAAGCGCGGTCTTCATTTGATGCATATACCGAAGCGCTCTTATTTGAAAGGGGTATCGTTTACAAGGATACCGAAACGCTTGTTCTTCATCAACATGGTTGTCACAGCTGTCTATACCATCGGCGTGCTGTCTGCTCTATACGCTTCGCTGCTTGTCCCTGACCGATCCAATACCGCAGTGATGGCTTCCGGGATGATTAACGGGATCGCGACGATTCTGCTTGCCGTTTTCGTCGATCCGAAGATTTCCGTCATGGCGGATGACGTCATTCATAAGCGCGGGGATTACAGCCGATTAAAAAGCGTCTCGCTGATGATGATCACCTCCCGGCTTCTGGGAACGCTGCTTGCCCAGCTGCTGTTTATACCGGGCGCTTATTATATCGGTTGGTTCACTAAATTCTTAGTATAAAGAAAAGGGGATTAGAAAATGGAAAAAGCCGTGATTTTTGACATGGATGGAACCTTGTTTCAAACGAATCTGGTATTGGAATCAGCACTGGATGATGCTTTCGACTACTTGAGGAATTCCGGAAAATGGGAAGGACAAACACCGATTGAGCTGTATCGGGAAATCATGGGTGTGCCGCTTCCGGAAGTATGGAAAGCCCTGATGCCGGATCATTCCGAAGAGGACAGACGTTTGACGGATGCTTTCTTTCTTGCCAGGCTCCTTCACCACATCAAAGAAGGGAACGGGGCCCTTTACCCTCATGCTGGAGAGACGCTGCGTTTGCTGAAGGAGAAAGGCTGCCGTTTATTCATAGCCAGCAACGGTCTGATCGACTACCTTCAGGCAATTGTTCGCTGTTACAGTTTGGATGAATGGGTGACGGAGACGTTCAGCATTGAACAAATCGATTCTCTCGATAAGGCAGACCTGGTAAAGGAAATCGTGAACAAATACGATTTAAAGGACGCAGTAGTCGTCGGTGATCGTCTCTCCGATATACGGGCGGCAGAGACAAACGGGTTGGTTTCTGTCGGCTGCCGTTTTGACTTTGCCAAGGAAGAAGAACTTGCCGAAGCGGATTACATCATTAATGACTTACAGGATCTGCTGCCCGTCGTTATGCAGACGGTAAGCGTGGAATAGGAGGGGGACAAATGGATCAATACCAAACGGAACGATTGACGATGATGGTTTTTACATTGGATATGATGAAGGCTGCTCTTGAGAGTAACACCCGGCTTAAGGAAGCATCGGGCTGTGAGGTTCCGGAGAATTATCCGATGGAATTGTACAAGCAGATGCTGCCGTACAAAATCGAACGATTTCACGAACATCCGGAAGAGAATCTATGGGAAGGTCTCATCATTCATACAGAATCGAACACAATCATCGGAGATATGGGCTTCAAAGGCGGCCCCGATGAGAATGGGGAAATGGACATCGGCTACAGCATCCTTCCAGAATATCGCGGAAACGGCTATGCTTCGGAGATGGCGTCGTCGATCGTCCGCTGGGGGTTAAAGCAGCCGGGTGTAAAGAAAATCACGGCATCATGCTCGACCGGCAATCAAGCATCGATCCGAGTGCTTGAGAAAGCTGGATTCCAGCGGACCGGCGAGTCGGACGGGGAATGGTATTGGCAGCTGGAAGCGTGAGTACAGGTAGGGTCGTGTTCATTTCCGGGCCACGCTTTTTCTATAAACGCAGGATCCGCATACTTTTATGCGGATTTTTTCATTTTATAGACACCTCCCTTAGTCCTTCTTTCGATTATTAGGATAGAACACTTAAATCGGAGGAATGACGAATGATGATGAACTGGGTCCGCAAGTATCAAACATTTCAATCGAAGGCGGAGTTGGACAAGCACGTAAGAAGCTTCTTGTATAGAAGAAAGGCCGCTTTGTCGGAGGGGACGCTTGAGGTGCTTACGTTCCTTTGGCGGCACGCCGTGAAGTTTCCAGGCGTCGCTTTCCCTAAAAGGCAGACCGTCGTAAAAAGCACAGGCCTGAGTGAGAGCACAGTCGTAAGGGCACTCCGGCGGCTCGTCCAGGAAGGCCTGATTGAAAAAGTAAGGACGACGAAACCGAACGGTCGGCAGGGCGTGAACCTGATCGTTTTCCTTCCACAGGACACGGGTTCCCTTCCCGTTGATGACACCCCTCGCGACACCCTTCCTGACACCCCTCAAAAATCAGAGAAACCTTTCCAACTCTGCTCGGAAGCATCATTTTCCCAACCGGAAACAAAGGAGAAACAAAGAAAAGCTTCTCTTAGTAAATCAGTACCCCACGACGCATCCTACCTTCCCTCTTTCATACCGAATCGCTTCATTCAAACAACAATACCCTTTTTACAGACAGATAAGATCCTTGATGCATGGCGCACAGTAGAAAATGCCTATAAACAGTCAGATTTAATGATGCCGTTGGAAGCTTATGAAGACTTGTACATCCAAACTTTCAAACAGGGCGTGTACGCGTGGAAAAAGGGAAGAATACGGACAGAGCTGCTGCGCTATTATTACGGGGGGCTTGTGCG
This sequence comes from Halobacillus sp. KGW1, assembly GCF_001592845.1. Classification (NCBI taxonomy): domain Bacteria; kingdom Bacillati; phylum Bacillota; class Bacilli; order Caryophanales; family Bacillaceae; genus Halobacillus; species Halobacillus sp. KGW1. Next base: position 354,285 of record NZ_LSOC01000002.1, read on the forward strand.
GACGTTTGAAATACAGGCAAGGAAAGAGGCTTTTCAGCGGCAGGAATCCCTCCTTTATTATGACTGGCTCCAAGTGAATGAAAGCGTGTGAAAGGTTATTGACAGAAAATTGAGCATAGATTATGATAGATGTTATGAGAATGAGAATCTTTATCATTTACATAATTCGAAAGGGTGTTGAACGTGAAGAAAGTTTGGTTGTTTGCGTTAATGTTAGGGTTGGTGCTGCTTGCTGCCTGTGGTGGTCAGGAAGAAAGCGAAGACAGCTCGGATAGTCAAAGCGGAGAAGGAACCGATTCCCGCTCCGTAACGATTGAAGATGCTACAGGGGAGAAGACGATCGAAGGAACACCTGAGAAAGTCGTCGTTCTCGAGTGGACGTATGCAGAAAATATGCAGGCGCTCGGCATGGAGCCTGTCGGTGTAGCCGGATTGAGTGATTACGGGGACTGGGTCAATGTCGGTATCCCTTTCAGTGACTCCGTCGAAGACGTCGGTACGCGCCAGGAACCGAACCTCGAGGCGATCTCCCGCTTGAACCCTGATTTGATCATCGGGGTCGATTTCCGTCATGAAGCGATCAAAGAGGATTTGGAGAAGATTGCTCCGACGGTATTGTTCGCTCCATATTCTGAAGAAGCCTCCAAAGATCAGTTCCAGAACATGAAGGATGAATTTGCAGCCATGGCTAAAATCCTGGATAAAGAAGATAAAGCGGATGAAGTCATCCAGGACATGGAACAGACATTTGAGGAACAGGCCAAGCGTCTCGAGGATAGCGGCAAGGATGGGATGAATTATGTGCTGACTCAGGCATTCACCGCTCAAAACACACCGACACTCCGCTTGTTCACAGACAACTCGATGGCCGCTCAAATTATGAACCAGATGGGCATGAAGAACGATTACGAATCGGAGAATCTGGAAGTTTACGGCTACACGGAAACAACGGTTGAAGCCTTGCAAAACTATCAGGATTCGAACTTCTTCTATATCGTGCAGGAAGAAGACAATATCTTCACGAACCAGCTGGAAGGAAACCCGGTATGGGACGGTCTCGGCTTCGTTAAAGAAGACCGGACGTATCAACTACCCGGTGATGCGTGGACGTTCGGTGGACCATTGTCCGCAGAGGTACTCGCTGAGCAGGTAGCGGATGCCGCTCTGGAAGAGTAGAAAAGGGCGTGATTACGGATGAACGCTAAGCTTAAGAACACAATAGTTGCGGTCCTCACCTTCGGAGGTGGGACCGCGCTGTTGTGTCTTTTAACATTTATACATATCAATCAAGGGAATGTTTCGATTCCCTTATCAACAGTGATCGATGCGGTCTTCCGTCCGGAGGATACGCTTGAGCATCATACCGTCCGTACGCTTCGGATGCCGCGGGCGGTGATGGGGATACTTGCGGGCGGAGCACTTGCTGTGTCCGGAGTGATCCTCCAGACGGTTACGAAAAATCCGCTGTCTTCTGCAAGTACGCTTGGTATCCATTCCGGTACGTATTTCGCTGTCGTCGTCTCCACGATCTTCTTCCCGTCTGTCATGTTCGGGAATGGAATTCTGACGGCTTTCCTCGGCGGAATCCTTACTTTCCTGTTCGTGTACGTGCTGTCTGGCGGCAGCGATGCGACGCCGGTCCGAATGGTTCTCGCCGGAATGATTGTCACGTTCCTGTTCTCCTCCCTGACTTCTGTCCTGCAAATCTTCTTCGAGAACGAAACACAGGGGCTGTTCTTGTGGGGGTCCGGTACGCTGATCCAAAATGACTGGAGCGGCGTCCGCTTTTCCCTGCCGCTGATTGCCTTCGGCCTGACTGCTGCTTTAGTGTTTGCCGGGAAGCTCGACACGCTCACCCTGGGGGACGATGTGGCGACAGCCCTTGGACAAAATGTGCGGACGGTGAAGTTGGTTACAGTACTCGCTGCAGTTCTTTTGACTAGTGTAACGGTCAGCATCGTCGGTCCGATCGGATTCGTCGGCCTCGTAGCTCCGCATCTGATCAAGCTGCTCGGCTATCGTTCACATGTGCTCCTGCTGCTCGGTTCGTTTCTATGGGGAGCGAATGTGCTGCTGCTTGCCGATGTGCTTGCACGCGTCATCGATCCATCCTTCAATGAACTTCCTGTCGGTGCCATTACGGCGTTGATCGGGTCGCCGTGGCTGATCTGGCTTGTCCTGCGTATGAAGCAGTCCGGAAATAAACAGGAGACGGGAGCGCTGCTTGCCGGGAAACACTCGGTTAAATGGCCGCTGAAGAAAATGCTCCCTGTCCTCGTCATCGTCATTCTTCTGACCGTGCTCGTCAGCCTCGCTTCCGGGAACTACGGCTTCGAACCGCTCGTCACTTATCAGGCGTTCTTCGGAGAAGGGAATACGTTCCTGCAGAGCCTCATCATTGATTTAAGGCTGCCCCGGGCACTTGTCGCTCTCTTCAGCGGCGCGGTGCTTGCGGTCAGCGGGCTCATTTTTCAAGGGGTGATGCGGAATCCTCTTGCGGACCCGTCTGTCATCGGGATTACTTCCGGCGCCGGCGTCGGTGCCCTGTTCACGATGTATGTGTTCAGCGTGTCGGCCATTTGGATTCCAGTCGGAGCGATGGTCGGTGCCTTTGTTTTCTTCTTAATTGTCATGACGCTCGGTGCGAAGGCGGAGTTTCAGCCGACGGTGCTCGCTCTTCTCGGTATCGGGATGTCCGCATTCGGTTCGGCCCTGATCCAAATCCTTGTCGTGCAGGCGGATCTGGGTGTCGCCTCCGCCTTGACGTGGCTGTCCGGAACGACCTATGCAAAAGGGTGGTCGGACTTGATTCAGTACTTGATCTGGCCGGTACTCCTGTTCGTGCCGCTGCTCCTTTTCTATATGAAAACGCTCGATGTGCTGGCGCTTGGCGATGATACGGCAAAAGGCCTCGGGCTGCATGTCCGCTCGATCCGCTTTCAAATGGCTTTCATTGCGACACTGCTTGCGGCCTCGAGCGTCGCAGCTGTCGGTGCCATCGGCTTCGTCGGACTGATTGCACCACATGTAGCACGCCTGCTTGTCGGCAGCGTCAACCAAAAGCTGCTGCCGGTGACGATGCTCATTGGCGGCGCTCTGCTTGTCATTGCGGATCTTTTCAGCCGGACGCTTCTTGCGCCGAATGAGATTCCGTCCGGCATTCTCGTCGCTCTGATCGGGGCACCTTATTTTCTATGGTTGATGAAACGCCGCACCGCTTAACAAATATGCTATGATAGGAAAAAAACAACAGGGGAGAGAACCAACATGCGCATTCCATTCATTAAATGCCACGGGTCGGGAAACGATTTTATCCTGATCGATGAAATAGAACATGACTTTGCATTCACAGAGGACGATAGAAGAGAGCTGTCTTTGCTTTTATGCGACCGCGAGCGTGGGATCGGCTCTGACGGAATTCTGTTCGTCCTGCCGAGTAAGAAAGCAGAAGGACGGATGCGGATGTTCAACTCAGACGGAACAGAAGCAGAGATGTGCGGCAACGGTCTCCGATGTGTCGCCCGTCATATGATCGACAAGATCGGCCGCGAGGATATCGCTATTGAAACAGAGAAAGCCGTTCTTCCTGTCAGGAAAGTCAAAGAAATCTACCCGGATATCGATACGTATTCCGTTATGATCGAACCGGTTTCCTTTGATCCGGCCAGCCTGCCGATACGCACAGAAGGATCGGAAGCGGTGGATATAAAGATTCCGGAGCTTTCGGATATTCGCACGTTCACTGCTTTGAGCGTCCCGAATCCGCATATTGTAACCCTTGTCGACCGTGTGGAGGAGGAAGAAATCCTGGCGGTTGGTAGGAAGGCGAATGATCTTCCGGAGGTATTTCCGAACGGGGTAAACGTAAGCTTTGTTCAGGTGCTTGAGAAGAACAAAATATTCGTTCGTACCTATGAGCGTGGTGTCGGCTTGACGAATGCCTGTGGAACAGCCATGTCCGCTTCTTCTCTGGTGTCGACCATCCTTGGACCGAACGATCTTGATACGCCGATTGTCGTCATTAACAAAGGCGGAATGGTCAACTGCGTCGTGGAGAAGAAGGAAGGGCGTTTCTCCATCCAGCTGCGCGGGAATGGAACGAATGTGTACGAAGCGGCTGTCGAGGTGGATTTACAATCAGCTGCGTTCACCGTTTCCGAGAAGGAATATTTTGAAGAAGAGAATGCGTTGTACGAAAAACTGGAAGCTTTCGCTGCTTCTGAAATTGGAGGCTGATTGCTGTGATGAAGACGTTCCATGTAAAAACCGATCATCACGATCAAATGATCGATGTGACGGCTCAAGTGGAAGATTGGATTCAGGAACAGGGAGTGAAGGACGGCATCGTCGTCGTTTCCTCCCTTCACACGACGGCGGGACTTACCGTCAACGAAAATGCCGACCCGGATGTGAAGACGGATATGCTCCGTCGTTTCCGTGAAGTGTATCCCTGGGAACATCCCGAGGACCGGCATATGGAGGGAAACACGGCTTCTCACATGAAGGTGAGCACCATCGGTCATGCCCAAACGCTGATCATTGACGGCGGGCGGCTTGTACTCGGGACGTGGCAGGGCTTGTATTTCTGTGAGTTCGACGGTCCGAGACAACGGAAATTCGTAGCGAAGCTGTTATAGGGAAAAGAGGCGGATGACGCCTCTTTTTTTTGTGGAAAAAGCGGGACAGGTGGGGACTAAGGATAGGTCGAAAAACCTGTCTTTCTTGGCGGGTGAACATGGTATAATTTGTATAGGGTAGTTGTTCGTTCCAACTGAATAGGGTGTCGGCTAATCCCCATGTCGAAGGCTGGAGGGGGTGATGCCTCTGAGTATGTATGAATCGTTGATGGTGATGATCGCCTTCAGTTCCCTTACTGTATCGATCCTCGGTTTAGTCGTAGCGATTTTTCGCATAAAAAAATAGACTCCCTATTCTGACGTGAATGCGGGTGAGTCTATTTTTCTTCATGTAGGCTGCGCCCCTTTTGGACGACAGCTATCCGGGGAGGTCGCAGTGCCAGCTGCGGCCTCTTTCTTCATGTGTACCCTTTATCTACCATTATCATACCACATTTCTCAATAAAAGGGCGCTTTTTTCCTTTTTGAAAATAAAACGAACGCATCCTATTCCTATGCAGGAAAGGATGCGTTCGTTCTTTTATAGGACTGTCCGATCAGCAGATGGAATCTTTCGGACTCGGATTCTTCAATCCGAACATCGGTCGGATGAACAGCGCCAGGTACGTACCAAGCAGAGCCATGATCATCCATACCCATCCATGCAGACTGAAGGAGGCGATTCCTCCGAAGTAAGCACCGATGTTACAACCGAAGGCAAGGCGTGCGCCGTAGCCCATAGCGATGCCTCCGAAGATGGAAGCCGTCGCAATACCGGGCTTGATTTTACCTGGTTTGAAGTTACCTTGGAAGCTCGCTGCGATGAACGCGCCAAGGATGATGCCGAAGTTCATGACACTTGTGGAATCGGCAAGGACAGATTGGTTCAGTGGTGCAGGGTTATCCGCCCAGTACGTCCAGCTTGCGACGTCCACGCCGAACATCTGGATGAATTTGGAACCCCACAGCGCGAAAGCGGAGGTGATGCCCCAAGGATTGCCGCGTACCGTCAGTGTGAGTGCGTTGAGCAGGGCAAGCAGTACGGCAGCGACGAGCAGCGGCCATGCCCCGCGCCATAATTTCTTAAAGCCTGTCGTTGTCTTCAGCGGCGCCATTTTCGGTGGGTTCTTCTTTTTGGCGATTTTAACGGTCGCGCCGTAAATCCCTAGGAAAATAAGCATCTGCAGCACCCAACCGCCAAAATAACCGAAGCCGGTTGATTCCGCGAGGGAAATCGCCGGAAGGGATGGTGTTTCCCGCCAGAAACCGATGTGATAGGCACCTAGAACGGAACCGGCAATGAAACCGAGCAGCGTCAGAATCATGGACGATTTCCCGCCTCCGACCGTATATAACGTTCCGGACGCACAGCCGGATCCAAGCTGCATCCCGATTCCGAAAAGGAACGAACCGAAGATGACGCTGATCCCGACGGGGGATACATATCCTTGCGGGGTCGTCCCTGTGAAACTGAAGCCGGTAGAGAGAATGATGGCGAAAAGTGTTGTAGCTACGGCGAGCATCAGCATATGTGCCTGCAGCCCCTGTACATTTCCGACAGAAGCGAGTCTGCGGAAGGCCGATGTGAAACCGAAACGTGCATGGAGCAGCACGAGTCCGAGCGCGATTCCGATGAGGAAAAGCACCCCTTGTGTCATAGTCGTGGCCGCTGTGATAGCAATCAGCAGAATAATGGATACGATGACGCCGATCCATACGAACGGTTTCTGCACTGGATCAAGCGGAGCGACGACGGTCGTACGTCTGTTGTCTTGGTGGACAGCTTCTTGCTGCATCTATAAAAACCTCCTAATACTCATTTGTTTACTCGGTATTAACTTTTTCTCATTTTAAGGGATGGTGTTCTTTTTGTAAACAAACATGCATACATTGGTTGTACAGAGGGGACAAGTACCTGATTTACAAGGATTTTACATTCGGCCGTCCCGCAGAATGGTAGAATGGAAGTGTAGACAGGCTTTGTTAATAATAATGGGAGGGATGTCTTATACCTGTCGTCGTTCGCTCTTATGTCACTCGTCGGTTTTTCGTCGTTCACTTGAATGCAATTCGAAGAACCTCTTGGCATACATCCGGCGCACCTCCCCCGTGTAACAAATATATGTAAGAAAGCCCTGTATTCTTTATGAATGCAGGGCTTGCGTTCTTTGTAGGGCACGACTGCCCGAAGGGAGGAGCGCTTAGCGTGAGTTTCCTTTCGGCTTACGTCCACAGCAGGGTTTTCTTTTCGGCTGACTTTGTTGATTTCCGCGGCTTCCCATATAGAATCCCTCCTCTCAACATTGAGATAATCCATTGTATGCAGGCCGCAGGTCAGAGGGGTGTTCGCTTTTCCCGCTTTTTGTGAAAAAAATTACTTTCTACCTTGAAAAAAAGGCCTAAAGAACGTTTACAGAACTGTATACAGGCGTGCTATAATGTTTGTTAGCATGGAACTCGTTCCATTATTATGTAAGATTGATAGAGGAGGAGGACGGGACTGTGAAAGAATGTCCTCAATGTAAACAGGAAATGACGGAAAACTCCCGGTACTGCTCCCACTGCGGAGCTGCGTTGAATCAAGACGGGGAGTCTCAACTAATAAATAATTCTAACAAAAATAAGAAGAGATCGTGGTTGCCCGTTGTCACACCAGCGGTTGTTCTGGTCGTGATTGGGGTAGCCCTTTATTTTGTATATGAGCAGGAAAAGCATGTGAATGAAGAGGTGGCCGCATGGAAGAAGAAGGCCGAGAATGTTGCAATGGACGGGGAGTATCGTCAGGCGGAAACGCTGCTCTCGAAAGCGATCGATCAGCGTCCGGGTAATGAATCGTTGAAAGCAGAACTGAAGGAAGTACAGGTAGCCGTAGGTCTCGATAAGAAGTTAACGGAAGCGGAGAAGCAGATAGAGAAGGAAGACCTGGCGAAAGCGAAGGAGAGGCTCTCTGCGATCCAGGAGAAGATCCAACAAAACCAGAGCAGGGTCATCCTTACCCTTGTACCGAGATTAAATGAATTGAATTCCACCATTACGCTTCAGGAAGTAAATAAGGAACTGGCGAAGCTTTCCAGCGTCGATGAGCTGGCGGCTAAATTGAATACGCTGTCGGATTTGAATTTGGAAGAGACGGCAAAGGTGAGAGAGAAAATCTTCGAGAAGATCGTTAACCGATCGACCAAAGAAGCGGAAGCCGCCATGAAAGAAAAGCAGTACACCGAAGCGATTGCATTGATCGACCAGGGGTTGCAGTATGTGTCCAATGATGACCAGCTGATCCAGCTGAAGGAACGGATCCAGAAGGAGAAAGAGGCCTTCGAGCAGGCAGAGCAGCAACGGTTGGAGCAGGCGATGCAGCAGGCGGCGGAAGATGAACTCGTCAACCAGACGGAAGCGTTGAAAGTGTTGAGCTTCGACATTACAAAGGATGAGTTCGGGGATTACAAGGTGAAAGGCCAGCTGGAGAGTGTGGCCACCCAGATCATCAGTACCGTTACGGTAAAGTATGACATTCTCGATAAAGACGGGAAAGTCGTCCGTTCTGAATCTGCGAAAGTGTATCCGACGTATATAAATCCGGGTACAAAAGGCAGCTTCGAAAAGGTATATTACGAGCTTGAAGAAGGCGAATACTCTGTCAACATGACAGAGATGGAATGGATGGTAGAATAGGAGGATAGCAGATGAATCGCGCATGGATCATCAGCATCGCTGTTTCCCTCATATTGATAGGGGGCGGCGCTGCGGGCGTTTTCTACATCATGAAATCTGTGCCTGGACAAATGACTGTGCAGGCTGTGCTTAGTGCGCCCCCGGAAGAAGATGCAGAGAAAACGCAGGTACCGAAAGATACGCAGCAAATTATATTCGAATCACAAAAGCTTGTCGTCCAGGTAGAATTGGAGGACGGGACGATCGGGTCCGGTTTCCTTTACAACGATAAAGGAGACATTCTGACTAACGCCCACGTCGTCGCCAATGCGAAAGATGTGAGTGTTATAACCGCCGACTCGAAGAGCATGCCCGGGGAAGTGATCGGCATCAGCAGAGATACGGATATCGCGGTTGTCCGTGTTCCGGGATTGAAAGGGAAAGAGCCGCTTCCGATTCGCAGGGAAGACTCTGCTAAACTGTTGGATGAGGTGCTGGCTCTCGGAAGCCCGCTTGGGTTGCAGAATACCGTGACGCGCGGAGAAATCAGCGGGCTGGATCGTACCCTCGACATCGACCCGTTCCGCTATGAGAACATGTATCAGATCTCTGCACCGATCGAAAGAGGGAACAGCGGTGGTCCGCTGTTGGACAGGACGACGGGTGACGTCATCGGCATCAATTCAGCAAAGCTGGATGAAGAAACAATCGGCTTCAGTATCCCGATTGCGGACGTACTGCCTATGGTCGAGCGCTGGAGTGAGTCTCCGATGAAGTCCCTGCCGGAATTTCCGGAATTCAGTGACCAGACCCCTTCCCCTGTCACCGGCACGGATGCGGAACAGGCGAGTTACCTCGTCCAATATTTCTATGACAGCATCAATCAAGGCGATTTCGTAACCGCTTTTTCTCTGTTAAGCAGCAGCTGGCAGGAGAAAGCATCCTTTGAGGAGTTTCGTTCCACATACCATGACATCCTGAACGTTCAAGTGGACAACGTCGTCGCTGATCCGAAAGAGGGTTCCGTGGAAGTGACAGCCTTCCTGACAACGGAGGAGACAGTCGACGGAGATGTAGTGACGAAAAAATATAAAGTCGTCTACCCTGTCGTATCGGAAAATCGCGCTGTTAAAATCGGCGAAGGCAGCGTGCAGGAGCTGAAGGCGGAAGACGAAGAAGCAGAAGATTCTAAAGAGAAAAAAGATGGCGAACCAGATAAAGAAGAAGCAGCGTAAAAAAAACCTCTCCCGTTTGGGAGAGGTTTTTTATTATGCAACAGCATTCTAATGGAGCACCACCGAAGTATCTTTATCTGTATCCTACCTGGAATTAGATAACGGAGAGAATATTATTTCCAAGTGTTGAAACCTACATGGAATCTTGTTTTCATGTACGGGAATAGTTATCTTGAAACGGTACTAACTCCAAATATATCGAAACGGAGCCTTCCACAATAAGTGGCAATTCTTTAATGGGAATAGGACGGGGACTGGAGGTAAGATATTCTTTCTAGCTCGTTTCATTAGATAAATGTGTTACCTCCAGTTACTGTCCCAAGCGCTTTTCTTGATAGCCTGAAAAAAGCCTTCCCGTTAGAGAAAACTTTTAATTGTTTTATCTACATAGGATGGATTTTCTTCGTTGAAAGGTCCCTGATACGCCGCAATCTTTTTCAGGCATCAGGAACGATGATGGATTTCATTCGCGGCGCGGATGCCTGATTCCACCGCCCCTTCGATCCAGCCGTGGAAGGAGGAGGTGTGCTCGCCGGCGAAGTGGATCCGGCCCTCCGGCTTGGTGATCACGTCTCCGAGGTCACGGCTTTGTCCGGGGGTGAATAAGGTGAAACATCCGGCGGAGAATGGGTTCCTGGTCCAGTTGTAAACGACGGTCTGCATGTAGGTTTCATAGACGACAGGACCATAGATCAAATAAAGGTTCTCCAGCACCTCTTTGACAATCTGGTCTTTCGTCAAACTGTTCCAGAGCATGGCATTTTGTCCCCATGAATAACTAGCCAGAAGGACGGCAGGCCCATCTTTTCCCTGCCCGTGGCTAGGTAGATACATAAACCGGATGGGCAGGTCGGAGGTGACGTTGCCGATGGGATACTCTTCCCAGAACGGACGGCTGAACTCCATTCCGATTTTGACAGCCGGGACGTTGATGATTTCCTGAATGGCCTCCCTTTTCTTGAAGGAGATCGAGTCATGAGGATACACATCGACGAATTGGAAGGTGGTGAAAGGGATGGTCGTCAAGACGTAATCTCCCTCCCAAACCCTTTGGGCGTTCGTTTGTGTATCAACGGTATAGACGTTCACTTTATCCGGGAACTGGACAATCCGCTCTACACGCTGGTTCAAATGAATGTCGGATGCGAGGTATGGATAGAAGGAATAAGGAAGGCGGTCGTTGCCGCCTTCGATTTCGACGAACGTCGTCCCTTCGTTGAAGATCGGATAGGTGATGTCGGTCAAGATGTCGAGAAACGCAAATTCCGGAAACCCTTCAATTCCGAGCAGCACTTTAATTTTGCGGACGGCGTCTGAAGAGAGCGACGGGCCGAGAGGATTCTCACGCAGGTATTTTCCCATCGAATAGGAGGAGAATTGTTTGCGCAGCTTCTCCTGTTCTTCCTCCGTGCTGTTCTCATATATCGAAAAAAAGGTCCCGACAGCTTCCACAAACAATTCCTGTGCGGTTTTTCCTTTTTCCTCTTCATTGACAGGATAGTCGAGGATATCCGGGTTTTCTTCATACGCTTTCTTGTATACTTTCTTCCCATTCACCATCAGAACATCGGTGTCTCTTGTATTGGCGAACGGCTGGGTTGGAAGCCCGAACCCTTTGATATATTCCTGCACGAGCAGATGATTGGAAGGGATGCGCATGGCACCGACGTCGAGGTAGTTCCCTTGCGAAAACGGCTCCCTGACAGTATGAACACGTCCTCCCAGCCGATTGTTCCCTTCCAGGATCGTCACGTCATGGGAGGCACTCTTCAGCAGCGCCGCAGCTACGAGCCCGGCCATCCCTCCACCGATGATGATGACCTTCTTTTTGTTTTCCGCGGACGGAAGTCCCTGCCGGATGATGTTCAGGAAATCTTCCGGGTAGGACAGTTCTTCAGGTTTCCTCGTGTGCATGAAAACACCCCCTCTTACTATATATTCCAATTGAATGCCGTCCATTATGAGATTTTGTTCCCTTTTCCAGGCATAATCCGTAAAGCCGCGACATCGAATGAAAAAAAGGGGAGGAATGGAACATGAGGCATGGAGAAGGGCGAATCATGAAGGTGACCGGAAGCGGGACAGTCGACGTCATTCCGGACAGAGCCGTATTAGAGGTCGGTGTCGTGACAGAGAAAGAGAGCCTGGAGCAGGCACAGAAAGAAAATGCCGCTGTCACGGAGAGAGTGAAGCGGCAGCTGATGCAGGCGGGTGTTCCGGAAGAAGCGGTCCAAACATCGCAATATACGATATTTCCGGAATATGACTACGTGGACGGGAGCCAGGTCTTTCGGGGGTATCAGGTGACCCATCTCCTTCAAATTACGATCGACCAGGTGGAACAGACCGGTTATTTAATCGATACCGCTGTCGCCAATGGGGCCAACCGTGTTTCCAGCATCACATTCACCATCAGGAATCCGGAACAGGCTTATCAACAGGCATTGACTAAAGCCCTGGCCGGTGCCGTTACCCATGCCGGGACAATGGCAGAGGCGATGGCTGTGCAGCTTGACCCGACACCGGTCCGTATGACGGAAATCAGGAGTGGAACCGAGCCCGTGCAGCCGTTCCAGAAGACGCAGATGCTCCAAGGTTCCGCCACACCGATTCAGCCGGGAACGATCGAAACATCCGCAGCCGTGGATGTGTGGTTTCAATATTTGCCTTGATCCCCACAGGTGCCTGTGGGTTTTTTTGCGTACAGCGGACATAGCAGATTCTGAAAAAGGACAATCTATGCAGAAGGTTGAAAAGAAACAAGATAATTTTTTCGAGGAAAAGGTACGTTTTTTACATAGGCGCATAAAATATAACTGAAACAAAAAAAGTTGCACTAAGGAAAAACTTCGAGTAAAATGTCGATTAGATAGTACGAGATAGAAGGAGAGGTAGTATGGAAAATGTATTATTAGCCTTCGGGCTCACATTATTTGCAGGATTGGCGACCGGGATCGGCAGCGTGCTCGCCTTTTTCACTTCCACGACAAACACAAGGTTCCTATCGCTGGCACTCGGGTTCTCGGCAGGGGTGATGATCTATGTGTCGATGGTGGAAATTTTCTTTAAAGCACAGGATTCGCTGACCAGTGCGCTCGGTGAAGTCCCTGGGAAGTGGTCGACGGTCGGTGCCTTCTTCGGCGGAATGCTCATCATTGCTCTGATTGACCGCTTGATTCCGAAAGCCGGAAATCCGCACGAAGTGAAGAAAGTCGAAGATATGAAGAGCGGCGGTGCTTCCGCTGTCCATGACCCGGCTCTTCTGAAGATGGGGACCTTCACGGCACTTGCTATAGCGATTCACAACTTTCCGGAAGGGATTGCCACGTTCACAGCTGCGCTTAATGATCCGACGCTTGGGATTGCGATTGCCGCAGCCATAGCGATCCACAACATCCCGGAGGGGATCGCTGTATCCGTACCGGTGTACTTTGCTACAGGAGATAAGAAGAAGGCGTTCAAGCTTTCCTTCTTGAGCGGGTTATCCGAACCGCTTGGTGCCATTCTCGCGTTCCTCATTCTGATGCCGTTTCTGAATGATGTCATGTTCGGAGTGTTGTTCGCCGGTGTTGCCGGAATCATGGTCTTCATTTCCCTTGATGAACTGCTTCCGGCTTCGAGACGGTACGGGGAAGCACACTTATCCATTTATGGTGTCGTAGCCGGTATGGCTGTGATGGCACTCAGCTTGTTGCTATTCATCTGAATTTTACTCATAGAAAAATCCCTTCCACTATTCAGGTGGAGGGGATTTTTCATGTCAGTATGCTTTTTCTTCGATCAGATCCTGGATGGTCCGGGCAGTCGTTTCTTTCGGCCGATGGACGAGCCGCCAGTTCAATTGAATGCCGTCCTTATGCTTACGTCCCAAGCGGATGTGGTCCTCTTCGATGGATACAGAGGTTTCCTCTGCAAGGGAGGCGAGCTTATCGGCAGCCTTTTGTTTAAACCATGCCTTTGTCTGCTCCCGCCACGCTTCCTGACGCTTCTCTTCGTTCCACTCCTGTGGGAAATGGAAGGCGAACCCTCCTTTACGGAAGGCGAAGGAAGCCTCGGTCGAGTCTGTTTCCGGATGAATCTTCAGCTTATAGGAGCGGCCAAGGTAAGGGATCCGCTGTTCCTTTTCCTTAAAATCGATCGTATCCAGGATGTATAAGTCTTCATGGGTGCCGCACCAACGATCGATGATCCAGCCGGCTTTCTTCTCGACGAAAGCGCGGATCCGTGTTTCGTCTTTATTAGAAGAAGCCGTCACCTGTACGCCGTTCAAATCGTCCATATAAATTTTGATAAACGGGACATCCGGTTTTTTATGTAGGTCATAGTGTATTTCCTTGTCATCATATACGATGGTCTGCATGAGTATTCTCTCCTTTATTCTATTAACCAGTTTAATGGAGACGGAAGATTCCGTCAAAAGTCCAAGATTGAGATAAAAGTGTTACAAATTTATTAATAAATGGAAGTAAATAGCATGTAAACGCTTGATTGTAACAAAAAGTTAACAAAGATGCGCCTGTTAATGTGAAATATTTGTGAAAGGGAGGTGAAATTCTACAAAATCTGATATAATCATTCAAGCCCTAGTAGTATGGATGAGAGTCATAGATGTCTCATTCTTGTACTTATAAATAATAGTCTGATAGGAGGGTTAAAACAAATGAAAGCTAAACATCTGCGTTCTAGATGGCTAGGACTACTTCCACTAAGCCTGGTATTGTTCCTGAGCGGCTGTGGGCAAATGACTGTGCTTAACCCGAAAGGTCCAGTGGCGGAAAGCCAGAAAGATCTAATCGTATATTCCTTATGGTTCATGCTTGGAATTGTCGTGGTTGTTTTTGCACTATTTGCGTATATGGTCATCAAGTACCGCGATCGTCCTGGTCGAGGCGATAAGGACTATGCTCCGAACCTTCACGGTAACACAGCTATTGAAGTTGTTTGGACAGTTATTCCGATCATTATCGTTACATTACTATCGATCCCGACGGTCACTACATTGTTCGACCTGGAGAAACCTCCAGAACCTGCTGCAGGAGAAGAGGCGAAAGAACCTCTGGTCGTTTATGCGACAGCAGCGGATTGGAAATGGTTCTTCAGTTATCCGGAACAGGACATTGAAACAGTGAACTACTTACACATTCCGACGGATCGTCCGATCGAATTCCGATTGACATCCGCAGACTCCATGTCCGCACTTTGGATCCCGGCACTCGGTGGTCAGAAGTACAACATGGCAGGAATGATGACGAAGCTTTATCTTCAGGCAGATGAAGAAGGGGTCTACGATGGTCGTAACTCCAACTTCAACGGAGAAGGTTTCGCAGCACAGACGTTCAAAGTTCATGCGGAAAGCGAAGAGAACTTTAACAGCTGGGTCAGCGATATCCAGAACGAGTCTCCGGAACTTACACAGGATCAATACAATGATTTGGTCAAACCTGGTCTGACAGACAAATCATCTTATTCCTCTACGCACTTGGAATTTGTTGATCACGGTACACATGAAGGAGCGTCTTACGTCGTTGACAGATACTTCGATCTTTATGGAGAGAAGCTGCACTTAGGTAACGACGAGGTTGAAACACAAGAAACATTCGATTAAGAAAGCAGGTGAGAGGACATGCACATTACTGATATATTAGTCACCGGCGAACCGCTTATTTACGGCGCTATGGTGTCGATTGCACTCGTTTCGATCGCAATCGTCTTCGTATTGACGTATTTCAAGAAATGGGGCTGGCTTTGGCGTGAATGGTTGACTACCGTCGACCATAAGAAAATCGGAATCATGTACATCCTGGCTGCACTGCTCATGTTATTCCGTGGTGGTGTCGACGCCTTAATGATGAGGATCCAGCTTGCTTTTCCAGGGCTTGGATTCCTAGATTCCCAACACTATAATGAAATCTTTACGACACACGGTACGATCATGATCATCTTCATGGCGATGCCGTTCCTTATCGGTTTGATGAACATTATCGTTCCATTGCAAATCGGAGCACGTGACTTTGCGTTCCCTTATTTGAACGCTGTCAGCTTCTGGTCGTTTGCATTCGGAGCTATTCTATTTAACATTTCCTTCGTCATCGGGGGATCACCGGACGCTGGTTGGACAAGTTACACACCGCTTGCAGGTGCGGCAATGAGTCCAGGACCGGGTCAGAACTTCTACTTGATGGGCTTACAGCTCTCGGGTATCGGTACATTGGGTACCGGAATCAACTTGATGGTAACCATCCTTAAGATGCGTGCCCCTGGTATGAAACTGTTCCATATGCCGATCTTCACTTGGTCGACATTGGTTACATGTTTCATCATCGTGTTCGCATTCCCAATCCTTACAGTAGCGCTTGCGCTGCTTACAATCGACCGTGTCTTCGGTGCTCAGTTCTTCACACTGACCGGAGAAGGACTGCCGATGATGTGGGCGAACTTATTCTGGATGTGGGGACACCCTGAGGTTTACATCGTTATTCTGCCGGCATTCGGTATCTTCTCCGAAGTCATTGCGGCTTTCGCGAAGAAACGTTTGTTCGGTTACAACGCCATGGTTTGGTCCATGATCATTATTGCACTACTAAGTTTCCTTGTTTGGGTACACCACTTCTTCACGATGGGAGCAGGCGCGTTCGTAAACTCCGTCTTCTCTGTATCGACGATGTTGATCGCTGTACCAACAGGGGTTAAAATCTTTAACTGGCTTGCGACATTGTACAAGTCGAAAATCGAAATTACCGTACCGATGCTTTGGTCTCTATCCTTCATTCCGAGTTTCGTACTCGGCGGGGTGACAGGGGTTATGCTCGGTATGGCAGCAGCGGACTACCAGTTCCATAACTCTTACTTCCTGATCGCGCACTTCCACTACGTGCTGATCGCCGGAACAGTCTTCGGTTGTTTCGCAGGTTTGACTTACTGGTATCCGAAGATGTTCGGTCATAAGATGAACGAACGTCTTGGGAAATGGGCATTCTGGTTGTTCTTTGCCGGCTTCCATGTCTGCTTCTTCCCGCAGTATTTCCTAGGTTTGGATGGAATGCCTCGTCGTTTGTTCATCACAAACGTAGTCGAGTGGCTTCCATTGAACGTCATCTCTACTGTCGGTGCATTTGGAATGGGACTTGGTTTCATCGTCTTCGTTTACAACGTTTACTACAGCTACCGCTATGCAGAACGTGAAACAAACGGCGACTCCTGGGGCCATGGACGTACGCTTGAGTGGTCTACGACAACTCCGGTACCGTTCTATAACTTTGCTACCGTACCATACGTCGATCGTATCGACCCGTATGAGCGCATGAGAGAAGAAGGTCAAACGACATTCGACGAATCGAAATTGAAGCCGATCCACATGCCGAGTTACACCGGGCAGCCGATCATCATGATGACATTCCTGTTCATCGGAAGCTTCGGTCTCGTCTTCGAGTGGATGCCTGTGGCGATCTTCGGTCTTGTTGGTGGTGTGATCATGATGATCATCCGTTCCTTCGACTACGATGACGGTTACTATGTAAGCGTCGATGAAGTGAAAAGCATCGAGCGAAAAGCGAGGGGGTTATGATATGGCTGCAGAAGAATTGAAAACAGGTCCATTAGAATACCGGACGCAAGAAGGACAGATGAGTATTCTCGGATTTTGGATTTTCCTTGGAGCCGAAGTCGTACTTTTCTCTACGCTGTTCGCAACGTATGCCGTCCTATTCGGCCGTACAGCTGATGCACCGACACCTGGTGAGTTGTTCGAGCCAGGCATCGTGTTAATCATGACGTTCCTGCTTTTGGTGAGTAGTTTCACGTGTGGACTTGCGATTCACCAAATGCGTAAAGGGAATGTCAAAGGCATGACGTTATGGATGATCATAACGCTTGCCCTTGGTTTAGGATTCCTTGGATTCGAAATCTTCGAGTTCTTCCATTATACGCACGAAGGCGCGACACTGCAGTCGGCTGCCTTCTGGTCAGCATTCTTCGTCCTTGCCGGAACCCACGGGCTTCACGTAACCCTTGGTATCGGATGGGCGATCGGACTTCTGATTCAACTAAGAAAACGCGGACTTACAACTAAGACAAGTCGAAAATTCTTTATCGTCAGTTTGTACTGGCACTTCCTGGACGTTGTGTGGATCTTCATCTTCACAGCTGTCTATCTGATAGGGATGGTGGTCTAGATGGCAGATACGTCAAAGAAAGTACCGACTAGTCACGTAATAGGATTCTTGTTATCCGTCGTTATGACGCTTGTCGCTGCTTGGGCAGCAATCAATTCCGACCTTCCAGTTGCAGTGATCATTTCAGGTATTCTGATTCTGGCGCTGCTTCAGGCTGGTGTTCAGTTGTTCATGTTCATGCACATCACAGAAAAGGGCAGCGGTGGCGGTCATGTTCCATGGAATATGATGTTCCACGGTTTCGCTCTTGCTGCGATTCTCGTAGCAGGTTCCTTATTCACGATGTCCTTCGGGTTCCAACACGGGGAACACGGAGACCACGGGGACATGGAAAACATGAATCACGAGGAAATGAATATGGACAGTGGAGAACACAGCGGGCATTAATACATCAAACAGGGGGAGAAAGTAATGGAACAGAAACAGCAGATGGACAATGAGCAGGCACCAATGATCGGAGGCTTGCAGTGGAAGCATATGATCGGGTTTGTTCTATGTGTCGTATTGGCGGCTTTCTCTCTTACAGGTGCGATGTATTCTCATTATGAACCGACTTTCGTTCTCTATATCCTGAGCGGTGTCGCTTTTGTTCAGGCGATGATTCAGCTGTTCAAAGCGCAGCCGATCGAGGATCAATAACAGAAAGGCCTCTTCCTTAATAGTAAGGAAGAGGCTTTTTTTTATGAGGAGGGGCGTGCTGCAAAAAAAGATCGCTTTTTGCGCGCGTCAGGCAGTCTTCTTGCAGCTTTCCTCTTCCAACTTTAATTCGCTTTTCTTTTTCTCCCAGAAAAGACCCCTTACCGGCAGGCGGTAAGGGGTCTTTTCACTTCGCTGAATTATATTTTGTCCGGCGCTTCGATTTTCTCTTGAAGTGCTTGTTTGTAGATCGGGCCTTCTTTGACGGTTGCTATGAAGAACATCACCCATCCGATATGTGTACCGATGAGGGCGAGGTAGAACATCGTCCATGTCGGTGAGAATGCGGTAGGTGTTGTATAAAGGAGTACTTGGAAGTAATAGACCCACATGCCCATAAGCAAGACAGAATGAACGATCGCAAAAGCAGGTTTCTTCATCATCAGAAACAAAATCGGAGTCACTGTCGCCAACAACAAGAACATGGATGCTACACCCATTATATTCATCTCCTTTGTTACACTAGTTTGTGTAAACGGTTTCTTTGTATTCATTGTAACAGAAATTTCTTATTTTGGACACAAAATGTTCGAAATTTATTTAAAAATAGGCTTGCTTATTGCTGTGACCCTTGATAATACAGGCTTTGAGCTTGTTCATATTTAGGAATAAAAAGTGTCTGAAGGCAGAAATATCCTCCAAAAAAAGGGCGGGGTCCTTCCGTATGATTTGATGGTTTTTTAGAAAAATAACATTGCAATCGCTTACTTTAGTTTTGGCTTTTTTTCGCCGGGGTATCTCTGAGTTAAGTGAAAAAAACAGGGAGGATTTAACATTTCGTTCTTGTCATCTTTTCACTACATAACTTAGGGAGGATTTCATATGATAGGCATCATCATCTTCAGCTTTCTTTTTTACACCATATTCGTCGCCTGGTATTCGTGGTTCAAAACGCGGAAAACGAATCTTTCCAGTTCAGATGGATATTTTCTGGGAGGGCGCAGCCTGACGGGCGTCGTCATCGCAGGGTCTTTAATATTAACCAATCTTTCGACGGAGCAGCTTGTCGGTTTGAACGGACAGGGATTTTCAGAGACCATGGCAGTCATGGGCTGGGAAGTGACGAGTCCACTGGTGCTCATCCTGATGGCGTTCGTATTTCTTCCAAGGTATTTGAAGTCCGGCATCACGACCATTCCTGATTTCCTTGAGCAGCGGTATGACAGAAAAACGAGACAGATCGTTTCTGTCCTTTTCCTTCTTGGTTATGCGGTCGCCTATTTACCGACGGTCCTTTATTCTGGAGCGTTGGTGCTGGACAGCATTTTCTCTTTATCAAGCATTGCAGGTACGAGTCAGATCATGACTGTTTCCATCGTGGCGGCAGCAATCGGCATCATCGGCTGCGGTTATGTAATCTTCGGAGGACTACGGGCTTGTGCAATCAGTGATACCATCAATGGGATCGGTCTCATAATCGGCGGTCTCTTGATTCCGATCCTTGCGCTTGTGGCGATCGGCGGAGGAGATCTTGTCGGCGGCTTTAAAGAATTGATCGATAAGAATCCCGCTAAGCTGAACGCAATTGGTAATCATGAATCCTCGGTACCCTGGACGGTGCTGTTGACAGGACTCTTGTTCAACAATCTTTTTTACTGGTGTACGAACCAGTCCATCATCCAGCGGACCTTCGCTGCGAAGAATCTGGCTGAAGGGCAAAAGGGAGTCTTGTTCGCAGGTTTATTCAAGATATTCGGGGTATTCTTCCTCGTCCTGCCGGGAATCATCGCCTCTTTCCTTTACGGAAATACTCTTCCTACAGGGGATATGGCTTATCCGACACTCGTCAGTGATGTCCTGCCGCTTGCACTGTCAGGATTTCTAGCTGCCGTTTTGTTCGGAGCAATCTTAAGCTCGTTCAATGCTGCCTTGAACAGTTCGATTACGTTATTCACGCTTGATATATATCAACCGATTTTTAAACCGGAAGCATCCGAGAGGGAGCTTGTTAAAGCGGGACGCTTCTTCGCAGGAGCACTGGCTCTCGTTTCCGTGCTCGTCGCACCATTTATCATATTTGCACCCTCCGGACTGTACAGTTACTTACAGGAGATGTTCGGATTCTATAACCTGCCGATCATTGCCATGGTCCTCGTCGGCTTCTTCAGCAAATATGTGCCGGCCAGTGCACCGAAGATTACGATCATTGTTCACTTGATCGCCTATTCGTTGAGTAAGGTTTTTCTCGGGCATGTCAACTTCCTTTATGTCCTCGCGATCCTGTTCCCGCTGAACATCTTTATTATGGTGCTGGTAGGAAAACTGAAACCGCGCATCACACCTTATGTTCTTCTCGATGCAGGAAAAGTGGACTTGACCCCTTGGAAACACGCGAAGGCCTTCACCATTTTCACCATTAGTTTGATGATCGCGATGTATGTCTTCTTCTCTCCGATCGGAATCGCAGAATCTGCAGGTGGCTACTCGCCGCTGTCCGTCGTCTTCATGATCGGATCACTCGCGCTGCTTGGAGCCGTCTTCTGGTTCTTCAAGCGAACGGAAACGCGGAGAGAAAGAGTGAAAGCAGGTCCTATTTCTCCGAAAGTGACCCAGCTGCATAAATGAGCGTTTAATGAAAGTAGAGGAAGGAAATTATATAAATAAAGTTGTGGATGAGGAGGATCATACATGACAAAACAAGAGCGGTATGAAGCAGTAGTCGAAGGATATACCTGCTGTTGGACGTGTATTGTGTGCTTATTTCGAAGAAAATGAAGCGAGAAGCTGCCGGGAATGTACCCGACAGCTTTTTTTATTTGTAAAATATTTCTTGACTTTCCACCATCCTAGTTATATGGTTAGTTACATAACTAATGAACCAACGAAGAGGTGCTTTTATGGATCGTGATTTGGCGGTCGACAAGCCGATATTTCAACAAATAGCGGAAAAAGTCGAAGCAGGCATTTTGGATCAATCGATAACCGAAGGGGAAAGGGTCCCATCAACGAATGAATTCGCCAAGTTCTATCAGATCAATCCCGCGACGGCTGCCAAAGGAATCAATCTGCTGGTGGATGAGGGGATCATATTCAAGAAGAGGGGAATCGGCATGTTTGTTGCAGAAGGTGCGCGGGCTATCGTACTCAAAAAGCGTAAAACGGTTTTCTATGAAGAGTATATTCTTCCTTTGAAGGAGGAAGCAGAGAGAATCGGGTTGGATAAGGAAGAGCTGGATCGTCTATTAGGGGAGGCGGGAATCAAATGAAAATCGAACTGAAGAACTTGACGAAAAAGTATGGAGAGAAAACGGCGCTGAACGGGATCAACCTGACGCTGGAAGAAAATAAATTCTACGGGCTGCTTGGAAAGAACGGAGCAGGAAAGACGACCTTGATGCAGCTTTTGGCCGGTCACACGCTTCCCACTTCCGGGGAGGTGCTGGTGGATGGGCAGTCCCCGTTTGATAATAGGACGGTGCTGCAGGATATATGCCTGATCAATGAGACGAGCAACTTTAAGCGGCGCCTGAAAATTAAAGATGTGCTGAAGATTGTCTCCATGTTTTACCCGAATTGGTCCCAGGAAACGGCTGACCGCCTCATGGAGAAATTCCACCTGCACCCACGCACGAACGCCAGCGGACTTTCCAAAGGAATGGAATCAGCGCTTGGAATCATCATCGGTCTGTCTTCAAGGGCGAAGATTACGATATTCGACGAACCGTATATCGGACTCGACGCAGCTGCCCGGTATATGTTTTATGACTTGTTGCTGGAAGAATTTCAAGAATTTCCGCGTACGTTTCTGCTTTCGACGCACTTGATTGATGAGGTAAGCCGGCTGTTTGAAGAGGTAATCATGCTTCATAATGGTGAAATCATGTTTCATGATCAGGCGGAAGCGATGGTTCAGAAGAGCTTGAAGGTCGCCGGCATGAAAGAAAAGGTGGATGCTTTCACCACGGATAAGCATGTATTAAAAGAGCAGGAAATGATGGGGATGAAAACGGTGTGGTTGTATGGAGAGGGCTATTCGCTTGAAGGCGCCAGAAATGCCGGGCTTGAAGCGGAGCATATTTCCATGCAGGGCATCATGGTTCATTTGACGGAACTCGAAGGGGTGGAGAAGAATGCTTAGGGATTTAAAAGGGATTTTCTATTATTTATTAATCGATTACCGCTTTTCCTTTCTAGTGTTTTGGAGCATATTAACGGCGACGCTCGTGGGGTTTACGCTGCTTTCTATTCTTGTTCCGGACAGTTCCATGATTGTCTTTACAAGTCCAATCGTCTTCGTTTTCTGTATCATTTCCGGCCTTAATATGACGAAGGAAACTTTCCCGTTCTGTGTGAAAATGGGGACGACGCGTACCCGGTATCTGCTCGGTACGTTCGCTTTCAGCCTGTTTTTCTCTCTCGTTTTATCCATGGTTCATCTCGGGATTGTACGTGGATTCCGGGCAGTCCTGGATGCGGAAAAGATATCAAGCATCCGTCACTATTCCCTTATGGACATGTTGGATGTGCAGGCAGCCTGGTATAACGAGATCTGGGTGCTTGGTTTATTGTTCTTTCTGTTCATCTCCATCGGGTTCCTGCTCGGTTCCGTCTTTTACCGATACGGCCTTATTGGAGGCTTCAGCGGGGTGGCGGTCCTTGGGGTGTTGATGATGCTTCCTGTCACGAAGGATTATATGTTCAGTGAGGTTTTTCGACTTCAGGGGATGACGCTTCACGTGGATTTCCTCCTTCTTCTGGTTGCAGCCCTGTTGACTTTCGTTCCGAGCTGGATGGTCCTAAGAAAAGCCTCGACGACTGCTGCGAGAGCAAGATAAGAGCGTCCTGGTGAAAGGAACAGCAGTAATTATGGGAGGGATCATTCCGGCAAAGGGTAGAGGGAAATGGGCAGACTCCGACGGGATTAGCGGGACAGGAGAGACCCTGGAAGAACAACGCGATGAGGAGGCTCACCGGCCGCCGCGTGGAAAGCGTCCCATTTCCCGGACCCCGCCCTCTCCCTAGCTGGGAATCACTTCTTCAAAAAGCTGAAAGCCCCGCTGATACCTATCAGCGGGGCTTTCGTCCTTTTTATAAGGAGATCTTGGCTTTTCGTTTCTGGAAGTCGATATCGGAATAGTAGGCGTTCTTGACGAGTACGTTCGGTCCGAGACATTCGACAGCGGGGCAGTGGCAGTTCAGGCTTTTTGCTGTGTCTGTTTCCATCCATTGCTGGTAAGCGTCCGTCAGCTTCGTATCCTGAATGTTGCCGAGGCCCGGTTCGTCTCCGAAATCGGTCACGATGATATCGCCGCTGAAGATGTTTACATTCAGGCGGGAACGTCCGTCCGGATCATTTCTGACCGTTACATTCTTTGCACTATACAAACGTTTCAGCATGTCCAAATCTTCGTCGGAAGTGCTGCAAGGGTAGTAGGGCAGCGTGCCGAACAGCATCCACATATCTTCATCACGGTGATCCAGCAGGCGGTTGATACCTTCCCGCATTTCTTCCAAGCTCAGTGTTTCAAGCGCGCTAGCGAAATCGACCGGATACATCGGGTGGATTTCGTGGCGGGCGCACTTCATTTCCTTGACATGGTCATGGATCGATTCCAGATAAGGGAATGTCCGTTTGTTCAGCATCGTTTCTGCAGATACCATGACGCCTTCTGCGGCGAGTTTCTGGGAGTTCTCCACCATCCGGTCGAAGAACTTCCTGCGTGCCTCCTCCGACGGCTTTCTTTCCATGCGGGCGAAGCCGGTCGTAACGAACTCCTCGATCGTTCCCCAGTTATGAGAAATATGTAGCACATCGAGATAAGGGATGATCGGAACATAGCGCTCGTACGGCAGCGTCAGATTGGAATTAATCTGAGTCCGAACTCCGCGCTCATGGGCATATTTAAGAAGCGGCAGGACATAATTGTCGACCGATTTCTTCGACATCATCGGTTCTCCGCCGGTGATGCTCAAGGTGCGCAGGTGAGGGATTTCATCCAGACGATTAATGATCAGGTCCATCGGCAGGGCATCCGGGTCCTTCGACTGCAGCGTATAACCGACAGCACAGTGCGCACAGCGCATGTTGCAGAGTGTCGTCGTCGTAAATTCTATGTTGGATAACGTCATGTCTCCGTGTTCCTTTACATCCATGTAAGCTTCCCAAGGATCAAAGGATGGGGAGAGTTCTTGAAGCTTCATGTTGGTACTCATAAGTATGAAACTTCCTTTCTATTAAAATTGGTTTAGGACAAACCCTTCCTATTCTAACACTATTCTAGAGATAACCATACCATTCCTGCTCGGATTTCTCCGGGGACATCGGACTTTTTGGAAAAGCTTTTATATGTAAAAAGGTTTTGACATGTTTGTTTCTTTCTCTATACTGAATATGTGAAAAGTTTTTACATAATGAGGGGACCTCTGATTAAATAATTGCATCCGGTCCAAAAGGAAAACGAGGAAGAACTCTCCGGATGTACTGGCAAAACGGCGCCTGGTGACGAGGCAGACGATTAATACGACTCGACACGGAAACCCGCCTTTCCATTGTCTCTCGCGTTAAAAACATCCGAAGACGAGCTGTTTTCGTATGAGGAGGAAAAGAAATGAAGTGGAAGAAGCAGGACGAAATGGAGAAACACCAAAGCGGTAGGGCGGCAAAGAATGGGTTTGTCTATTATACCGTCGTACTATTGATCTGGTCGATTTATAATCAGCTCACGAAAGGGGGCGACGGCGGCTGGCAATATACCATTCTCATTGGAGGAGTCGCCGTCTACTTCCTGTCCCGCGTGTACTATAACCGAAAAGTAAATGGTTGAGGGTCCATCTCTCTAGAAAAGACCGGAACCCGTCAGACGGGTTCCGGTCTTTTCAGTAGGAGAAACAGCACGGAAAGGGTAAAGTTCCCTCTCTCGCATAGAATAAAGATGGACCATTGACCTCCGGCTAACGGTCTGTTTTAGTCAGAATTATTAGAAAATTATTACAATAGATGAAGTTCTTTGCTATGGTTATAAGTAAATAAACTGGATGGGAGGCCCATACATATATGATTTCAATGAAGAAAAAGCACGTCGTCGTTCCGCTGCTTGCATCTTTTTTAATGTTTTCCTCGTACCAAGCTCCTGCGGAATCGGAAGTGGATGCGGCAAAGGAGGAATCGGGTTTGAAGAAGAAGCTGGATACGGTGCTTGCAGATGAAGATTTGAAAGGGGCTCTTGCCGGGGTCAGTATCCGGATGGCGGAAACCGGCGAAGTGATATATGAGCATGATGCTCACACAAGGCTGAAGCCGGCTTCCAATATGAAGCTGTTCAGTGGGGCCGCGGCGATGGATCAGCTTGGTCCTGACTATACATTTTCTACAGAAGTCTATGCAGAGGGGACGATTCGGGGGCATAAGCTGCATGGCGACTTGTATTTGAAAGGCAAGGGAGACCCGACCTTGATGATGGAAGACCTTGAGAAGATGGCGGAAGAATTGAAGGAGAATGGCATACGAGAGGTGAAAGGGGATTTGATCGCGGACGACACATGGTATGACGACGTCCGGCTTTCTGAAGACATTACGTGGAACGATGAAACCCACTACTACGGTGCGCAGGTCTCTGCTTTGACCGTGGCGCCGAATGAAGATTACGACGCAGGGACGGTCATCGTCGCTGCCTATCCGGCAGAGAAGGAAGGGGACCCGGCTCGGGTGGAAGTCACGCCGAAGACGGATTATGTGAAAATCATCAACCGGACGAAAACGGTGCCGGCAGATGGGGAGAGGGATATATCGATGGAAAGGGAGCATGAAACGAACCGGATCATCGTGGAAGGAACGATTCCTCTCGACTCAAGCAGATCCCGCTCCTGGATAGCCGTATCGGAACCGACCGGACTTGCTTTGGACGTATTCCGAAGCGCCTTGGAGGAACAAGGAATCAAAGTGAAAGGAAAAAACAAGGAAGGGAAGCGGACACCGAAGAAAGCTCTCAAGCTGATCACTCATGAATCGATGCCGCTTGCGGAGCTATTTATTCCGTTCATGAAGCTGAGCAACAACGGCCATGCGGAGGTGCTGGTGAAGGAAATGGGGAAAGTCGTCCATGACGAAGGCAGCTGGGAGAAGGGGCTTGAAGTCGTGGATAGTTATCTGAAAAGCGCCGGTGTCGACACGTCCACCCTCCGATTAAGAGACGGTTCCGGGATGTCCCATGTCAACATGATTCCCGCTCATGAAATATCGGAGCTGCTTTATCAGGTCCAGGACGAAAAATGGTTCTCTGCCTATTTGAATTCCCTGCCCGTTGCAGGGAATGCCGAACGGTTCGTCGGCGGCACCATCCGTTCCCGAATGCAGGACACGGCTGCCGAGGATAACGTACAGGCAAAGACCGGATCGTTGACAGGGGTTTCCTCTTTATCGGGCTATGTGACGACAAAAGACGGAGAGAAGCTTATTTTCTCTATTGTTTTGAATAATTACCTGGTCGAGGATGTCGGAGACCTGGAAGACCGGATCGCAGTCATTCTGGCGGAACATCGATTTGTAGAGGAAGAGTAATTACTGATTATGGAAGATCGATTGCGGCATCGTGTGGAGAGGAATGGGCAGAGTCCATCAGGCTCACCGGCCAAAGAAAATTACTTCTTCAACAACCTGAAGTCAAGGCGCTCTTAAGTTTCCCGACTATATGGAAAAAGGATCAGAGAAGGCTCTGATCCTTTTTTGATTGGACAATTATGATTCTGGATTGGTACGGTCGGTTTCTTTTTTATCCACAAAAGCGGATCCTACCATATCACCGAATACGTTCGAGGCCGTTCCTGCCATCCCGATCAGGACGTCAACGCCTGCAATTAAGGCGACGATTTCAAGCGGGAGGTTGAACATCGTAAGCACGGCTGCGAGGGTGACGAGTCCGGCAGCGGGAATGCCTGCTGTCCCGATCGACAGCAGTGTGCCGATGACGACGATGGTGATGAAGTCCATGACGGTTAAATCAAGCCCTGTCACATTGGCGGCGAACACGATGGAAACACCCATACGCAGGGCGCCGCCATCCGAGTTGAACACGGCTCCGATCGGTAGGCTGAAGTTCACAATCCGATCGGAAATGCCGGCTTTCTTCGCCGATTCCATCGCAACGGGCAGGGAAGCGATACTGCTTGATGTAAAGAATGCCGTAATATAGGCGTCCTTCGTACTAGCGAAAAAGTCACGAACGTGCCACTTCGCAAGTTTCAAGAAAGACGTATATACTAGCAGCCAAAGCAGAAGGACACCTAAGTAAAACACACCGGTAAACGCGAACAGCGAGCGGAAGGTCTCCCATCCTTGACTGCCGAATGTCGAAGCACCGATCGCAAAGATTCCGACAGGCGCATAGAGAAGGATCCCCTGCAGAAGCAGGAAGAACAGGTCATTGGCCGCCGAGAAAAACTGGTGCAGCGTCTCTCCTGATTTCTTGAGTTCGTCCTTGTCCGAATAGCGCATCTTCACCAAAGCGAGGCCGGTGATGACGGCAAGGAAAAGGATGCCCATCAGCTCCCCGGAAGAAAACGCAGTGAACAAGTTGTCCGGGACGATGTTAAGCAGTACATCGGAAAATCCGGGCGTTTCCGGCTTTTCGACATCCGCGTTTGGCAGTTCCAGCCCGGCTCCCGGGTTGATCCACAGGGCGAGTGCTACCCCGATAAGGACAGCTGCAGCGGTCGTTATGCCGTAATAGACGAGCAGCTTTCCTCCAATTCTGCCAAGGTACCTCGGGTTCATTTGATTGATCGCAAGGACGACGGTCAGGAATATGACCGGAACAGCGATCAAATTCAACAAATTGATCAATATCGTACCGAGCGGTTTGACCGCCTCCATGGACGGACCGAAAAGGATGCCGGCTCCGATCCCGAGCAGGAAACCGAGCGTCATTTTCAATAGAAAAGAAGAATCTTTGTATAAGTGCCAAATCTTTTTCATACTTTCACCTCTTTATAAGCAATAGACCCAGTATAGCAGTTCCGTGCCGATTGCAGTAGCGTAAGATTCGATCGATGCTCTCTCATGTCATTTTGCGTATATAGAGGAAAAAAATGCATAAGTTCAATGAATTCCTTTTCCTGCGGTTGTGTGCTAAACTGGCAAAATGCAAAATTACATATCTGTAATTTTTTCAAATTTCTAATGGTTTCAGATAGGAGATGTAAGAAGTTTATGGACCACGCACTTATACAGGAACCGATGGCGGTATTCGCTTATCTTATCGCTGTCGTGGGAATCGTGTTCATGTTATCAACGATGGAGTATAAGCCTTTGAAGAAATTCTTCGGCTATCTTCCTCCGCTTATTTGGATGTATTTCCTTCCGATGCTTTCGACGACGTTCGGAATCATCCCGCAGAGCTCGGATGTGTACAGCTTTTTGAGTACGTATATCCTTCCCGCCGGGTTGCTGCTGTTAATGATCAGTACGAACGTACCGGCAACGTTCAAGCTTGGCGCGAAGGCCGTGCTCGTTTTCTTTGCGGGTACGATCGGCATCGTGATCGGGGGACCGATTGCGTTCGCCTTGTTCCAGGGGATTCTCCCTGAGGATGCCTGGCGAGGTGTCGGGGCGCTTGCCGGAAGCTGGATCGGCGGCTCGGCTAACATGGGAGCCATGATCGAAGCCTTTGATACGCCGGATCATATACTAAGCCCGATGATTTTGACCGATACGATCGTCGGAATCGGCTGGATGGGGGTCATGATTTCGCTTGCCAACTTCCAGAACCGCTTCAATAAATGGAATGGTGCGGATAACTCCACCATTAAACGGGTGAACGAGGAGATAGCAACAGACGTGGAGAAGAATGCCAGACCGCTCGAGCTTCCGCAGCTCTTCGGAATTCTGTCCATCGGTATTGCCGGCTCGTTTCTCGTCCGTCAGTTTGCCGATCTTTCCTTTATTCCGAAGTCGGAGGTCATGAATACGTCGACATGGACGTTCTTGATCATTACGGCCGTCGGAATTCTTTTGTCCTTTACGAAGGTGCGGAACCTTGAATATTATGGAGCCAGTAAGATCGGTTATGCCGGCATCTACTTGTTCCTGGCGGGGATCGGAAGCCAGGCGAACCTTCTGGATATTGTGGAAGCGCCGCAATTTATCCTGATGGGAATCGTTTGGCTCGCCATCCACGTGCTGTGTATTTTCCTTGCGGCCCGCTTATTGAAGGCGCCGCTCTTCTTTGTCGCCGTCGGTTCACAGGGGAATATCGGAGGGACAAGCTCTGCACCGATCGTCGCATCGGTCTTTCAGCCGGCGCTTGCCCCTGTCGGCCTGCTGATGGGGATCCTCGGTAACGTCGTCGGAACCTATGCTGCTCTGCTCTGTGGTCAGCTCGCACGTATGATTGCCGGAGGTTGATAGAAAAGCCGCTTTCCTTTTGATGAAGGAAAGCGGCTTTTCTTATTGACAATTCCTTCCTTGTGGTTGATACTACAGTTAAATAAATTTTACCGAGTAAAAAGGAGTGAACGGTCTAGTGGAGGACATAAAAATACTAACAACCCACGACCAGCTGAAGGCGATGGCGGATCCGTTCCGGTCGGACCTGCTTCTGCGTCTGATGGGGAAGGCGCAGACCGGTCAGCAGCTTTCTGAAATTTATCAGCTCTCAAGAGCCCGCATCCATTATCATTTAAAAGAGTTGGAGAAGAACGGGCTCTTGGAAATTGCTAGAACGGAAGAAAAGAACGGGATTGTCCAGAAGTTCTATCAAACGGTAGCCCGCGGGTTTGTACCGGATGCCGAACTGCTGCCAAACGCAGAGGTGTCGGGTCCAATCCGGCAGATGATGCTCGCCATGCTCGATCATTCCAAACAGCGGGTTTTATCTGTGCCGGAGGAGTCGCTGGAGAATGATTCCCTGTCTAAAAAACCGGAAGACTGGAAATACCGATCCGCCGCTTATGAAATTCATGCAAAGGAGGAGGACTTTCTGGCCTGGCAGCAGAAATTCTCCGACTTAATGGAAGAACTTGCATCGATTCAACGTACGGAACCGACAGAAGATGCGAAGCTGTATTATTTTCACATGCTCGGTTTGCAGATAGAGGAAAGTCGGTTTGGGAAAAAGG
The DNA here is from genome assembly GCF_001592845.1 of Halobacillus sp. KGW1. NCBI lineage: Bacteria > Bacillati > Bacillota > Bacilli > Caryophanales > Bacillaceae > Halobacillus > Halobacillus sp. KGW1. The sequence goes on from NZ_LSOC01000002.1 coordinate 384,705, forward strand.
GAGAGACATGAAGTGGGGGTGGAGGTCTCTTTTTTTGTGCAACAGTAAAATAATTTTTACCGTCGGCCTGCGCCGGCATCCGAGGAGGAGATGTTATGGAAAGCGCAAAGTCATATGAGGAGAAAAGAGGGGTTTCGTTATGGAAGTCAAGATCCTTTCTCCTATTGTCCTTTACAACGGTTGTTTCCAGTTTAAGCCTGTCGATGTTTATGTTTCTTCAGTCGTGGTACATCGTAGAGTCGTTACATATGGCAGCGGCTCTCGGCATGGTGTTGATTTCCTTGACGACGGTGCGGATGGTTTCCATGATTGTCGGCGGAGTGGTCGCGGACCGCTGCAGTCAAACGAAGGTCATGGCGGCATCGGACTTAACGATGGCTGTCTTCCTCTTTACCTTATCGATTTGTTTTCTTACCCTTCAGGAGGTTCCTGTTTGGATCATGGCGGTCCACGCAGGCCTGTTCGGAGCCTGCGGCGGAATGTTCGAGCCGGCAAGAGATGCGCTGCTTCCGAAAGTGACAGGGAAGGATCAGCTGACGCGCGCAAACTCCGTCATTCAGGGAACGATCCAGATTGCTACGTTCACCGGACCACTCCTTGCCGGTGTCCTGATCCATTCGCTTTCCTACAGCTTCGTCCTTCTGATCATCGTCCTGTTTCTTTTCTTATCCGGTGTCGGAATTCTATTTGTGAAAAAGCAGGGAAAGGATGCGCGGGAAGGGGAGCGATCCCCGTTCTATGCCCAATTGGCGGAGGGCTTCCGTTACACGTGGCAGTCCAGACTGCTGCGATCACTGTTCATCATTACGATCATCGTCAACTTTTTCATCTCCGGCCCTTTGATGATGGGGCTGCCGATCTTCGTGGAAGGAGTCCTGGACGGAAGTGCCCTCGATTTCAGTCTCGTCCAAGGAGGACTGACGTTCGGGATGATTCTCGGAGCTGTCCTGATCGGTTTTCTCAACATCCGGCGGAGACGGGGAGCGTATGCGCTGTACTTGATCGCTCTCGAAGGAGCCGGTATGTTTATCTTCAGCCGTGCAGATACGCTGGTTTTATCCGTGCTTATTATCGTTCTTATCGGCATGATCATTCCGGCCGTCAATATTCCGCTCCTATCCCTCGTTCAATCGTCTGCAGAAGAAAGCAAGGTGGGAAGGGTGATGAGTCTGATACGGACCGGGTCGCTTGGGTTGATTCCGCTCTCGTACGCGGTCACCTCTCTGTTTCTCGGCTGGGGAATTCCGATTCAAACGTTGATGGCATGGAGCGCGCTGCCCCTTCTCGTGAGTGTTTTCGTTTTATATGTGACTTATCCTGTCCTGCGCTCCGCCGATTAAGCGGGGCCTTTTCTTTTTGCCTGCCGTGATATGCGGGAGAACAGGGGAAAGTACGGGAGAGAAAGGGAAGAACTTATCTTATAAGATCAATCCCGTCAGAGAAACCATTGTGTTTTTGTACAGAGGGCATTAGAGGAAAACAAGTGTTTGATATCGAACGTTATAAGGAATGAGGAAGCAGAGAGGAGAAATGACATGAATCCAACCGTATTGATTACCGGAGCATCGAGTGGGTTCGGCTATTTGACGGCGGTCAAATGTGCGGAAAAAGGGTTTTCGGTAATCGCGACAATGAGGAACATGGAAAAAGCGGAAGTATTCGAGGACGCAGCGATTTCCAATCACGTGAGGAGCCGGATCACGGTTTGGAAGCTCGACGTGACCGATGATGCTTCCATCGCTGCATTTAAAGAAAAGCTGAACGATTTGGAAGCAGTCGACGTTCTCGTCAACAATGCTGGTTTTGCAATCGGCGGCTTTCTCGAGCAGATACCGCTGGAAGCGTACAGACGTCAGTTCGAGACGAATGTGTTCGGGGTCATCGCCGTCACCCAGGCAGTTCTGCCGCTCATGCGGAAGCAGAAGCGTGGCAAGATCATCAATGTGAGCAGCGTCAGCGGTTTGATCGGATTCCCGGGGTTATCGGCATACGTGTCATCGAAACATGCGCTCGAAGGGCTTACAGAAAGCCTCCGCTTCGAGGTCCAGCCATTCGGCATCGATGTTGCTCTTGTAGAGCCGGGCTCGTACCAAACGAATATATGGTCAGCCGGAATGGAACTCCCGGACGCTGTCCATGACCCTGATTCTCCCTATGCTGATTACATAAAAGGACTATGGAATGCGTTGAATGGAGACAGCCGCGAAAATCCGTCGGATGTAGCTGCATTGATGACGGAGTTGGTCGAGCAGGACAGAATACGGAAGCTGCGCTTTCCAATCGGAGCGAAAGTGAAGTTCAACGTATTTCTGAAACGGGTCATGCCTTGGAGAATATTGGAGAAAGCAGTGCTGACGACGGTTTTAGGAAAAGGAAAAACGAACAGGAGGAAACGAAATGACCGCAGTGATGAGTGGGGCAGAAGAGATAAGGTTCGAGGGTAATGAGGTAGGGATCCTGGTATCCCATGGATTTACAGGAACGACGCAAAGTATGAGGCCGCTGGCAGAAGCATATGGCCGCGCCGGGTATACCGTCGTCTGTCCGAGACTGAAGGGGCACGGCACCACGCCGGAGGACATGGAGTCCACGAGTCATGAAGACTGGATTCAATCGGTCATGGAAGCCTTTGACTGGCTGGAAGCGCGTTGTGAAAAAATCTTCGTCGTCGGCTTGTCGATGGGAGGGACGCTTGCTTTATATGTGGCAGGGAAGAAGAAGGTCGCCGGCGTCATCCCGATCAATGCAGCAATCGATATCCCGGTGCTTGAGAACAGCTCGAGCACAGAGGAGCGCTTTCTTGAAGCGATTGGATCGGATATTAAAGATCCGGAAAGTGACGAGCTCGGCTATGATCGGACACCGGTAAAATCGATTAGAGAGCTGTCGATGCTCATGGGGAAGACCAGGGATCTATTAAGCAGCATTCATTGTCCGATCGTCGTTTTCGTTTCAAGGGAGGATCATGTCGTGCCCCCGAACAATTCCGAGGTAATATTTGAAACGGTTTTTTCCGAGCATAAAGAAATTATCCATTTGGATGACAGCTATCACGTCGCAACGCTCGACCATGATAAAGACTTGATCATCGAGCGCAGTCTGGAGTTTTTCCAGACGTACACAAATACGAAATAGCATTCCCCGGGAAATAAAAGGCCTTTGTAATTTCGGGTGGTTTCGACTATAATAGAAGACAAATCAAGAAAAGTAAACGGTATAAAGCCTTCAAGGGGAGCCTCCGGCTGAGAGTGGACGCTGTGTCCAGACCCTTCGAACCTGTCAGTTAGCACTGGCGCAGGGATGGCGGCTTTTTTGATGGTGCAATGCTCAACAAGGGACTCCTCCATCAGGAAGCTTCCCTTTTTGGCATTGCTTTTTTTGTGTTCAATTATTGGGGGTAGATAACGATGAGAAATCGTCGTGTATTATTTCTTGTCGAAGTAGCTATATTCTCTGCTTTGGCACTGCTTTTGGACATCATTCCATTTCTTTCATTCAAATTGTGGGCACAGGGTGGTTCTGTGTCGCTCGCGATGGTTCCTGTCTTCATCATCGCTTTCCGTTGGGGAATCAAAGGCGGAGTCGCCACCGGGCTGCTGCTCGGGGCCTATCAAATCTTAACCGGTGCTTACATCATGACACCTCTTCAGACGTTTCTTGATTACTTCGTAGCTTTCGGTGTCATCGGTCTTGCAGGTGTCGCGGCAAAGCCGGTATGGAACGCGGTACGGAAACAAAACAAAAAAGCGATCGTCGGCTGGATCATTGTCGGCTGCTTTGTCGGGAGTCTCCTGCGTTTCTTCGGACATTTTCTCGCAGGGATCGTCTTTTACGGGGAGTTCGCGCCGGAAGGACAGCCGGTCTGGCTGTATTCGCTCGTCTATAACGGGGGGTATATGCTGCCTGCATTCGTATTGAGCAGTATCGTCCTCATCATTCTTTTTCTGCAGCGTCCGAAGCTGCTCACACAAGAATAATACAAGGTTCCCATCCCGCTCCTAGGAATCCTTAACCACTAAAAGCATCGTGCTCCGGCACGATGCTTTTCTATTTTTTATAGGGAGGGAGACCCTATTTTATAGCATATGGGTTTCATGCTTCCTGTAGAAGTGTATATACCATTGCACTGGTTACATAAAAGGAGGGCTGGAAATGAAGAAGCTTTTTAGAAAGAAGCGGTTTTGGTTGATTGTCATTCTTATATTTATCGTACTCGTTTTCATGATCGCTTATCATACATCGTGGAAGAAGCTTCCTGAGGGCATCTCCTATGAAGGGGACGTGCACGAACTATCGGGCGTGGAGTTTTTTCGGGATCTCACGTATGAAGATGAAGAAGGTAATACGGTTCACGACGCGGAGATATTCGATGAAATAAACGCCATGATTGGTGAGGCGGAGGATTTCATTGTTGCAGATATGTTTTTATTTAACGGCTACACAGATGGAAAAAGAGATTTTCCGCCACTGTCGGAAAACCTGGTGGATGCCATTCTCGCCCAAAAGGAAAAGCATCCTGACTTGAAGGTCGTTTTCATCACCGATCCAATCAATACGGTTTACGGGTCTTATGAGTCGGAATCGATCAAGCGGCTGAGGGATGGGGGTGTCGATGTCGTGCTGACGGATCTGAACGAGCTCCGTGATTCCAACCCGCTCTACTCCAGCGTCTGGAGGGTGACGGCTTCATGGATGGGGACAGGCGACGGCGGCTGGATCAGCAACCCGCTCGCAAAAGATGCACCCGATGTCACTCTGCGCTCGTATTTGAAGCTGATGAATATTAAAGCGAATCACAGGAAGCTCGTTGTGACGGAAGATGCGGCAATCGTATCGACGGCGAACCCGCATGACGCGAGCGGTTACCATGAGAATGTGGCGTTCAAGATGACAGGCCCGATCATCCGGGACATTCTCGAAGCCGAGGAGGCAGTTGTCCGTTATTCCGGCGACGCTGATTTCCCGGATTACAAGAACAGGAAATGGGAAAAACAGGATGGTCCAGTGAAGACCAAGTTCGTCACGGAAGGAAAGACGTACCAGGCAATTTTGGAAGAACTTAAGGATGTTGGAAAAGGAGATACGATCTGGCTCGGCATGTATTACCTTGCGGACAGAAAGATCGTTGACCTGATTGACAAAGCAGCAGACCGGGGGGCGGAAGCGAACATCATCATGGACCCGAACAAGCAGTCATTTGGACATGAGAAGACGGGGATTCCTAATTTACCCGTAGCCGCAGAGATGCAGCGTCTCGGGAATAAGAACATCCATCTCCGCTGGTATGATGTGAATATCGAACAATTCCATACGAAGATGCTTTATTTAGATAAAGAAGAGGAAGACGTCATCATTGCCGGCTCCGCCAACTATACGAGACGGAACCTGGCAGACTTGAACCTGGAAGCGAACGTCGTGATGAAAGGAAGCGGAGAAGAGCCTGTTTTTCAGGAGGTCGACGGCTACTTCACCAAGCTTTGGAATAACGAAGACGGTCATTTCACAGCGGATTATGAGGAATATACGGATAAGTTGACGTTTATTCGCTATGCCACGTATTACCTGCAGAAATGGACGTGGTTTACGACCTATTGATGGACTACCTCCGGACGATGAGCGTCCGGGGGTTTTTCTGTGTCGGGAACGTTTTATGCTACGATAGAAGGAGGGGGGATGTTATGAAAGCAACCGGCATCGTCATCGAGATCATCGCTGTTGCATCCGTATTCCTGTTGAGTCAAGTCCTGATGTATGGCGTAGATACGGTTCCTCTAGGGATGGATATGGGAGAAGACGGTAAGACAGTCACTCGTCAAGATTGGATGTGGGAGGAAAAGGAAGTTGTTGAGGTTCAAGCGCTCTCCAGTGAGCAGGAAGTCGCTGTTCTTGTCATGGATCAACGCCTCCACAATTTTTTTGCCTGGATCATCAGTCTTCCTCTTTTTCTAGTCATCGGGGCAGGGTCCCGTATTTTCTCAAAAAGGTATGGAACGCGTGCTCTTCTTTCACCGAAGTGGCAGGGAGTGTTGGATGTCGTCGCGATCGCCTTCATCCTCGCCCTATGCATATATGTGGGTTTGGAGTACAAGGAGCTTCTTGAAGAGGCGGATGCTTTATGGCAGCAGCTGAAAAGAGCTGCATAATAGAAGAGGAGTGGTAAGGATGAAATTGGAATTCCGAAAGATCACCGCCTTCGACGAGACAATGGTCGCGGCATACAACCGTTGGGAGAACGATCGAACAATCAGTGCACTTGCAAGACCTCATAAAAATCAAGCGTCTTTCGAGAAGGAACGTCTGCAGACGGTGGATACACTGACGAAGCGCCTGGAGGACCATGAAATGTATGCCATCATGCTGGACGGGGTCCTTGTCGGTGAAATGAACTTCATGATCGATCCGGAACATCTCTTTAGGAAAGAGAAGGGCTCCGGCTGGATCGGGATCACCATCGGTGAAGCCGGCGCCCGGGGGAAAGGTATCGGCGCTAAGGCGATTTTATTTATGGAGGAGGAAATGAAGAAGATGGGCTTGAAGCGGGTCGAGCTCGGAGTTTTTGAATTCAACGAGTCTGCGCACAGACTATACAGCAGACTCGGTTACAAGGAGATAGCCAGAGAAGAAGGATTCACCTACTATGACGGGAGGATGTGGGCGGATATCCGTATGGAGAAGCCTCTTTCGCTGACGGCCCAATAAAAAAATCCCGGGACGGCCCGGGATTTGGTGGTATTATGGCTGAAGGAACATCGCTTCAAGGGCTGGGTCGCCCCCGGCGAAACCTAAGGCAACAGCTGTATATGCTTCATTCGGCTTAAACGTCGCTTGAGGGATTTCAAGGACGACCTGATTCGTACCGGCGACCCGGACTTCCAGGTCGGCCGTCGTCGGCGGCAGGGTCATGTAACGGGTCGCTTTACCGAAGGGAACATTCCGGAAGAGGACGTCCCCACCTTTGACGGCGACGTCGACAGCCGGAGCGTTCGGTGATAAATGCCACACCCTCACCTTGCTGCTTCCGGAAGAGACACTGCTGCTGTCTACTACCGGTATCAGCTGAAGGTTATTCACAGCTCCTGCTGCGGCTACGGTATAGCGGTTGCCTCCGTCGACGCTCACCTGCTGGGATAAGACCGGACTGCTTGTATCTCCGGCTGCATAGATGTCAATCTTATAAGTGCCTGCTGGAACGGTCAAATAATTGCTCTGCTGTTTATAAGAGATGCCTCCAAGAACCTTTTGTCCGTTTACATAGACGTCGACGGCCGGTGCGTCCGGTGAGGCGTGCAGCACCCGCACCATCGCATTCATCCCCGTGTTTCCTCCGGATCCACCCGGTCCCATTTCACTGCGCTCGCTCATGATGAGCCGCTGCATGCACTCCAGGTGTCTCTGGTAATAGTACACATGCAGCCTGGGGTCGATATATTTGTAGTAATTCGCCATCAGATCATACTTCATCGCCTGCCACGCAAGCTGATCCCTGCCATCATTCATGTTCATCATCCCCTCCCAGGAAAAAATCTCTAACACAAGCCTATGCGTGCTTTCCAGGAAAGAGACCAACCATTCTGTTTACTCGGCTTTGGACAACGCTTGGACGGGAGAGGCCTGCTTGTTCAGGAAACTCATGAACAGCGTATGGATGACGATCCCGATCATAATCAGACAGACGCCGAGAAGAGCAAGGCCGCTCGGCAGCGGACTGGAAAGCAGCCACGCTTCCCCGACAATGACGAACAGGATCTGCGTCGACTGTGTCGCTTCCACAGCAGCCAGCTTCCCCTGGTGATGCTGGACGCGGTACGTTGCAAAAAAGAACAGGGTTGTGGCAATGATTCCGGAGGAAACCGCAACAATCAGCGACTGTACGACCTGGCCGGGACTCGGTGCGCCTGCTTGAACGCCGGCAATGGCACTTAATACAAGCCAGAACGGCAGACTGGCAAGCGTCATCCCGAAAATGCGCTGGAACGTATCCAGCCTGTCGCCACAAACGGCCATCATTTTTCTGTTACCAAGCGGGTAAGCGAAGCAGGCGACAAGCACAGGAAGCACTCCGACGACCCATTCAAGAAATGTCGTGTCGGCGGCCTTTTCGAATTGTATCAAGAATACGCCGAAGAGGATGATGGAAGAGATCGCGAGTGCCCGCCACTGCATGACACCCTTGCCTTTCACAATCAAGGGAGCGATAAGGATGCCTGCGACGATCGTCATCTGCCACGTTCCGGCGACAAGCCAACCAGGTCCGTAAGCAGCGGCATAGGTAAGCGGCGCATAGAAAAGTACAAATCCGACAAAGCTCCATGTAAGCCATTGCAGGGGGGCCTGCTTCATTTCAGAAAACACTTGTAGGAGATTTCTTCTACCGAGTACAATAAAGAATAAGAACGGAATCATGAACAGGAATCGGAGGGAAGCACTCCACATCCAGCTGCCCCCGTCCAGTTCCATCGAACGGTTCAAAATGAACGTGACAGCGAAAAACATCGAGGAAATGATGCCAAGTAACAGCTCTTTCATAACAATAGGACTCCCTTTTGGTATATTATAGTTTTGTTTAGGTTTATTATAATATACTTAATGCGTGGTGTTTCGGCAACATAAAAATAGGAGAAGAATGCTATGGACTATAATCAACATTGGGAAAACCCGGAAACATTCGCCAAACATGTCGGAAAGAAACTGCGGAATATCCGCAAAGAGAAGGAAATGTCGTTGAACGACCTGGCGGAAAAGACGCAGGTCAGCAAACTGACCCTCGGCAAGATCGAACGCGGGGAGGCGAACCCTTCTCTCACGATCATTTGGAAAATCGCAAACGGACTCGCCATCCCGATCACGGCGCTGGTCGCTGACAGTAAAGAGGTCGTCATTTCGAGAAGGCAGGAGGGCCGTAAAGTATTGAGCGCAGATGAATCGCTGACGCTCGAACCCATGTTTACGAACTCCGGCTACGGTTCGTTGGAGACGCATCGTGCTTTTCTGAAACCGGACAGCTTTTACACTGCGGAAGCCCATCAACCTGGTGTGATCGAGTTCGTGACGGTCATGGAAGGGGTGGCGGAAGTCGTGGTAGGAGAGGAAGTCTATCCGCTTAACGTCCACGACTCGATCAAGTTTCACGCTGACCAGCCGCACGGATATCGGAACAGGGGAAAAGAAGAAGCGGTGCTTCATTTTGTCATGATTTATACGAAAGCATGAAGGGAGATGGCTCCAGTCGAACTTTGGGATATCTATGATCAAAAGCGCCGGAAGACAGGGCAAACGGTGGAACGCGGCCGGCCGATGGCTGCCGGGGAGTATCACATAGTTGTGCATGTCTGGATTAAAAACAGCAGGGGAGAAGTGTTCGTGACGAAGCGTGCCCCGGAGAAGCATTTCGGCGGGTACTGGGAAGGAACGGGTGGATCGGTGACTGCAGGGGAAGACAGTTATACAGGAGCGCTTCGGGAAGTAAAGGAAGAAATCGGTATCGATCTGCAGGATGCATCCGGTTCGTTGGAGAAATCTGTATGCAGACCGGAGTTTCAAGATTTCATGGATGTCTGGGTTTTTCAGCACGATTTTAAGGAAGAAGCGGTTGTCTTGCAGCAAGGCGAAGTTAGGGAGGGCAGGTGGGTGACACGGCAGGAGCTGGAAGCGATGGTCGGGGAGAACAGGCTTGTGCCCACGCTTTCTTACGTACAGGAATTATTTTAGGTGGAAGGAGGAGAAGGTATGAAGAAGCTTTATCGTTCGACGAAAGATTCCCAAGTATCAGGAGTGCTCGGAGGGGTCAGTGAGATGTACGGCATTGATGTCAGTCTCTTGCGGATCCTGCTCGTTGTCTCCGGTTTTTTCACCGGGGGGATGACGTGGCTGATCTACATCATCGCAGCGATCGTCATGCCGACAGACAAACAAATATGACCGCCGGAGATAGACTCCAGGCGGTCTTTATTTATGTTTGGCTTCTTTGCGTTGGAGATGATTGGTTCCCCATGAATGCATGGCATCAAGAATAGGGTGAAGCGTACGGCCGTACTCCGTTATCGAATACTCGACTTTCGGTGGCACGACAGGGTAGACGACCCGTTCGATGATGTCCTCCTCTTCCAGATCCCGGAGCTGATTGGTCAACATCTTCTGTGTAATACCTGGAATGAGGCGTTTCAATTCACTGAAACGGAGGGTATCTTCTTCAAGTAAGTGCAGCAGGATAATCGGCTTCCATTTCCCGACAAGGATTTGGAGCGCGTCATCCACGCGGCATAATTGTGGATTCAAAAGGGTTCCTCCTTCCACAGTTTCTTTAAGTATACTATACCACTTTGAAGTGCGTTCTTCACACGTTCCACATCGAGGCGCATAATGAAAGGGAACGATCATTCAACCAGGAGGTATGACGATGCAGTCCTATCGAATTAATCCGGAGCAGGGATTGGAGTTCGGGCTATACACGCTCGGCGATCACCTTCCGGACCCGAATACAGGCGAACGTATTTCAGCAAAACAAAGGATACAGGAAATTATAGAGGTGGCTGAACTGGCAGATGAAGCCGGCATCGACTTTTTCAGTGTCGGAGAAAGCCATCAGGATTATTTTGCGACCCAGGCCCATGCCGTGGTTCTTTCTGCTGTTGCTCAGGCGACGAAGAACATTAAAATTGGAAGCTCCTCGACCATCATCAGCACCTCGGACCCGGTCCGGGTGTATGAAGATTTTGCGACCATCGATCTTATATCGGACGGCCGGGCGGAAATCATTGCCGGCCGTGCATCGAGAGTCGGACTGTTTGAACTGCTCGGTTATGATGTACGGGATTATGAGGCATTATACGAAGAGAAGTTCGACCTTCTTCTTCAATTGAACAGGGAAGAAGTAGTCAACTGGAGCGGGGAATTCCGCAAGCCGCTCAGAAACGCAGAAGTGCTGCCGCGGCCGAAGAACGGCTCTCTTCCGATTTGGCGGGCGGTCGGAGGAACGCCTGCAAGCGCCCGGAAAGCGGGAGAAGCGGGCGTTCCGATGATGCTTGCCGCCCTTGGAGGTCCGGCAGGTGTGTTTCAAAGCAGGGTGGAGGCGTACCGTCGATCCGCGGAGGAGCATGGATTTGATCCTGCCCAACTGCCTGTGGGAACGACCGGATTCTTCTTTGCCGCAGATACGACACAGGAGGCACTGCGTACGATGTATCCGTATATAAACGAAGGGATAAAGAAGACGAACGGACAGGGTTTTCCGAAGCAGGTCTTTGCTCAGGCGAGAGACAAGCGGAACGTCATCAATGTCGGCAGTCCGCAGGAGATCATCGAGAAGATTCTCTATCAGAAGGAAGTGTTCGGACATCAGCGTTACCTGGCTCAAATCGACTTCGGCGGCATGCCCTTGAAGCACTTGAAGCGGAACATCGATCTGATTGGAACAGAAATCCTGCCCGCTGTCCGTAAATACACCAAAGGAAAATAAAGAAGAAACAAGGAGGAATACAGGGATGAAAACGGTAGCGATCTCCGGTTCCGTCGTCGGTTCGAAAACAAGAACCGCGCTGGGACAGGTAGAGCAAGAGTGGAAACAAAAATATCCGGATACCAGCTTTGAGCTGCTTGATCTGGCTGAGTATGACATTCCATACAGCGATGGACGCAACTACTTGGAATACGAAGGGGATGCCGGATACGTGACAAAAACGATCATGGAAGCCGATGCTGTGATCATCGGCACGCCGATATTCCAAGCATCCATTCCCGGTGCGCTGAAGAACGTCTTCGACATGCTTCCGGTCAATGCTTTCCTTGATAAAGTCGTAAGCATTGTCGTCACGGCAGGCTCATCCAAGCACTATTTGATTGCAGAGCAGCAGCTGAAACCGATCCTGTCCTATATGAAAGCACAGATCGTCCAGACGTTCGTTTTTCTCGTCGAAGAGGACTTCCGAGGGAAAGAGATCGTGAATGATGACGTTCTATTTCGGATCGAGCGTCTCGTCGAAGATACGAAACTGCTTGCCGATACGTACAAGCAGATGCTGGAGAAGAGGGAAGAGGACTATGACTTCTAAAAGGCCGGAGCTTTAATGAAGAGGGGATGGGGGCAAGAGCGGACTCCGGGAAATGGCACGACTCACGGAAAGTGCTCTATTCTCCGGATCCCGATCTCTTCCGTGCACTTCTTCTTGTTTCCCGCCGTGCTGGATAGGAAGCAGTTATTTTTCGATTTTTGTTGACGGGTTTCGACATCCTTCGTATAATAAAATTACAGAATAATCAGAAAACTTTTTTTTACATCCTATGCTCTTATTATGGAAGAAGGAGTGGTCGAAATGGCTCCAGGGCCGAAGGAAATGAGTCCGCGGCGGTCATCCACAGGGTTGCAGGAGAATGTCGGCAGTCTGTTAGCTTATCTGCTTGGTTTTATCACAGGCACTGTCCTATTGCTCATCGAGAAAGAGAACGAGACGATCCGCTTCCACGCTGTCCAGTCGATTTTCGTCTTCGGAGGGATTTTCCTTCTGACCATCGTGCTGAATTTCGTTCCCGTCCTCGGCCTGCTTGTAAGCATCCTGATCGCGCCGGTTTCCTTCATCCTTTGGCTGTTTCTTATGTACAAGGCTTATCAGGGAGGGCGCTATCATCTGCCCGTCCTCGGCAGGATGGCGGAAGACCAGCTCCGAAAAGTGCATAAATAAACAAAAAAGAACTTCCATTTGGAAGTTCTTTTTTGTTTTTACTGCCTATGTTGCGCCGATTGGTTTTAGTGGGGAGAGCCGGTGTCGAAGTTGGACCCGCGTACGTCTGTCGTGTTTTCAATGGCGACGAGGGCGTTCGGATCGATTTCATCGACGACCGAGCGGACAGTGGACAGTTCGATCCGCGATACGATCGTGTAGATAATTTTCTTCGGCTGTTTAGAGAAGACCCCTTCCCCTTGAATATACGTCATTCCACGGCCGAGCTGGTCGAGAAGGGAGTCGGCGATCTCTTCCGGTTTCTCGGAAATGATGGTGACCGATTTCCATTCTTCCAGCCCTTCCACGACAATGTCGATCATCTTATAAGCAATATAATACGTAATGATCGAGTACATGGCGGTTTCCCAGCTGAATACGAGCAGCGCGGCCAGTATGAAGATGAATACGTTGACGACCATGATGAACTGGCCGACGGAAACCGGCCGTTTTTTACTGACGAGGATGGCGATGATTTCTGTACCATCGAGTGCTCCTCCTGTTCGGATGACGAGCCCGACCCCTGTGCCGAGAATGACGGCCCCGATCACCGTTGCCAGGAACAGGTCATCTGTCACCGGTTCAAAATGGTGAAGGTAAGCAGTGCTTAACGAGAGTACGACGACTCCGTAGAGGGTATGCATCGTGAACTTCATCCCGATTTTCCTGTAGCCTATGTATAGGAATGGCAGGTTCAAGAGAATGAGGAAGATACTCATCGTCCAGCCGGTAAGTTCCGAAGCGATGATGGAAAGGCCGATGACCCCTCCGTCGAGAATGTCGTTCGGGACGAGGAAGAATTCAAGACCCGCGGCTGCGATCATCGCACCGATCGTGATCATAACGAGGAATCTTACTTCTCGAAGTATTCTTTTTTTCTTTATAGTAGCCAACAACGATCAACCTTTCTTTCCAGTACCATGACTTTTGTTTATCCTAAACTCGGATACTTCTTTTCTATTATACCATTTTTATGAAAGAAAACATTGACCTAACGACCTAATTTAATTATCATCTAATTAGATACACATTAAATTAGTTGAGGAGGAAAAGGGATGCAGCTGGATAAAATGGTTCATTTCCACAAGGCGGTCGGTGACCCGACAAGGCTCAGGATTATCGCTATGCTAAGGCAGGGGCCGCTGCACGGGCAGGCGATCGCAGGAAAGCTCGGTTTAAAGCCGCCGACGATCACCCATCATTTGAAGAAGCTGAAGGATACGGGGATGGTGTATGCCAGGCGCGATAAAAATACGGTGTACTTCCATTTGGATGAGGAGCGGCTGAAGATGATGTCGACAGCGATTCTTCGGATTGGGGACGACAGCGGATGGAAGGCGCAGGAACTTCATGTCGATGACTCCGACCAAAGAAAGATTATCCGCAGTTTCATCACGATAGATGGAAAGCTGAAGCACCTGCCTAGTCAGTTGAAGAAGAAAAATGTCGTTCTCAGCTATTTCGTAAAGGGATTAAAACAAGGCGAAGTGTATGAGGAGAAGGACATCAATGCGTATATCCGCACCTTCTTCGATGATCCCGCAACGCTGAGAAGAGAATGGGTCATGCAGCAGTTCGTGTACAGGGAAAACGGGAAGTATGAACGCAACCCGGAAGCTATGTGGCCGGTGGTCGTTCCCGATCATATTGGCTGAGACCGGATGCAGCCGCTCCTGGAAGGGCGGTTTTCTTTTGAATATCTAATTAGATATTCGTCTAATAAGGGGGAGGGAAATGAAAAATCATCCATATCGATATTTATTTTACGCTGGAATTGTAAACGGCGTCGGGGATCGTTTCAGCCAGGTGGCTGTACTGACGCTTCTCTTGCAGCTGACGGGATCGGGAATGGCGGTGGGGGCAGCCTTGGGGCTTCGCGTCCTCCCTTATCTGCTTCTTTCGCCGTTTGCGGGACGGCTGGCGGATAGATGGAGCAAGAAGCGTCTGTTGATTCTTACCGATTTGTGCCGTCTCCCGTTTGCTCTATCCTTTCTGTTTGTCCGATCAGAAGCGGACGTATGGATCCTGTTTGTCGGAATGGTCGTCCTGGCAAGCGGAGAGGCGTTTTATCAGCCGGTGCGAAAAAGTATGATTGCACAAATCGTGGAGAAGAAGGATATCCTTGATGTCAACGGTCGGGAGCAGGCGCTTCTTGGTATCGTTTTGATCGGCGGTTCGATCACCGGTGGGATCGTCAGCTACTTATTCGGCGGCTCGCTCGCCTTCCTTCTTAATGCGGCATCGTTTCTTGGCGCTGCATTATTCCTGCTGCCGCTGAAGGATAAGCGCAAGGTCTCTGTCACAAAAGCTTCTCCTCCGAAGTTCCGTTGGAAAGGCGGAATCGGTTTCGCGGTGGCGTTCCTTTTGATAGGAGCAGCGATGGACGGTGTGTTCAATCTTATGATTACCGTTTATGGCGAGCGGCTATTCAGCCTTGGAGAACTGGGGGTCGGTCTGCTGTACGGCTCACTCGGAGCCGGGATGATGATCAGCTTTTATGTGACCAGGAGGTTGAAGGGAGAGCATTTATTGACCTATGCGTTCTTGCTGCTTTTTATGGAAGGAGCCGGACAGTCAGCCGCCAGTCAAATGACATCATTCCCGCTGCTCGCAGCTGCATTTTTCTTTGTTTCCTTTATTGGTGGAGCAGCCGGTGCGGTGGTGGACAGTTACATTATGAAATCGACACCTGCCGGAGAAGAAGGCCGGGTGTTCGGCCGCATTGAATCCTGGACGAATGTCCAAATCGGCCTCGTCATGTTCATTTCGGGTGTGCTTATCGATCATTTCCATGAGAGGCTGGTTGGCTTCAGCGGCGGTTTGATCGGTATGATTGGAGCAGTCGTGCTTTATTTGCTTTTCCAGTATAAAAAAAAGAGTGCCGGCGAAGCAGGAAATGGGAAGGGAATCAGCGAAGTAACGGGATAGTAGAATGCAGTCAGCACGCCTGTCACCAGAACGGTGGCGGGCGTTTGTTTTGTCGAAATAATGGGAATATATAGAGGTAGACTTTGGTAATTGGAGGAATCCGAATGGAGACGACACCGTGGACGATCGACCGTTATGAAGGAGAAGAAGCAGATAGAAAGTCAGATATCGTGGCGGTGGAATATCCATTGACCATCTTTATTAACGGCAACGAATTTGCGACGATGGTGTGTACACCGATCGATTTGGAAGTCCTTGTCACCGGTTTTCTCGCATCGGAAGGGCTCATCCGGAAAGCAGACGAGATCAAAAAGCTTACGATCGACATGGACCGCGGTATCGCCTACGCAGAAACACATCGACCGATTGCCGTCAGCGGGGAAGGCCAGAAAAGGTGGATCGGTTCCTGCTGCGGCAAGAGCCGGGCGTTCTATTTCAAGAATGATGCTGCTACGGCGAGGACGGCGGTCGATGATACCGCTTATACGCCGGACACCTGTTTTCGCATGATGGATGCTTTCCATAGGGAAGCAGAGACGTTCCGCGAGACCGGCGGCGTGCATCAGGCAGCCATTGCGAAAGACGGGAAGCTCGTGAAGGCGTACACGGACATCGGACGGCATAACGCCCTCGACAAACTTTACGGGTACCTCCTGATGGAGCGAATGGAACACAGGGGACTCGCCGTCCTGTTCAGCGGGCGGATATCTTCGGAAGTGTTATTGAAGGTGTCGAAGATGAGGATTGGTTTCCTTTTGTCCAAATCGGCACCGACGGACCTCGCTCTCCAGCTGGCCGAGGACCTCCATATAACGGCCGTCGGCTTCGTCCGTGGAAGGCGGATGAACGTTTATACACACCCGAGTCGAATCAAGGAATCATCGAAAGGAGGCGTTTCGGTTGAATGAGCACACAGTGGTGACCATCAACGGAACAGAATATTTAGCAGACCCGGAACAAAATTTACTGGATTTGATCAATACGACAGGGGAACAGGTGCCGCAGATCTGCTACAACGAATCCCTCGGACCTATCCAGACGTGTGATACGTGTATCGTCCAGGTGAACGGCGAGCTTACGCGTGCCTGCGGTACAGAAGTCAAGGCAGGTATGAAAGTCCAGACGAAACTACCTCACGTACATAAAGCCCAGAAGGAATCGCTGGACCGGATTCTTGAGAAGCATGAGCTTTACTGCACGGTGTGTGACTATAATAACGGCTCTTGTGAGATTCACAACACGATGGCGGATTTCGGACTGGAGCACCAGTCGCGGCCGTTTCAGCCGACGAGCTATGAGAAGGATGAATCTGGTTCCTTTTACCGGTATGATCCGGATCAGTGTATCTTGTGCGGACGATGTGTAGAAGTCTGCCAGGATGTCCAGGTCAATGAAACCCTTACCATCGATTGGGACAGGAAAGAACCACGCGTCATCTGGGATAATGATGTTCCGATCGATCAGTCTTCCTGCGTCAACTGTGGACAGTGTTCGACTGTTTGTCCTTGTAACGCAATGATGGAGAAGGGCATGGAGGGCGAAGCCGGTTTTCTTACGGATACCGAGCCCGGCATACTGAAGTCGATGATCCAGCTTACGAAGAAAGTGGAGACGGGGTATGGTCCGCTCTTTGCCGTATCCGATTCGGAAGCAGCGATGCGTGAGGACCGGATCGACAAGACGAAGACCGTCTGTACGTACTGCGGGGTAGGCTGCTCGTTTGACGTATGGACGAAGGGCCGCCAGATTCTTAAAGTGGAACCGAACGCCCAGTCTCCGGCAAACGGAATTTCCTCCTGTGTCAAAGGGAAGTTCGGCTGGGACTATGTCAACAGTGATGAGCGTCTGACCAAGCCGCTGGTCCGTCGCGGCGATCAATTCGAGGAAGTGGAATGGGAAGAAGCGATCGACTTCATCGGGGACCGGATGGAGAAGATCAAAGCGGAAAGAGGAGCCGATCACCTCGCATTCATTTCCTCGTCCAAAGCGACCAATGAAGAATCGTACTTGATGCAGAAACTGGCACGCCAGGTCATCGGGACGAATAACGTCGATAACTGTTCCCGCTACTGTCAGGCACCGGCGACGAAAGGCTTGTTCCGTACGGTCGGCTACGGCGGCGATTCAGGATCCATCGATGATATAGCGAAGAGTAAGCTCGTCATTACTATCGGTTCGAACACGGCAGAATCCCACCCGGTGCTCGCTTCCCGTATCAAGCGTTCCCAGAAGCTTTTTGACCAGAAGCTTTTCGTCTTCGATCTCCGTAAGCATGAAATGGCGAAGCGGGCGGACCGCTTTTACCGTCCGAAAGCAGGAACGGATCTTGTCTGGCTTTCCGCCGTGACGAAGTATATTCTCGATCAGGGCTGGCAGGACGAAAAGTTTCTGGATCAGTGGGTGAACGGGTTTGAGGAGTATCGGGAGAGCCTGGAGCCGTTTACGCTTGCATATGCCAGTGACTTGACCGGTATTCCAGTATCCGAGCTTAAAGATGTCGCTAAGGAGATCGCTGAATCAGAATCTGTCGTCATATGCTGGGCAATGGGTGTGACGCAGCATATGCTCGGAAGTGACACGAGTACGGCAATCAGTAACCTGCTTCTTATTACAGGGAACTATGGACGTCCCGGCGTTGGCGCTTATCCGCTGCGCGGGCATAACAATGTCCAAGGATGCAGTGATTTCGGCAGTATGCCTGACTTCTTCCCGGGGTATGAGAAGACAACAGACGACGAAGCACGTGCCAGATATGAGAAAGCATGGGGCGTCTCTATTCCGAAGGACCCGGGGATGGACAACCATGAAATGATCGAGTCGATCCATGCAGGGGACTTATCTGCCATGTATGTCATGGGAGAAGATACCGGCGTCGTTGATGCGAACATCAATTATGTCACAAGCGCCTTTGAGAAGCTTGACCTCTTCATCGTACAGGACCTATTCCTGACGAAGACGGCAGAATATGCCGATGTTGTTCTTCCTGCTTCCCCGAGTCTGGAGAAGGAAGGGACGTTTACGAATACCGAACGGAGAATCCAGAGGCTCTACAACAGCTTTGATCCGCTGGAAGGAACGAAGCCGGACTGGCAGATCATCCAGCTGATTGCCAAGCGGCTCGGCTATGACTGGAATTATAGTCACCCGGGAGAAATCATGGCAGAAGCGGCAGGACTTGCCCCGTTGTTTGCGGGCGTAAGCTATGATCGCCTCGAAGGGTATCAGTCGCTGCAGTGGCCGGTAGCCGAAGACGGAAGTGATCAGCCTGTCTTGTTCCTCGACGGTTTTCCATTCGACGATAAGAAGGCGAAGCTGTATCCTCTCTCGTATGAATTGATGTACGACACGGATGAGGAGTACGACCTTCACGTCAACAACGGCCGCCTGCTGGAACATTTCCACGAAGGGAATATGACCTATAAGTCAGAGGGTATCCGGCGCAAGACGCCGAACGCCTTCATCGAAATCTCGCCGGAACTTGCAAAAGAGCGTGGTATCGAAGAAGGAGCGGAAGTGAAGCTGATATCGGAGGCGGGGGAAGCGACCGGGGTCGTCACCGTTACCGACCGCGTCCGCGGCAAGGAAATCTTCCTGCCTTTGAATGATAACGGAAAATCAGCGGTCAATTATTTGACAGACAACCGTGTTGACAAGGACAGCAATACCCCGGCATATAAGGAGATAGCGGTCAAAATGAAAGTGCTGAAGAAGAAAGGGAAATCACCGATTCCTTCCAACAACCACCGAAGAGGCGATCCAGTACCACAGATCAGTGTACAGGTGAAGAAAAAATGGCAGCGGGAAGATTATGTATTCCCGGGCAGTCAGGGGGAACGATGAATGGCGAAGGCGATCACGAATATTAAGCGGATGGAAATATCCCGGGATACGCAGATCGAAAAAGATGTTCAGGAAGTCAGGGAAGCGGTCGCTGACAATAAGGATGCCATCCTGAAAGGCATCCGCCTGCTCCGGACGCTTGATGAGGAAGGGACACTGGATACAGCGACGGCCTTCTTGAAGGCGAAAGACGAGGCGCTTGCCAATGTGGTGAAGGAAATTGATAAAGACCAGTATGAACCCTTACTGAACAACATCCCAGAGCTCATCTTTCTGCTTGGAGATTTGAACGTATCCGGCCTGCGCGACCTTTCTTCCCGATTAAATAACGGGATTGAACAGATGGAGGGGGAAGGATACAAAGAAAAAACGTCGATCCTCGACCTTGCCAAAGTGCTGAAAGATCCGGAAATCAACCGCAGCATCACGATGCTCCTAGCCTTCCTGAAAGGGATGGGGAAATAAATAAGAAGAATTAGAAAAGAAACGGGTCTGCGCAGACCCGTTTCTTTTATGGTTATATTTAAATGGAAGCCCGGCCTTAATTAAATTTCCAGGAAGAACCATACAATCATGATGACTTGAATTACGATTTTCGCCACGGTGCCGCCTAGGAACCCGAATAGAGAGCCGACGGCCGCCTTGAATGCCTCCTCTGCAGCTCTTTTCTGGATGAGCTCTACGACAATGACGGCCAGGAACGGCACAATCAGGATGCCGAACGGGGGGATGATGAAAGAACCGACAATGACACCGACAGCTGCCGCCCGTTCTCCCCATTTGCTGCCTCCGTATTTCTTGACGAAGTAGCTGTTGGCAATGATATCAGAAACAATTAACAGAACGGTCAAGATGACCATGCCGATCCAGAAGAAGATCGATAAGGCTCCTCCGTTCAAAAAGAAATAGTAAGCGAGAAATCCGATCCACAAGACGAGCGGTCCGGGAATGATCGGAAAAATAATGCTTGCAAAGCTCGCGATGAAACACGCGATGATAATTACCCAAATCAATACATCCATCGTTCATTTCCTCCTAAATTTTCTTTCGTACATCTACTTTACGATAAACAAACGGTTCGGTTTCAGCAACGGTTCATTTAAAAAAGCCGGGTCTCAGAGGAGCCCGACTTTCTGTCCTTTATTTCATACCAAGTTCCTGACGATCAGGTGGGGCCATAAACTCCGGTCCGACGGGGTCTTTGACATGTTTCAGCAGAATCTCATCGATGTCCTGCAGCGTCTCCTGATCGATTTCAAAATGGCTCACTTCCTGAACAGGGTCCAGTTGGTCCGGTCTCCGTCCTCCCATGAGGGCGATGCCGGATCCAGGCTGATCGAGTACCCAGCGGAGAGCGAGATGAAGGACGTTCTTGCCGAAACGATCCTTCGCCAATTGATCCAGTTCGTGCACGGCATCCAGATATTGTTTGAAGCGCGGCTGCTGGAATTTCGGATCGTTGTTACGAAGGTCATCGCCTTTGAACTCCCTGTCAGCGGTCATTTTACCGGAGAGAAGTCCGCGGCACAGTGATCCGTAGGTTATGGATGTCAGGTCATGTTCCTGAACGTAAGGGAGCGTTTTTGATTCAATGTCCCTCTCGAACAGGTTGTACGGCGGCTGCAGGGTATGCAGAGGAGCCGCTTCCCGGAACGTATCCATCTGCTCTGGAGAAAAGTTGCTTACCCCGATGGCGCGGATTTTCCCTTGTTTATATAAATAATTAAGCGCTTCGGCCGTCTCGTGGATCGGTGTCATAGGATCCGGCCAGTGCACTTGGTAAACATCGATATAATCGGTTTGCAGACGGCGGAGGGAATCCTCCACTTCCTGATGGATCCGTTCTTTGCTGGCGTTACGGAACGCCTGGTCCTCTTTCCATTCGATGCCGACTTTCGTAGCGAGGAGAATATCCTCCCTGTTTCCATATTCTTTGACGGCTTTTCCTACGAGTTCCTCGGAATGACCGAAGCCGTATGCAGGAGCTGTATCAATGAAGTTAATCCCATGATCCAGCGCTTTATGGATGGTATCAATAGACTGCTTCTCGTCGGTACCACCCCACATCCAGCCGCCGATCGCCCATGTTCCAAGACCGATTCGGCTTGCTTCCATAGAAGTATTGCTGATATTTATTTTTTCCATAATCATAAGCACCTCCAAGTCGAGCATATGGGTGTAGTTTACCCGAATGGTCAATCTAGTAATCATAAGTTCTCGCATTCTTCCGGAACAAGTAAGGTATAATAGGAGAAAAGGGGGATGAGTGCAGTGGAGACGGTAAGGAAATGGGACGACCATCAACCACGCAGGAAAAGATGGAAGAAGGTGACGCTGTGGACCGCGGGGGTTATCGTTTTATTAGTCGTTTCGGCGCTTATTTTTGTAAACGTTTACATAAACCGCAGCCTGCCGCAGGTCAGCGGGGAAAAGCAGCTGGACGGTTTGGAGGGACAAGTGACTATCACAAGGGATGCGGACGGGGTTCCTCATATAAAAGCGGAGAATACAGCGGATCTATTCCGGGCCCAAGGGTACGTGCAGGCTCAGGACCGCCTGTTTCAAATGGAGCTTGCTCGCAGGCAGGCATCGGGAAGGTTGAGCGAAATCGTCGGGGAAGCGACGGTGGATCAGGATCGTTATTTCCGGACACTGGGTCTGCGCCGGGCGGCAGAAAAGTCGCTGGAGGTCTATTCAGAGGAGACGATCCGTGATCTGCAGGCTTTTGCAGATGGGGTCAATACGTTTATGGAAGAAGAGCCGCTCCCGCCGGAATTTGCAATGATGGGCATAGAACCGGAGCCTTGGACACCGCTTGATTCCATCACGATCGGCAAGTATATGGCCTTTGACTTAGGCGGGCACTGGGAGCGGCAGGCGTTCCATGCGTACCTTCTGCAGAACTTCGATGAAGAAGAGGCGTACGAGCTGTTTTCATCATACCCGGAAGATGCGCCGACCGTCCTGTCAGCAGTGGATATGGAAGAGAGCTTTGCACAGGCAGTCATTCCGGAGCCGTTCAATGGCAGCAACAACTGGGTCGTGAGCGGGGAGCGGACAGAATCGGGCGCACCGATGCTTGCGGACGATCCGCATCTTGGAATCGCCACACCATCGATTTGGTACCAGATGCAGCTGGAGGCTCCTGATTACCAGGTTTCGGGCGTTATTTTCGCGGGAGTGCCGGGGGTCATCCTCGGTCATAATGCAGATATCGCATGGGGGGTAACCAACGTCGGTCCGGACGTGCAGCAGCTTTACGCAGAAAAGCGTAATCCGGACGATCCTACGCAGTTCGAATTCGAAGGGGAGTGGGAGCAGGCGGAGGTGATCGCCGAACCGATTGAGGTCAAAGATGGAGACACGGTCGAATTAGAGGTGCTGGAAACGCGTCACGGACCGGTCATCAGCGAATTTGCCGAAGAGACGGGCAAGGATGAGGTGCTTTCCCTAAGGTGGACGGCGCTCGATCCGACAACGGAGCTGGAAGCGGTCATGGAGATCAACCGGGCGGATGATTGGTCTTCTTTTGAAAAAGGGTTGGAGAAGTTCCTCGCTCCTGCTCAAAATTTCGTGTTTGCCGATAAAGATGGAACGATCGCCTATAAAGCGAACGGCCGCATTCCCATCTATGAAAATCCGGATGACGCGCTGCTGCCGCTCCCGGGTTGGAAGAAGGAAACGGAGTGGAAAGGATTCATTCCTTTCGACGAGCTGCCGACGTCTGTCAATCCGGAAGAGGGCTTTATCGCGACAGCCAATAACAAAATTACAAACGACGATTATCCCTATCATATCAGTCACAACTGGGCACAGCCTTATCGATATGAGCGGATCGCTGAAATGATTCAGGCGGAGGATGACATGACGCCGGAGGACTTTCAGGCGATGCAGATGGATGTGAAGAACCTGCAGGCGGAAGAATTCCTCGGCTATATGACGGAAACGATGAATGGGGATTGGAACGACATCGAACAAGAGAGCCTCGCCCTCATGAAGGACTGGAATTTGGAAGACGATGCCGGACTTGCTCAGCCGCTCATTTTCCACCATTGGATGTTGACGATGCAGGACGTGTTGTATAAGGATATTTCAAAAGACATGCGCGGTCTGTTCGGCGGATCTGCGCAGACAACGGACGAACTGCTTCGCATGGTCCAGGATGGGGAAGAGTCCCGCTGGATGGAAAAGGCCGGCGGGGTGGAAGAAGTATTGGAGTCGTCGTTCCGAAAGACGATCACGGAACTGACGGAAATGTATGGGGAGGATCCTTCCGCCTGGACGTGGGGGGACGGGCACGCGGTTGAATTCACGCATCCGCTTTCCAGCATCGGCTTTCTCGAACGCTTCCTGAACCCCGGCGACCCGGAGCCTGTCAGCGGCAGCCGTGTGACGGTCAGGGCAGCAGGGTTCAACGATGACGGGATCGTCAATCATGGTGCCTCGTGGCGGTTTGTCATCGATATGGAAGATCCAACAGAAGCCTACCACATCGTTGGTCCCGGCCAGTCGGGTCACTTTCGGAGCGACTGGTACCACGACCAGATGATGGATTGGGTGGAAGGCGGATACCATAAGACGAGTATGACCGATTACGAAGGGGAAACGTTGACTCTGACTCCATAAACAAATCTTTTGATTTCCTGTGGGCAGGAGGCGTATAGTTTTCTATAAATCCTTCCTTCGTGGAGGAGTCTTGATAGTTGTGAAAAGGAGGAGATCCCATGTACATCATTCATGCAACCCTTGAGGTGGATCCACAGAAAAAGCCGGAATTCCTGGAGGCGACAAGAGCGCTTATGGAAGGTTCCCGTGAAGAAGAAGGCAACGTGTTCTATAATCTCATGAAAGACACAGAAAAAGAAAACGTCTATCAGATGATTGAAATTTGGAAAGATGCCGCCGCTATGGAGGAGCACAATAAATCCTCCCATCTGCAGAACTTCGTCAAAAAAGCGAAGGAACTGCTGACTGCACCGATGGATTTGAATATTTATGAAGGAAACAAGGTAGAGAAATAAACCGGATCCCCTGTGCGGCTCGCTGCATGGGGGTTTTTCTATGAAACCTTGACGAGACTTCCTGTTCTTCCTCTATAATGAAGGAAGGGAGGATCGTTTTTTATGAGTTTTGCACGAACATTCAGTTACTTATTCTGTTTCCTTGTCTTGTGGAGTCTGCTTTCTATTTATCATTACATAGCTGGAGATTCGATTCTATGGGAGGAGAACGTGAAAGCTTCCATCGTCGTCATAGTTTTTTATTCGCTGCTTTATCACTTGCTGCAGACGTTGAAGCGTTCCAAAACAGGAGGAGAGCGCTTATGAACATAGGACCGGTCAATCATTATTTGTTTTCTGTCGCCGATTTGGACCGCTCGATCACTTTTTACCGGGAGGTTTTCCAAGCGAAGTTACTCGTGAAGGGGAGGACGACGGCTTATTTGGATTTGAACGGAATGTGGCTTGCTTTGAATGAGGAAAAGAATATTCCGCGGGAAGAGATTCATCAGTCCTATACCCATATCGCGTTTACGATTGCAGAAGAGGAAGTGGAGTCCGCATATGAGGAGCTTCTTGAACTCGGTGTCCCCATACTAAGCGGCAGGCCGAGGGACACACGGGACGGCAGCTCGATCTATTTCACAGATCCCGACGGGCATAAGTTCGAACTCCACACCGGTACGCTCGAAAAGCGGCTCGCGTATTATAAAGAGGCGATGCCCCATATGAAATTTTATACATAAGATAAAAAGAAGAAGGTGGGACCAGCAATCTGGTTCCACCTTCTTTTTATCTTCTTTGGGAGGAAGAGAGGTCGGCTGCTTCTTCCTACAGCTCTACTTCTGCTGCATTTTCCGCAGAGGCTCCCTGCGGTGCGTCGTACGTCACATACGTGCCGGCGATGAAATCATGGACAGCTCGCTTATCGTCCCTCATCCCGACCATGAAAGCACTGACGATCAGGGCGATGCCCAAGGTCACGACATACACGAGTCCTGCTACCACTTCCCTCAACAGCATGGTGCCGAGCGAGACTTCGCTCCCATCTGCTTTCACTACCCGCATGCCGCCTGTGATTCGCTTTCCAATCGTGTATCCCGACCATATTGTCGGAACCAGAACCCAATAAAGCAGACCGATGACGTTGGTCGGACGATACTCATCCGTGGAGGTGAAGCTGCCATAGATGAGCCAGGAGACCAGACTGATGACAAGGAAAAGAATCAATCCATCCAGAAGTCTCGCCCCGACCCTCACCCAAAAACCAGCAGGATTACTCATGGACTACCACTCCTTTATTATATTCCTTGGTGCTATTTACCTTTTATGTGAAAAGTTAAAACTTCCTAAGTTTTAGAAAAAAATGATATAGGCAAAAGCCTTGTATTACAGGCTCATCCACTTATCCTAAGTATTTGTACTCTTGCAAATATGTGGAATTATTGTTAAATTAATTGAAAATTATAAAAATTGACAAAAAAGGGGGAGTCGGGATGAAGTTATACCTTTCCGTTGATATGGAAGGGATCACGGGTATTCCAGATCACACGTTCGTCGATTCGTCGAAGCACAATTACGAACGGGCAAGAAAAATAATGACGGAAGAAGTCAATTACGTCCTACATACGGCCTATGAAAACGGAGCCACGGAAATTCTCGTCAATGACAGCCATTCCAAAATGAATAATCTGCTTATCGATGACCTGCATCCGGACGTTCTCTTGATTACGGGAGGAGCGAAACCTTATTCGATGGTCGAAGGGCTCGATGAGAGCTTCGACGGAGCGATGTTCATCGGCTACCATGCACGCGCAGCCATGAAAGGGGTACTGTCCCACTCCATGACCTTCGGGGTCCGTAACTTTTACGTGGACGAGAGGGCGGTGGGGGAACTCGGCTTCAATGCCTACATGGCAGGTCACTACGGTGTGCCTGTCCTGATGGTCGCAGGGGATGATCAGGCTGCGATGGAAGCGGAAGACCTCCTGCCGAACGTGACGACGGCAGCTGTCAAAGAAACGATCACACGGGCAGCCGTCAAGAGCCTTACTCCGAGAAAAGCGGGAGAACTGCTGCAGCAGAAAACGAAAGAAGCGATACATAACCGATCCAACGTTCCACCTTTACGAGCGTCGGAAAGTCCGGCGCTCGCCATTGAATTCATGAATTATGGACAAGCCGAGTGGGCGGCCATGATGCCGGGGGCCGTTCTGGCATCCGATTCGACGACCGTCCACTTTCAAGCCCGGGATATCAAGGAAGCCTATCAGGCGATGCTCGTCATGACAGACCTCGCTATGCGGGCCACATCAAGCTAGGAGGGGACAGCTGTGTTTACCTATATTTTGAAACGCTTCGCCTATATGGTCGTGACGGTGTTCATCATCGCCACGCTCACGTTTTTCCTGATGAATGCCATTCCGGGGTCTCCACTTAACGAAGAGCGGACGACGAATGCAGCCGTCCAGCAGAACCTGGAGGAGTTCTACCACCTCGATGAACCACTTGCCGTCCAGTATGTTCTCTATTTGAAATCGATTGTGACGCTTGATTTCGGTCCATCGATCAAGCAGCCGAATGATTCGGTGAACTCGCTGCTGAGCAGAGGTTTTCCGATTTCTGCAGAGCTCGGGATATGGACGATATTGATTGCCGTCGTATCCGGAATCGTCCTCGGTGTGCTGGCCGCGCTTAAACATAACGGCGTCATTGATTACTTGGCGATGACACTCGCCGTTCTTGGGATCTCCATTCCAAACTTCGTACTTGCGACCTTCCTGATCCAGCAGCTGGCGGTCAATGCAGGACTTCTGCCTGCGGCGACGTGGAGTTCGCCCCAGCACATGATTCTTCCGATCATTGCACTTGCGACCGGTCCGATGGCAATTATCGCCCGTTTGACCAGATCGAGCATGCTGGAGACGCTGACGCAGGATTATATTAAGACGGCCAGGGCAAAAGGATTGTCGCCTTTCAAAGTCGTCGTGAAGCATGCGTTAAGGAATGCGCTCATGCCCGTTGTAACCATACTCGGGACGCTGCTTGCCGGTATCTTAACCGGGACGTTCGTCATCGAGAAGATCTTTGCCATCCCGGGGATGGGCAAATATTTCGTCGAAGGAATCAACCAGCGGGATTATCCAGTCATCATGGGAACGACGGTCTTCTACAGCGCATTTCTCGTTTTCATGCTGTTCCTTGTAGACATCGCCTACGGAATACTCGATCCTCGAATCAAATTACATAAAGAAGGGGGCCGATGACGGAATGCCGGCTTTAGAGAAAGAACACACAAACAACCACCACTCATCGATCCCCGATGAATGGTTCCGTCCGAAGGAGAAGGACTTGGAAGAGGCAGAATCGGTCGTCCGGCCGTCTCTGTCCTACTGGGCCGATGCCTGGCGGAGACTCAGACAGAACAAGCTTGCCATGTTCGGACTCGTTTTCCTTGTGCTGCTCGGCATCATGGCGGTGATCGGTCCATGGATTTCCCCGCACAGCGTGTCGGAGACGCAGCTGGCCAACCAAAACCAGGCGCCTTCTGCGAGCCACTGGTTCGGCACGGATGAACTCGGCCGGGACGTCTTCACTCGTACATGGTACGGGGCGAGAATTTCCTTATTCGTCGGTCTCATGGCGGCCCTGATCGATTTCTTCATCGGCGTCGCCTACGGAGGGATTTCCGGGTATAAGGGCGGCCGCACGGATAACGTGATGATGCGGATCATTGAAATCCTCTACGGTCTTCCTTATCTGCTTGTCGTTATCCTGCTGCTCGTCGTGATGGGTCCAAGTCTTTTGACCATCATCATCGCACTCACCGTCACCGGCTGGGTAGGGATGGCGAGGATTGTCCGCGGACAGGTCCTGCAGTTGAAACACAATGAATTTGTTATGGCATCCCAGTCGTTCGGAGCGAAGACGAAGCGGATCATCCGGAAGAACCTGCTTCCGAACACGATGGGCCCGATCATCGTACAGATGACGCTGACAGTTCCATCCGCGATCTTCGCGGAAGCCTTTCTCAGCTTCCTCGGACTCGGCATTCAGTCGCCGTACGCGAGCTGGGGAATGATGGCGAACGACGCGCTTGGAGTCATTCTTTCCGGAGACTGGTGGCGCCTGTTCTTCCCGGCGTTCTTCATATCTGCAACGATGTTCGCGTTTAACGTACTCGGAGACGGGCTGCAGGACGCCCTCGATCCAAGACTTAGGAGGTAGAAGATGGAGAAGATATTGGACATCCGCGACCTCCACGTCTCCTTCACCACATTCGGTGGTGAAGTGCAGGCGGTTCGAGGCGTGAATTTAGAATTGTATCAGGGGGAGACGCTCGCGATCGTCGGCGAATCCGGCTGCGGCAAGAGTGTCACGGCAAACAGCATTATGCGGCTCATTCCGGAACCTCCGGGACGGATCAAACAGGGGTCGATTTTGTTCAAGGGACAGGACATGACGAAGCTGTCCCAGAAGCAGATCCGCAGCATCCGCGGGGTCGACATATCGATGATCTTCCAGGATCCGATGACAGCGCTGAACCCCACGCTCACGGTTGGAGATCAATTGACGGAAGGATTGAAGCAGCACAGAAAGATATCGAATAAAGAAGCGAAGGCACAGGCCGTTTCCATGCTCAACCTTGTCGGTATTCCGAACCCGGATGAGCGGATGAAGCAGTATCCCCACCAATTCAGCGGTGGGATGAGACAGCGTATCGTCATTGCCATGGCACTGATCTGTGAACCGGAGCTGTTGATTGCGGATGAGCCGACGACGGCACTCGATGTGACGATCCAGGCCCAGATTCTTCAGCTGTTCCGCAAGATTCAGAAGGAGACGGGAGTGTCGATCATTTTGATCACCCATGATCTCGGTGTCGTTGCGAAAATCGCCGACAGGATCGCGGTCATGTATGCCGGGAAGGTCGTTGAGACGGGGACGAGGCGGGAAATATTCTATACACCGAATCATCCTTATACGAAAGGCTTGCTGCACTCGGTCCCGCGTCTCGATCAAAAAGGAGAGAAATTGATTCCGATCGAAGGCACTCCGCCGGATCTTTTCGCTCCACCGGAAGGGTGCCCGTTCACGGCCCGCTGTCCGGCAGCGATGGAAGTATGCGGCAGAGTCCAGCCGGTTCACACCGAGCTTAGTACCACCCACGCAGTCGAATGCTGGCTGCAGGATGAACGGGCTCGCACTTATATGGCAACAATAAAAGGATCATAAAAAAGAGGGGGAGCACGTATGAAAAAGTGGTTGACGTTAATCATGGGGATTGTACTTGTCGCGATGCTGGCGGCTTGTACGGCAAATGAGAGTTCTAGTGAAGGATCAGATGAAGGGGACGGCTCGGAGGAGAGCGGTACGAAGACGCTTCTCATCAATAACGGGGAAGAGCCGACGTCGTTCGACCCGCCGATGGGCTTTGATAACTTGTCCTGGAATGCCTTGAACAACTTGATGGAAGGTATGACCCGTCTGGGTAAAGATCATTCTCCACAGCCTGCAACGGCAGAGGAATGGGAAGTGTCGGAAGACGGAAAAGTGTACACGTTTAAAATCCGTGATGATGCGGCATGGTCCAACGGCGATGACGTGACGGCAGGGGATTTTGAGTACGCCTGGAAGCGTCTGCTGGATCCCGAAACGGCTTCACCAGCTGCGTTCCTCGGTTACTTCATTGAAGGTGGAGAAGCATTCAACACAGGGGATGGAACAGCGGATGACGTCATGGTGGAAGCGGTCAGCGATAAAGAGTTGAAAGTGACGCTGAAAGCACCGACCGGCTACTTCCTTCACGTCATCTCCAATCCGGCATTCTTCCCGATCAATCAGTCGGTGGCAGAAGAGAATCCGGAATGGTACACCGAAGCGGACAGCTTCGTCGGTAACGGACCATTCACGCTTGATCAATGGAAGCATGACAGCGAAATGGTCTTTAAGAAGAGTGAAAACTACTGGGATAACGAAACCGTTCAATTGGATGAAGTCAAATGGTCCATGGTTCCTGATGAGAATACGGAATATCAGATGTATAAGAGCGGCGAGCTCGACACGTCCTACATCCCGGCAGAGCTTGCTGATGAGTTGATGGATAGTGAAGAAGTCAACATCACGGATCAGGCGGGAACGTATTTCTACCGTTTCAACGTCAATGAAGAGCCGTTCCAGAATAAAAAGATCAGACAGGCGTTCGCCATGGCTGTGAACCAGCAGGACATCGTCGATTATGTTACGAAGAACGGCGAAGAGCCGGCATACGGCTTCGTGTCCTACGGATTTGAAGGGCCGTCCGGGGATGATTTCCGTGAGCATAACGGCGACCTGATCGAATTCAATGCAGAGGAAGCGAAGAAATTACTGGAAGAGGGAATGGAAGAAGAAGGTTATGATGAACTTCCTGCTGTCACCCTTTCCTACAACACAAGTGAAGATCATAAGAAAGTAGCGGAAACCATCCAACAAATGTTCAAGGAAAATCTGGATGTCGATGTGACCCTTGAAAATGCGGAATGGAACGTGTTCCTGGAAGCGCAGAAGAACTTGGAGCACCAGCTTTCCAGAAGTTCCTTCCTTGCTGACTATGCAGACCCGATCAACTTCCTGGAGAGCTTCATCTCCGACTCCTCCATGAACCGGACCGGCTGGTCAAATGAAGAGTACGATCAGTTGATTGCCGATGCGAAAGCGGAGACGGATGAAGCGAAGCGCTGGGAGCTGATGTATGAAGCAGAGAAAGTGTTGTTCGAAGAAATGCCGATCTTCCCGATTCACTTCTACAACCAAGTGCTGCTGGAGAAAGATTCCGTTTCAGATATCGTCCGTCACCCGGTCGGATATCTTGAATTGAAATGGGCAGATAAGAAGTAAGGATCAACGAAAAGAGGCAGCCGTTTTCCGTCACGGAAAGACTGCCTCTTTTTCTTTTACATAACCGGTATGTTTATAGAAAGGAAGGGTGAGAGATTTGAAGATAGCCTCCATAGACACCTACCCGATAGCTGTTCCGCTTCATAAACCGTTCAAGACGGCGCTCCGGACCGTGACGGTTGCACAATCCATCTATGTGAAGGTGACGTGCGACAACGGGATCACCGGCTGGGGCGAAGCGCCGCCGACCCACGTCATAACAGGAGAAAGTCTCGTAAGTATCGAGCACACCATCCGCACGATCCTGGCCCCTGTTCTCCTTGGAGAATCCGTGCTTAACAGAGACTCTTTATTTGGAGCTCTTCATGCAAGCTGTGTCGGTAATACAAGTGCCAAGGCAGCGGTCGATATCGCGATCCATGACTGTCTCGCCCGCTTCTGCCGGCTTCCCCTTTATCAGTTTCTCGGAGGGGCGAAGCGGATGCTTGAGACCGACTATACGGTCAGCGTCAATGAGCCGGAGGAGATGGCGGACGATGCCGAACAATATATAAAAGACGGTTTCCGTACGCTCAAGGTGAAGGTCGGGAAAGACTCGATCGACAAGGACATAGAAAGGATCCGGGCAATTCGCAGCCGGATCGGGGACGATGCTGCAATCCGCCTTGATGCCAATCAGGGATGGAGTGCGAAAGACGCCATCCGCGCCATCCGGCGGATGGAAGAACTGAATCTGCCGATCGAACTCGTCGAGCAGCCGGTGAAGGCAGGAGATATAGAAGGACTGAAGCAGGTGACGGACGCAACCCATACGATCGTCATGGCTGATGAAAGCGTCTTTTCACCGGCGGACGCAAAGCGGGTCCTTGAAACAAGAAGTGCCGATATGATCAATATTAAGCTGATGAAATCAGGCGGCATCCATCAAGCATGTAAAATCAACTCCATGGCAGAAAGCTGCGGCATCCCGTGCATGGTCGGTTCAATGATTGAAACGAAGCTCGGGATCACGGCTGCCGCCCATTTTGCTGCTGGATTGAATAATGTAACCAAGGTCGATTTCGATGCACCGCTCATGCTGACGGGAGATCCAATCGTCGGTGGTGTCGTGTACAACCGTGCCGTTATGACTATGCCCGATGAACCAGGGCTTGGAATCGATGAGGTGCGGTTCCAGGAACACGTCCTATCATAGAGAAGAAAAGGGGGAAGACACGATGAATCAACAGAAGAGAATCTGGATCGTCTCGGCACCGGTCGCAACGGTATGGACATCACCGGAGTCCCCGCGACCGATCGACGAACAGGGATTAGAGCGCACGTTTTCTGTGAAGAAGTGGCTGGAGGAGTTGGATGACCCGGCGAAGCATGCCATGTGTGACGATAACCTCGTCCAATCCCAGCTGCTTTACGGTGAACGTGTCCTTGTCGATGAGGTGGAGGGTGACTGGGCGAAGGTCATCATTCCGAGTCAGCCCTCGAGCAAGGATGCGCGTGGATATCCAGGCTACGTGCCGTGCCGCCAATTGACAGAGGTGCCGGAAGCGGACTGGAAAGGCGTCGATCTGGTCGTCGTCCATACAAAAGCAACTATCCTTTACGACGAGAAAAAACAGCCGCTGTTTGAAATCAGCTTTTTGACCGAGCTTCCTTTCCTGTATGAGGAAGACTCGTTCATCCGGGTCCGACTGGCGGATGGGGAAGGCTATGTAAGCAGAGAAGATGCACGAAGCAAACCGAAGGATATCCGGGAGGGAAGCGGGGCGTCCATCATAAAGACGGCAGAGGCTTTTAAGGGTCTTCCGTATTTCTGGGGCGGAATGAGCGCGTTCGGTTATGACTGCTCCGGTTTCGCCTACAACATGCACAAAGCGCAGGGTCACGTTATTCCGCGTGATGCGTCCGACCAGGCCGTCCATGGCATAGACATCCCGTTGGATCGCGTCGAACCGGGGGATCTATTATTCTTTGCTTATGAAGAAGGAAAAGGCAGGATCCACCACGTCGGTTTCTATTACGGACATGGAAAGATGCTGCATTCCCCGAATATCGGCAAGGCGATTGAAATCATAGATTTGCAGGGTTCTGATTACGAGAAGGAATGGTGCATCGCAAGAAGGTATGGGACAGAAGAGGGGGCATCTTGATGGACAGAGAAAAAGTGTTGGAAGTTAAACAGTTGAAGAAGCACTTCCATTTAGGAAAAGGGCGGACGTTGAAAGCGGTGGACGGCGTCAGCTTCGATATATACAAAGGCGAAACGTTCGGTCTTGTCGGGGAATCCGGGTGTGGGAAATCGACGACAGGAAGGACGATTATGAATCTCTATGACCGTACGGATGGAGAAGTGCTCTATCAAGGGAAAAGCGTCCACGGTAGAAATCCGAAAGAACAATTCCACCTGAAACGGAACATGCAGATGATCTTTCAGGACCCATATGCTTCCTTGAATCCACGATCGACAGTTGCGGAGATCATAGCCGAACCGATGGAAATCCACGGTCTGTTTTCCACTGGGCGAGAACGGACGGAGCGGGTCTATGAGCTGTTGGAAGAGGTCGGACTGAACCGGGATCATGCCAACCGCTATCCGCACGAATTCAGCGGCGGCCAGCGTCAGAGGATTGGAATCGCACGGGCGCTTGCGCTGGATCCGGATATCGTCATCGCAGATGAACCGATATCGGCATTGGATGTGTCTGTTCAAGCCCAGGTCGTCAACCTGCTCGAAAGGCTGCAGGAAGAGAAGGGGCTTACCTATTTATTCATCGCCCACGACCTATCGATGGTCCAGCACATCTCGGACCGGATCGGTGTCATGTATCTTGGTCATCTAGTGGAGCTGACGAGCAGCGATCGTCTGTACGCGAACCCGCTGCACCCCTATACAAAAGGGCTCTTATCTGCGATTCCCATTCCCGATCCGGACCTTGAGGATGCCCGGGAGCAGGTGCTGATCGAGGGGGAAATCCCAAGTCCGATCGATCCACCGAGCGGCTGCGTCTTCCGGACCCGGTGTCCTGTCGCCATGGACATCTGCGCACAGAAGGTACCCGTGTGGCAGGAGGCCGAAGAAGGGCACCATGTCGCCTGTCATTTGTACGATGAGGAGCACAAGGAAGCCGTTCAGGAACAGAGATCGGACCGGAAAGCGTCGACGCTGTCATAGTTCACTTTTTTTCTTTTTTGAAAGGACGGTATAGAGGATGTAAAAGGCGACAGCGATGACACCGATCAGACGGAAGGTCCGATAACCAAAGTCTCCAACCACCAGATCATACATGAGAAATCCGACTAAAACGGCACTACAGATTGCAAACAGCGTGATTTTGGTTGTTCTGCTCACAGTCTACCTCCTTTACTCTTCCTATTTTCACTATAACCTTTGACAGGAAATGTAAAACGCCCGTGGAGCATCGAGCTCCCGGGCGTTTTTTTTACTATCGTTTCTCCCATTCATTCGTATCAAAATCGAGCGGCTTCTTGTTGATTTTTGCTCCCTCTACGTACCAGCCCCGGTTGTTGACGGCGGTATCTGTTTCATACGTGAAGCGGATAAATTTGGTGTCTTTCGGCAGAGAGAAGTCCTTATGAACCCAATCATCGCTTTCCCCGGTAAATACCTCCAACTCTTCCCAATTCTCGCCGTCCGTCGATCGTTCCAGGCGGCCATTGTCATAGGTGTTTTCGATGCGGTACCACGTATCGAAGGAAAGAGTGGCAGCTTTCTTCAAATCGACTTCTGCCGTCATCGATCTGGCCAGCTTGTCGCCATAACCGGCAAACCATCGTTCGGCCTTCTTCGTGGAAGACGCTACCGGTATGGCATCAGCGACCTGTCTGGCGAACGCACGTCTCGTCGGGGAGGTTGATACCGTTTCCCGTGTCGGGTGCACCCGGTTCGTCAACAGGATCGCAACGGTCTGGTTCGCCGGATTGACGACGATCGACGTTCCTGTATAGCCGGTGTGACCGAACGTAGACGGGGAAGAGAGAGCATCCATGAACCAGCCCTGCTGAAGCTCCCATCCGAGCCCGTGGTCATCGCCGGGAAACTGTGGGATCCGGTTTTCCGTGAGCAGCTCGACCGTTTCCGGTTCAAGGATTCTGGTGCCGCCGTATTTTCCTTCCATCAAAAACATATGAGCGAATTTGCCGAGGTCGGAAGCAGTCGAGAAGACGCCTGCATGGCCGGCGACACCGTCCAGGGACCAGGCACTCTCATCATGCACTTCTCCCCAGACGGGTCCGCGCTCGGTCCACGGCTGGTATTCCGTTGCGGCTATGCGGGCCTTGAGCTGTGCTGGTGGATTGTACATCGTGTCGTTCATTTGAAGCGGTCCGGTTATTTCCTGTTTGACGAAGGTGTCGAGACGCATGCCGGACAGACGTTCAATTAGTGCGCCGAGCGTGATCATGTTGAGGTCGCTGTACGTGTATGTAGATCCCGGGGCATTTTCAAGCGGGTATTGGAGCACGTGCTGGATCCGGTCGTCCCGGTCTCCGTCGACTTGGTAGAGGGGAATCCATGGTGTGAATCCGGAGGTGTGGGTCATCAACTGCTCAATCGTCACGTCTTCTTTGCCGTTGGCAGCGAAACCCGGCAGATACTTGGCGACGGGGTCGTCCAATTTGAACTTCCCGTCTTCATACAGCTTCATGGCGGCGGTCGTCGTGAAGATTTTGCTGATGGAGGCGAGGTCGAAAATGGTATGCTCCGTCATTTTGATCGGACTTTTTACTTCTGCGAAGGCATCATCCTTATACCGGACAGCGTAGCCGTAGGCTTCCTGCTGAACAATGTGGCCCCGGCGGGCGACGAAGGTTACAGCACCCGGCATCACCTGATCGGCTATCGCCTGCTCGATCAACGGATCGATTGCTTTCAGCGGTCCGCTTCTCATACCTGCTCCGCGGATAGAACCGGGATGCAGGACGGGAGAGGAAGGAAGCGGATGGTCCCACGAAGATGCCGGGAAAGACGGGCGGTGGACAGAGGCATGCGGGTTTTCTTTTTTCTCCATCTCGATCGACGGACCTTCGACCGCTTCAAGCGTGGAGCCGGGCATCATAGCTGCGCCCATGGCAGTGACGAGGACGAGTGACATCGTTCTTTTTTTCATACGATCCCTCCTGTATTTTCCATCTTCTTCTTAATCATAGGGGCAGGAGTCGACAAAGTCCATGACGCGTACGTCACGAAAACGACAAATTAATGTTTGGAAATATAACCATTTTCTCCTTTAAGTAACAGGTCTTTTTTCCTAATTGTCAGAAAAAAAGCAGTACTTGCAAAAGGATAGAGAATGCGGTCGTAACAGGGATTGTAGAGGATATTTCTTCTTCTCAACAACTGATAATAGTTCTCAACTACCGTTGACATTGAAAATCATTATCAATTACGATATCGATAGGTTAACGAACAGAAGAGACAAGGAGCTGAATGAAATGAGTATCCAAACAAAAAAATCCAATAAACAATTATTAGATCAGCAGGAACGAAGAGAATCCAATGCGCGCTCTTATCCGCGCCGTATTCCATTAGCCATCCGGGAAGCGGAAGGCATCTACATAACCGACGTCGAAGGGAAGCGCTACATCGACTGTCTTGCCGGTGCCGGTACGCTAGCCCTCGGTCACAACCATCCTGTCGTCATCGAAGCGATGGAGAAGGTCCTTCGTGACCGCCTGCCGCTTCACACGCTTGATATTACGACAGAAGTAAAAGAAAGCTTCGTCGACGAACTGTTCGAAAGCCTCCCGGACGACTTCCGGGAGCGGGCGAAGGTACAGTTCTGCGGACCTACAGGAGGAGATGCCATCGAAGCAGCGCTGAAGCTTGCAAAGACGGCGACAGGAAGACAGAGCATCCTGACCTTCCAGGGCGGCTATCACGGAGCGACGCATGGAACGATGTCCATAAGCGGCAACCTTGCTCCGAAGCGGCATGTACAGGGATTGATGCCGGATACCCACTTCCTGCCGTATCCATACGAGTACCGCTGCCCGTTCGGTAAAGGCGGGGACGAGGGACAGGCGCTGAGCGCCACCTATATCGAACAGCTGCTGGACGATCCGGAGAGCGGCATTCTTCCCCCGGCAGCGATGATCTTCGAAACGGTCCAGGGCGAAGGGGGAGCTATCCCTGCTCCGATTGAATGGCTAAAGGAAATGCGCCGGATTACGAAGGAGCGGGGGATTCCATTGATCATCGACGAAGTCCAGACAGGGATCGGCCGCACAGGGCGACTGTTCTCCTTCGAGCATGCCGGCATCGTACCGGACGCCTTCGTTCTATCGAAAGCGATCGGCGGCAGCCTGCCGTTATCCGTCGTCGTGTACGACAGGGAGCTGGACGCATGGGAACCGGGCGCCCATATCGGGACGTTCCGAGGCAACCAGATGGCGATGGCCGCCGGAACAGCGACATTGCAATACGTGAAAGAGCAGCGTTTATCGGAACATGCGGAAAAGATGGGTACGAAGCTGATGAAAGCATTGAAAGACATGCAGCGTGATTTCCCGGCGATCGGCGACGTCCGCGGGAGAGGATTGATGATCGGAATGGAAATGGTCGACCCGGAAGGAAAAGCATCGATCCAGGGCAGCCTGCCGGCAGACGCGGCAGTCGCAAGCCGTATTCAAAAGGAATGCTTCGACCGCGGGTTAATCCTTGAAGTAGGTGGAAGGCACGGCGCCGTCGTCCGGTTCCTGCCGCCGCTGATCATTACCGAAGCACAAATCGATGACGTGGTGGCGATTCTCCGAGAAGCGACTGCTGCTGCGACGGCGGGGTGAAACGATGACAACGGCATGCAAACAGACGAACACGGCGTTCGATCACCTTTTCCTCCACGGAGAAGCAGGACTTACCGCTTTTCGTAAGCAGATGGAGCTTGTTACAGAAGCGGTGCTGGACGTATATGAAGAGGTCGATCAGCCCTTTATTGGAAAGTCCCATCAGCAGGTCAGAGCGGAGATACAAGCGATGGACACGGACTCTGTGAATGGCCGGGCGCTTGAGGACGTATGGAATGAACTTAAGGACCCTGTTTTGAAGAACAGCCTGCACGTCTCCCACCCACAGAGCATGGCCCATCTCCACTGCCCGCCGCTTGTCGCAGGTATAGCGGCAGAGGTGATGATCGGAGCATGGAATCAATCGATGGATTCGTGGGATCAAAGTCCGGCGGCAACGTATGTCGAAGAAATGCTCGTCAAGTACTGGGCGGATCTAGTCCGGTTTCCGGAAGAGGCGGACGGCGTGTTCACAAGCGGCGGGACCCAGTCCAACTATATGGGCATGCTGCTTGCAAGAGACGCATACTGCCTCAAACGGTTCGGACACGACGTCCAGAAAAAGGGGCTCCCGGAGAACTTCCGGAAGCTGCGTGTGCTCTGTTCTGAAGAAGCCCACTTCTCCGTCCGGAAAAGTCTTGCCCAGCTCGGTCTCGGAGAGGATGCCGTCATTCCGGTCGCCGTCAATGAGCATCACCGGATGGACCCGGCCGCTCTGAAGGATACGCTCGATGAAATGGAACAAACAGGACTCCATCCCTTTGCCGTCGCGGCCACGTGCGGGACGACGGATTTCGGCAGCATCGATCCGCTGGAGGAGATTGCGGATATATGCCAAGAGCGAGGCATCTGGTTTCACGTGGACGCTGCCTACGGCGGGGGGCTTCTCTTCAGCCGGGCACACAAAGGGAAGCTTGCGGGACTGGAGCGAGCGGATTCCGTCACGCTTGATTTTCATAAATGGCTGTATCAGCCGATCAGCTGCGGACTGTTCCTGCTGAAGGACGGCGGCCACATGAGGCTCTTGTCCCACCATGCCGACTATTTGAATCCGAAAGCGGACGAAGAGGACGGCATTTTGAATCTCGTCAACAAAAGCGTGCAGACGACGCGGCGCTTTGATGCGCTCAAAGTGCTCGTCACCCTGAAAACGGTCGGGACAGAGCTACTGGGCGACATGGTCGACCAGACGATGGCGACGGCGCGTTTTGCTGCCGATCGCTTAGCCGGCCATCCTGATTTTCTTGTGGAAAATGCCGAACCGGAAATGTCCGCCGTCGTTTTCCAGTACAAAGGGAGCGGAGACGTAGACCGCGGCGTTCTGAACCGGCAGATCCAGCAGGACCTCTTCACCTCAGGGAAGCCGATCATCGCCAAAACGGTGGTTCGGGGAGAAACGTATTTGAAATGCACGATTTTGAATCCGCGGACGACAGAAGCGGATGTGAAGGCAGTCATCGAGGCAGTTCTTGACGCTGCGGACAAACGGACGACAGGAGGAGATTCCCATTGATGAAAGCGAAGGAAACAGCCGAACAGGCGACGATGCAGAGTTTCCTCAATTGCTATGTGAGAGAAACCGAAAATTATGAACGCATCAGCGGAGGAGAAGAAAGGATCCGAATCCCGCTCACGAGACAGAAGATGGTGATCGACGTACCGCTGCAGTATTGGTCACTGACGGGGAGGCACCTCTTCCGGTTCCCGGCCGTCTACTACACCGAGGGCATGGAAGATGCCCACACCCTCGACTACGTGACGATGACGACGCTCCTCGTCAAAGAGTGGCTGATCGGGAACGGGCAGGAATGGGCGGAAGATGAGCTCATCCTGCGGGTGCTCCTCAGCTGCAGGAAAATGAAGGAGTACATCGAAGCGCGGTGGGAAGACCGCCATCAGCTCTCCAGAGAAGACTTCGACTATATCGAAGCGGAGCAGTCGCTGCTGTTCGGTCATCTGCTCCACCCGACACCGAAGAGCAAACAGGGACTGACGGATGCCGAAGACCGAACGTACGCACCCGAGCATAAGGGGATATTCCAACTCGATTATTTCAGTGCGGACCCGGACATCGTCGCGCAGGATTCCAGTCTCGACCGGCCTGCCTCCGTCCTCATTCAGGAGGAAGCGCAGCGGGAAGGGGCGGCAGAGTTTTTGAAAAAAGAGATCGGCGGAGGACGCGTGCTGCTTCCGATGCATCCGCTCCAGTCCGCGAGCCTGCTTAAGCGAAAGGATGTACAACGTCTTCTCGAGTCCGGGGCTTTGACTTACCTCGGGCCGGCAGGAGCTTTTTATACGGCGACATCCTCCTTCCGCACCGTTTACAACAGCTCATCCCCGTGGATGTTCAAGTTCTCCGTCCCGGTGAAAATCACCAACTCCCTTCGCTGTAATCAGCCGAAGGAGCTGGACCGCGGGGTAGAGGTATCCCGACTGCTCGCGACCGATCTCGGTACCCGTCTGCAACAAGCGTATCCGGATTTCGATATCATCAAGGACCCGGCATCGATCCGCTTGAAGGACGTCCCCGGCTTCGATGTCATCTTACGTGAGAATCCGTTCGTGGAAAAGCAGGCATCCGGAGTGAGTCCCGTGGCAGCCCTCGTCCAGGATCACGCGTACGGAGACAGATCGCGGATAGCGGGCATCATCCACAGCCTTGCCGAGAAGGAAGGGCGGTCGACGGAAGCGGTCAGCCTCGACTGGTTTGAAAAGTATTTGTCGATCAGCTTCGATCCTATGATGTGGCTGTATTCGACCTACGGAATTGCGCTTGAGGCCCATCAGCAGAATGCCGTCGTCCGCCTGGAAAACGGCTATCCGTCCCGTTTTTATTACCGGGACAACCAGGGGTACTATTTCAGCGAGTCGAAAGCGGACCTCCTGAAAGCACTGCTTCCTTCCTTGAACGAAACGAGCGACACGATCTGCGCAGATGATGTGGCGGAAGAACGGATGCGCTATTATTTCTTCTTCAATCATTTATTCGGTCTTATCAACGGCTTCGGAACAGGCGGGCTGATCGAGGAAGAGGTGTTGATGGAAATGCTGAGAGAGCGCCTTCAGCTCCACCCGGACTCTCCTGTCGCCAAAAGCCTGCTTACGGAAGGTAAACTGCCGTGTAAAGCCAATCTTTTGACGAGGCTGTATGACATGGACGAGCTGGAAGGGCCGATGGAAGCGCAGTCCGTGTACACCAACATCGATAACCCGATCGCAGTGAAGGAAGGGACGATCCATGGTGTGTGAGTATGAACGCTATGCAGAAGACATCGGCCGGACGATCGGATTCCGCCGCGCCGGAATCGATGATCTCGCGCTTGTCCATCGCTGGATGCAGGAGGAACACGTCCATCCGTTCTGGAACTTGAATATTCCGCTCGACCGTTTCCGTACTCACTATGAAAAAGCGCTCGCAGACAGCCACCAGACGCTGTATATCGGAACGATTGATGGAGAACCGGTCAGTTATTGGGAGGCCTATTGGGTACAGGGGGACGTTCTCGAAGGCTCGTATCCCGCCGCCCCATTCGATCAGGGCCTCCACCTGCTGATCGGGGAGAAAGCATACCTTGGTAAAGGCTGTGCCCTGCCTTTCCTCCGCGAAATGGTGCGGTTCCAATTCCAGGAGCCTAAGACGGCAAAAGTCGCAGCAGAACCGGATATCCGCAATGAGAAGATGATCCATGTGTTTGAAAGGTGCGGCTTCCGGAGGATAAAGCCGATCCCCCTCCCTGATAAGCAGGCGCAGCTGATGTTTTGTGAACGAGAAGAATTTGAAAAGAGGTGGAACGATGTATACGACACAACCTGTCTATGATGTCATCGGAATCGGGCTCGGGCCGTTCAATTTGGGAATGGCCGCCCTGCTGGACGGGGTAGAGGATGTCCGTGCTGTATTCTTCGAAAGGGAAACGGACTTCCAATGGCACCCTCATATGCTGATCGAAGGTACGACGCTGCAGGTCCCGTTTTTCGCAGACCTTGTCAGCATGGCAGATGTGAAGAGCGAGCACAGCTATTTGAACTACCTGCAGGAACATAACCGTCTCTATCACTTCTACTTCCTGGAGAAATTCCATATTCCGAGGAAGGAATACGACCATTACTGCCGCTGGGTGAGTAAGCGCCTTGATTCCTGCCGGTTCGGCAAAGAGGTGACGGAGGTCCGGATGATGGAACGGGACGGCCGGAACCTTTATCAAGTGCGGATCCGCGACCTGAGCCGTGGAGAGGAAGAGACCTATATCACCCGTCATATCGTAATGGGGATCGGGACCGAACCGGGTGTGCCGGAAGCTTTCCGGGAAGCACTCGGACCGAACGTCTTCCATACATCGGAATATTTGAAGAGGAAGGAGGAAGCGGAGCTCGACGGGGCTGTGACCGTCATCGGCTCCGGTCAGAGTGCAGCCGAGGTGTTCCTTGATATAGCGAAGCATCAGGAGAACTGTGGCGGCTCGCTTCAATGGTACACGCGGTCGAAGGGCTTCTTCCCGATGGAATATTCCAAGCTCGGGCTGGAGTACTTTTCACCGGACTATATCGACTTCTTCCACGCCCTCCCGCAATGGAAGAAGGACCAGCTGCTGGAGGATCAGAGCCTCTTGTACAAAGGAATAAGCGCTGAGACGATCGCAGACATTTATGATCACCTGTATGAACGGACCGTCGGAGGCGAAAAAACGGAAATCGAGCTCCAGGCGATGACGGAAATGACGGAGCTTGCAGGACGGGGCGGCCGCCTGACCCTGCGCGGATATCAGCGGGTGAGCGGGGAAGCGGTGGAAACCGAAGCGGATGTTGTCATCCTCGGTACCGGCTATCGACAGCGGATTCCGGCCTTTTTCCGAAGCATCGAAGAAGCACTCGTCAAAGATGACCGGGGAAGGCTCGTCATCAACCGGGAGTATGACATCGAAACGACGTTTGAAGCCGAAGGGGACATTTTTGTACAGAACGGGGAGCTCCATACCCACGGCGTCGGTGCACCGGACCTCGGTCTCGGCGCCTACCGGAATGCCGTGATCATCAACCGGATCGCAGGGAGGGACGTGTACCCGGTCGAAGACTCCCACGTATTCCAGACGTTCGGGTCGAAGAAGCAGCCCGCACTTACCCATCCATAATCGAAAGAAAAGAGGGATTGACGTGTTATTTCAAGATATTCAAGAACAGCTGAAGGAAGACGATTGGAAGAAAGTGAACCAGCGACTGATGGCGAAGATGCTTGCGGAATATATGTATGAGGATATGATCCATCCGACGGAGGAACGTACCAACACGTACCGGCTCGAAGCAAAGGAAGGGACGGTGTACACCTTCCGGGCAGAGCCGCGCCTGTTTGACAGCTTCGACGTCGACTCCCGGTCCATCCGCCTGATCACAGAGGACGGGGAGCAGGAAGCAGACAGCGCGGTCGATCTGCTTATCGATCTTCAGGAGACGATCGGAATGTCCCCTGAAACGACGGGACATTTGATCAAGGAATTGAATGCCACGCTGATCGCGGACGTCCACCTGTTAAACAAAAAGGACCTTACCTCCCGGGAGCTGTTGGATATTGATTATGCCGAGCTCGAAGGCTACATGACCGGCCACCCGTGGATCACCTATAACAAAGGGAGAATCGGCTTCAGCTACGGCGACTACCTGCGGTTTGCACCGGAGCAGCATCAGGAAGTGAAGCTGTCATGGATCGCTGTACATAAGACGCTCGCCACGTTCCAGGCGGTCGACGGCTTGAACTGGGACGACCTGTTGGAGAAGGAGCTGAGCGAAAAAGACCGGACTCGTTTCAAGGAGGTCGTCCGACAATCCGGCGGCCGGGCGGAGGACTACTACTTCTTCCCTGTCCATGAGTGGCAGTGGGAAAACACGATTGTCCAGAACTTCCCCCAGGAGCTTGCAGAAAAAAGGATCATCCCGGTCGGCGACGGTGCGGACAGCTACCTGCCGCAGCAATCGATCCGCACCTTCGTAAACAGAAGCTCTCAGGAGAAGCACCACGTCAAACTGCCGATGAGTATTTTGAACACGCTCGTTTATCGCGGTCTGCCGTCCGAGCGCACGAAAATAGCGCCGAAAGTGACCGAACTCATCAAAGGGATGTACGAACAGGATGACTTCCTGAAAAACGAATGCCGGGTCATCCTGCCGGGAGAGAATGCCAGCATCAACGTCGATCATCCCCATTACTCGAACGTCGCTGATGCGCCGTATCAGTATTTGGAGATGCTCGGGACGATCTGGCGCGAAAGCATCTACACGTATTTAGAGGAAGGGGAGCAGGCGATCACGCTGGCCGCGCTTCTTCATGAAGACCATGAAGGAACGCCGTACATTAAAGAAGCGATCGCCGCATCCGGTCTTGATCCTGATACGTGGATGCAGAAGTTCTACAAGGTCGTCATGGACCCGCTGCTTCATTACTTGTACCAATACGGCACGGTCTTCTCCCCGCACGGGCAGAATACGATCCTCGTTTTGAAAGATTACCAGCCCCATCGACTTGCGATCAAGGACTTCGTCGATGACGTCAACATTACCGATCAGCCGTTTGAAGAATTGAGC
Source organism: Halobacillus sp. KGW1 (assembly GCF_001592845.1). Lineage (NCBI taxonomy): Bacteria > Bacillati > Bacillota > Bacilli > Caryophanales > Bacillaceae > Halobacillus > Halobacillus sp. KGW1. The sequence continues at coordinate 429,436 of NZ_LSOC01000002.1, forward strand.
GGCTTGTCCGACGAAATGAAGGAAGTGCTCCGCAGCGAGCCGCCGGAAGGGCTCACGCAGTTCATATTCACCGGCCTGTTCATCTGTCACCTCCGTTACTTGAGCCAGTTGATGGAGCGGCACGGCATGCTTGGCGAACGGCGCTTTTTCGAACTGCTCGCAGCGTCCATCCATGACTACCAGGACAGGTTCCCGCAGCTGAAGGAGCGGTTTGAACTATTCGACTTCTTCCAGCCGACATTGACGAAGCTGTGCCTGAACCGCAACCGGATGGTCGATTACGGGTATGCCGACGGCGAAGATCGCCCGCACGCCTCTGAATTCGGCCTGGTCACCAATGCCCTTGCCGAGTTCCAACGAATCGAGAAAAGCCACTGACGAATGGGAGGAAAAAACGATGGCCATCATCGTGCAGAAGTTCGGAGGTACATCCCTCCAGTCCACCGAGCGAATCGCAGCCATCCGGGACCGGATCCTGCTGGAAAGAGAGAAAGGCAGCCAGCTGGTCGTCGTCGTATCAGCGATGGGGGATTCCACCAACCGCCTGCTTTCGCTTGCCAAAGAACTGACGAACCGTCCTGATCCGCGGGACATGGATCTTCTGCTTGCGACAGGAGAGCAGGTTTCCTGTTCGCTCCTCTCGCTCGCCCTGAAGGAAAAAGGGGCCGATGCCGTTGCCCTGACCGGCCCTCAAGCCGGCATCCAGACAGAACACGCCTACGGGAAGGCACGGATCACGAAGATTGCTACGCGTCCGATCCAAGAGCAGCTGGATGCCGGGAAGATCGTCGTCGTCGCCGGCTTCCAGGGCACCGCCGGTGAAGGAGAAATCTGCACCCTCGGCCGAGGAGGGTCCGATACGACAGCCGCTGCGCTGGCTGCGGAATTAGGGGCCGAACGCTGCGACATTTTCACAGACGTCGACGGCGTCTATTCCGCCGATCCGCGCTCAGTCCGAGGAGCGATCAAATACAGCTGCATGGACTACGACTGCCTGCTTGCGATGGCAGCGGCAGGAGCGTCCGTCATCCATCCACGGGCGGTCCTCCATGCCAGAAGCCACGACGTTCCACTGCACGTCCGGTCCAGCTTCCATACAGACCAAGGAACCCGCATCGAAAGGCTGGCTCCCGGCCTGACAGCGCCCGGCGTTACCGGTATCACCGGACAGAAGGGGCTGACGCTTCTCCGCATGACCGGCGATATCGACCTGAGGAAGCTGCGGGAAACCCTTGCTGAAGCACACGTCACCTGGAGCGGCATAGCAGCCGCCAAGCCGGATGCGTATGCCATTATAATGAAAGAAGAAGAAATCTATGAAACGATGAACCGGATCAACCGGAAAAAAGAGACACTAGGAATCCATACCGTCACACAGGAGCCCGGCAAAGCACTCGTGCATCTCGTGTGCGGATCAGAAGACCAAAAAAAGAAGCAAGCGAATCTGATCCGGACAAGCCCTCTTTTCCAAGCGAAGGAGGCCGAGACGGCCGACTGCCACCCCGAAGCGTGGAGCGCCGTCCTGCCTGAAAAGAACCTCGATGCATGGATGCAGCAGCTTCACGATCGATTCCTATTAAAACAAGACAACCAGCATCCCGTCGCCTACGGATAGGATGACAAAGGCCTGATCGATGATTCGATCAGGCCTTTGCTTATGTAAAACGATAAGCATCTTCCATAGGGGAGGGGAATTTTGATATAATTGGCAGCAATTGTTAGATTTCTTGATTCCACAGGAAACGGCAATAGAAATCAACGAAGGAGGGTAACAATGAACGTCGAGGTGTTAGATGCTTGGATTCCCTTCGCCATCATGTGGGGATCGATGGGCAGCGCCGTCGGGATGACGTACGTCAAGATGGAGCCGGAGGAGCGAAAGGAAGCGAGAGAGGAGATAACTTCGCCGTCCTTTATCGTTACCATCGGCTTTCTCGTCGTCGGAGGATTCCTTGCGTCGCTCGGACAGACAGGTTCCGTTCCACTTATCAACCGGATCGGCATCGCCCTGCTCGCTATAAGCGGGATCACGACGGCTGTCGGTGCGTGGCGAAACAATAAAGGGAAAAGCGTACGAGCCGTCATCCTGACATCGATTACTATTTATTTTTTTACATAAGAAGGAGGAATTAGGTTGCATCGTGTCATTCCGGTAGATAAAGAAAGTCGCTGGCAGCTGCTGTCGATTCTTTGTGCATGTTTAGGCGCCGCCTTATGGCTGCCGAACTTTCTATTAAACTATGGTTACGGATTCTGGATGGGAACGTTCATCATCAATCCGATCGGTGTCGTATTCGGAATACTTGGCGGCAGCCGGATTGGAATCGTCTTGAACAGTATCATGACCTTCCGTTTCCTTATCTTTATGTTCGTGGGCTACGCCCTGGCAGCTTTTTAAGGCAGCGGAAGGATAAGGAATCTATTTCTACATACATAGTATAAAAAGGAAACTTCAGGAAGATTTGATGCCATAAAAAAGGAGGTTCACTATGACTATGTCTTTTCTGTCCCTCGTTCTCTTTCCGGCATTGGTCACAGCTTTCGTCGGATATTATCTTTCCACTCATAAACAGAGATGGGGCATTTATGCGGTTGTATTGATGCCCGTATTGTTCATGTATGTGTTAGGGAGTTATCAAGTATTGTGGAGCATTCCTTTATCCCTTGTCGTTGTGTTACTTCGTATATTTTGGACGTATAAGAGATCGTAGATGGCATAGATATCTTGGGTTCAAGTCTTAAAGAAACGGGCAGGTTAGCGGAAGACTTGAATTCGAGATATTAACTATAATTTAACTTAAAAAGTAGTTTGTTTAATTTTGTTAATTTTGAAATAATGCATATATCTTTAAAGGTGTAATGGGGTGGGGAAGGAATTTACATCAATAAAGTTTATAAATGTAAATTCGTTTGGTTTGATTTGTTGAGGTTTAAGATTTTTTCACTATAACTAATCATACTGGGGGCTCACAATTGAGAATATTAGTGGTAAGTTTCACATTTCTTATCTTTATTGTATCTGGATGTCACCCGGGGGCTGGTGAAGGCGGTTTGTTATCAAGAAGCCAAGTGTTAAAAATGAATCCTGATTCTGACCTTGTTGAACTAAAAGATGGAGCAGTATATGAATACCAGAATGGCGCAGATTGGATAGAAGAAAAAGATTATGAAAAAGGAGAAAAAATAGGAGAAGTTAAAAAAGGAATGTCAACGAAAGCGCCTATCGGTACTGAAATCTATAAAACAAAAGAGAAATCTCCTGTACTCATCTTAGAATATAACAGCGGAATTTCTAAAAAATATTTGCGACAACTGGGAGAATAATCTTTGTTTCGAATCTTCCTTTATAGGGGGCGATTGTTCATTACGGGCAATCGCTTTTTTCCTACGGGAAGCATTGTATAAGAAATATTGGATTAACTATACGTGATCGGGAAAAAACTTCTCATCGCTCTATAGAAGGGGAAATTTTCCAGTTTGAAATAAAAATTGGGAATGTTTATAACGAAATTATGTTCTAAAGAGCTAATTTAGATTAACATTTCCCAAGTTATGTACCTTTTTATGTAATAATACTAGTGCTAAAGTATACAATAACAAGTTACTAGAATTTAAGAGCGATAAAAAATCTAAGGAGGTTAAAGGAGTTTACCTTCAGTAACTTGAATAATTTATTTGGAGGAATAAATTATTATGAAAAAGTTGATTTTTACATTTCTTTTGCTTTTATTGGCTTTAACACCTCTTTTGCTCGGTGCTAAAAACGTAAGTGCAATGTGTTATGGTGGGTGGAGTATTGGTGAACCTTCACCTATGGGTGACACGACTAGGGATAGTAATATCGTCACAGATGAGCACTCATCTATAAAGGGAGGAGCTACTATTGAATGTGGGGGAGGTTCTCCCAGAGGTTGGGGTTCTGTAAGATCAGGCAGTACATATAGCCATACAACAAGTAAAGGAACAAAAATTTATAATAGGTCAGGTGGATCATCACGAGCAAACAGCGATTTTTGGAATACTGTTTCTCCGGGTGCTAGTTATAAAAAATATGTGAAGTATGATGGTTCTACTACATTTGTTAAATTCCCAAAAGAAGGTAATGTTAGGTATTACAAGAGTCACAGTGGACAGGAACCTTCATTATGGTTTGGGAAAGAAAAGATTAGATACAAATAGAGAGGGATGTTAATGATTACAAACGTAGATATGAAAGTTTGGAACCCTAAGAACTATATTCATGGTGCTTATCTAGAAAAAGTGGAATTTGGGGAAACAAACGACGGCCTAGTTATTGTGGTTGAAAACGAAAATTTTATGATGCATTTTAATTATGACAAGTATGAGTTTGGTAACTTTGTCTTAGCCTTTCGTTTTACTGATGAGATGAAAAGTAGTTCATTATTAGAATTAGCTTCTAAAGCACGTACTAATTATTTCGGGAAAGATGATAAGAGTTGGTATTTATATAAGATGGCCAATTCTGAATTTCTGGACTGGTATGATGATCAGCCAGGACCAGGTAGAGATCTTTATGGTATTCAACATCATGTTATTTCAACCTCAGAAACTACCTTTGAAATTTTATGTGAATATGAGCCAAGGATCAATATTGTAGAAAAGAATACTTAATCAATTTGTTATTGGGCCTCACCTTTATTACATAGGGTGAGGTTTTATTCTTTCGAGATCTAAGAGTAAAATAAAGGAGATGTGTAAGAAGTCTCGAAATCAAGTCTTTCGCTAATGGGGGCGTTTGCTTAATAAAAGCAATCGTCCTATATTCTTAGGATTAATTGACTTAGTATAAACATTACAAGTAATACACCAATTCCTAACACGCTATATCCAATATGTTTACGTTCTGACAAGTACTCACCTTTAATAGCTTTCCAATCTGGATAGAAAAAGCTAATCACTCGGACAGCTATTATACCAAACATAACTAATACGGCAGCCATAATTTCCATTAGTAAAACTCCTTTTACATATCTAGTATCCTTTTCCTTTCTGGGTAAAACTAAAAGGAGTAAGTTTGTTGTCGTTTATAAATTTATCTTGAAACTGAGTTTTATAAAAACGGGGGCAATAGTTTAATTAAGAAGTAATAGTTACTCTCTGCTAAAACTTATCGATTAGGAAAGGAAGTGTTACAATTGGAAGCTAAAATAGAGCCATTAAAGGGATTTACTCCACAAATCGGTCACCTAGTATCGCAAATGAATTATGTGAGAAAAACAACGTTTGAAGCTGTATCAGGACTAACAACCTCTGAATTGGATTTTTTACCAAGTAACGATGGGAATAGTATTGGAGCCCTCTTATTACATATAGCTGCTGTAGAGAAAGGATTTAAAATAGAAATCTTTGAGGGTCGAAGACCAAACAATCAGGAAATGTTGGAATGGGGGTCTCCTTATAATCTTGGCGAAAAAGGAAGAAGAGACATTAAAGGATATCCATTAAAATTTTATATCACAAAACTTGAAGAAGTAAGACATAAAACACTTCAGAAATTGGCAACGTTGACTGATGATTGGTTATATGAAAACAGACTATGGGACAATTACTCCTCTAACAACTACTTCATTTGGTTTCACGTTTTTGAAGATGAAATCAATCATAGAGGGCAAATAAGAATGATTAGAAAAATGTTGCCACAAGAATAGTGATATATTTCATCGTAGATTATGCGAGTTTTTTAGATTATCTTGAATTCAAATCTTAAACAAAAGGGGGCAATAGCTGAAGAATGAAGTTAGGTAGGGGGGCTGTATTTGAACATAGATACTGATTCATTGGTTACTTTCCTTATTACGTGGGGAATACCAACTTTTATGGTTGTTAGAACTTATTTAAAAATGGATTCAGATGATAGGAACTCTGCAAAGAAGGATTTTAAATCGGCACATTTTGTTTTCACAATCGGGTTACTTGTAATAGGTTATTTTTTCGCTTCTATTGGAAATCTAATGACACTAAATATCATAAAGTTACCTGGGATTTTCTTAATGATCATAGCAGGTATTACAATTACGGTGGATATGTGGAGAAAAAATAAAGCTAAAAGTATGTTAACACCAATACTTATTGCAGTTGCAATCTTCTTCTTGATTAATCCATAGTGACACAGTATTCATTTTTGTGCTAACGGAAGCGTTCGTTGAAATTTTGCTTAATATATCTTGAATTAAAGTCTTAATGAAACGGGGCTTTAATTAAATAATGTCTATCGCAAATTATGTCTTAAATGGTAGTGAAAGGAGGATTTTATGAGCTTTTGGACCTGGATAGCAATTGCTATCGCCTTGATCAGTGGAATACTTTTTTCTAACTCTTCTAAGAAAAAGACTGAAAGAAAACATATAGTTGCACTTACTTGGTTTATCATCGCAGTAATCTTATTTTTTGTATGGTGGTTTACACGTTGACTTAATACAGTTAATTAGTTCATAGCTCTATTTGAAGACATCTCGACACTGAGTCTTCAAGTAACGGGGGCGATACTGAAAAATGAGCGATTATTTGAAGGAGGTTAAATCTTGAAAGAGATAATCAAATTAATTGAAGATAAAGAATTTAAAACAGCTCGTGAAAAACTTCTCCCATTAGTTAGAGAAAGTACGAAAAATGCGGAACTAAACTATTACAGTGCAGTTTCACATGATGCTTTAGGTATGGAGCGAGAAGCTATACCTTTCTACGAAGCAGCTCTTTCTTATGGGATAAATGGAGAGTTGCGTGAGCGTACATATGTACAATTGGGTAGTAGTTTGAGGTGTATTGGTGAATACCAAAAAAGTAAGGCTATATTAGAAGAAGGAGAAATCGAATATCCAGATAATCTAGCGATAAAAGCCTTCTTGGCCATTGTTATGTACAATTTAAACGAAGAAGAAAATTCAGTTAGAAGTTTGTTGGAAACATTAGTTAAAACATCGTCCGATCCCTGGATTAATAGCTACAGAAAAGCTATAGATTTCTATTCCGGCAAACTAAATCAAACATGGTGAAATATTCTGTTTTAAAGCAAATATCTTGATTTGAAGTTTTCCAGTATTGGGGGCTATCTTAAACAAGGTATCCCCCTCTATACTGATAATATTTATTGAGATATTACGCTTTATTTGAAATAATTGGGATGAGATGAACAGTGTCTATTAATTTTTATTTTGAGGTGGATTGAATGGAATACGCAGTTTCAGTAACAGATACGTCTTATACAGAAGAAATTGAAAAAAACGGACGACTCCTTTTAGAAAAACTTACCCATTTCTCACGTTCGCTAGAATCCATAACTACTTTTGGAACCCCGAGGGGAATCATTTTTCATGATTTGAAATCGGCTACGGAGCTTTATTCAACAATCCCTCTCCCAGCATATACATCAAGAGACTTAATACATATTAACCCGCTGATAGATACATGGAAGGACATTTTTTTATCAACGACTAGAGGGCTTGTAAAGGCTAAACAGTATTATAATGATCTTTCAATGGATGATATTGCTGTTATTGCAGCACATGAGTTAACTCACCATTCTGATTTTTTTAATTCTGAATTTGAAGATTGGGATGAAGAAGAGAATATGTGGTTTGAAGAAGGGATGTGTTTTTACATCCCACGTAAAATAATTTTATCAACGGAAAAATTCAATTCGATTATGGAGGTTGAGCGTAGTTTAATTGAGTTATATAAGGCAGACTATGGAGAATATACGATTGACCTTTTTGGTGAGTCTGGATATCGAGGTGGACATGACCTTGGTTATTCATCTGCTTTTTATGATTACTGGAGAAGCACTCATATCGTTCACGTATTGATTGATAAATATTGTGGTGGAGACATAGATAAGTTAATTAAATACTATAAGGATTGGGCAAATAATTCTTCTGAGATCAACCTCCAGAAGTTCTTTATTGAGAAGTTTAAACTATCTAAGCATGAAGCAAAGGAATTATGGTTGGGTGCGTAACCCTTTGAAATACTTTGAATTCAAGTCTTCAATAAACGGGGGCTTATATTTAATAAGAATAGCCATTAGATAACTTCGTGAAAGGAAGATTAAATGTACTTAGCAATAACTATAATATCTCTTGTTCTTTTGATACTTCTAGTGATTCTGAACCGTAAACAGCTATTTTCTGATGCAAACAATGCTAAGCTCCTCATAGTGATTTTCGTATTTCTTCCTTTGATGGTTATTGGAATAGTGGTAGCAGCATTTATATGATTACAATATAGGTGTTTTAATGTCTCGATATCAAGTTTTCCGTTAACGGAGGCGTCTATATAATGGTCTTAATGTAGCTGAAATACTCTTGTCTGGTCTATTTGAAGGAATTAGGGGGGGGG
>NZ_LSOC01000002.1:437800-1035408 GCF_001592845.1 Halobacillus sp. KGW1
TGCATTTAAATATAAGAAATTTTTAGGTTATCTCATAACTTTTCTTCTACCATTTATCATAGGTATGTTATTTGCTTCAACATCTGTTTTTTTTATTTCACCTGTCTTATTAGTTAGTTTAATAACTTATCACTTTTTCGTGGTAAAAACTAACGGAACATAAATTTATTTTACAGAGAACCTGACATTTGTGATTGATTATTATTGGATATAGAGGAAATAAATCTCGAAATCGAGTCTTCTGTTATAGGGGGCTTTATTATTAAAGAGGAAAGGAAATTTGATGAATTTCAGTTATGTGAAGTTTGAAGTGTTATTACCAGAAGAATTCATTGTACCTTTACGTGACCAACTGAGCAATAATAAAGTATTAACTGTTGGAGAGTATGATCATGTAGTTTCTTATACTGAAACCAAAGGGTACTGGAGGCCTCTAGAATCTTCAAACCCTTATTCAGGTGAAAAGAAAAAAGTAACATTTGGATCAAAGTGCAAAATGGAATTTAAGTTACCTTACAAGAAAATAGAGGAGCTTAGAATAATTACGTAGCTTTTAGAATGATACTTTGATATGGAGTCTTAAAGTATAGTGGCCTTTAGTGAAGGTAAGAGACATGATGTCTCGTACAAAAAGAGCCTTAGTAAAACTAAGACTCTTTAAGAATCAGTCCCATATGTCAGCTCTTTCAACACCAGCAGACCTTAAGTAATCTAAGAGTTGACCAGTATGTATAGATTCGTGATAAGCAATTCTCAATAGCATATCTCCTAGTTCTCGGATGTACCCGACATTGGATCGATCTATCTGTATGTTTGATAAATCATTTTCACTGAATGTGTGGATGGTCTTAATAAATTCATCCCTCAGAGACTGTGAAAAGTCGACTTCATCCTCCGGAGATATTAACGGACGATTTGTAAACGGTGACTCAAAGTCAGGAACGCTACCCTGATTCTTTATAGCTAAATGGTAATAATGTTCTGACTCTAATACATGACGAATCATTTCTAAGCATGACATGGCGTTGATATCTGGACGCCAGTTATAGGCTTCTTCAGGAATTGACTTCCACACTTTGAGACTTCTTCTTCTAACTTCGTTTAAATTTAAAATAATCAAATCAATTGAATTCAATTTTTTCCCTCCTCTTCAATTATCATACTAGAACAAACGTTCTTTTGGAAGAGAGTAATTAAAGACGTAATTCGACGTTTTTATGTAACATATCTCAGTGTCGAGTCTTCCTGTAACTGGGACTTTTCAGGATTACAAAAAGATCTTGTTATTGCTTTTTGAGGTAAGGATTTAGTTGAATATAGAAATAATGTACTTTGGAGGAGGAGAGAAGGATTCAAGAGAAAATCAACTTGTGGTCATTTTTCTTTTCAATTATTTGTGTGATTTTGTTTCTAACAGTTTCTTTCTCAGGTTGGTTCAGTAATTCCAAAATGATGGGTATTCACCCTTTCACTTTAATTTTATTTATTACGTTATTTACATTTCTGGCTGGTGTATTTGGTTTTTCTGGTGTTAGAGACTGGAAGGGTATGGCAAGAAGTGTATTTTCAATAATAGTAACACTTAGTTTATCAGCATTTCTGGGTTGTGTTTTACTATTTGGAAGTTTATTTAACTAATGAGTGTTAGAGAAAATAATAAGATATATCTTGATATTAAGTCTTATAAACCGCGTGCAATTATCCAGCAAGGGTAGTCACTTCCTTACTCAGTATAGGGCACTCAGTAAGCAACCGGACTTTGGTAAAGGGAAAAAAGATCTTTGGAAAATAAAAAGGCTACTTTCTAAAAAATAAAAGAACCAAAAAAGCTTGGTTCTTTAATCTCTCATGGATCCCGCCTCACGAGATGTCATATCCCCTACACCTTTGCTTACATCCTGTTGAATTTCCTGTCTTACTTTTTTTGGATCTGTTCCTGAACAGCCTGCCTTCATCGTTGATTTCTGTACCTCTTTTTGTTCCCCATTAATTCCGGGTGTTATCTGGTTCTTTTTCATTTACCAATCACCTCCATGTCAGTAGGTTTGGCAAGAAATTCAAGATTATCCCTAATTAGAAAAGCTAGCATTGTGTTTGAATGTGAATAGGAGGAATATGTAAAAAGTACTTAAATACATGTGATACTCTTGCAGTGTGCCTCTAAAATTGGCTAACGGACAGGATTTTAGAAGACATACAATGATAAAGGTTGTGATAATGTTGCAAATATATTTTCGAACTAATCGCTTAATTGCAAGACAACTAAAACTTAGTGACCTTGAACAATTTCATACGATGCAAAGCAATATGAAAGTTATGAAATATACATTGGGAAGAACAAAAACAAAAGAAGAAAATGCTGCTGAATTAAAAAACATTATCAGTGAGTATACGCTGAGTGAACCGAACAAAATTGTTATGGGGTTGTCTGAAGTATCAGATGTAACTTGTACTTTAATAGGTACCTGCGCTATTACATCGCTTGATGAAGAGTTTAATGAGGTGGGGTACAGGTTGTTGGAAGAAAGTTGGGGGAATGGGTACGGACGTGAAATTCTGGAAGGTCTTTTGACATATTGCTTCGACGATTTGAAGGTAAAGAAAGTGAAGGCAGAAGTCGAAAAAGAAAATATCTACTCTGTTCGTATACTGGAGAGTTCTCTTTTGAATTATGTAAGAGAATACTATGAAGGGGATAATCTTGTACGCCTTTATGTCATAGAAAAGGATTGATTTTTTAAATCTCATCTAAACGATTTCCTAACTATTTGCAACATCAGTTGTATAAGACTATGAAGCAGTCACAAGAAATGATTTTCCATATCAGTTGTTAAACCTATTTAACTGATGGAGCAGTAAACTTTAATAAGTAAAATGCGTTAGCGTTCAAATAACAATATATAGGGGTGTAGAAATGTGGGTAATATTTGGGGTTATTGCCATAGTAGTTACTGTTGTAAACCTTTTTTTGTATGCAGCAGGAAAGGATTATAAGCTTGCTATGGCGATGGCATTATCATTTACAGCATTAACAATTTGTGCAGATTACAGTTATCTAAATCGGTGGATAGAAGCAGAAGATTGGGCGGCTATATCGGATGTAGTACCTGGTATGACAACGGTATTTTGGTTTTTGACAATTGTTTCTATCTTACTGAATATATCACCTATACTTTTAGAACGAATAGGTAAGAAATAAAACGGGGTCTTTGTTGAATAAACCCCCGCAGAACCTTTTCATAAGAAAATAGGCTTGATCCGAGGTGTTAGTTTTGAAATAATTGGCAGTAGAGATGGGGAGGTGGAAGCAATGCAGAAGGAACCGTTCAATGATGCCGTGGAGCACCAGCAGAAGATAGAAGGATCGCCTGCACCTGGTGACAGGACGATTCCTTTGCCGATCCGGATCATCGGTTACGTTCTGTTGGGAGCTTTGCACTGATGCTGATCCTTGGGCTGCCTGGTCATGTTCTTTTTTAAGGGAGAATCAGTGCTTAGCGATGAATATGGACATAATCGGTGACGAGACGTGATAAAAAAGGAGGTCGGGCCATGTGTACATAAGGGATTGCATTTACGGAGAATCGGAAGTGGACGGAGTGTTGGAGCGACTGATCAACAGTGCGCCGGTGCAGCGTTTGAAAGGGGTCCATCAGGCAGGAGCCGCCTATCTGGTGGAAGAAACGTGGGACGTCAGCCGGTTCGAACATTCGATTGGAGTCATGCTTCTGATCCGGAAGCTTGGAGGATCGGTGGAAGAACAGATCGCAGGACTCCTGCATGACGTATCGCACACGGCTTTTTCCCATGTGGTCGATACCGTGTTTGATAATAGAGCAGAGGACTACCATGAACAAATTTTCGATTCAGTCGTCCGGCATTCCGAAATTCCTGACATTTTGGAAACGTACGGATATTGCTGCGAAGATCTTCTGGACGACAGCAGGTGGACGCTGCTGGAGCGGCCTTCGCCTGAACTGTGCGCTGACCGCGTCGATTACACGCTCCGTGATATGTACCGCTACGGTAAGATCACGAAAGAAGAGGTAGAGAGGTTTCTTGAAGAGCTTGTAGTAGTGGACGGAAGTATGTATGTCTCCTCCGTGGATGCCGGTGAGTGGTTTGTCGAGACGTACTATAAGGAAGTCATCGACTTTTTCCTTGATCCGTTGAACATCTACAGCTACGACCGGCTTGCGGAAGTGTTGAAGCTCGCTATGGGTGAAGGGATTTTAACGACAGACGATTTTCTTCTGGAGGATGAGGCGATGAGGCAGTAATAAGAAAGATCAAAAAAGCAGGAGACAGCAAAATTCTTCAGATGCTGGCTACTCTCCATTCCGATGTGGAGGTAGTGATCGATGAAGTGGACTATCATATCCACCGGGTGAACAAGATCAGGCTGATCGATCCTTCTGTGTGGAAGGGAGCAAAGCTCACCCCGGTTTCGGAGCTTTCCTCCAACGTGAGGCAAAGGAATGAGGATGCGGAAAAGAGGGCGAGGAGAGGGACGTTTGTCCGTGTTTTATCTGCTTAGTTGTCATAGGCATCGTAGTTGCGGCCTTTCTATAGCTTGAAAAATCGAAGGGAGACAGTTCAGATGAAGACGAATCGACAGCAATCTTTTACGGGGCTTCAGCAGGAGGCCGTCGCACTCGTTGAGAATAAGCAATGCGATGCAGCGCTAGAACTTCTGGAGGAAGGAAAAGCGCAATATCCAGAACGCCTGGACAGGATTGGTCATTGGAAAGCGGGCATCTACATGCTTTTGGGAGAGAAGGACAGGGCTGTCACAGAGCTTCAGCAGGTGCTTGATCAAGGAGTATGGTGGAATCCGTCCTTGCTGGAACAGGATGAGGAACTTGCCCCATTGCAGGGATCCGAGGAGTTTCAGCGTATCCTGAGTCAGTGCGCCGAGCGGTTTGAAGAAGCTGATCGCGCAGCCAGCGCGGAGCTTGAAACGACAGGTAATCCGGAAGCGGATGTTGCTATAGTTGCCCTGCATTGGAAAGGCTCCAACGCGGCTGACTTTGCAGCTCAATGGAGCGACCCGGTGATTCTCGCGCGTTATTTCTTCGGCTTCGTTCAGTCCTCGCAGGTATTCAGCAAAGATATCTACCACTGGGACGATCCAGATACGGCTGCGGCCGATGTTACGTCTATGTATCAGCGTTTCTATCAAAGCTTTCCAACAGAGAAAAAGCGGATTCTCGCGGCGGGCGCCTCCCAGGGAGGAAAGACCGTCATCGAACTGCTTCTCCAAAACAAGCTGCCTGAAGTCGAAAGCTTCCTCGCTTTTGTTCCGTCGTTTACAGATGTGGACAAGCTTGCAGCACTTTTCGGGGATCAGGATGTATCGGACGTGAAAGGGTGCGTCATTACGGGGGATGAAGATCCTTTTTATGAGGAGACGAAGAAAGTGGTCGAACTTCTTCAGTCCAAGGGAGCTGACTGCAGGTTGATGGTCATCGAAGGGATGGGGCATAGGCTCCCGGATGAACTGGCCGAAAACCTGCAGGAGGCTGTAGATTATTTAGAATAATCATTAGAATCGTTTGTGGCCAGGATGACAGATGCTCCTCTGTTCGGTAGAGTTATAATATCAAATGTTTGAATTTTTTTACTATTGTTGATTAGTTATCTACTCCATATTAGTTACTATAAAGGAGGAACGTGATGATGGAAGGCAGTCGTCTGTATCTGCGTCCCATCGAAGATCAGGACATTGATGGAATCTGTCATTCTGTCCAGGATGAAGAGACCCGCTACATGACAGGGACACGGCGGACATTCACGAAGAAAGAAATCATCGACAGGTACCGGAAGTTTCGGGAGGACTCTGCGAGACGTGATTTCGCGATCTGTCTTCGTGAAGGTGACAGGGTGATTGGAGACCTGGCGATTGTGGATATCGATCAGAATAATCGTAAGGCCGGTTTTCGAATTTCGCTTCACGCCGGAGCCTATATAAATAAGGGGTATGGGACAGAAGCGGTGAAGCTGGCCGTTTGGTATACGTTCGAAGCATTGGAGCTGAACCGGCTGGAGCTTGAGGTGTATTCGCATAATATCCGAGGTATTAAAGCCTACGAGAAAGCGGGGTTTCAAAAGGAAGGGGTGTGCAGGCAGTCGCTGTTTTGGAACGGCCGCTATTCGGATGAAATCCTGATGGCGGTCCTGAAAGACGAATATGTCGGCTGATTCTTATTAAGGTGGTTGTTCTTATATAAATATCGGAATAGGGAGGAACGGCTATGGGTGCCATAACTGCTGTACTCGTCATCCTGTTGGCGGTGGTCGTCGATTTCTTTTGGTTGGACGTCGACCAGAGGAGATGGGGTTGGATGAAGAACTGGTCGAAGCTGCAAAAAGGTTTGTTCTTTGCCGGCTTTGCGGCTGCAGCTCTGCTTATTTATGCAGGATTAAGCTTGGAGTACATATAAAGAAGGAGGATCACTATGTCCAGACACGTATCACAGGATGAGAAGGCGGAGCTTTATGCGAAATGGAAGGATCGCTTTGATACAAATGCCGAGCGTCACCCGGGCCTTGGGTGGGAACATATCGAGAAAAAGCTCGAAGCGGATGAATCGAAGCTGTGGTCGCTTCGTGAAATGGAGCGCACCGGAGGGGAGCCGGATGTCGTCGGTTATGAAGAAGAGACAGATCGGTATCTTTTCTGTGACTGTTCGCCGGAGAGCCCTAAGGGCAGACGAAGCGTCTGTTACGACAGGGCGGCGCTCGAATCGAGGAAGAAATATAAGCCGGAGACGAGTGCCGTGGATATGGCGGAAGAAATGGGCGTCGAGCTGCTGACGGAAGAGGAATACCGCTCGCTGCAGAAGCTCGGGGAATTCGATAAGAAAACCTCAAGCTGGGTACAGACGCCGGCGGACATCCGTTCTCTCGGCGGAGCGCTGTTCTGCGACTATCGCTATGGGACGGTGTTTCTCTATCACAACGGAGCGGAATCCTATTATGCCGCCCGCGGCTTCCGCTGCCGGCTGCATGTGTGAATCCAGTCTCCGTAAGGAAAGAAGAGGAGGGATCTTTGTTTGATGGTTTGGATGTTGGCACCGATTTATCTCCTTCTTCCACTGGCACTATTGTTCAATCTATGGAAGACGGATTATGCAGGCAGGAAGCTGCTCGTCCTGGAATGGCTTGCCTGCCTGATGTTTATGAGCTACATATTCTTCCTTGGTCCGTGGGCCATTTATAATCATTATCTGCGCTCGCTCTGGCCGGTATTGTTCCTAGTCGTTTCCTTCTTCGTCTGGCGCAGGTACCCGGGGCTTCCGGTGAAAGGACCGAAGAAAAATAAGCCGTACCGCTTTTCCATGGGGATCAGTATCGCTCTCTTTCTCTACTTTGGTGTCATTACCGCCGGCGCTTTGACCGGGTACAGGATGCCGGAACAAGAAAAGGCGGTGGATCTCGCTTTTCCGATGGAGGACGGGGTGTTTACGGTCGGTCATGGCGGGGCGAGTACGGCAATCAACTACCACCATGACGTTGCTCCTCAAGCCTACGCGAATGACATCACCCAGCTCCACTGGTGGGGGATGCGGGCGTCCGGACTGTCTCCGGAGAATTTGAAGAAATACCGCATTTACGGAACCCCTTTGTACAGCCCGTGCAGCGGCGAAGTGACAACGGCCGTCGATCGTTATGACGATCTATCCCCGCAGGAAGATCCGGATGAAGAGGCATCTCCAGCCGGGAACCACGTCATTTTATCCTGTGACGGGACGGAGGTCCATCTTGCTCATATGAAGCCGGCGAGTGTGGAAGTGGAAGAAGGTCAAATGGTCGAAACCGGTGACAGGCTCGGCAGCGTCGGTAATACGGGGAATACGACGGAACCTCATCTGCACATCCACGCGGAGAGAGATGGAGAAGGCGTTCCGATCACGTTTGACGGCAGATTTCTGAAGCGGAACAGTCTGGTCTTCGATTAAAGGACAGGTGGTACAGCGATGAAGAAAAGGAAATGGAAAGCCGTTGGGTTTATTTTGATGATCAGTGCAGCGATTGCCGTCGCCTCTAGCTACTATGGGTTTAAAGAGGCAGAAGCTTCCTGTCTCAAAAGCGGTGGGACGGTCGTTGAGAAGGATGTCAGCCTGCTTGCGTTTCATTGGAAGCTTTCTTGTGAGCAGGGATAGAGGCGGATCTTCTGCTGTGTAAAAGTATGCCATTGACAATCTCAATCCCTCTATATAAAATAAAAGAAAACGTTTACAACTTTATACCTAGTTGGATTGTTACTGTTCGGCAGGCAAAACCTAAATTGGTACAGAGGACGAATGGGTCTTCTTGCGCTCAATTTAGGTTTTTGTTGTTTTTAAGCGTCGCTTAAGGAGGAGGCGGGATATGGAGATCAGGAAGATACTGAACAACAATGTCGTCGTGTCAAACAATGAGGCGGACCAGGAAATTGTCGTGATGGGACGGGGACTCGCATTCAAGAAGAAGGTCGGCGAAGAGGTGGATACATCGAAAATTGAAAAGACGTTCGTGCTGGAGAAACAGGGAACAGCGGACAAGCTGGGACAGCTCTTGCGGGATACGCCGGCGGTTTATTTGGATATTTCCTCGAAAATCATGGACTATGCGCAGTCGCTGCTTCCGTATAAGCTGGACGAGTACTTGTATGTAGCCTTGACGGATCACTTGAGTTTCGCAATCAGCCGGCATGAGCAGGGGATCGAATTGAAGAATCAGCTGTTATGGGAGATCAGGAAGTACTACAAGCAGGAGTTCCAGGTCGCATTGAGAGCGCTTGACATCATCAAAGAGGAGACCGGCATCACGCTTGGGGAGGATGAAGCAGCGTCGATTGCCCTCCACCTCGTAAACAGTCAGCTTTCCAGTGACAACATGGCTTCTGCCGTGCAGGTGACGGAAATGGTCAACAATATTTTGAACATCGTGAAGTATCATTTCAAAATGGAACTCGACGAAGACTCTGTCAATTATGAACGGTTCCTGACCCATCTGCGTTTCTTTGCGGTCAGGTTCGTCCGAAAAGAGAAGCTGGAGGATTCGGTCGATGACTTCCTTTTCGATCAAATCAGACAGAAATATGAGGACGCCTTTGAAGCTACCCGAAAAGTTGCGCTGTATTTGGAGCGCAATTATGAGTGGCTGATCTCGAAGGATGAGCAGGTGTATTTGACCGTCCATATCCACAGGGTCAGTCAAAGGCAGCAGATTTCTTAAAAAAAGATTTAATTTTCTGAATGTAAGCGTTGACATAAACTCGCACTCATGCTATCTTTTATTTAACTTAATAACCTTCGAAGGAATGTTACCAAATTTGGGCATAACCTGATCTGCTTCGGAAAAGCGCGCGCTTTCCGAATCGGTTCAGGTTTTTTATTTGCAAAAAATACCTCGGAAAGCAGGGATCGATGATGAAATACGAACAGCTGGCAAGAGACATTATTGCTAACGTCGGCGGTAGAGAAAACGTGTTGAGTGTCGTTCATTGTATTACCCGTCTACGCTTTAAGTTGAAGGATGAAAGCAAAGCCAATACAGAAGTTCTGAAAGATATGGATGATGTCGTAACCGTCATGAAGAGCGGTGGTCAGTATCAAGTCGTCATCGGCAACCAGGTTCCTGATGTGTACAAGGCCGTCGTCGAAGTAGGCGGTTTCGCGGATCAGGCGGCCGTCGAACAAGAAGGACCGCGGGAGAAGGAGAGCTTGTTCAACCGATTCATCGACGTCATCGCAAGTATTTTCACCCCGGTGCTCGGTGTGCTTGCTGCAACCGGTATGATCAAAGGTTTCAATGCACTATTCGTCACGTTCGGCTGGCTCGATGAAGCCGGGGGGACCTATCAGATCCTGAATGCCATCGGGGACTGTTTGTTCTACTTCCTGCCGATTTTCCTCGGCTATACAGCCAGTAAAAAATTCGGAGGCACCCCGTTTATCGGCATGGCCATCGGTGCTTCTCTCGTCTATCCGACCCTTTCCGGTCTGACAGCAGGCGACCCGCTCTACACGCTGTTTGCCGGAACGTTGATTGAATCACCGGTTCATATCACTTTTCTAGGTATTCCAGTCATCCTAATGACCTATTCTTCTTCCGTCATTCCGATCATTCTTGCTGCCTATTTCAGCTCACGTGTGGAAAAAGGGTTGAAAAAGGTGATTCCGGATGTCGTGAAAATGTTCTTAGTTCCGTTCTGTACGCTGTTGATCGTCGTACCGCTTACGTTCATGATCATCGGACCGATCGCTACGTGGGCAGGGCAGCTTGTAGGAGCCGCCTCCGTCGGTATTTACAGCTTGAGTCCGATTATCGCCGGAATCTTTATCGGTGGATTATGGCAGGTATTCGTCATGTTCGGCCTGCATTGGGGATTGGTCCCTGTCGCCATCAACAACCTGACAGTGAACGGATCAGATCCGGTGCTTGCCATGATGTTCGCAGCTTCCTTCGCACAGATCGGTGCGGTTCTAGGCGTCTGGTTGAAGACGAGAAACCAGAAGATGAAGACGCTCAGTCTTCCAGCGTTTCTCTCCGGTATTTTCGGTGTCACCGAGCCCGCAATCTATGGAATTACTCTGCCGCTTAAACGGCCGTTCATCATCAGCTGTATCGCAGCCGGCTTCGGCGGGGCGCTCCTTGGGGTATTCGGGTCTCAAACCTTTATTATCGGCGGACTTGGTATCTTCGGTATCCCGTCCTTCATCAGTCCTTCCGGTGGTTTGGATCTAGCATTTTGGGGATCCATCATCGCCGTTGCTGCCGCATTCGTGCTGGGATTCGTGCTCACTTACCTGTTCGGTGGTGTCAATAAACAAGTGAAAGCGGACGGCCCGGAGAAGCGGGGAGCAGTGGAAGCGAAAACGACAGAAGTGAAGGTGGAGAACTTAGTTATTGCCAGTCCGCTGCACGGGGACGTCCTTCCTCTTGAGACGATCAAAGACGCAGCCTTTGCATCCGGAGCGCTTGGAAACGGTGTCGCCATCGAGCCGACGGAAGGAAAGCTGTTCGCTCCCTTCTCCGGGAACGTATCGGCGCTGTTCCCGACGAACCATGCGGTCGGTTTGACAACCGATGACGGGGCGGAAATCCTCATTCACATTGGGATGGATACGGTCAAGCTGAACGGGCGGCACTTCACGAGCCGTGTCGCTCAGGGCGACCGGGTCGAAAAGGGACAGGTGCTGATCGAGTTCGATATCGAGGCGATCAAGGCCGAAGGATTCGCTGTCACGACGCCTGTAGTCGTGACGAACCAGCTTCCCTATCAGCTTGTGACAACGAAGCAGACACAGCTGCAGGCCGGGGATACGTTGATGCAGGCGTAAAGGAGACGGGAGAGAGGAGGGCGGTGTCCCTTTTTTCTCAACAAACCAAATGTAAATGCGGCGGAAGCCGGTAAAAAATAATAAAGGGGTAAAGACAATGACAAAACAATCACAAGCATTTCCGGAAGGTTTCTTATGGGGTGGAGCGACAGCGGCCAATCAGATGGAGGGCGGCTTCGGAGAAGGAGAGAAAGGTCTGAATATCGCTGATGTTCTTCCCGGAGGAAAAAAGCGGCTTTCCATCTTAGCCGAGCCTGGGTTCAACTTTGAAATCGATAAAGAAACGTACACGTATCCGAACCATGAAGGCATCGATTTCTACCACCGGTATAAAGAAGATATCGCTCTTTTTGCCGAAATGGGATTCAAGGTCTTCCGGATGTCCATCGCCTGGACGAGAATTTTTCCGAAGGGGGACGAGAAGGATCCGAATGAAGCGGGACTCGCGTTCTATGACCGCGTGTTTGATGAGCTCCATAAGCACGGCATCGAGCCGGTCGTCACCATTTCACACTACGAAATGCCGGTCAACCTCGTCAAGGAGTACGGCGGCTGGCGGAGCCGGGAGGTCGTCACCTTCTTCGAGCGTTATGTCCATGCGATCTTCAATCGGTACAAAGGTAAGGTGAAGTACTGGATGACGTTCAATGAAATCAACAGCGGATTGATGATGCCGATCATGGGTCTCGGATTTTCCATTGAAAAGGAAGAAGACAAGTTCACGCCGACCTTCCAGGCTTTCCACCATCAGTTTGTCGCCTCAAGCCTTGCAGTCAAGGCGTGTCGTGAAATCATGCCGGAGGCGCAGATCGGCTGCATGATTATTTTTGCACCGGTGTATGCGTTTGACAGCAATCCGGAAAACCAGCTGCATGCCCTGCAGGAGGAGCGTTTGTTCAACTATTACTGTGCCGACGTCCAGGTGCGCGGGGAATACTCGCCGTTCGTTAAACGCTATTTCGAGCAGAACGGCATTGAACTCGATATCAAAGAAGGGGACCTCGAACTGCTGAAGGAACATACGGTCGATTACATCGGCTTCAGTTACTATATGTCGCGGACGGAGAAGAAGCATAAGTCTGCGGAGGATAACGTCCACGGCAACATACTTTCCGGGGTGAAGAATCCGTTCCTCGAAGCGAGCGACTGGGGATGGGAGATCGACCCGATCGGTCTGCGTGTCTCGTTGAATAAATTGTATGAACGGTATGAGGTGCCGTTGTTCATCGTAGAAAACGGGCTTGGAGCCTACGATGAAATCGAAGCGGACGGATCGATTCAGGATGATTACCGGATCGATTACTTGAAGAAGCATGTGGAAGCGATGCGTGCGGCGGTCAATGAAGACGGTGTCGACTTGATGGGCTACACGAGCTGGGGCTGTATCGATCTTGTCAGTGCATCGACAGGGGAAATGTCGAAGCGTTACGGCTATATTTATGTCGACAAACACGATGATGGAAGCGGGACGCTGGAGAGGCGCCGGAAGAAGTCCTTCTACTGGTACCAGAAGGTGATCGAAACAAACGGCGAGGAATTGTCTCTTTCCACACCCGTCGAATCATAAGAGGAGGAAGGACACATCCAACCGGATGTGTCCTTTTCACATGCGCCTATCGTTTTTATCCTTGCGTTTGCTTGTGGAGAACATTTCCAATCTGGTACACTTTAAGCAACCGCATCATTTGTGTCCGGAGGTGAGCCGATGTTGATGAAGCTTTGTTTTATGCTTTCCGCTTTATCCATCCCGTTGTCGATGACGGTGGATCAGGCAGGGTGGGGATTGATTGTTTCCTTGTTTTTCCTTTTGAGCGCAGCCTTCTTCAGTAAACCGAGGTTTGCGGATCATCCAAATGTATAGTGGATTCACAGCAAAACGCCTGTCAGGTCATTCCTGACAGGCGTTCAACTTGATGAAGAAACACTTTTCATAAGGAGTGAGCGGGCTCCGTGGAATCGAGCGCTTTCCGTGGGGTGGCCGGTGAGCCTTCTCATCGCTCTGCTCTTCCGGGGTCTCACCTGTGCCACTATTCCCACAGGAGTCTGCTCGATTCCCCTCCACCCTTTGTCCAAATGTCTTTCTTTTGTTTTCTTCCAATCGTCTATAGTTTTTAATGGTTGATCGGAATGTTTATGCTTTCCGTCCATAGCGAAGGGTTTCTCGACACCCTGAAACGCCTGTCAGGTCATCCTTGACAGGCGTTTCCTTTTGATCAAGTGACTGGCAGGTTCTCCTTCTTCCATTGGTGGAAGCCGCCTGTAACGTTGATGACTTCATACCCTTTGTTCAAGAGGATGCTTGCTGCAACAGCGGATCGTTTTCCCGAGGCGCAGTGGACGGCCACTTTATTTCCGGGAAGGTGCAGTTCTGTTTCCGGCAGCTGCGGAAGAGGAACGTGCTCGGCGCCTGGAATATGGCTTTCGTTCCATTCATGGTCGTAGCGGACGTCCAGAACCGGGATATCTCTTTTTGCCACTTCCTTCGGTAATTCGTTCGTATAGGAGCGGGGTGCTTCGGTTTTAGAAAGGGCAGACAGGGAAAACAGCCCTTTCAGGCGGTCCATCCCCATACTTGAAAGAACGCTCCGGATTTCCTGGAATTGAGGAGGGTCGGCGATGATGTAGATGTCTTTCTCATAATCGGCAAGTCTTCCCATCCATTCGGCGAAAACGTCCGGGAACGGCAGGTTGATCGTGCCGGGAAGGTGTCGGCTGGCATAATCGAAGGCGTTCCGTGTGTCGATGACCATCGCATTCCTGGACGCAGCGAGCCTTGCCATGTCTTCCGCTTTTCTTTCCATTTCTACGCCGGGGTTCACGTCGGACAGAGGTGTCATGCCGGTCGGGTTGACTTGTTTCATTTTCGTAAAGTAGGCGGGCGGTTCCGTCTGCCCCTCAAGGAGGAAGGAGAGGAATGCTTCTTCCTCTTCGAATTGGAAGGCAGGATTGTATAACTTCTCATATCCGACGGTGCTTGTCGGCACAGCTCCGAGCGACTTCCCGCAGGCGCTTCCTGCTCCGTGGCCCGGCCATATTTGAATATAGTCTTCATAGTTCTTGAAAGCTTCGAGGGACCGGAACATCTGCCTCGCTCCATTTTCCGTCGAGTTCTTGACACCGGCCGACTTCTCAAGTAAGTCCGGTCTGCCGACATCACCCACGAATACGAAGTCGCCTGTGAATACACCGATCGGCTTGTCCGCTGCGGCACCGTCGGTCAATTCAAAAGACATGTGCTCCGGCGTATGACCCGGTGTATGGATTGCTTTTATCTGTACATTCCCGAGAGTGATGGTTTCCCCATCTTTTAATCCGTGCGTTGGTAACGAGGAAGGAAGCTCGTAGCCGCCGTTATCGGCTCCTTCCGTGGAGTGATAGATGGTCGCTCCTGTCCTTCGTGCAAGTTCCGTCACTCCGGAAACGAAGTCGGCATGGATATGGGTTTCAAACGCCTTCGTCAGGGTGTAGCCCTCCCGGCGTGCCGTCTCCAAATATACGTTAATGTTTCTGGATGGATCAATGATGGCAGCTTCCCCGGAAGCCTGGCAGCCGACCATATAAGAAGCCTGGGCCAGATGGCGATCATAGAAATACTTCAAATACATACATAGTCCTCCTAACGAATTGGTAATTTATAGGTATACTCATACTATATACCCGTTTAGGTATAAAGTGAATCGGTTATTTACAAAATGTATCCGTTATCAAACGGACGGAACTATCTATCTTATTGGAGGAGGAATAGAAATGGAACGAGAACAAATGGAGCAGGAAGAAACGTATCACCTGCCGAGGATCGGCGAGAAAGCACCAGACTTCAAGGCGCAGACGACACACGGGGAGCTGTCCTTAGGCGACTTCGCCGGAAAATGGTTGATCCTGTTTTCCCATCCATCTGACTTTACCCCGGTGTGCACGACAGAATTCGTCGCGTTCCAATCGATTTATGGTTCTCTAAGGGACAAGGGAGTAGAGCTTCTCGGGCTGAGCGTCGACAGTGTTTCCTCCCACATCGCATGGATTCAGAATATAGAAAAGAACTTCGACACGACGATCGAATTTCCCGTCATTGCGGATCTTGATCAGTCGGTGGCACAGAAATTCGGAATGATCATGCCGGAAAGTGATGGAACCGAAACCTCCCGGGCGGTTTTTGTCATCGATGATCAGCAGATCGTCCGCTCTGTCATCTATTATCCGCTGACAACGGGGAGGAATATGCAGGAAATCGTCCGGCTCGTCGAAGCGCTGAAGGTCACGGATGAACACGGCGTGTCGACACCGGCGGACTGGCAGCAGGGAGATCAAGTCATCGCTTCTCCACCGAAGACGACAAAGGCGGCGAAAGAACGCTTGAACGATCCGGATTATGATTGCGTGGACTGGTATTTCTGTAAACAAGATCTTTGAGGCAAGGGGCTGCTTAAGCAGCCTTTTTCATTTGGAGATTTTATTATACGGGGGGAGCGGAATATCTTGTCCGGCTGCATCCGATCTGATTTACGAATCGGCGTTTATGGGTCGATAAAAATCCCATTTTCAGCAGAATGAAGATCTTGAAAGGAGGTAAATCCGTTCATGATGGAAGGTTGTCCTCGCTCAAAGAAGAACGACAGCTGAAGAGAGCTGTCGGTTTTATTGCTTCCTGGATGGCTGTTTGTAATAATTGGAAGAGGAGGGGGGAGCGTATGAAAACGACTTCGGTATTTCTGGAAATGATCCGGCTGTTGATTCTGCTTTTCCTTATCGCCGGAATAGGGTTTACCGCGGTGAACAAAGTCTTCCGAAGCTTCGGGATCGACGTGGCAGAGACGCGGGGAGGCACAGCCTTATCCTTGTCGATGCTGATCCTGTACTTCGTCTTGTACCGGAACAAACTCCAGTTCACCGGTTATTATCAGGGGAAGGGACGGATGAATTTGAAGCGGCCGATTATCTTGTTACTCGTGAGTACTTCCATTTTCCTGATTGTCCTTGCACCTTTTCTCCACTGAGAAGGTGCTTTTTTTATTGCTTATTTATTGGAAAAAAGCTACAATGGCGTAATATTTATCTTTATAAGGGGGAAACGCGGATGCGGCAGGAAGAAGCAGTGCAGGATATCACAGCAAGTCTGAAAAAAGATCCGGCTGTCCGGAGCATTTTTCTGAAAGGATCGATGGGGCGGAACGATCACGATGCCTACTCGGATATTGATTTGTACTGCATGGTCGAAGAAAAGGAGGAACAAGCGTTTTTGAAAAGGCGGATCGACCATTTGAAGGCGTATAAAGAACTGATTTTCACAGACGGCATCTTCATCATCGCCCCGCAGATCATAGGTGTCTATGAGGATCATTTACATATCGACCTGTTTACCGTCACAGAAGCGACGTTTCAGAATAAGGATTACTTCACGGTCTTATACGACCCGGATGGTATCATGGATCCATTTCGAACGGAAGGGAAGTTGACGCTTACCAAAACCGCTTTAACGGAACATATGCTGGATGTGTCCTGGTTCTTATTCCAATATTGGAAAGCAGCCGCGCGAGGCAGTGCCGTATGGGCGGTGGAAATGCTCCGGCACGTCATGAGAAACCTTGCGAACGTGCTGCTTTATAAATATGAACCGGATCGTTCCGTGCTAGGATTGAAGGCATTACCGACGCATCTGCCGGAGGATAAGCGTTTCCGCATCGAAGCCATTTATGAATGGATGACACCATCCCTTCACCGGAAAGCGGCGCGGGAGATTTTGCTGCTTCTAAAGGAAGAAGGCGATTGGATCCGTCACGTATTTTCGGAAGAGGAGAAAGCGGTCGTATTCATGGAGAGCGTGGTAGTGCTGTTATCGGAAGAACCCGGGATAGAAAGGGACGGGGAGCTTCCCATTATACGCGGGAATAGATGAAGACCGAATCGGACGGAATAAGCGCACCGTCCGCCCATGGTATTGTAATGAAAGCTTTCGAATCGAACCTGTCTCCTGTCTGTTGAAAACAGACACGCCATCTCCCGCTCTTCCTTTTCTAACTGCATAAAAAAAGCAGCGGGGTGTGAGAATAACAGGGAAAAGGCGGTGAAGACATGGACATTATCATAGCTCTGATCCCTGCGTTGATGTGGGGTAGTATTCTGCTTGTTGCAAGCAAGCTTGGGGGAGGCCCTGAAGAACAGGTGGTCGGAACGACGTTCGGAGCGCTGGTATTCGCGATCGGAGCGCTCTTCTTCATTTCTCCGGACTATACGGGAACAGCCATCATTATCAGCTTTATATCCGGTCTTCTTTGGTCGCTTGGCCAGATGAATCAGTTCAAAGCCGTTACCCATCTCGGCGTGTCAAAAACGCTTCCGATTTCGACAGGTCTCCAACTTGTCGGTACCTCGCTGTTCGGCGTCCTCGTCTTCGGGGAATGGTCGACGACGATGAAGTTGATTATCGGAATATCGGCACTCGTTCTGATCATTATCGGTGTCGTTTTCACTTCCTACCAGCAGAAAGAAGAGAACGATGATGGTGGAAAGAGCCCGCTTGCCAAAGGAGTCCCGATCCTGCTTATTTCGACCGTCGGCTATGTCGGCTACGTCGTCATCATCCGTTGGTTCTCCATCGACGGATGGACCGCCCTGCTTCCACAGGCGGTCGGTATGGTGATCGGCGCGGTGCTTTTAAGTATCAAAGAAAAACCGTACAGCAAATATACGATAAGGAACTTCATTCCAGGCCTGATGTGGGCGACAGGAAACCTGGCCCTGCTGCTCTCGATTCCGCGCGTCGGGACGGCGACGAGCTTTTCCTTGTCCCAGACAGGGATCATCATTTCAACCCTCGGCGGTATCTTCCTCCTCGGAGAGAAGAAAACGAAGCGCCAGATCGTCTTCGTCATCGTCGGCTGTGTGCTGATCATTATCGGTGGAGTCATGCTCGGCTTCACGAAAAAATAGGAGGGTGTCATCCATGTATGAAGATTTGCAGGGAAAAGTAGCCGTTGTCACGGGTGCGTCATCCGGACTCGGCAAAGCGATTGCTGTCCGGTTCGGACAAGAGAAAATGAACGTCATCGTCAATTACTTGAATAATCCGGACGAAGCGGAGGAGGTCGTCACCGCGATCAAACATGCAGGCGGAGACGCAGCCGCTGTCCAAGGGGACGTTTCCAAGGAAGCGGATGTCGCTGGGTTGATTGAGGCCGCCCATGACCGTTTCGGGACGCTGGATGTCATGATGAACAATGCCGGTATTCAGAAGGAAATCGAGTCCCATACGATGTCGCTTTCCGATTACGAAAAGGTGATATCGGTCAATTTGTCCGGCACCTTCCTTGGTTCCACAAAGGCGATCGCTTATATGCTCGATCACGGCATCAAGGGCTGTGTCATCAATATGTCGAGCGTCCATGAAGTGATTCCATGGCCGCATTTCGTTCATTATGCATCCAGTAAAGGCGGCATCAAGATGCTTACGCAGACGCTCGCCCTTGAGTATGCAGCGAAAGGAATCCGCGTCAACAATATCGGTCCCGGTGCCATTAATACACCGATCAATGCAGAGAAGTTCGCCGATGAGGAAGCAAAGCAGGAGGTCCTTTCCATGATTCCGATGAAGGAGATCGGTGAGCCGGAGCAGGTCGCTTCCATCGCTGCGTTCCTCGCTTCCGAGCAGGCAGGCTACGTTACAGGAACGACGCTGTTTGTTGACGGGGGAATGAAGCTCTATCCATCTTTCCGTGCCGGGAAGGGGTAATGTAGGAAAAAAGACCGTCTGATTCAGGTGGTCTTTTTTGTTTTACAAAAATAGGTTGCAAATGGCCGGTTTTCAGATTACACTACATTAAACAGGTCATCAGATGACCTTACTTATCCCATTTATTGAAAGCGATTTCAAAAGGAGGAGATGCATGTGTATTTACTTATAGCGTGGAGTGCTATTCTGTCCCCGTTCCTGTTCCTGGTAGTCTTCCGAATGCCTGCCAAGAAAGGAATGGCGATCAGCGCGGGAATCGTCATATTTCTATCCTTCCTAGCTTGGGGGATGGAAGGACGTGTCATTGCCGCTTCGATATTGGAAGGAACACATAAAACACTGACTATTCTCTATATCTTATTTGGTGCGATTGTTCTGCTCAACACATTGAAGAAAACGGGTGCGGTGGACAGGATCAACCAGGGGTTCCGGAACATCTCAACAGACATGCGGGTTCAAATCGTCATCGTCGCGTTTTTATTCGGGGCCTTAATTGAAGGGGCGGCCGGCTTTGGCACACCGGCTGCTGTCACCGGTCCGCTCATGGTCGCTCTAGGATTCACCCCAATGGCGGCTGCAGCCATTGCGCTGATCGCTGACAGTTCAGCCGTTTCCTTCGGGGCGGTGGGGACCCCGATTCAAGTCGGGCTCAGTAATTTACCGGATGCTGGATTGCCTTTATACAGAGAAATCGGAATTCAGGTCGCTTTCTTCGACTTGTTCGCCGGCACATTTATTCCGTTTATCCTCGTTGTGGTGCTCACATGGTTCTTCGGGAAGCAGAAAGGACTCAGACCGGCGCTGGAGCTTGCGCCATGGACGCTCGTTGTCGGATTCATCTATACATCCTCTGCGTTTCTTTATGCGTACTTATTCGGACATGAATTCGTAGCTATCCTTGCATCATTGACCGGGCTTGCTGCTGCTGGAATCACCGCGAAGAAGGGCTGGCTCCTGCCGAAAACTACATGGCAGGAAGCGCTGCAGGAGGACTTTCGTATGGAAGATAAGAAACACCATATGACTCTTATCCAAGCATGGTCTCCCTATCTTCTCATCGTTGGTCTTCTGCTCCTTACGAGAATCGTTC
This sequence comes from Halobacillus sp. KGW1, assembly GCF_001592845.1. Taxonomy (NCBI): domain Bacteria; kingdom Bacillati; phylum Bacillota; class Bacilli; order Caryophanales; family Bacillaceae; genus Halobacillus; species Halobacillus sp. KGW1. Next base: position 457,947 of record NZ_LSOC01000002.1, read on the forward strand.
CGGACGTGAAGGCATTCACGTTGAAGTACATAGACCTCACCTGGTCCAACATCTTAGGTGTAGAAGGGATTACATCCAGCTGGCAGGTACTGTATTCCCCCGGCTCTGTCCTCATTTTTTCTGCCATCATCGGAGGGATGCTGCAAAAGAAATCGTTTCAGGATTTTGCAAGTGCATCCAAAGAGTCGATTCTATCAATGAAAGATGCCACGCTCGCCCTTGTCGCGACATTGGCTCTCGTTCAAGTGTTTACGAACTCGGGAGTGAATGCCAACGAACTCCTTAGTATGCCGCAGTACATAGCTCAAAACCTTGCGGCCGGTTTCGGTTCGTTGTGGGTACTTGCTGCTCCTTTCCTCGGCCAGCTCGGAGCATTTATAACCGGCAGTGCTACGGTGTCTACGTTGACCTTCTCGCCCATCCAGCACAGTATTGCTGAGGAAGCGGCTCTTGCAAAAGATACGATCCTTTCGCTTCAAGTTCTCGGTGCCGCTGCTGGAAATATGATTTGTGTCCACAATGTAGTTGCCGCAGGAACCGTTGTCGGTCTGACAGGAAAGGAAGGCGATATTATCCGGAAGACGCTCCTTCCCGCTTTGCTGTACGGTGTTCTTGCAGCTGCAGCCGCTCTCCTTTTCACTTTACTCAGGTAAGAACCTTTCGATTGTTCCGTTTTTGGAGTAGAATAAAGGTATCAAGTGACTGGAAGTTGGAGGCAGCAAGGTGGAATACAAACCAATTAGAACCAAGAAGATTTATGAACAGGTCGCCGATTCCCTGCTCGATTCTTTAAAGAATGGAACATTGAAGTCGGGAGACAAACTGGATAGTGTCGAGGTGCTGGCAAAGAATTTTGATGTCGGCAGATCCGCAATAAGGGAAGCGCTGAGTGCCTTGAGGGCGATGGGGCTGCTGGAGATGCGCCAGGGTGAAGGAACGTATGTGAAGTCCTTTGATGCGGCGCGGTTTTCGCTGCCTGTGTCTGTTGCTTTCCTGATGAAACCGGAAGATATGCGGGAGCTGCTTGAAGTGAGGAAAATCCTTGAAGTAGGTGCTGCTGGTTCTGCCGCGGTTTCTCGTTCGGAAGCGGACATTGCCAACATGAAGGATGCGCTGCGCTCCATGGAAGAGGCAGGAGGAAATGGGGAGCTGGGGGAACAAGCGGATCTTTTCTTTCACATGGCGCTAGTCCGGGCTTCTCACAATCAGATGCTGATTAATTTGATGAGCAGCGTTTCCGAAATCATGGTTCAGGCAATGCGGGAAACTCGCAAGCTCCTCCATATCAACAACGGTACAGAAAGACTGCTTCAGGAGCATAAGCACGTCTTAGAAGCCATCATAAACAAAGAGGAAGAAGAGGCAAGGACAGCTATGTACGCTCACTTGAGCAGCGTCGAGCATTCTCTGGAGAATTACTTAAAAAAAGGATCCTGATTTATTCAGCATCCTTTTTTAAAACTGGTAGTCATCAGATGACCTTATGTATAAAGTTAGGAGAGGGTAAAAGATGAAAGTTTCGTTGTTTATCACATGTCTATGCGACACGATTACACCGGATGTAGGAAAGGATACGGTCCAGCTCTTGGAGCGTTTTGGGTGCGAAGTTGATTTCCCTGATGGACAGACCTGCTGTGGGCAGCCTGCCTATAACAGTGGATACAGACAGGAATCCAGTCAGGCAATGAAGCAGATGATTCGCGCCTTTGAATCATCCGAGTATGTGGTGGGCCCTTCCGGATCGTGCGTACAGATGATTAAGGAGTATCCAAACGTCCTGAAGGAAGAGCCGGAATGGCAAAAGAAAGCGGAGATACTTGCAGAAAAAACGTACGAACTGACGCAGTTTCTTGTAGACGTATTGAAAGTTGAAGACGTCGGTTCAACTTTTTGCGGCAAGGCGACCTATCACCCTTCCTGCCATATGACAAGGCTGCTGGGAGTGAAGGATGCACCGAGAATTTTACTGGATCATGTGAAGGGGCTCGAATTGATTGAGCTGCCGATGGGCGAAGACTGCTGTGGATTCGGCGGCACGTTCGCTGTGAAGAATTCGGCAATTTCCGGGAGAATAGTTCAGGAGAAAGCGGAGCATGTAGAAGAAACCAATGCCAAGTATCTAATCGGAGGGGATATGGGATGCCTGTTGAATATGGGAGGACGTTTGAGAAGGAACGAACAGGGCGTGAAGGTACTCCATATTGCACAGGTATTGAACAGTCAATAAAAGGAGGAGTGTATCATGAGTATAAAAATAAGTGGAAAGCCTTATGCAGAAAGGATTCAGGATGGAATAGGAAATGGGTTCATGCGTCATGCTGTCTCGTCTGCACAGGGAAGGTTCCGTACAGGGCGTTTGAGGGCGGCTGATGAGCTCGGTGACTGGGAAGAATGGCGTACACTCGGGGAGGAAATCCGTGCCCATACAATGGAAAACCTTGATTATTATCTCTATCAGCTCAGTGAACAGGTGGAGAAAAGAGGTGGAAGTGTCTTCTTCGCTGAAACGGCAGAAGAAGCAAATGCCTACATACGAACCCTTGCAGAACAGAAGGAGGCGCGAAAGGTCGTCAAATCCAAATCGATGGTCACAGAGGAGATAGGGCTGAATGATGCGCTGACTGGGGCCGGGTGTGAGGTGGTGGAATCGGATCTCGGGGAGTGGATTTTACAGTTGGATGACGAACCACCGTCTCATATCGTTACACCGGCTCTCCATAAAAATAAAGAACAGATCCGAGAAACGTTTCGGAAGAAAAAGGGATATAGCGGATCGGATGACCCTGGGGAGCTTGCTGCTTTCGCCCGTGAACAGCTTCGGAAGGATTTTCTTGGAGCAGATATTGGCGTGACCGGATGTAATTTCGCCGTCGCTGAATCTGGAGCAGTGACTCTTGTCACAAATGAAGGAAATGCCCGAATGGTGACAAGTCTTCCGAAAACACAGATTACGGTGATGGGAATGGAGCGAATTGTCCCGACATGGGAGGACCTGGAGGTTGTTGTTAGTCTGCTGACCAGATCTGCCGTCGGTCAGAAGCTTACCAGCTATGTCACGGCCCTCACTGGTACGAAGCTGGAAGGAGAAGGAGACGGCCCGGAGGATTTTCATTTGGTCGTCGTGGATAATGGACGGTCTAAGATACTTGGCACGGAATTTCAATCGGCACTTCACTGTATCCGCTGTGCTGCTTGTATCAATGCATGTCCTGTATATCGCCACGTCGGTGGTCATGCTTACGGTTCCATCTATCCGGGACCGATCGGGGCAGTACTCACTCCACTTCTCGATGGATATGAGGATCATAAGGAACTTCCCTACGCTTCCAGCTTATGTGCGGCCTGTACGGAGGCGTGCCCGGTAAAAATTCCCCTACATGAACATTTGATTCGGCACAGGGAGATTATTGTGGAGCGGGAGCACAAGACATCGAAAGCGGAGCGGATCATGATGAACGGGTTTGCGAAATGGGCTTCTATTCCGGCTGCTTACAAGCTGTCTGCCAAATTGGCCGGCACAGCCTTGAAACCCTTGGTGAAAGATGGATATATCAGCAAAGGCCCTGGTCCGTTAAAAGGATGGACGGAGGAACGGGATTTTCCTGCCCCTCCGAAGACGAGCTTTCGTGATTGGTACAAACAAAGGGAACAGAGGAGGGAGCACTGATGGCTGTTTATAATGGTGAGGAATTCTTAAGTAAGCTGGCAGGAAGATTAGGAAGAGAGAGAAGAAAAGAAGTGCGCGCCCCTGTTTATTCTACCAGTCCGCAGGATCGAGTTTTTCAAGGTGCCGACCAAGACGACCTGATAGAGAAAATTGAGAAGCAGTGCCAGGTAATTCATACCGATTTCAGGAGGACGACATTCGATGGACTCGAAGCTACTCTTCTTCAAATACTGGATCAATATGAGGTATCAAGTATTGTAAGTGCCGGAGGAAAACGACTGGAGGAATACAAGCTAGACGAAATGTATGAACGATGGAGCCCTGGTCGCTTTGTTCATATATGGCAGGGGAAGAAGGGGGAAGAGAACATAGAAGTGGCCGAGCGTGCAGACACGGGAATTGTTTTTAGTGATGTCACGTTGGCGGAATCGGGTACGGTTGTCCTTTACAACGATCATGATAATGGAAGATCGATCAGCCTTCTTCCAAAAACTTTTATCGCCCTTATTCCAAAGAGTACCCTGGTGCCACGGATGACTCAGGCCGCCCGGTTGATTCATGAACAAGAAGCGGAAGGGAATGGGGTTCCCTCCTGCATCAGCTTCATCACTGGCCCGAGCAACAGCGCGGACATCGAAATGCAGTTGATTGTCGGTGTTCACGGTCCCGTGAAAGCCTCCTATATTGTCATAGAGGATAGATGATCCTAAGGAAGGGGAAACGGCTTTCTTGTCGAATAGAATCAATATCAACTATTTAATCAGGGAGGCGTTCTTATGTTCCAAAAGCTCGGACAGGTGATGGTGTATGTGGAGGATCAGGATAGGGCTGTCGATTTTTGGAAAGAGAAGCTGGGGTTTCACGTACGTTCGGAGGAAAAGGAAAGCGGGATGCGCTGGATCGAGTTGGCGCCGGAAGAAACATCGGAAACAAGCATCGTTCTTCATGACAAAGCCTTTGTCCAAAAGATGGATCCGGAGATGAATCTCGGTACCCCGTCGCTGATGTTCTTCACGGACGACCTTGATCACCTGTACGGAACGATGCAGAAGCGTGGTGTAACGGTCGGGGATGTAGTCGACATGCCCGGCGGCCGCGTGTTCAACTTTGCAGATGACGAAGGACAGTATTTCGCAGTTATGGAACAGAAAAAGTAAGTCTATAGAAAAAGCCGGATCACTCCGGCTTTTTTTGTGTCGTACCTTTTTTCTGTGATACATTAAAAAGAGAAAGAGGATAGACAGGAGGCAGTATATATGGACAGCATTATTTTTGACTTGGACGGAACCATTTGGGATCCGATTGATACGGTGCTCGATGCTTGGAACAAAGCACTGGAGCAGGACGACAGGATCGATACGACATTCACCCGTGCCGACCTGGAAGGGGTTATGGGACTTCAGGTGAAGGAAATGAGTGCAAAACTTATGCCGGAGCTTAAGGAAGCCGATCGTCTGGACATCATGGACCGCTGCTTCGAGCTTGAAGAAGAGCAGATCCGGAAGCAGGGGGGAGCCCTTTTTCCACAGGTGGAAGAAGTGTTGGATCGGCTTTCTGATACCTATGATCTGTTTATCGTCAGCAACTGCCAGGACGGCTACATCGAGTCCTTCTATGAATATCACAAACTCGAACGCTACTTTAAAGATTATGAAAATCCGGGCCGGACGGGGTTGTCAAAAGGCGAAAATATCAAGCTGGTGATCGACCGCAACAACCTTGATGCCCCGGTGTACGTGGGGGATACGAACGGGGATGAGAAGGCGGCGTCGGATGCCGGCATCCCGTTTGTGTACGCGGCCTATGGTTTCGGTGAAGTCGAAGGATATGATAAGAAGATCGAAGCATTTAAGGATCTGGAACAGCTGTTCTAATATTTGTTTAAAGATAGGATGAATGTACGTTTTGTTTGTTATGTATCTCGGAATGTCTGCCGGTATGAACGTCATGACCGGTGTTCCTATAGCCATCGCTTTATTTGCCATCATCACAGCTAATGCAGCGGAACGTTCGATCATTACGAAGCGGTCGAATAAGTATCTGTTTCTCGGAGTCAGTATCATCTACAGCCTCGTCGTTCCTTTCATCGCAGAACCGGTGATGGTGGAGGCTTCCCACGGGGACTCTCCGGGGTACTTCCGCTTCCTGCTGTTTCTAATTGTGCTTGGTTTTGTATTTGTGCAAATCATTGGATATGACCTGTTAAATCGCGTGACGGAAGACGATTGAGGCGTGAAAGAGGAAGGTGGATGTAAGAATTAAAGGCTGTCTATGCGGACAGCCTTTTTTTTCGTCAGCCGGTGATATCCTTTTCCTTTCCCTTCTCGTACGTGACGATGCTTGGAAGGAGAAACGAAATAAACAAGAAATAAAGCACGAGAGCGGCTGTGAAGACAGCAGAGGAATGGAGTAAGGGAACAAAATTCTACAAGATCGGGCAGGAATTGCATCGATACTTAGAGAAACAAGAACGTATATCCTGTGTGCGGAGGGGAGGTCGTTTCGTCAGCTGGTAAGAATCATCCTTTGTAATGGAGGGATTAAAGATGGCTTTACAGGCTAAACAGACGTATCTGAATCTACCTGTCAAAGATCTGGATAAATCCATGCGTTTCTTCAAGGAATTGGGGTTTGACTTTCATACCGATTATACGGACGACAAAGCAGCCTGTCTGATTATCAACGAACGGACGTTTCTGATGCTGCTGGTTAACGACATGTTTGATACGTTTACGAATAAGGAACGGGCAGACACGGCGAAACAGACGGAAATGATCATCGCCGTTTCCACCGATACGCGTAAACAGGTCGATGACATCGTGAACAAAGCGCTGGAAGCCGGCGGGAAACCATCGAATGAACCATTCGATCACGGGTTCATGTACGGGTGGAGCTTCCAGGACCTTGACGGTCACCTTTGGGAAGTGATGTACATGGAAGAGAACGCGAATGAAGAGGCCGCAGGGTAAGAAAAAAAGACGGAAGAGGCGTGCATTCCTCTTCCGTCTTTATGTTATCGATTATGTTTTTCGTTGTCTTTCATATTGCCGATGCCTTCCTGCATGCTGCCTTTCGTCTTGTCTTTCTTGCCTTCGCGCTGCATTTTCGGGTCGTCTTTGGCATTACCTACCTGGTCTTTCACTTCCCCTTTGACTTTGTTGACAGCACCTTTCACTTTATCGCTGAGTCCTTTGTTATCTGCCATTTCGAACACTCCTTATGATAAAAGTGGTTGCAGAGTACTTGTACCCGCTGAGTACTTCCTGAAACATGGGAATGGTTTTGGAGGAAAGCTTTTACATGAAATGCCGGCTGTGCTATAGTGGTTCTAACTTATGAAGAAGGGATGATGGGTGGCCGATGAAAAACTAATCTTATGTTCCAAAGTCTGAAATCGAAACATTTCATGCTTACGAATCTAGGATTAGTCTGCCCATTTTTCCATAGCGACAGGAGCTGTTCCCACGGGAAGGCTTTGTTTGTTGTTGTTTTCGTGCGGCTAATCCTTCCAGGAATCTGGGAGGATTTTTTGTTCTCCTGGAAAAGAGAGGATCGGATGTTTATGAACGAACACGTGAGAATAAGGGACGTCGATGCGGCAACGAATGAGAAAGTGATTTTGAAGGGAGCGGCTGCGACCTGTCATAAGGGAGACGTCATCGGCATCATCGGGCCGAACGGCTGCGGGAAGTCGACGCTGCTCCGCTTGATTTCGGGAGGTTTGAATCCAGACAGAGGGCGGATAGAAATCCTAGGCCGTTCCGTGAGGCTGCTTGAACAAGAGGTGGAGACTTTTCCAACGGAACCAAAGCTGCCGGAGGAGAAGCGGCTGCGTAATAAGTGGCAGGTTCCAGACGGTACGTTCACTTCTCTCAGCGGCGGAGAAAAGTTGAAAGCGCGACTGGCCCGGGCTTTCGCTCAAGGATCTGATCTACTCTTGTTGGATGAGCCGACAAATCACTTGGATGAAGCCGGTATGGAAGCGCTCCTTCAGGAAGTGAAGCGCTACAAGGGCACGATTCTGCTTGTTTCCCACGACCGTCGTTTTCTCGATGAAGCTGTTTCGAAAATCTGGTCGATCGAGAACAAAGGGATTGTCGAGAACGTCGGGAACTATTCGGCGTACATGGAGGTCCGGGAACAGCGGAAACGGACGGAGCAGCGGGCGGTCGCGAAACAACAGAAGATGGTCGAGCAGATCGAAGGCCAGATGAAGGAACTGGCATCGTGGTCGAAGAAAGCGCACGATGCCTCCACAAAGAAGGAAGGCTACAAAGAGTACTACCGGAAAAAGGCCAAGCGGACGGATAAACAGGTGAAATCGAAACAGAAGCGTTTGGAGAAAGAACTGGATAAGCATACGATCGACCGGTTGGAGGAGGAGAAAGACATCCGATTCTCCTTAAAGACGAAAGATAAAACGGGAAGACGTTTCGTGGAAGCGAAAGGGTTGACGAAGCGGTTCGGTGACCGGATATTGTTTGAGGATGTCCACTTTACCATTCAGCACGGGGAAAAAATCGGGCTCGCAGGGCCAAATGGCAGCGGGAAGACGACACTATTGAACATCATCCTTGGCAGGGAGACAGCAGAAGGAGACGTGTGGATTTCGCCGGCTGCCAACGTCGGTGTTCTTACCCAGCAGGTTTTCGATTTACCATTGGACGAAACTCCCGCCCGCTACTTTTATCAGGAATCGTTTGAAGCGAGAGGGAAAGTGCGGACGTTGATGGATCAATTGGGCTTCACGGATGATCAGTGGAAAGAGAAGTTCAAGGATATGAGCATGGGGGAGCGTGTAAAGTGCAAACTGATGGTTCACTTACTGGATGGGAAAGATGTGCTCATCCTTGATGAACCGACGAACCACCTGGACCTCCCCTCCAGAGAACAGCTGGAGAAGACGCTCGCTCTTTATGAAGGGACGCTGATCGTCGTATCCCACGACCGCTATTTCATGGATAAGACGACTGACACAACATGGTCGTTGGCAGGCCGTAAGATCAGAAAGGGAACCAGGGTAAAACCCGTGGAGGAATCAGAAGCGATGCGGATGCGTTTGGAAACGGAACGGCAGGAAGTGCTCGGGAAATTGAGCTTCCTCCTGCCGGGTGATGATGCGTATCAGGAACTGGACGCTAAGTTCAAGGAACTGACACGATTGATCCATCAACAGGAAAAATAAAGGGAAGGGCGGAGAGCCCTTCCCTTTTTCGTAATCTTATTTCCTTAGAGTTGCCAAGATGGTCGCGGGGGATGTCGTAAACAGGATGTAGGTTTCCTTTGTCGTCTTCATAACGATTCTATCTGTCGTGGCAGATGGGAAACCGATGCGCACCGCGTCTGCCGGTCCTCCGCCGTACGTTTCATCCTGATAGATGTCAAGAATGTCTTCAGCAGGTATGTCCACCTTGAAAAACTGCCAGCGGATTTTGATCGTGCTTCCTGTATGTTTCACACGTACCTCGAACATGTCCTGCATCCTTTTTCATAAACGGACTTCGCTCCTCTTTACGATGGTAGGAACGATTTCGTTTCAGAAGAATTCGGGTCTGTTTAGGAAAGCATCAATTTAATGGAAAATAGCGCTGCCGAATGACACGGTCCAAATCGTCAGAAAATGATAGCTGGGGATGCGGTTTTGTGGCATGATGGATAAAAAGTAGAGGAGAGATAGGAATGGCTTTGTCTAAAAGATTGGAGCCGCTTGTGGCTGTGAAACGGATAATAGACGAGAGGTTCCCCGCCTGTGATGCGGCGATCGTTGCCGGGAGTGTTATCCGAGGGGAAGGGACGGCGACGTCGGACCTTGATATCGTCCTGTTTGAGCGGGAAAGACAGGCCTCTTATCGCACATCCTTCTTTGCATACGGATGGCCGATGGAAGTGTTCGTGCACAGCTTCCTTTCTTATGAAAATTATTTCGAAAGCGACAGGGAAAGAGGACAGCCGAGCCTGCAGCAAATGGTTTCGGAAGGGACGATCGTGCGGGATGCCCCTGAACTAAAACGTATCCGGGAGGAAGCGAAGCAGGTGCTCTTGGAAGGACCGGACCTGTGGAGTGAATCGGTAATCAGGGAGAAGCGATATTTTATTACCGATCTGCTGGAAGACTTCATAGGGTGTTCCTCCAGGGACGAAGGAATATTCATTGCCGGATCCCTGGCAGAGCGGACGGGAGATTTTATTTTACGGACGAATAAGTGCTGGAGCGGGTCTTCCAAGTGGCTGCTGCGGGCTCTTAAGAGACATGACCCAACCATAGCTGGACAATTTAGTGACGCCTTTGACCGCTATTATCGGAATGGAGAAAAAGAATCAGTCATTCAATTGGTGGATGAAGCGATGGTTCCGCACGGCGGAAGGTTGTTCGAAGGCTTTTCGATTGGGGAAGACACATGAATAGGATAAGAATGGAGACAGCAGGGAATGATCACTGGTGTCTTTTTTTGTATAAAATATTTTGAAAATTATAACAAATTATCGTATGATAGAGTTTACCTTCTTATTCGATTGGAAGGAAGTGGTTATCTCAGTCGCTGTTCACTATAGTGGGAACGATTTCAGTAAGTCTGATGGAAAGCCTTTCGGGAGGACAAACCATAAAATTAAAAGGTGGAGATGGGATATGAGTTTTCAAATCGAGGAAGCTACGATTGCATCGATCCATACAGCCATGATGAACAAGGAATTGACGTGCAGGGAGCTTGTTGAGATGTATGTGCAGCGAATTCACGATTATGACCAGAACGGCCCGGAAATCAACGCCATAGTCGACGTGAACATGAAGGTGATGGAGGAAGCTGATGAACTCGACACCTACCTTGCCGCTGCCGGTAAATTGAAGGGGCCGCTGCACGGGATCCCCATTCTCGTCAAAGACCAGATTGATACCAAAGGCATCCGTACGACCTATGGATCTGAAGTGTTCGATGAGCATATCCCTGATGAGGATGCCGAGATTATTAAGAAGCTGAAGCAGGACGGGGCTATTGTATTGGCGAAAACCCTGCTGCCTGATTTCGCCGCTTCCTTCTTCGCTTGTTCTTCCTCCGGCGGGGAAACGAAGAACCCGTATGCACTGGACAGGGATGCGGGTGGGTCGAGCAGCGGCAGTGCCGCCGGTGTTGCCGCGAATTTCGGGGCGGTAGCGATAGGGGAAGACACGGCGGGATCGATTCGTCTTCCTGCTTCCTTCAATAATATATTCGGTATACGCGTAACGACAGGGCTGATCAGCCGTCATGGATTATCGTCCCTGGTCCACTTCCAAGATACACCCGGGCCGATGACGCGGACGGTAAAAGATGCCGCCATCCTGCTCGATACAATGGTCGGGTATGATCCGAAAGATCCTTACACCACTGCTGTTCTTCAGGCAAAGGATGCAGGTACCTACACCGAGCAGCTATCGGCGGAAGGATTGAACGGAGCCCGAATTGGAATATTACGGGAAGCGTTTGGGCCGGAAGGAAACCCGGATTGTGCGGCAGTAAACGAAGTAGCAGCCGCTGCCATTGCTGCTATGGAAGAAAACGGAGCGGAAGTGATTGATCCTGTATCCATCCCTGATTTGGAGAAGTATACGATGGAAACGGCACTTTATCATATTCAGTCCAAATATGATATTAATCAATTTTTGGAGACGAAAGGCGAAGTTACTTTGGAGGAGATTTATGAAAAAGGTCAATATCACCGGCTGCTTGATTTATTCCATGCGGTCATGACAGGGCCGGATCGTCCTGAAGAAAATCCGCTGTATTATAAGCAGCGTCACTTACAGGAAGTTTTCAGGCGAGAGATCGAGAACGTGCTCGCTCTTCATGATTTGGATGCGCTTGCTTTCCCGGATGTCCAAGTACTACCGCCGACGAGAGATGAGTTGTACAGTGGCAAGTGGATGAAAGAAATATTCCCTACCAACACCCTCATTTCCTCTCAGACCGGTCTTCCATCCTTGTCTATGCCAGCTGGTTTCACACAGGACGGCATTCCTGTAGGCATCCAACTTCTGGGACGGTCCTACGATGAAGCTACGTTATTAACGCTCGCCTATGGGTATGAACAAAAAGTCAGACCGAGGAAATCTCCGGCACTGGATCTTGTTTCTATGGATGAAAAGCAGGTATAAAGCCTGCTTTTTTTTGTTTTCAGAATGAATTCGTGTACCGATCTGCTTTCGTTCCCCCCTTTCCTGCCCTCCTGATTGTTTGGACATATTACTTACATAGAAGCCGGGATGTTTTTATAATGGAGGTTTAAAGGTTTAGGAGGGGTAAGATGGAGTACCCGTACGAGCAGGTGATGATGGAAAGAGAAACACAAATTTTCATGCTTATGCCTTCCGTGGAATACATATCGATGCATTGGCATGATCGACTGGAACTAATATTGGTGTTGGATGGGAACGTGCGTCTTACCGTCGAGAAGGATGTCTACGATTTGCAGGCGCTTGACCTGGTAGTTGTCAATGCTGATGAAATCCATGGAGTAGAAGCACGGGGACATAACCGCCTGATCATTATGCAGATACCTGTGAAATTCTTGGAATCTGTAGACCCGGACGCTGCAAAGGAATGTTTTATGCGGTTCCTTTCAGCAGAAGGGGATGTAACGAGCGCGGACAAAATAAGAAAGAGAATGATTGAAATGTTGATTCTGGCTGATAAGAATAAACCGTTTGATCATATTAAGATTCATTCCTTATGTTTGGACATACTCTACCTATTATTGAAGGGTTTCAGGACGTCATCGAATAGGGTATGCTTCCGGAAAAAGAAAAACGATCGTTCACGTCTTAACCGTATGATTCAATATATCCAGGACCACTTTTCCTATCCGATTACATTAGCAGATCTTGCGAAACAGGAAGGGCTGAGCCGGTCTTATGTGTCCAGATATTTTCGGAAGCACATGGGGATATCATTCATGTCCTATTTGAAGGGAGTGCGCTTGGAACATGCATTGCGCATGCTGATCGGGTCGGATTGGTCTATCACAGATATTGCACTCCAATCCGGTTTCTCGAATCTGACCACTTTCCATAATCTGTTCAAAACTACCTTCCATAAAACTCCCCACCAATATCGTAAACAAGCCCGGTCACATCAACCTCCGAAGGTTCAACAAAGCGGTGGCCGGATGTACCATTATGAGGAACAGGTGGATATAAACGTATTGGAAAAGGTATATGCACAACTGGCAAATGACAAGGATTGATAGGGTTTATGTCACAAAACGGGATGTTTCCACAAGAGGTCCAGTATACAATGTAGAAGGTGTTCAAACGAAGATTAGTAGGAAGAAGGTCATTCTATGTCACAATTACCAATTACGCGTGTTCTTATAGTCGGCGGAGGCATCGGTGGACTGTCGACGGCCATCGCCCTCGGAAAACTGGGGATAAAAGCAGAAATAGCCGAAGTGAAACAAGATTGGCAGGTGTATGGAGTCGGTATTTTCCAGCCGCCGAATGCACTCCGTGCGTTAAATGAATTAAATGTAGCGAAACGGTGTCTGGAAGAAGGTTATTCATTTGAAGGAATGGCCTACTGCGATGCGGAAGGAATCCGATTCGCAGAACCGGAATCTCCTAAAATTGCAGGGTACCCCGGTCTGAATGTCATCTCCAGAAAAAAACTCCATGATCTTCTTCTTGAAGAGGCATTGTCTTACGACACGACAATGCGAATGGGGACAACAGTTGAATCTTTCAACCATATAGAGCAAGGGGTATCCGTACAGCTTACGGACGGGACTGTACAAACCTATGATCTCGTCATTGGCGCAGACGGAGCGAATTCCAGAATGAGAGACTTGTTATTCGGATCGATCGAAAAGTCTTACGTCGGTCAGGCTGTATGGAGATACAAACTGCCTCGATTGGAAGGTGTGGAAACGAGTATCCTGTATTATGGTGAAAAGGCAAAAGCCGGCTTGGTTCCAATGTCGGAACAGGAAATGTACCTGTTACTAACGACGTCTGAACCAGGGAATCCGAGAATGCCGGAAGATCGCCTTCATGAGTTATTATTGGACAGGATCGATGGTTTCGGTGGACAAGTGGCTGCCATCAAGCCATGGATTACCGATCCTGATGCTGTCGTTTACCGTCCAATCTTTGATCATATGTTGCAAAGTCCGTGGTATGAAGGCTCTGTCCTATTAATAGGAGATGCTGCTCACTGTACTACTCCTCATCTTGGTCAAGGGGCAGCGCTCGCAGTCGAGGATGCCGTCGTCTTAGCGGAGTTGATCAAGGAGCATGAGGATGTTCATACCATCATGCAGGCGTTTATGAATCGCAGGTATGATCGCTCGCGCTATCTTTTGGACCACTCGCACCAGCTGGCGGAGTGGGAATTGATGGAATGGGCGGGGACACTTCCAGAACATACGGATGTGGCCGCTTATTCTTATGAAACGTTGAAGAAGATGAATGAAGCTATTTAACTCTGCGCACCCCTGAAGCAGGCAGCCTCCTGGTTCAGGGGTGCTTTTATCTGCTCCCATTCCGTTCACGCTGTGTTATATTGAGAGTATCACAGTAGTGGATTTTTATGTAAATTCAAGGTGACGGCACTGATTATTTCGGCGAAAGCTATTATCTTCAACCGACCAATATCATAGGATGGTAGAAAGCCAATGATAATGGAGAGGCAGGGGGATCTGTTTGAAAAAGTATGTGTGGATCGGCATCGGGTTACTTGCGGCCGTTGGGTTAAGCTTATTCGGCTATTTTGCCGTCGCCGGATCCGAAGCGGAACCGGCACCTGTCAAATGGGAAGGGGAAGTGACGCAGGAAGAGAAGGAGAAGGTAGGGAAGGTGATCGATGACGTTCTACAAAAAGATTTTTCTGAGAATATTGAGTCGATCACATATCAGCCTGATCAGGAGGCGCTTGTCGTACAAACGACTTTTCAAAAGTCGGACGTGCAGGAAGCATTGGCATTCGATGAAGCGGTCCTTAAGAAAGCAGGAGACAAAAAGAAGGGGCGGTCGTATCAGCTCATTCTGAATTACGACAACGGCGTCCCTTTCTCGACAGCTGTCATCCATAAGGACTGAGAAAAGGGGGAAGGGCATGGAAACAGCTTTAGAAAAGCATTTGTATCAGCTGGAAACCAAACTGCTGGAGGGAGAGGTGCGGAAATCGGCCACATCTCTAAACGAGCTGCTGGCGGATGATTTCCTGGAATTTTCGAGCACAGGAAAAGCGTACGGGAAAGAGCACGTTCTTAAGCGGCTCCCTGGTGAAGACGATCCCGGCTTCCTGCTTGATGATTTTCACTGCACGCCGCTTTCGCCGGAAAGCGCGATGACCTCTTTTCGTATATACATCCAAAAAACGGACAAACACTCCCTGCGGACCTCGGTATGGAAACGGACAGACGGGAAGTGGCAGATGACGTTCCATCAGGGGACAATGATCGGAGATTAGATGTGCGCCTCTCTTTGGAGAGGCGTTTTATGCTATTGCCAGGGAGCATAGGGGAATTACCCTAATGCTTCCTTTTTCTTTCAAACATAAGAAAAGGAATGGTTTAAAGCTTGGGACTGCATCATCGATCCCTCCCTGGCAGACTGCACGTGGTCAAACATCATCGATGGACAACAGCTCTTTGTGGAGAATTTCCCCGGGTAGTCCGTCGATCGTCCCTTGATAAACAGAAACAAAACCTTGTTTCGTTAAGATTCTTTTCGAAGCGATATTCTTCGGATCGATGACGGCCGTCAGTCTTTCGAGGCCTTGGTTTTCTGCCATGGTGATTAACCTTCCAGCTATCCTACTTCCGTATCCGAGACCCCAGCAATCCGGCACGATCATATAACCGATTTCCGCTTCTTCTTGTTTTTCCACGCTGCGGGTTAAATGGGCAAGTCCGAGAAAGCCGCCGGACGAATCGTACACTTTATACGAACCGAACGACGTCCCGTCGGCATTCCTCTTCAGCAGTTTGTCGAAGTTGCTCCGGGCTTCTTCTTCTGGTATGGCACGCTCGGTTATTTGAGCCATGACACGGACATCAGAAACAAGGCGGAAGTAGTCGGAGAAGTCCCCCTCTGTAAATTTCCCCATGCTTATCTCTTTCATATGTTCCCTCCTGATGATCAAGCACGAAGCTGGTTTTTAAAGAACAGCACGGTTTCGAGTTCATCTTCCCGGTCCCGGAACAATCCTGCTTCCTTGGCGACGGCGACGGCAAATTCGATGTAGGCATTCCCTTCCGCAGTAATGACATTCCCGCTTACCGTCACGTCCGTTTTGCTTCTGCCTACTTCGGGAAGGTAATCCGGAAATTCCTCCGACTCGAGCGAAGTGGAATATTCTCTGTCTTCGAGCACTCCGCTCATGCCAAGCAGAGCAGAAGCCCCGCAGATGGCGGCAATTCGCTTGTTCTTGTCATGAAACGATCGGATGAGTGTCCTTAAGGCTTCATCGCCGATCAAAGGCTCCGGATCTCCACCCGGGATCACGAGCATGTCATAATCATCCACGTCACAATTATTTATGTTGTGGTCTACCCGGATGACAAACTGACCCGAATGTCTGATCTCTTCCGTATGGCCGGCCGTCTCAATCGTGACATCTGTTTCGCTGAATATATAGGCAAGTGGACTGATTTCCCAATCGACATACCCGTCGTATAAAAAGAAAAGAGCTTTCATGGATTCGCCTGCTTTCCATAAGGAATAAAATTACTCTCTGATTTTACCATAATTTTCGGAAAATTAAGGAGCGGATAGAGGAAAAAAGGTTCCTTCTGTCAAAGATATACTAGGATCAATGGACGGAGGGATAACAGGTGAGGACGGAATTGGAAATGATGAATCTGATTAATGGAATTGCCGAAGCGGATGAGCGGATCCGTGCCGTGTATATGAATGGTTCAAGAACAAATCCCAATGTGAAAAAGGATATTTTCCAGGATTATGATATTGTTTTTGTCGTGAAGGACATCGGTTCGTTTCTTGCAGACGGTTCGTGGATCCATCGGTTCGGTCGGATTCTTATCGCGCAGGAGCCGGATAAGGGGAGGGACCAAGACGAATGGGATTGGTACGGGTACTTGATGCTGTTGGAAGACGGAAACCGCATCGATCTCCATTTGGAAACGATCGCGCATGCAGAAGCGAACTATGGACAGGATTCTCTGACACTGCCTATTCTCGATAAAGACGGAATTCTTCCGACAATTCCTGAATCTGCGGATACGGATTACCATATTCAAAAGCCGGACAGGGAAGAATTCTACCTTTGCTGCAACGACTTCTGGTGGTGTCAGCAGAATGTGGCGAAAGCGATTTGGCGGGATCAGCTGCCCTATGCGAAATTCATGATGGAAGAGATCATACGCAGCAGGCTCAACCAAATGGTGTCCTGGTGGATCGGTTTCGATATGGGCTTCGACCTATCTGTCGGAAAAGCGGGCAGCGAATTCAAACGCCTGCTTCCGAATCCGTATTGGAATCTCTACGCGGCTACATACGCCGATGACAGCTATCCGGATATATGGGCCGCTCTCTTTACGATGGGAGATTTGTTCCGCTTCCTCGGCCTGGAGGTCTCCGGGGCGGGCGGGTACGATTATCCGGATGGAGAAGATGAGGCGATGACGAACTACCTGCTTCATGTGAAGCAAATGCCTGCCCACGCTAAGGCCGTCTTCGACCTTTGATAAAAAGAACAGAGCTTTCCTTATTTTTTGAAGAGGAAAGCTCTTTTTTTAAAAAAGGGAGGTTGCTTTCCTTGAGTGAGTATGCTAGATTTTATGTAACCGGTTACATAAAATGAGGTGAAGACGTGGTTACAATAAAAGATGTAGCGAAGGAAGCCGGCGTCTCTGTCGCGACCGTCTCCCGTGTGTTGAACGACAACGGATATGTCGGTGCCGACACGCGTGAGAAGGTGATGGAGGCGATCTCGAAACTGAATTACAGTCCGAATGAAGTAGCCCGATCTCTTTATAAGCGGGAATCGAGGCTGATCGGCCTGCTGCTTCCTGATATTACGAACCCGTTCTTCCCGCAGCTGGCAAGAGGTGTCGAGGACGAGGCGGCCCGCGAAGGGTTTCGTCTGCTCCTTGGGAACAGTGATGAGAAAGCGAAGAAAGAACAGGAATACATTCAAACGTTCCTGCAGAATAACGTCGTCGGAGTCATCTCCGCGACCAACAGGGCGGATGATGGTATTTATGAGCCTTTATCGATTCCGCTTGTGCTGATGGACCGTACCTCCGGTGCCTATCCGTCCGTTTATGCGGATGGACGGGAAGGCGGCAGACTGGCGGCAAAAGCGCTGGTCGAACGAGGCGCGAAAAAAATCACGCTTATAAAAGGACCGGCGCACGTTAAGCCTGCGATGGAGCGGTTCCAGGGGGCGCTCGAGGTGCTGGGGGCGGCAGAAGTTGACTTCTCGGTCCTGTCGACAGACTCTTACACATTCGATGCAGCGAAAGGCTGGGCGGAAGAGCTGTTCCGGGTGCACCCGGACACGGATGGTGTGATTGCGAGTAACGATATCGTCGGAATTGCGATTCTCCATGAAGCTCTGCGCCTTGGGAAGCGGATTCCGGCAGACGTGCAGGTGGTCGGCTATGATGATATTCCACAAAGCAGTCTCGCCTATCCACCACTGTCGACAATCCGCCAGCCTGCCTACGATATGGGCAGGGAGGCAGCGAAGCTTCTGATCCGATTAATTAAAAAACAAAGCATAACGGAAACGGCAGTCGAACTGCCGGTAGCATTTATAGACAGACAAACGACTAGAGGAGGAACACATGATGAAGAAAGCTAAAATTGCCGTCATCGGCAGTTCGTCGATGGATCTCGTAGTAACATCAGCAAAAAGGCCGTCGGCAGGAGAAACGGTTTTGGGGGAATCTTTTCAAACGGTGCCTGGAGGCAAGGGAGCCAATCAGGCGGTAGCGGCAGCTCGCCTCGGGGCTGATGTCTATATGATCGGCTGCGTCGGAACAGATCCATACGGGGAAGCTGTTCTCGCCAATTTTCGTGAAAACGGTGTCCATACGGACTATGTGGAACCGGTTACAGATGCTAGGACAGGAACGGCTCACATCATTTTGGCCGAGGGGGACAACAGCATCGTCGTCGTTAAAGGGGCGAATGATCATGTGACGCCGGATTACGTAGAGAAGCTGATTCCTTTTTTCCAAACGTGCGACCTGCTAATGATCCAGCAGGAAATTCCGGAAGAAACCGTAGAGACGATGGCTCAAATCAGTGCCGACATCGGGGTCCCGCTGCTGCTCAACCCGGCGCCTGCCAGGCAAATACCGGCGGAAGTCATCGAACAGGCTGCTTTTCTTACTCCGAATGAGCATGAAGCAGCCGTGCTGTTCGACGGCGGCAACCCGGAGGATGTAACAAAGCGTTACCCTGGAAAACTGCTCATCACGGAAGGGGAAAAAGGCGTCCGCTACTATGACGGCGCAACAGAGAAGCTCATCCCTTCTTTCTCCGTTCAGGTCGTCGATACGACAGGGGCAGGGGACACATTCAATGCGGCGTTCGGAACAGCTATTGCAGAGAAGCAGGACATGGAAGCGGCACTGCTCTTCGCTAATCGTGCGGCATCGCTTTCTGTAACAGGCTTCGGTGCGCAAGGCGGAATGCCGACGAGAGAAGAAGTGGAAAGGGCGTTACGGTCATGAAGAAAAACGGGATGTTGAACAGTCATATTGCGAAAGTGCTCGCAGATCTCGGCCATACCGATACGATTGTGATTGCCGATGCCGGGCTGCCGGTGCCGGATGGTGTAAGGAAAATCGATGTGGCTCTCCGGGAAGGAACGCCGTCCTTTCTGGAAGTCATTAAGCTTATGCAGGAGGAAATGGTCATCGAACAGGTGACGCTTGCAGAAGAAATCGCAGGCAATGAAGCGGTGCACCAAGAGATGGCCGCAAGCTTCCCGGCCATCCGCTACACGGCCCACGAAGCTTTCAAGGAAGCGACGGCGCATGCAAAAGTCGTGATCCGTACGGGAGAAACGACGCCCTATGCGAATGCTATCCTTCATGCGGGCGTCACTTTTTAAGGAGGGATACGATGCACATACGTATGGAAAACATTCATAAAGCCTTCGGTAAAAATAAGGTGCTCGAAGGTGTCGATATAGAAATCAGGGACGGGGAAGTCCATGCCCTGATGGGGGAGAACGGAGCCGGAAAATCGACTCTGATGAACATATTGACGGGGCTGCATAAACGGGATGAAGGTACGATTATCATAAATGGCGAGAAGCATACCTTCACCAATCCGAAGGAAGCTGAGAAGTCCGGTGTCGCCTTTATCCATCAGGAGCTGAACGTGTGGCCGGATATGACGGTGCTTGACAATTTATTTATCAATAAGGAACCGGTTACATCTTTCGGTTTGATTCGAAGGAACAAAATGAAAGCGATTGCAGAAAAGCAGTTTGAGAAGCTTGCGATCACCATCCCGCTGACCAAGGATGCAGGGGAGTGTTCCGTCGGGGAGCAGCAAATGATCGAAATCGCCAAAGCGCTCATGACGGATGCGAAAGTGATCATCATGGACGAGCCGACGGCGGCGCTTACAGAAAGAGAGATTGAAAAGTTGTTCGCGGTCATCCGTTCCCTCAAACAAGACGGGGTATCCATCGTATATATTTCCCACCGGATGGAAGAGATCTTTACGATTTGCGACAGGATCACGGTGATGCGTGACGGAAAAACCGTCGATACGACACCGATTCCGGAAACGGACTTCGATGACGTCGTCCGGAAAATGGTCGGCAGGGAACTGACGGATCGTTTCCCTGCCCGAAAACCTTCTGTCGGAGAAAAAGTGCTGGAAGTAAAGAACCTTTCCCGGGCAGGAGCGTTCCGAAATGTCAACTTTTCTATACGAGCCGGCGAAATCGTCGGTGTCGCAGGATTGATGGGGGCGGGACGGACCGAAATCATGCGGGCGATCTTTGGACTCGATCAGAAAGACGACGGGGAAATCGTCATGAACGGGGAACCGATTGTCGTCAGGCGTCCTTCCGAGGCCGTTGCCAAGGGCATCGGATTTATTACGGAAGACCGGAAAGAAGAAGGGCTCGTCCTTGATTTTTCCATTAAAGATAATATCGCTCTTCCCAGCTTGGCGAGTTTTACGAAGTACGGTCGGATCGAAGAGAAGAGCGAATCGGATTTCGTCGATCTTCTTATCAAGCGGCTGACCATCAAAACAGAATCTTCGGAAACGCCGGCGAACCACCTCTCCGGAGGAAACCAGCAGAAGGTCGTCATCGCGAAATGGATCGGAATCGGGCCGAAAGTATTGATTCTCGATGAACCGACAAGAGGGGTCGACGTCGGCGCGAAGCGGGAAATTTACCAGTTGATGAACGAACTGACGGACAGGGGAGTAGCCATCATCATGGTCTCTTCGGAGCTTCCGGAAGTGCTCGGTATGAGCGACCGGATTCTCGTCGTCCATGAAGGAGAAATCGCAGGAGAATTGGGCAGAGAAGATGCCGATCAGGAAAAAATAATGACATTGGCTACAGGAGGTCATGTACATGGATAACGCAGTCAAAACGAACCATATCGGGAATTTCATCCAGAAGCTCGGACCGCTGCTCGGTCTGATCGTATTGATGGCGACCGTTTCAATAATTAATCCGAGCTTTTTAGAACCATTGAACTTATTGAATTTATTAAGGCAGGTTGCCATTAATGCATTAATTGCTTACGGCATGACCTTCGTCATTCTGACAGGAGGGATCGACCTGTCCGTCGGGTCCATCCTTGCTTTATCGAGTGCTTTGATGGCGGGGATGATGGTGTCCGGCATGGACCCGATCCTTGCCATTTTGATCGGCTGTCTGCTCGGCGCCGTAATGGGTATGGTCAATGGGCTGTTAATTACGAAAGGGAAAATGGCTCCGTTTATCGCGACACTTGCTACGATGACCATGTTCCGCGGCTTGACCCTTGTTTACACCGACGGGAACCCGATTACAGGGCTCGGAGACAGCTATGCGTTTCAGCTGTTCGGACGGGGCTACTTCCTCGGTATTCCGGTACCGGCGATCACGATGCTTCTAGCTTTTCTCGTCTTATGGGTGATTCTGCATAAGACACCGTTCGGAAGAAGGACGTATGCCATCGGCGGAAATGAAAAGGCAGCACGGATCTCTGGAATCAACGTTTCCCGGATGAAAATCATGATCTATTCCCTTGCCGGCCTTTTATCCGCATTGGCGGGGGCGATTCTTACCTCCCGACTGAATTCCGCGCAGCCGACGGCGGGTACGTCTTACGAACTGGATGCGATTGCAGCCGTCGTACTCGGCGGGACAAGTTTATCCGGGGGGCGTGGATTGATTGTCGGGACGTTGATCGGCGCCTTGATCATCGGAACATTGAACAACGGGCTCAACCTGCTCGGCGTCTCGTCCTTCTTCCAGATGGTCGTCAAAGGAATCGTCATTATCATCGCCGTATTGATCGATCGCAAGAAAGCAGCATAGGAGGGAAATCGTATGAAGAAATTATGGATGATAGTCATCGGCTTTTCGCTCATCTTTCTCGGTGCTTGTTCGCTGCAGCCGCCGGAGTGGGCAAAGCCTGGAAATAAGATAGATATGGATGATATCACAATCGGTTTGTCCGTTTCGACGTTAAATAACCCGTTCTTCGTATCTATGAAAGACGGTGTGGAGAAGAAAGCGGAGGCAGAAGGAATGGACGTGTTGACGGTCGATGCACAGAACGATGCGGCGAAACAGATCAGTGACGTCGAAGATTTGATCCAGCAGGGTGTCGATGTGCTCTTGATCAACCCGACGGATTCTGCGGCTATTTCAACAGCCGTGCAGTCTGCGAACAGCATCGGTATCCCTGTCATCACACTCGATCGCTCTTCTGAAAAAGGGGACGTAGAGACGCTCGTCAGCTCGGATAACGAAAAGGGCGGCGAGATGGCCGGGGAATACATCGTCGAGCAGCTTGGCGAAGGTGCGGCAGTAGCAGAACTTGAAGGCGTGCCGGGAGCATCCGCGACGAGGGAACGCGGTGCCGGCTTCCACCATGTGGCAGATGAGAAGCTGGACGTCGTCGCAAAGCAGACGGCGAACTTCGACCGGACGGAAGGCCTGGATACCATGGAAAACCTGATCCAGGGAAACCCGGATATTAAGGCTGTATTTGCTCACAACGATGAAATGGCGCTCGGGGCGTACCAAGCAATAAAGAGCTCCGGCAGGGATGTGCTTGTCGTAGGATTTGATGGAAACGAGGACGCCCTCTCCAGCATCGAACAGGGAAATTTGTCAGCGACAGTAGCCCAGCAGCCGGAGGAGATCGGCTCCCTTGCTGTAGAAGCAGGGCTTGATGTCCTGCAGGGAGAGAAAGTAGAAGAATACATTCCGGTTCCACTTAAATTGGTGACCAAGGATACGGAACAATAAGAAGAAGACCCTTTTGGCTCGTTTGCATAAAAGGGTCTTCTTCCTTTGTATTTCCATCCGCATTTCAAGTGCCGGCTGTTTTACAGACAGGGAGATCCGCTGCCGGGTTTCCTAATACCCTCTCATAAAACGTTAATTATTCCATAATTTGTTATAATAGTGTTAAAAGAGGAGGGATCGTGTGAAAAAAGCAGTAGGGATCCTCGCGTTTTTTCTTCTTCTCCTCGGCTGTTCCCAGGAAACACACCGTTTTGAAGGAACGGGTGATTTCTGGGATGTCCGCTTCCAGGCGGAGGTGACAGGGGAAGACAGGCAGACATCGTCCCTGCAGATCCGCTACATCGGGGATGGGGAAGCTCCTTCCACGGTCGATTATCATTTGGATACCCCGGCCGGAGAGTCTTCCCGAACAGGAGCCTTAGTAGAAGACGGGGCGTTTCAATATTCCGGAGGCGGCTGCTCGGGCTGTGCCGTGAACGAAGCTGACGACGACATCGTCTTTACGATTGATTGGGACGGGGAATCGGAGCAGATCGAACTGCAGAACGAAGACGAATGAAGCAGCTGGACCGCTTGACGGAAGAAGGACGGAACAGCTAGAGAGCAGCCGATGACGGCTGTTCTTTTTTCTATCGATCAGAGGCTTATAGATGTTTCCACTTGGGAGAATACGATGTTCGTCACGGTATGAGCGATATCGGCGAACTCGTTGATGAACGCTTCTATTTCTATCAGCTCGCTGACATGGAGCTTCAACATATAGCAGGCCCGGCCGGCGATTCGTTCACAGGAGGAGACGTCTTTCCGCTTCATGATTCTGTTCTGGAAGCGTTCGTACTGTCCGTCACGGACCGTCACTTCGATGATGCAGCAGATCGGCAGACCGGCGTTTGCGTAATCGATCCGTACCCCGTACCCCTTGATGATGCCGAACGATTCCATCTGCTTGATCCGCTCACTGACAGCCGGCGCGGACATGCCGATACGCCCGCCGAGCTTTCTCATGGAAAGGCGGCTGTCTTTCTGCAATTCATTTAAAATCTGCTTATCTATGTCATCGATTTTCATTTGGATAGCATCCTCTCGAATTCATTTGTGAATGTAAGGTATTCCTCAGTATTGCTTCTATTATGTAATGGTGAGATCCGTGTATTTCTCTTATGATTATGACAAGGGGGGAGAGGAAATGCCAAGAATTAATTTTGCTTCAGAAGGAACGACACCATTTGAACGATTATTAGGACATCAGCCCGCTGCGATGAAAGCGTGGAGCAGCTTAGGTACCTGTCTTATGGAGGAGGGAAAACTGTCCGCAGCATTGAAGGAGCAGGTACGGCGGGTGCTCGCACAGAAGAACGGCTGTGAATATTGTAAGGCGAAAGGAAAGCCGGATCCTTCCGAGTATGACGAACGGACTGCTGTCGCTGCGGGGTTCGCAGAAGTGTTCACCGTCTATCGCGGCATGGTTCCGGATTCGCTCTTCCAAGTCTTACGGGATGTATTCAATGATGCAGAAATCAGTGAACTGTGTGCGTACATCTGCTTCACGACCGCCTCCCAGTACATGGGGGCCGTCCTCGGACTCGAAGCGGAAAAATCTGCAAAAAGTGGTTGACTGGATTTTCCTTTTGGTATAAAGTGTATATCAATTCGATAGGCAACAGCCGTGATGAGGACAAACGGTGGGGTACAGCGGTCCACAGAGAAGGAAGCACAAGCTGAGAGCTTCCTGGAATGCGCCGTCTCCATTTACCACCTCGAAGCTGCATGGAGGATAATGCCATGCCGGATCTGCACCGTTAATGCAGCCGAAGCCGTTACTTATGTGACGGGAATTTGGGTGGAACCACGAGTCGAACACTCGTCCCTTACTTAGAGGGATGCGTGTTTTTTTATTTACGGAAAAAGCGAAGAAGAGGACAAAAGGGAACCGTTGACGATCGACAGAGAGGGAAGGGTATGCTGAGAACTTCCTCGATGCCGGGCTGTTCCTTACCACCTCCGAGCCGCGCGGAGGCCAATGCCGTGCCGTATTGCTGCGTTACAAGCTGTCAGAGAGCCGTCTTCAACGAAGACGGGAAACTGGGTGGAACCACGAGCGCACACTCGTCCCTTTATCGGGATGAGGTGCGTTTTTTTTATACAAAAAAAGGAGAGATTTGTTATGAAGCACTCAAACGTGGAAATCGTTTTTCCAGACGGAAAAAAGAAGGAATTCGAAAGTGGCATCACGCTTGAAGGAATTGCGGATTCAATCAGCCCGAGTCTGAAAAAGCGGTCTGTCGGTGGAAGGGTTAACGGGGAGTTGTATGACTACCGCCGTCCAATTGTTGAAGATGCAGCCATCGAACTGCTGGACTCAAAGTCAGAGGCATTCGTGAAAATGATGCGTCACACGGCCGCCCATGTGCTTGCCCAAGCGATCAGGCGGCTCTACGGGGACGTCCACCTCGGCATTGGACCGGTCACAGAGAATGGGTTCTTTTACGATATCGACATGGATCACATGCTGACGAAAGAAGATCTTCCTGTAATTGAAAAAGAAATGAAAAAAATCATAGAGGAAAATTACCCGGTAACAAGGGAATCGATGACGAGAGAGGAGGCGCATGCCTTGTTTGCAGGGGATCCATACAAAGAACAGCTGATCGACCGGGTGCCGGATGACGAGGGGATTTCTATTTATCGACAAGGGGAATTCGTCGATTTGTGCCGAGGACCCCATGTTCCGTCCACAAAATGGGTCGGTGCCTTTGTGCTTACGAATGTTGCGGGAGCTTATTGGCAGGGGGATAAGGAGAAGCCGATGATGCAGCGGGTGTACGGTAAAGCTTTCCCGACAAAGGCAGAGCTTGACGAACACTCAGCCCTTCTGGAAGAGGCAGAGCGTCGCAGTCACAGGAAGCTCGGGAAGGAACTCAATCTTTTCTTCTTTTCGGAAGAAGCTCCCGGCATGCCTTTTTACACGAAGAACGGTCAAATAATCAGGAATGAACTGGAAGGATTTCTGCGCGGTCTTCAAGAGGCACACGACTATGAGGAAGTCCGGACGCCTCTTATGATGAATCAGCGCCTTTGGAAGCAGTCGGGGCACTGGCATCATTATAAGGAGAACATGTACTTCTCGGAAGTGGATGATCAGACGTTCGCTATGAAACCGATGAACTGCCCGGGCCATATGTTGATTTTCAAAAATCAGCTTCATTCGTACCGTGACCTGCCGATCCGCATGTCTGAGTTCGGGCAGGTGCACCGTCATGAATACAGCGGCGCGTTGAATGGGCTTCTCCGGGTGCGGTCCTTTTGTCAGGATGATGCGCATATATTTGTCCGACCGGATCAGGTCGAAGATGAAATTGCTTCTGCTCTCCGGTTGATCGACGAGGTGTACCGCACGTTCGGGTTTGAATATACTGTTGAGTTATCCACTCGTCCGGAGAAGTCGATGGGGGAGGATGCGATGTGGAACCAAGCGGAGGAAGCATTGAAATCCGTATTGGACCGCCTGCCGAATGATTACGTGATTAATGAAGGCGACGGTGCGTTTTATGGACCGAAGATCGATATTCATATTAAAGATGCGCTGCAGAGAAGCCATCAGTGTGCAACCGTCCAGCTTGATTTTCAAATGCCCGAGAAATTTGATCTCACTTATGTAGATGAAACGGGAGCGAAAGTCCGTCCAGTCGTTCTGCACCGCGCCGTATTCGGCTCCATTGACCGCTTCCTTGGCATTTTAATTGAACATTTCGCCGGAGCATTTCCCGTCTGGCTGGCCCCAGAACAGGTGAAAGTGCTGCCCGTATCGCCTATTGCCCATGAGGCATATGCCGGCCGTGTCATCGAACACTTGAAAAGATCAGGAATAAGAGCAGGGGTGGACGCAAGAGAAGAGAAACTCGGCTATCGAATGCGGGATGCTCAAATGAGTAAAACACCGTATATCATCGTCGTAGGAGATGAGGAGAGAGACAATCACTCCTTGAACGTACGGATCTACGGACAAAAAGAGTCCGAAACGGTGTCGCTGGAAGCCTTTCTGCAAAAAGTGACAAAGCTTATAGGAAATCGTGTTCTTTCCTATTAATATAGCTGTGGAAACCCTTACATTTGTGTAGTATAATCGAAATAGAACGAAACGACCTGAAGGATGCTTGTCCGGGAAAGCAAAAAGGCTCAGAGTATGGATCTACTCTGAGCCTCTCTTTCTATCATCCCTTATTCTTTAAAGCCCGCAGCACTTCCGTTAAGTCCCCGTGGATGACATAATCGAAAAGGTGATCATGGCCGGTTGCTTCCCGGTTGATGATGACCGTCGTGATGCGGGGATTCCCCGCTGCCGTATACGGAAGCAGACTAAAAGGGGTGACCGTAAGGGACGTTCCCATGACAAGCAGCACGTCTGCCTGTTCAATCCGTGCTTCCGCTTCTTCATGAAGCGTGATCGGGTCACCGAACAGCATAACGTCGGGTCGAAGCACACTTCCGCAGGAGATGCAGGAGGGAAGGACAGCTTCCCGGATCGATTCAACCGGGTAAGCGTTCCCGCATTGTGTGCAGCTGGAGCTTCCAAGCGTCCCGTGGTATTCCAGCACGTCCGTGCTGCCTGCACGTTCATGCAGCCCGTCTACATTTTGCGTAATGATGGAAACACGACGGCCCTCTTCCAGTTGTTTCAGGAAGTGATGCACATCATTAGGCTCGTAGTCCTGGAGCAGTTTAAGCCGGAAGATCTCTTTATATTTGTTCCAGAAGTCCTGCGGGTTCTGGTGGAAATAATCAGCGGACATGTAGTACTCTCGGGAATGGTCTTCTGTCCACAGCCCTTGAGAAGAACGAAAATCCGGTATGCCGCTTGCCGTCGAGACGCCGGCACCTGTTAAGACGACAACTCGTTCTGCCTCATCCAGAACCTTTCTTACTTCCTCTATTTTCATTGTTTGTTAAAGCCCTTCTTCTTCACGATGCCGGTAACGTCCATTCGGATCGGCTTCGTGAAACGGCGCAGCATTTGGTCTGTCCACGAATCGCTGCGGTTGTTCGTCTGTCTGCCTGCGTAATAAGCGGCAATCGTTTCATCGAACGCGGCAAGTTTCTCCTTGTGATCCTTCTGATAGGTATTTTCGAAATAAACGGCTTCTTTCGGCAGTCGGGGTTTCTTATCCGGTTCAGCATCCGGCGTGCCGAATACCATGCCGAACAATGGAAGTACGTGTTTAGGAAGATCAAGTATTTCATCTACTTTATTCAATTGGTTTCGAATACTGCCGATATAACAAATACCAAGTCCCATCGATTCTGCTGCAATGGCAGCATTCTGAGCGGCCAGTGCTGCATCGATCGCTGCCACAAGGAAGTGTTCACTGTTCTCCAGGTTTTCCACCATTTCTTCATATTGGTCTTCTGTCGCATGAAGAGTGTGGCGGTGCAGATCGGCACAGAAAATCATCAGGTGTCCGTTATCCTTCACGTACGATTGTCCGGTGATCTCCGCCAGCTGTGCTTTCTTCGTTTCATCCGTGACGCCAATGATGGAATATGCCATCATATAGCTGGAAGTCGAAGCCTGCTGAGCAGATGCGATAATGGTGTTCAACTGCTCGCCGGTCAGCGGAATATCTTTGAATTTGCGGATGGATTTATGATTCAAAATCGTTTCTAAAGTTTCGTTCATTTTGTGTTCCTCCTTATTCCTTTCCGTACTTCCATAGCGAAGTTACGCTTTCGCGTCCGGGTTCTTCCGGAATGGATTCGCTTTTCATTTGAATGAGCGTTTCTTCCATAAAAGTAACAGAATCAATCGCATATTGGTACTGATCCGGTCTGGGAAGTAAGTGTTCATCGGCGGTTTCCAGCTCCATAGGATTGAGGGAAGCCATATCCACAACGGTCATCTGGTGTTTCTTTTCTCCATTGACGTCACGGGAGAAAAGGAAGGCCGCATACCCTCCCTCCGGAGATAATTCTATGCTTTCCCGTTCGCTTAAATCGCTCAGAAGGTAAGATACTTCGTCTTCAAAGCTGATCAATAAATGGGAGCAGACGTCTTCCCGGCATGCAAAATCTATAAGATAACGGTCTTCCGTTACCTCCTGATAATGCAGCCCTTCTATTGCAGCCTCCGTGTTTCCTGAAGAGTGGATGAACTGCCAAAGAATAGGGAAATTATCCTGCTCTATTATGTAAGTTGTGCCGTCCACATCAAGTTTGATTGATTCTTCCTGTTCTTCCGTCGAGTCACCGCCTGCAGCGGAGTCCAAACCTTTTTCCCCGGCACTGCCTGTCCAGCTGCAGCCTGCAATGATCAGGAGGAGAAGGAAAAGAATCGACAACCATTTCCTCATACTTGGATCTCCTCTCCCTTTCGTGGGATCTTGATTTAAGAATACCATAAAAGCATGCAGGGGTAGGAATATATTGCAGTCATGCAGGAGATTGTCCTTTTTGAAAGAATTATTGTACTATACTATTATGTGGGGAGGTCGGATAGGATGGCGGAAGTGTACAATTTCAAAGATTATCAAAAGAAGAAAAAAAAGCGGTCTTTTCAGGACGAACGGACGACTGTCGCAATTTATAAAAGTGTGGTTCATTATGTACATATGTATATCGAACCTCAGTATGAGGAACCGTTCGAGCACTTGACTACAAACATCTGCGTCCCTGAGTTATATAAGTATAATAAAGGGAAATTTTTAGAAACATTCGCAAGCCTGCTTGCTTATTGGAATATCGAGCCTCATCCGGAGAGTGACATTCCAAGAGGTGAAGAATTCAACTATTTTCCGACGATCGGGCATCTATGTGTCTATATTGAAAAAAGGGTGAAAGGTCTATAAGAACATGATTACTCATGTCTCATAGCTTTCACCCTTTTTATATTCACCAAACCAGCGTAAAACTGGATGAGGCCGATACCGAAGAGGATCGGTCCGACGGTCGTCGCGAAGTTAAGGCTGATAAAAGTCTGCACCATTCCCAGTGCTGTAAAGATCATATATTTCCTGGACTTCAAACTGAAGTAGGACGCGAACAGGGTCGCGATACTCACCAGTAGGAGTACAGGTGCGATCCATGGATATAATTCCAATAATCCCATGACTGTCACCTCCTGTAAATTAATGTTGTCAGAAAATTAAGTGTTTTTATATCTTATCATGGGTGGGAGGTATGGGACAAGAGCGAAAACCGTCTAGTTTTGCGGTTTCCAACTTGTGTTGTGAAGTTGTTTATACCCGCTCTATAAAAACATCAAACCTTTACTTCGAAATAAATGCCCCCAGGCTCATATGTATGCGGAACGGGGTATAAGGATAAAGATGAAGGAAAAGGTGAAGAAGGATGGAGGGGTTTGGTATGAATGGAAGAATAGAAGTAGAGCATCTGTCGAAAACATTCAAGAAGGGAAATGTCACCGCGGTGAAAGACGTTTCCTTCCAAGTGGAAGAAGGAGAATTTTTTGCATTTCTCGGACCGAACGGTGCGGGTAAATCCACAACGGTACAAATATTGACAACGCTCATCAATGCATCCTCCGGTAACATTACGGTTGCAGGTCACGATGTCATCCGTGCACCGGAAGAGGTGAGACGTTACATCGGCGTTGCTCTCCAGGAAACGGGAGTAGATCCTGATTTGACCGGAAGAGAGCTTTTGGAACTACAGTCTTATATTTTCGGTTTTGGCAAACAGGACGGGAAGAAGCGCGCGAGGGAACTCTTGGAGATTGTACAGTTGGAAGAAGCAGCCGAGCGTCGTGTAGGCAACTACTCCGGCGGGATGCGCAGGCGCCTTGACCTGGCACTGACGCTTGTCAATGAGCCTAAGATTCTTTTTCTGGATGAGCCGACGACCGGGCTTGATCCGTCGAACCGGATCGCCATTTGGGAAGAGCTCCGCCGTTTAAATGAAGAGAACGGGACGACAATCTTTCTTACTACACAATATTTGGAGGAAGCGGATAATCTGGCTCACCGGCTCAGCATCATTAACAAGGGGGAAATCGTCGCTACCGGGACACCGAAGGAATTGAAGCAGCAGATCGGGGATGATTTGATTACTCTTCGGTTGAAGGACTCCAATCAGGAGGAAGCCGCCCAAGCTCTTCTTCATGACCGGTTGGAACAGAACGATGTCATCAGGAAGGACGGAAATTTACTGATATACGTAGAAGAAGGGACGAAACAGCTGCTGGAAGTCGTCCGTATCTTCGATCAGGAGGGGATCGCAGTGGATGACATCCAGCTTTCTTCTCCGACGTTGGATGATATCTTCCTGAAGATCACGAAAGAGCAGAAGGAAGAAGGGGAGAGAGCACATGGGTAATAATGTATGGAAAGATACATGGCTCCTCACTGTACGCAGTATTAAGACGACGATCCGTAATCCGTTCTCTTTCATTCCAAACTTAATCATTTCTGTCTTTTTCCTGCTCGTCTATGACGGAGGGTTAAGCGGGATCTCCCAGCTTCCTACCTTCGAAGGAGCCAATTATTTAGCATTCATTCTTCCTGTATCCATCGTTTCGGCTGCAATCGGAGGCGCAGGCGGTGCGGGACAGGGGATCGTCAAAGATATTGAGAACGGCTTCTTTTCCAGGCTTCTGCTGACGCCGGCTTCAAGACTTGCAATCGTGCTCGGACCGATCATTGCAGGAATGCTCCAGCTTCTTGTTCAGACAGTATTAATCTTCGGAATCGCCTTCTTGATGGGGCTTGAGGTGAAGACAGGTTTTCTCGGCATGCTGTTTGTCTTGTTGATTGCCATCGGGTGGGGGCTTGCTTTCGCCGGCTATTCTGCGGGGGTCGCGTTAAGAACGAAGAATGCACAGGCGTCTCAGGCGGGAACCTTCATCTTCTTTCCGCTCATCTTCCTGAGCACGACATTCGTACCGTACGACCTTATCGAAGCGCAGTGGCTGAAGGTAGCCGCTGCCATCAACCCGACGACGTATGTCTTTGAAAGCATGCGGACGGTGATGATTGACGGCTGGGTGTTCGGGGATCTGATGAAAGGAGTGATCGCCATCCTTATCGCCTGTGCAATCACGATCACGTTTGCGGCTGTTTCTGCGAAAAAAGCGGTGGCTCGTGGATGATATCAGAAAATTGCCTCCATTCCAACGTTTTCTGATATAATAAAGGAACCAAATAAGTCAGGAGTGATGTTTTATGAAAACGACAAAGCCATTTAACGTAACTTACACCCACCCATATACAAAAGGAGGACATCACTTCTGACGTCCTCCTTACCTTAGGAGGAATCGAATGGAACGGACAGATTTTAATGAATTTTTTCAAGAGCAAGTGAAGGAAGAAGAGCATGCAGGGAGAGTCGTACGCCATACACGCGGTCTGTACACACTGGCGTCTGGAAACGGGGATGTCAGAGCAGAAGTGGCAGGACGTTTTCATCATACCGCTCTTCATGACAGCGATTACCCTGCGGTCGGTGACTGGGTCATTTTTGAGGCGTATGAGAACGGAAGCAGGGGAATCATCCAGAGAGTCCTGGAGAGGAAGACGGTTCTTTCGCGAAAGAAAGCGGGAACAGGGCACGACGAACAGGTGATAGCGGCGAACGTGGATACAGTATTCATCGTTACCTCCTTAACGCTTGAATTCAACGTGAGGCGGATCGAGCGCTACGTCCAGCAGGTATATGAAAGCGGGGCAAGTCCTGTGGTCGTCTGTACGAAAAAAGATTTATGCAGTGATCCGGACGGAAAGACGAGAGAAGTGGAGCAGGTTGCTCCCGGTGTCCCCGTTTATGCCGTAGACAGTCTCAACGGTGTCGGTATAGAGCAAATCCGCCAGTCATTCCGTCCCGGCGAGACCGTCTCTCTGATTGGGTCCTCTGGAGTCGGCAAGTCTACGTTAACGAACGCCCTGATGGGGGAAGCCGTTCAGCACACCCAGTCCGTGCGTTCAGAGGATGGGCGTGGCCGTCATACGACGACACACCGGGAACTCTTTGAAATCCCAGGTGGAGTGTACCTGATCGATACACCGGGCATGCGTGAACTGCAGCTGTGGGGCGAAGATGCAGACCTCGACCAAACGTTCAGCGATGTAGACGCTCTTGGGAACAGCTGCAAGTTCCGCAACTGCAGACATGAAAGCGAACCCGGATGCGCGGTGCGGGCGGCGATAGATTCCGGCGAGCTGTCGGAAGGTCGTCTGAAGAGCTATAATAAGCTCAAGCGCGAATTGAAGCGGCTGGAGTTGAAAGATAAATACGGCACGCATCGGACGAACCGCATGCTGCACGGATCGAATAAACGGTGAAGAATTAATGTCGGGTGAAGAGGGCATGCTCCCGTCCGTTCGCTGAAATTTTCCGTTCCTAATTAGATATATAGTTACAGCGATATTATATTTGTGAAGGAAACGGTTCTTTAAACCTCTTATGTTTCTCACCAATCTGAAAAGATACCTTTAACGAGGTATCTTTTCTTCTTTCCATATTGTCATCGCTTTCAAAGTTTGGAATAATGAGTATGTGCTATATTTCACAATCTTGAGGTGATGACGATGAAGAAGAAATCAATCTATGTAGAAATACCAATCCGTACCTCTATGGATGACCTGTGGAAAGCAAGCCAGGAACCTTCTGTTCATGAACGTTGGGATCTGCGCTTTTCTTCTATTACTTATCTTCCGAAAGCGCAAGGGTCTCCTCAGAGATTTACATACAAGACGAGAATAGGCTTCGGGCTCGATATTTCCGGATGGGGGCAGAGTGTGACAGCGAGAAAAGGGGGAGATGGTGCACGGACATCTTCGCTCCATTTCGGTACAGAGCAGAAACGGTCGATCATTCGGGAGGGGCGGGGTTTTTGGAAGTATGTGCCGAGGCAAGACGGAGGGGTGACGTTCCTCACCCGCTATGATTATACGACCAATTTCGGGGCAGCAGGCCGGCTGTTCGACAGGTTTTGCTTCCGCCCTTTAATCGGCTGGGCGACGGCACTCAGCTTCGATGTCCTGAAGAGGTGGCTGGAAAAAGGGACAGTGCCGGAAGTGCAGTATCGAAATTTTTTCGTTACATGGCTTTCCGCCATCCTATTCAGCTTTATTTGGATCTATCACGGGCTTGTACCAAAACTGATTTTCCAGCATCCTCAGGAACTGGCGATGCTGACATCTGTTCTACCCATTGGAGAAGCCGTGGCTCACCGGGTCATGTCTGCGATCGGAATTGGCGAAGTCGTCATCGGTCTTCTTTGGTTGCTATGCCGAAGGAAGCGCTGGTTGTTCGCCGCTCAGACAGCTGCTTTTCCACTATTGACAATTGGAGCCGTCACGGCTGCCCCGGAATCGCTGACACAGCCATTTAACCCGTTAACTTTCAATCTGGCTCTTTTCGCGCTTTCTTTCCTGGGGTTTTCGTTCAGTAAAGACGTGCCGACTGCGAAATACTGCAGGAGAAGGCAGGTGACGGGGGAATGAAGCCTTGGTTGGTTGTCTCAACGCTGCTGTTTCTTTTAGCCGCCTTCTTTTCCGCAGATCCGTGGTACTATTCGATTCTTACCGCCGCACAAATGATTTATGTCCCTCTCCTCCTTTCAAACAGGCGGCCGGAAGAGGGGAAATCCCCGCTTCTCTTGTACGGAGCGGGTACCGCGGTGGTCATGGTCGCCATTCTTCGGTTGACGGGGGACATGCCGTGGGATGCAGCTCTTGGTCTTTTGTATTTTATTTTTACCATTCTCGTCGCTTTTCATGGCGTTCGCCGAATGGTGCGGCGAGGGTTTACCCATGTCGAAGAGTTTTTCCTTGATGTGGGGTATGTGTATCTCGGTATCGGAGGGTTTTGGTTCTTTGCTTTTGTGGCGGAAATAGATACCGGCTTTTACCCTCTGCTTACATGGCTGACGAGTATTCACTTCCATTATGCGGGATTCATGCTGCTCACCTTTCTCGGGCTTCTCGGCAGAAGGAGGAAATCGCGTTCCTATTATACCGCGGGATGGTCCGTCGTGGCGGCCCCTATCTTGCTTGCGCTCGGCATTTCCTTTTCTCCTATCCTTGAGGTAGCCTCTGTCCTTCTTTATATCGTTGGTATTTATACACTTATCGCTACAGCGTGGAGGACGTCGTTCAAAAATCGGATGCAGGAACTGTTGTGTCGGATTTCTTTTACTTCGCTGGGTGTGACGATTCTCTTTTCCCTTGCTTATGCTCTCAGTCAAGTCATGGATGGGTTTGTCGTGACCATCGAATTTATGATTATGTTTCACGGCGTTATCAATATGGTCGCTTTCGGCTTGTCGGGAGTGTGGGGGTGGAGTCTCGCCTTTCCGGATTCCATGTACCAAGTCCCTCGCTTTCCTGTCAGTAACATAACTGGAGGGTGGCGGATTGGAGAGCATGTTTTGAAAGGGAAGGAAGGTGGAAGGTCCTGCAGCGGCCTTGTCGACGATTTTTCGATCTACGTATCCGAACGGGAAGAAGGGGAGGTCCATCCGGAGATCGTATCCTTTTACGAGCAGACCGATAAATACCGGTTATATTCCCGTGTCTGCTGGCATTGGTGGTTCTATCCCTTCGCTGTTCTCTACCGGGCCGTCAGTACCGTGACAAAGCAGATCAACCTTCCGCTGTCGAGGCAGACGTATGAAATGACGGGGGCTATCCGTTCTGTCTCGGATAAATTAGATGGAAGAGAAAATACTCGTGCCTGGATAAGGAAGGTCAATGAATCCGAGGTGTTTATCGCCTTGTATGCTTCCCATACATCCAGAGGGCAGACGTACATGAACATCTCTCTACCGCTTCCGTTTTCTGCAATGGCAGGCATCTTGGAGGTGAGAAGGGAAAGGGAAGAGCTCGTTCTCACTAGTGAAAAGGGGAACCCGGAATCGGATGCCGGCACGTACCTTATTGTTCGCGGCCGCCCCATCGTTCTGCCGCTGACGGAGCATTTTCGCGTGAGCCATGAAGAGAACGGCGTCCTTTGTGCTGTTCATACGATGAGAATGTTCGGTCTTCCGTTTCTCACCATCCATTATCGAATTAATAGAAAGGGATGAATCTATGTACAGCCGAATACCAGATACATAACAATACCAGCGGGCACGCGCACCTCCTGGAGGATAGAATCGTCCACAAAATAATAGAGGAGGCGCAAAGATGAATTTTAATGATTATTTAAAAGAGGTAGACCGGCCTTTCCATGGATGGGATTTCTCTTACATTACCGGGGCAGGAAGAATGCAGAGCGGACTGCTGCCATGGTCGTATGGATCGATGGCCAGGAACTTCCTCCATGGCGCACGTGCTGCACTCGATATGGGGACCGGAGGAGGCGAGTTTTTGGAAAAGCTCCTTCCGTTTCCGCTGTATATGGCTGCGACAGAGGGGTATGCACCTAATTACCCGCTGGCAAAAGAACGACTGGAGCCACACGGAGTGACGGTGGTTCCTGTCGAGAATGACACGCTTCCCTTCGAAAACGCAAGCTTCGATCTTGTACTGAATCAACACGACTCTTACGACCTGGGAGAGGTGAAGCGTGTATTGAAGCCTGGAGGGATATTTCTTACGCAGCAAGTAGGAGGGGTGGATTGTTCCGGCATAAACGATCGACTGGAGGTTCCTGTTAATGAGGAGTACGCTGGGTGGTCCCTGCAAACGGCTGAAAAACCCTTTCAATCTCCTGAATGGGAACTGATTGCGTCAGGGGAAGCTCATCCGACTCAGAGGTTTTATGATATCGGAGCGCTGATCTACTATTTGAAAGCCATACCCTGGCAGGTGCCTGATTTCACAGTGGAAAAATATAGAGAAGAGCTGCTCTCTATTCACAAGGAAATGAGTAATAACAAGTCTTTAGACGTCAGACAACATCGGTTTTTCATCGCTGCCAGGCTGCTTTAAAAAGTTTGTTAATTATTTTTTTAACTTTTTTTCTGATGTTTTTTTCCGGAATTGAAGGAGTGTTTTTCCTCCGATTTTTTTTCGTGCATACCATTGCATGCTGTAATCCTTCACCCTTGATTTCACAAGGGTTTGAACGCTGTAAAGTGATAAAACATACCCCTTATCCTCTGAAGGATAAGGGGTTTTTTTACTGATTTGAAGCGTTTGCACAGGGTGTTATATTTCGTGGAACGAAGTTGTTTTTTGTCAAATCGCTATTGTTTTATTGTCTTAATTTTGCAATAATTACTTCTAAAGAAATTGGACATTTGGTAGTAAATGAAGGAGTAGGAACGCAATGAAAAATATGAAAACGATGTGGATGGATGAACAGAAGGAAGTCGGAGTTGTGGAATTGCAGGATGAAGTTTTCGGAACCTCTTATCATCCGGTAATCTTCGTCGATGTAGAGGAAAGAGAGTTTAAGGTCATCAACAATCTTTGGTACACGACTTATCATGGGGCGAGGCAGTTCTTTCGCTCGAAGACGAATACATATGTCGTGACAGGCCGAATGAAAAAAGTACGCAGTTGAAGAAGGGGCGGTTCGGTAGATATGGTGGAGGTACGGAAAGCGGATGGTTCCAATGTAGCGGACATTATTCGTGTCTGTGAAGCTGGCTATCGGGAAACATACAAATCGTTGCTGGAGAAAGAAGATATTGAGCAGGTGATTGAAGAATTTTATAACGCAGACCGGATTGCGCGGGAAGTTCGTGATATTTCCGATGAATGGAACGGGTGGTTTGTGGCTGTCGATGAGGAAGGGACTGTCGTCGGTGCCGGCGGGGGAGGAATGACCGGATCTGAAACGGCAGAACTCTTTGTGCTCTACCTTGATCCTGAGAGAAAGAGGGAAGGCATCGGAGGCAGACTGCTTGAAGCTATCACCGAGGATCATATTGCTCGTGGTGCATCGGAGCAATGGGTCTCTGTAACGAAAGGGAACGAGATGGGCATTCCCTTTTATGAGAAATCCGGCTTTGTTTACAAAGGGGAGCGGCCGTCTCATAAGCTTCCTTCAGAAAAGTCCTATATTTCGTTGCGGTATCGAAGAGAAATAGGTAAATAAAGCAGGTGGAACAGCCCCGCATCGGCGGCGGCTTTTTGTTTACACGAAAAAGAAGCTGTTCTTGTATCATGAAATACTATCCATTTCTTGCTTGCTTATATTTCCCGATAAAATAAAAAGAAGCAGCCTTACAAAAGGCTGCTTCTTTTTGGTGTTATCTATTCATATACATGTCTACTTCCCACTGGCTGACCTGCAGGGAGTATTCTGTCCATTCTTTTTCCTTCTCTTCGATATAAGCTTGGGATGTGTGATCGCCAAGTGCGTTCAGAAGGATTTCATCTTTCTTCAAAGCAGAGATAGCTTCTTTCAAATTCGTAGGAAGAGTAGGCACGCTGTCATCCGTCACTTCGTAAAGGTTACGAGTTTCTGCGTCGCCTGCGTCCATTTCCTTACGGATACCTTCAAGACCTGCCTGGATCAATACAGCAAGCGT
The DNA here is from genome assembly GCF_001592845.1 of Halobacillus sp. KGW1. Lineage (NCBI taxonomy): Bacteria > Bacillati > Bacillota > Bacilli > Caryophanales > Bacillaceae > Halobacillus > Halobacillus sp. KGW1. The sequence continues at coordinate 496,492 of NZ_LSOC01000002.1, forward strand.
CAAGTAAGGGTTAGCCGTCGGATCCGGGTTGCGGACTTCGAAACGCGTTCCTTTACCACGTGTTGTTGGTACGCGGACCATACAACTACGGTTGGAGTGGGACCAAGCTACACTTACAGGAGCTTCATAACCAGGAACGAGACGCTTGTAGGAGTTCACGTTCGGGTTCGTAATTGCTGCAATTCCGCTTGCGTGATGCAGAATTCCTGCGATGAACTGTTTCATCGTCTTAGACACGCCGTCTTTCGCATCTTCATCGTAGAACGCGCTGTCTCCATCACGGAACAAGGACAGGTGGCAGTGCATTCCGGAGCCGTTCTCGCCTGCGATCGGTTTCGGCATGAATGTCGCGTGGTAGTTATGGTTTGTTGCAATATCCTTTACAACGTTCTTAAAGGTTTGGATGTTGTCTGCTGCTTTCAGCATGTTATCGAAACGGAAGTTGATTTCGTGCTGTCCCATCGCTACTTCGTGGTGGGAAGCTTCCATCTCGAAACCGTACTTCTTAAGGGTGCGTACGATATCACGGCGTACCTTGTCTCCTTTATCTTTAGGAGAAGCATCGAAGTATCCGGCGCGGTCGTTCATCTTACGAATCGGATAACCTTCATCGTTCAGTTTGAACAGGAAGAATTCCGGTTCAGGACCGACGTTAACGGTATAGCCTAAATCCGCTGCTTCTTTCATAGCACGTTTCAGGATGTAGCGAGGGTCTCCTTCGAATGGAGTGCCGTCCGGCTTGTAGATGTCACAAATGAAGCGCGCGCTGCGATCTTCATCGACCATAGATGGAAGTAGTAGGAACGTATCCAAATCTGGTACAAGATACATGTCACTTTCTTGGATTGCAGAGAAACCGGAGATGGAAGAACTGTCGAACATCGCTTCGTTGTTCAGCACCATGTCCAATTCATCTATCGGCAGTTCTACGTTCTTAGTATCCCCTAGCATGTCTGTGAACTCTAGTAGGATGAATTCTACGTTATTCTCTTTGACTTCCTGCTTGATCTGTTCTTTTGTGTAAGTCATACAATACCCTCTCTTTATCTTTTTTTATGAGTCTTCCATCCCTGATCATGCATCGGATAAGAACCTCAAAATGTCTATGTAAGGAATTCTAACACATAATGTCGTGAAATCTCAAACATCTTTTTGACAATTCCCTTAATTTTTTGTCGTAAACGTCTTTTCAGCGATTTTTATTGGAACGGATTCATAGAGTGATAGAAAAGGAGGAGATGGATAATGGGAAGGTATCAGGCAATCATTTGGAAAGCAGCTGTTTTCTTCTTTTATTTATGGCTGGTTTCTTTTATACAATCGAAGCTTCAGACGCTGGCGGCAGAGTCGTTTATTGTTTACCCTTATATAATCTTCGGTCAAACGGCTTATATTCCTGCCGGTTTTCTGTTGAAATTTGAAAAAATAACACAATGGAGGAAGAAAGACGTCTTATGGAGGTGGAATAGGAAAGGGGTGGGGGTGATCACTCTTTGCCTCTATTTTCTATTAGTTCCTTTCGTGCTTCCTCTGCCTGCGCTGCTTCCCGGAGTCCTTGTTACCAATCCGTCTGCGAGTCCTGTCGTCCAAATGGTGGCCGGATATGCCGCTGCGGCATGTTTTCTGAAGGAGCGCCGGTAATCATTTTTCCTATAGGAGAAGTTGGACTCTTCCGGTATTCTATTTTATAATCGAAAAGACGTAATGCTTACATACTTCGATTATAGAAAGGAAGATTATTTTGGCTAAAACTCTAGTTTTCGGTCACAAGAACCCGGATACGGACACGATCTGTTCTGCACTTGTGTATGCGGATCTGAAAAAGACGATTGGGGAAGACGCGGAAGCCGTCCGCCTCGGTGAAGTAGGGGGAGAGACACAGTTTGCCCTTGAACAATTCAATGTGGAGGCGCCTCGTTTCGTAGAACGTGTATCCGACGAAGTGGAACAGGTTATTCTTGTCGATCACAACGAACGCCAGCAGAGTGCCGACGATATTGATGATGTCCAGGTGCTTGAAGTGATCGACCACCACAGAATCGCGAACTTCGAGACGAAAGGCCCTCTTTATTATCGTGCAGAGCCTGTCGGATGTACGGCAACGATCTTGAACAAGCTTTATAAAGAGCACGGAAAAGAAGTGCCGAAACAAATGGCCGGACTGATGCTTTCTGCGATCATTTCCGACTCTCTCTTGTTTAAATCCCCGACATGCACAGAGGAAGACCGTAAAGCGGCGGAAGAGCTTGCTGCCATCGCAGGTGTCGATGCGGAAGAATACGGCCTTCAAATGCTGAAAGCCGGAGCTGACATCAGCGACAAAACAGCAGAGCAGTTGATTTCTCTTGATGCGAAGGAATTCTCTATGGGTGATAAGAAAGTAGAGATTGCTCAGGTGAATACGGTTGACACGAACGATGTGCTTTCCCGTAAAGGTGAACTGGAGCAGGCGATTGAAAAAGTAACAGCGGATAAAGGGCTTGATCTCTTCGTCCTTGTTGTTACAGACATCCTTGAAAGTGACTCCACCGTCGTAGCAGTAGGCGAAGCGACAGACGCGGTAGCGAAAGCATTTGACGTAACGCTTGACGGTAATCAAGCCGTCCTTCCTGGTGTCGTCAGCCGTAAGAAGCAGATTGTTCCACCTTTGAATACGTATTTCGGATAAAAAAAAGCGCGGTCCTTCTATAAAAGGGCCGCGTTTTTTTATCGGATTACAGGGAGAGAAGGCTCCGGGAAGCATAGTACATTTCTGATGCGTCCTGGACCAAAAGGAGCACTCTGTTATAAACCAAGCAGGCTTTCCGGCCAGGCAATTTTCATGAAACTACTGAGAACGATCAAGGCAACGATTGTAATCCCCGTTGAGTACGCCGCCTTGCCGATGGTGAATCGGGATTCCTTTACTAGAAAAGTCATCAGGAAGACCGCGGAAGCTGCCAGCACTCCGATGATGTAAATCAGTATTACATATCCTACAATCCAGGCGAGATAAATAAGCGGCTGGACAATAAGAACTTTCTGATGCTTCTTATCTTTCTGCTTTACATATTTGATGATTTCAGAGCAGAGGTACAGTCCGGTGACGATGCTTCCCGCTGTTGATACGTAAATGGGAAAAAACTGAGCAAGCCTTGAGAAAGAGAGTGCTGTGATGGCAGCCCAGGTAAATAATGCGAATAAGAAAATAGTAAAAGCGATATTCAACTTTTGTTTATCCATGCTTACACACCTTCTTTCTGAATGCGGCCGCTGATTCTTTTCATTACAGAACCGCCTGTAAGTAATACGACGATCAGGACCGCCAGTGCGATGACGATCGGGTTGCTGATCCATTCCCATCCATAACGTTCAATGGAAATCCAGTAGTACCTTTCTGCGGAAATGGCCAGGACGAAGCCGATCAAAAGCGGCGGCCGCGGCCAGTCGAGGATTGTCATGACATATCCGAGCAGTCCAATGACAAGGAAGGTCACGATATCTCCCCATGCGAAGTTGCTTTGATAGGCCCCGATTAATAATAGAATGACCAGGAAAGGAACCAGCTTTTCACCCGGAATAAGACTGATTTTTGCAATGGGACGGATGAGTACCATACACATCAGCGCACCGACAATATTTGCAATAACAAGTGTCCATACAATGGAAAGCGTGACGGGGAGGTCGTTTGTCAACATTCTCGGACCTGCCTCCAACCCCATTAGAATCAATCCTCCAAGTAAAATGGCTGTCGTTCCGCTTCCTGGGATGCCGAAGAGAAGGGTAGGGATGAGAGAGCCTCCTTCTTTGGCGTTGTTAGCACTCTCCGGAGCGATGACTCCCCTGATATCTCCTTCCCCAAAATTATTGTTCTTCACGGTTTTCTTCCCGGCTCCATAAGCGAGCCAATCGACGACGCTCCCGCCGAGTCCGGGAATGAAGCCGATGAGGCTCCCGAGGACGGCACTCCGAAAGATAAGGAACTTATTGCGGAGGCCATCCTTTACCCCTTCCAACACGCCGCCTTGTAATTTGCCGGTATCTGATACGCTGCCTTTATCCGTCAGCATAGTGATGAGGATGGGGAATGCAAAAATGGCAAGCGCAACAACTGGAAGAGAGAGTCCGTTTGATAAATATAGAAAATCGAAAGTATAGCGGTATTCTGTGATGGCCGGGGCGCTGCCGACAGAGCCTATTAAAAGTCCGAGAAGACCGGACATCGCTCCCTTAGCTGGAGAATCGCCAGCCAGAAGGCCGGCCATGCTTAAACCAAGCATGGTCAGCATAAACAGTTCCGGGGAAGAAAAGCTCGTGATGAGAGGAGTAGCAAAAGGGATAGCGGCGTAAAGGGCAATTCCTCCGATGACGCCTCCGATCATCGAACAGAACAAAGCTGCCCCCATGGCACGTGCTGCCTGGCCTTTTTTCGCGAGGGGATATCCGTCCATGATGGTTGCCTGAGATCCCGATGAACCAGGTATACCGAGCAGGACCGAAGGGAAGGTGTCCCCGGTGTGGACAACAGCGACCATTCCGATTAGTAACGCCATGCCGATGTAAGGGTCCATTCCGAATATAAACGGAAGGAGAAGGGACATCCCGACGGTACCTCCGAGCCCCGGAAGCAATCCTACAACAATACCGAGACCAATTCCGAGAACCATAAACAGCATACGGGAAGGGTCAAGGACAATATGCAAAGCTGACACTGCACTTTCCAACATATGGACACCTCATCTCTTCATAATTTTTTCACATCAACTCCGTGTTCGTGCAGTAGGAAGTCATAGATCCAGTCGATCATTTCCGGAGTAGTGTTTTCTTCTAAACTGGTAATTCGTTGTTTCAATTCTTCATTTGTATATAGCTCGTAGTCTTCAAGAATTTCCGCTGACTCCTTCAGGAAATCTTCATCAGATTTCAAACGATCCGCCGCTTCTTCCAGTTCTTTTTTGGTAGATTCGGGGGCATCCTCGTGGACCCAGATGACTTTCTGTAGCGTGTAAGTCGCATTCAGGAAGTGTTTGTAGGCGTTCCAGTCTTCCCCGGACGGTTCCTTTCCATATAGATCTTCATAGGCTTCCTTCACAGTAGGGAGATCAGGAAACTGCGGGTCGCGTACGACGTTGCCTTTTTCATCAATCTGTCCAAGGCTGTAGAGTGGTACAGCACTTCCTTCTTCCACTCTTGGTTCTATATTCCTCTTATAAGCGGTGGTCGTCTGAAAATCGATATTGCTTTCCCCTTGCTCGAATGCCACTCTGGCAGGTCCTCTTCCTTCATACCCGAGGACAGCCTTCGCATCCATTCCCAATACCTCAAAGGAAATCAAGGTAGTGAGGTCGAGCCCCGTCGGTGACATGCCTGCAAAGTAAAGCTTCTCATCCAGTTCATTCAGATCTGATGCGCTCTCTATTCCAAGGGAGTCGGATACATAGACGACAGCCCCGGTAGGAGCGCCGATGATGGGGTTTAAATCTTCGAAGTTGTATTTTACAGATGATTGACCCAGAAGAAGCGGGATGTGTGTGGAGGCACTTGTCGTGATGAGGTTGCTCCCGTCTCTGTCATAGGAAGTGATGTATTCGTTGGCGCCTGTGATGCTTCCTCCACCGGGGATGTTCTCCACCTGGATACTCGGCTTCGATTCTATATGAGAAGCAAGTGGGTTCGACATATATCTTCCGAAGACATCTGTGCCGCCTCCGGAGTTATAGGGAACTACCATCGTCAAAAGATCTGTTCCGATGCCTTCCTTATCCGAAGTTGATAGCTGGGACTGACCGAGCGTGAGAGAAGAGCATCCGGTTAAGCATAAGGCGCATATGCATATAAAAGTAAGCGCATACATTTTATTCACTGTTCGTCCTCCTTTTTATGTGGTTGGCATAAGGTTATAAAAAAACAGGACATAAGTAAAATAGCGAAAAATTATGAGGTTAAATAAATTTTTTTTATAATTTAACTTTTTGCTGGCTCATGAGGAAGTCGATGAAGGCTTTGACAATGTGAAGCTTCAAGTAGTCCGGCCTGTACATTAACCATGTATCCCGCATGACAGGTTCCCCGTTCTTATAATGAAGCCCTTCTGTGTACAGCTGATCGGATGGACGGAGACAGATTTCCGGTACTACCGCAAACCCGAGGCCGTGCTTGACCATTTCTTTACTCGTTTCCTGACGATCCACTTCCATTGGAGAGTACGGGGACTGGGAAAAATGATTGTTCCACCACTTCGTAATGAGCGACTGCAGGGAATTATCTGTCTTGTAGTTAATAAACGGGAGGCTCGGTAAATCCTCCACAGCGACTGCGTCTTTGGAAATGATATGGAGCTGTTCCTTAATGAGCAGCTGTTTTTCGCCTTCCCAATCATAATCTCCTCTCAAAATGCCGAGGTGGATATGGGACCGGCTCAACAAATTCTTAATTTCAACACTCCATCCTGTTTGAACGTCGAATTGAATGTTCGGGTATTGCTCCGAAAATTTCTTTAAAAGAGCAGGGAGTTTATATTGGGCGAAGTTACTGGAAACACCGATTCTTAACGTGCCCCGCACCTCTTTACCAATGTTCATCAGTTCATCGGACAAGGTCTGCAGCTCTTGGAGCTGTCTTTTTGCATAGGCGACGAGGTGTTCTCCTTCCGAGGTGAATGCAATGCCTGTCTTCGTGCGGAAGAAGAGTTTTGCTTGAAAGGTATCCTCCAGCTGTTTTAAACGGTAACTCAAGGCTGGTTGAGATATGAACAGCGCTTCGGCTGCTTTGGTCAAGCTTTTTCGTTCATCTACAGCACGCAGGATGTCCCAGTCTTTTTGATCCATGTCGAGCCTCCTGTTATAAAATATTTTTATCTGATAAGATCGAAATTCGTGATTTTTCTTATGGTGACTTCCATTGTACGCTAGAACCAACCTGATCACAATAGTATTCCTGGAGGAGAGGATAGCGTATGTATAAAGTTCCGGTGACTCTTATGCGAGGGGGAACGAGCAAAGGTGTATTTATTTTGAAGGATCACATGCCTGCCGATCGAGAAGAGTGGGAGCCGTTTCTCCTCGATATCATGGGGAGCCCCGATCCCAATCAAATCGATGGATTGGGAGGGGCAAATTCTCTTACAAGTAAAGTGGCGATCATCAGTAAAAGCACCCATCCGTTCCATCACGTAGACTATACGTTCGCGCAAGTCAGTCTTGACAAACAAGTCGTAGATTTTAATGGGAATTGTGGCAATATCTCATCCGCTGTCGGACCATATGCAATCAGTAAAGGGATGGTGGATGTCCTTGAGCCGGTTACGTCGGTTCAAATATGGAACACAAATACGAAGAAGCTGATAAGTGCGGAGGTGGAAGTCGAAGGCGATAAAGTCAAGACGGAGGGAAGCTACGAGATTCCGGGCGTCCCTGGAAGTGGATCGCCGATTTTTCTTTCCTTCGAGAAACCGGAAGGGGCCGTTACTGGGAGAATTTTTCCTTCCGGAAAGCCTAAAGATTACGTTGCGTGCTCTTATGGTACCATTCCTATTTCCATTGTGGATGTGGCCAATCCGCTCGTGATGGTAAATGCTGCTCACGTCGGTCTCGCAGGAGATGAACTACCGGATGATTTTTCCAGTGAAACATTAAAGAGGTTGGAGGAAGTCCGTTCGATAGCAGCTGAGCTTTGTGGGTTCTCAGCGAAGGAGGATGCTTCTGACCAATCACCTGCTGTACCGAAATTGACTATTGTAGCCGAGACTTCTAAGTACACGGATATCCAGGGAATTACTCATGAGAAAGAGTACGTTGACGTGCTTGTTAGAATGATGTCAATGCAGAAGCCGCACAAGGCCCTGGCTATTACAGGGGCCGTCTGCCTCTCTGTTGCAAGCAGATTGACCGGTACCGTGCTCTCTGATCTGGCAATCCGGTCGCAGGATTCCCTTCGGATCGGACATCCTGGAGGCGTTCTGGAAGCATATATTACCGAAGATCCGGATGTCCGGGTGAAAATCGGAAGGACGGCGAGGCTCTTAATGGAGGGAATCGTTTATACAAAAAAAGATTATGAAATAAAGGCAAAAGCCGATTCCCGGCTGTTATCCACCTTCCTCCATGAGTCTATTTAAATAAGAATTCAGTAAAAAGAGGACCCCGCAATTCGTGGAGTCCTCTTTTTATTCAGAAGAAAATCGTTGTTTTCGATGATTGTAAAAGATAGATGATCCTGTCTTGATTCTATAGAACCATCCGTCTATTCCATTCTTCCCTCAGGATTCCCATCCGAATCGAATCGTAGTAGGCGCCTTCATAAATTCGGCACTTACGCATTCTGCCTTCGACTTTCATTCCCAATTTCTCGCCGACCCGCATCATCCGTTCGTTTCTTGACCATGTCGTGAGCCCGACCCGTGCGAGCGGGAGATGACGGAACAAGTGATCGATCCACAATTCCAAAGCCTCGGAACCGTAACCGCCGTTCCAGTAGTGCGGGTCATAGATGCCGATACCGACTTCGAGCCAGAGGGAAGGCTTGTGTTCCCAGTAATAGGTGACGGTACCGATGATTCGGCCTTCGACTTCTATAATTAATCGAGAGTCCGGTTCTCCATTCTTCAGCCTTGCTTTTCTTGCGTGCTCGTGGCTGCGGTAGCTTTCCAACGTGTGCGGCTCCAACGGGTAGTAAGGAGCGTCCCACTTCTTCCACTCCGGCTCGAATCCTTGATAAATCAAGTCATAAAGGACGGGAATATCCGTATCCTCGATGCTTCTCAAACGTACGAGCCGTCCTTGTATATGCAGTGCTTTATCCGTATCTGCCATGCCCGCATCCTCCGTTCTTTCCTTTTTTTCCATCGTACCACATCCTGACGGCCCTGTTTGAAGGAATGTTGCAGAGGGTAAAGAAAAAAGGTATCGTACATAAATGGCAGGTGATAGCAATGATAAACATTATGGCTTACTCCAAAGAGAAGGGGATGCAGGAAGGAATACCGATGCAGGAGCTGCGGTCTGAGACTTGGGACTGGTACTGGGTGGATTTCGAAGAGCCGACGAAGGAAGAAATCGGGATGCTGGAAACGGAATTCCATTTCCATCCGCTCGCCATCGAAGACTGTCTGCAAGGGTTGCAGCGACCGAAGCTGGATTATTACGACGACCATACTTTTTTTGTCATCCACTCGGTCAGTCGAATGGAGCTTGAGAAGAAGGAGATCGATATCTTCCTTGGTGACTGCTCGATCGTAACCTTTCATAAAGAGAAAAACGATCCGCTTGAACAGGCGAAACGGATGGTCCGACGCGTAAAAGATTACCAAGAGGTCGATGAATATTTCGTGTTCCACCAGATTCTCGATAAGGTCGTAGACAATTATTTCCCGATCATCTATAAGATTGAGGATCACATCAATGATATCGAGGACAATACGAAGAACCTTTCCATGGAGCGGTTGCTGGAGGAGCTGTTTGATCGCAGAGGGGAACTTTTGACGCTGCGTCAAACGGTACATCCGATGCGCGACTTACTGTATCGTATTTTGAACTCCCACCATTTGGACGGGGTTTTTGACCGGAGGGAATACTTTGCTGATATCCACGATCATTTGGTCAAAGTGGCGGACATGATCGCTTCCAACAGGGAGATGACGCAGGATATCCGGGACAGTTATTTATCCTTAAACTCCCATGAAACGAACCGGACGATGCAGATCCTTACGGTTATTTCGGTCATCTTCATGCCGCTGACCTTTATCGTAGGCGTGTATGGGATGAACTTCTCAAACATGCCGGAATTAAGTACCACATACGGTTATCTGGTTGTTTGGATCATCATGATCAGCGTTGCGGTAGGGATGTACATCTGGTTCCGTAACAAAGGATGGTTTGATTAATGCTTTCAAAAAAAGGCCGGGGTCACGTGTCCCCGGCCTTTTTCTTATTCTTCTTCTTTGTCAAACCATAGAAGCTCCTGCTCATCTACGAAACCATTATAGTTGATGAACACTTCTTCTCCTTGTTTAATGTCCTTATAAGCATAGAAATCGAACGTATGCTGCTCGAAGTTAATTTTATAATTGGCATTCGGTTCGTAGGAGTGATTGAACATCATTCCATAACCGAGCAAAAAGGCGGTATGGTTCTCCCCGTATTCAAAGGCATAGTCGGCAAGACGCGTCTTTTCAATATGCACGTGTTCGCTGTTGGGGTAGGGGATGACGGGCGCTTCGTGGATCAGTTCGTCTTTGGCAATGTCGCGGGTTGCAAACATTCCTCTGTTCAACTCCTCATCCTCGAAACGGGATGTACGTACTTCAATCATTATTTTCACCTGCACTTTCCCATAAAACATTACGTTACAAGTGTGACAGGTCTAAGCAAATAAAGCAAATGGATGACGGGCTGCTCCCGTTATCCGCACTTTTATTCCAATACATCATGGTCGACGTAGCGCTTTCCATTCAGGGCGCTGATAACGTTGACCGCTACTTTTGCTCCATCTCCTGCAGTGATGATGGTATGGACACTTGCGCCTGCTGCGGTCCCTGCCGCCCAAACTTTAGGCATCGATGTGTGCCCGTTTTCGTCTGTTTGGATTATTTTTGCGACCCGGGGCTCGGTGCCTTTTATAATGTCTACGCCAAGATTTTCCGCTGCCTTGACGGACATGCCAGTTGCAAAGATGATGTGTTCGACTTCGTAGGAGCGGGTTTCGGTTTGAATCTCATGTGCTTCGCCTTTAGTGACAATTCCGTTTACGGTTTCCGATACAATCTCTGCTCCGAACTTCGCTGCCTGGGCCTGTCCCTGTTTCAAGAGGTCCGGCCCTTTGATTCCGTCCACTCCGTAATGATTTTCCACCCAGGCCATCTTCGTTATGCTTTTTCCGTGATCGAATACGACTGTCTTCTTGCCTGCTTTGGCGGTGAAAAGTCCGGCACTTGCGCCTGCCGGGCCACCGCCGATAATGGCGACATCGTACATGAAGCAACCCTCCTTATCCTATTACTGCTTTCATTATATCTAAATATTCCGACTTTTTTAAGTGGTTGTGTATACTCTTGTTGCTTTCTCTTGTGAAGTGCTGTATGATTCATTTCGATACTCGAAAGAAAGGGAGGTAAGACATGTGGACCAACGTGTGAAAAATCCGCGCGGGCTGTTAATTTCTTTATGTGCGGTCATGATGATGTCCGTTATGAACGGTACGATGTTTAATATTGCCGTTCCTGACATTGCAGAGACTTATCATTTGATGCCGTCGGAAGTCAGCTGGGTGATGACAGGATACATTATGGTATACGCTATCGGAGCTTTGACATATGGGAAACTGGCTGACTTTTATCCTTACAGGACATTGATTACGTACGGATTGATCATATTCAGCGCTTCATCGTTGTTTGGTTTCTTCGCTCAGAACTATGCCATGGTCTTGGCGGCAAGAGTGCTCCAGGCTTTGGGTGGCGCCATGATTCCGGCCCTCGTATTCCTTGCCCCTTTGAAATATTTCAAGCATGAGCGTGGTCGGGTGCTTGGGATTGTTGCATCCGTCATGGCATTCGCTTCCGGTATCGGACCGATAGCAGGCGGTTTTATCGCAGGCTTCTTAGACTGGAGGTATTTGTTCCTGACCTCTGCAGCCATTATTGTCACGCTGCCCTTCTTAAGGAAGAACCTTCCTCAGGAAGAAGCGAAAAAGGGGTATATCGATTTCATTGGTGCCGCCTTGATTGCAGGATTCATATCTACCCTATTAATAGGTATCACACTTGATATGCCCTTGCTTTTTGTCGCTTCCGGCCTGTTCCTCGCCTTAAACGTGTGGCGGATGCGGACAATTGCCGAGCCGTTCATTCCGACGCACTTGTTCAAGGATGTTCCTTACAGAACGACGATCATTACAAGCTTTCTTGCCGTGCTCTGTTTATTCGGAATGATGTTCATGCTTCCAATCATGTTCCGGGACGCTTATCAAATGGAGACGATGATGATCGGCCTCGTCCTGTTTCCCGGAGCCGTCAGTGCAGCGCTTATGGGGCAGAAGGGGGGCAGTCTTGTCGATACGAAAGGAAATACGTTTGTTCTATATACTGCGATGATACTGCTGATCTCAGGTTTTCTCCTGCTGTCATTCATCGTCGGAGCCCATCCTTATGTTGTCGGGGCAGCCATGATTGTCGCCTACATGAGTTTCCCGCTTGTTCAGGCCTCGTCCGCCGACATACTTGCCAATATACTCGATGACAAGGAGACGGGAGTGGGGATGGGAGTCTTCAACCTGATCAATTTTATCTCCGGTGCTTTAAGCGGTGCTTTGATCGGGAAGGCTTTGGATCTTTATGAACCTGTCTCACCGCTCCACGGAATCGGTTTTCAAGGGGACACGGCGATCTACAGCAATATTTTCCTTTTTTTCGCGGGAATCATAGCTGTAGGATTCGTTCAATTTCACTGGAATTATTTCAAAAAAAAGCAGACCCGCCAACAGAAAGAACCCGCATCCTGATTCTCAGGTGCGGGTTCTTTGGATTACACGAATACAGAGCTTACATTTTTAAGAGCTGCTTCGCTGTACTGTTGGCGCGGTGTGCTGACGGCACCGTTAGCAGCCCATAAGTTTTCTATGTCTGTATAAATTTCTGCACAGCGCTCGCCGCCGATGATGAGGACGAGTGGTTCCTCCATCTTCATGCAAAGGAAGAAGGAAAGGAGCTTTGGCAGATGCTTGGCGTCCGTAATCAGTTGGTTCTGGTGTAAGTATAAATCACAACCGCCGCGGGAAATCAGTTTATATAGTTTCACGATTTGGTTCGTTTCTAATGGTTGGCGCAGTTGGACTTGGTAAGAGGACAGTTCACTCACCGGCAGTCACCTCCGAAATAGTATAGTTGTATAGAAACTACCCGCCTCCCGGATCATATAAACCTGACCGGATTCAGTGCTCGTAGATCATCTTCCGTGTCATCCCGCCGTCAAGGACAATATTTTCTCCATTTACGAAGTGGTTATCAGGGTCTGTCAGGTATGCACAGGCTTTGGCTACGTCTCTGACGTTACCGGCGCGCCCGGAAAGATGCTGTTGATGGTCGATGTCCCTCAGGTCTTCTGCGTCTCCTGTATGGATCCACCCGGGGCTTACGGCGTTTACTCTGATTTGATAAGGACTTAAGGATGCAGCCAGGGCATGGGTCAATGCATAAATTCCGCCTTTACTGGCTGCATAGGCTTCCGAGTCCGGTTCACTCATGAATGCCCGGGTGGAAGCGATATGAACGATTCGGCCCTTGGTTCCCGTCTCTCTCCACAATTCTGCTGCATATTTCGACATGAGGAAACAGCTTCTCAAGTTGGTGTGAATCACATCATCAAACCCTTCTGCGTCGATATCGAAAAGGGATTGAAAGCGGCTGACGCCCGCATTGTTAATCAAGATCGTTATCGTTCCGAAACGTTTTTTTACATCTTCGTGGATTTTCTTGATAGCGGATGGATCACGCACGTCGCAGACAAGGAAATGGATGGCTGGATTTTCATCCGAAAGCTTTTTTCCCGCCTCCTCATCGACATCCAGCGCTATAACCTGCGCACCTTTTTCTGCATAGTATAACGAAAGGCCTTTTCCGATGCCGTTCGCAGCTCCCGTAATCATTACTAATTCATTATGGAATGTCATGTGCCTACCTCCTTGTTTCTATTTTCCTACAGAAGGGGAAAGGTAAACATGGATTTGCTTGTCGGTATTCGGAGAACGTGGTATGATTTCTAAAAAAATTGGAGGTGATCGTATGAAACGAGTGACATTAGTGGATGTATTCAAACATCGCATTACACAAAAGTATTTGCAGCGGTCAGGTATCAACCACGCGGTCACCGTAGCCGGGTATGCCTATGATATGGCGGTGGAGGCAGGTGTCGACCCTGACCTTGCCACGAAATCCGCGCTTCTTCATGACATGGGGCATTATGAATGGTACAGGGACGGGAAGTGGGATTACGATGAGTATCGCAAGCACGATATTCATGCTATAAAAGGAGCGGAGCGGGCCCATAAGCTTTTGATCAGGCTTGGAGAAGACCGCCTTCGTGCCAAGGAAGTGTCTCTCGCGGTTCTTCTCCATACGGACAGCTATCTTCCTTTCGGGTTGGATGGAAAACGAACGGATCTGCAGGAAGTGGTTAGGAAAGCAGACGAGAAAGATGAACAGCCGATGGGGCTCCATCATTACAAAGAAATGGATAAAAGTATGGCTGTTCAGCTTCTTCATGAATTGGACAAAAAGGTCGAAGGTGAGATGGCTGGATAAGGTATGCTCTGTCTGTCAAGCTATTATTTTGAAAATTTAGTGAAAAGTGCTTTACTTTTGGAAAATAGTCCTATATACTTTCCAGTGTAAACAAAATTTCTCAGAAAGCGAGGTCGACTACAATGGCATATAACATGATTCAAACTTCAGCCAACTTCATATTATCGACCTGCGCAGGAACCAACTTCTGAGCTTATTGACCAAATTGCGAAATAGCACTCATAGGAGCCGCAGGTGATGCATAATGTATTCCTGTGGCTTTTTTAGTGGAGAAATCCGTTTTAAAGAAGCTGCAGGCCACCTGCGGCTTTTTATTATGCTATCAAAGAGTAAATTTACTCTTTTGATATAAAATTACTCTCATGAAAGGAGTGTTACCCGTGACGATGAATTTTCTTATCTTCAAAGTTACCGTTGTTAAGAACAAGCGGAAGAAATACCAACAGCTGCCTGGCTATCATCCAACAGTGAAAGATCAATGGCTGGACCGTAAATCATCCTTTATCCATTACATGTAAAACAAACACAAGGAGGTAGGAAACTATGATGGCACTCATGAGGATGGCATTTATGGATTGGTATAACGGGGAGAAGGATACGGATTAGCTCTCATAGGCACGGAAGGAGGTACCGGCATGAGAATCAACTTTTTGATTTTTGCGATTTTCATTCAGCGGCGGGATGCGGCTTCCATCGACAAATCGATCGAACGCAAACGCGTGATTGAAAATAAAATCAACGATGCAAAATTGAAGCACACCAGTATATAAAAAGAAAGTCTCTGCTCTAAATCGGGCAGAGACTTTCTTTTGTTTCCAGCAATAAAGGATGGATGGAGGTGAATACTTAAAAAGAGGGAGGGATAACAAATGGCCCAGGGAAACAAGAAAATCAACGAACGTAATAAGCGCAAGCATGCAGAGAAAGCAGAAGGCAAACGAGAAAAGCAGAGCAAATAAACCACATTAAAAACCGGACGCCCTTCGTAGGGGCGTCCGGTTTAGTTATTGAAAAAAGCTTGGAATGTCACTTTCTTCTGAGGGGTATGCCCATAAGATTTGTGACAATTCCTGCTTTGTCATGTTTTTCTTGATGGCGACGGTGAACAGGTTAATAAGATGATCCGCATGATCGCTCAAGAGGTGTGCTCCAAGGATTTCATCCGTCCCGGGACTTGTAAGTACCTTAATGAAAGCACCTGTCGATCGTGTCCTTTGATAAGAAAAGAACGGGGTGATTTCCTTCGACAGGATTTCGTAGGGTACTCCTTGCTCCTCCGCTTCCTGCTGACTAAGGCCCGTTTTCGCAAGTTTGGGATAGGTGAAAACGACGGATGGAATGACTGGATCAAAGGCGGAATGGTCTTTGTCCTCAAGCATATGGGAAAGGGCTCTCGATGCGCCGAGAGATGCGGCTGGTGTCAGTGGAGGAAGCCCGCTGTCGGCCGCATCTCCAGCTGCATAGATAGATGAGTCGGATGCGGATTTAAAGTTAGCATCGACAGGAATACCTTTGTCCGTAGGGTCTATACCGGCACGCTCAAGATGAAGGGATTGAATATTTGGAACTCTTCCGCCGCCGTGGATGACCAGATCGGTGTTGAACTTATGGGTTAAACCGTCTTTTTCCGCTTCTACTATAAACCCTTCCCGGTCTGTTCTCGTAATGTTTGTCACCTGCGCGTTCGTATGGACGTTAATTCCGATATTCCTGGATAATTCCACGAGTTTGTTCGTCATTTCTATGTCATATTCCTCAAGTACGTGCGCGGCGTCATGGAAGATGGAAACGTTCCTCCCCATCCTTCTGCACATATGAGCCAATTCGAAGGAAACAGGACCTCCTCCTACAAAAACAATAGTATCGGGAAGATATTCCTGTTCGAAGAAATCATCACTGGTTAGTAAATGTTCCGTCCCTTCAAACGGAAGCGGCGCAGGAAGCGATCCCGTCGCTATAAGGAAGTGATCCGCTTTCAGAACACAATCCCCGACTTCAATCGTCGATCCGTCTATAAATACCGCTGTCCCTTTGTACACTTCCATGCCGATTTCTCGGAAGGAATGTTCTACTTGTGCAGGAACAGGAACGGTAAACGTATCTTTGAATTTCTTCATCTGATTCCAGTCTAACGACAATGCCCCCTGTATTCCATAGTCCTTAAGGCGGTGAGCGTCATCATAGGTTTCTGTAATGCCTGACAATATCCTTTTCGGGTCACATCCCCGGTTGGGGCACGTGCCGCCGAGTGGGCCGCTTTCAACGACCGCGGTCTTCCAGCCGTATTGTTGAGCTTCTGTCGCCGCTTTTCTGCCGGCGGCCCCGCTTCCGATTACAATCAGATTATAGGTTGCGTCCATTTTCACTGCTCACCCTTTCCTTTTGTCTGTACAGGTTTATACCCTGTCATCAAAGGGAAAAAACGGATGGACGAAGAAGTCACTCACTCAATAAGAGAGAATATTCGGTAATCTCATGTGTAAATGGTACAATGGAAGAAAAGGGAAGGGAAGATGCACGATGTATTTACATAGAAAACCACTCCCCGTTCCGGAAGCCGTCGCCCGTGTGATGGAGTACGCATGGAACGGCCCTTCGGAAATCGTTCCCATCGGGTCCTGTGACGGAAGAATTCTTGCTGTAGATGTGGAAGCGACTCATCCGGTTCCGCCATTTGATAAATCCCCGTATGATGGATTTGCGTTAAAAGCAGGTGATACGGAAGGTCTCTCCAAAGATCATCCGGGAAATTTCCACGTATTGGAAACAATCGGAGCAGGTGCCCGCGCTTCGCGAGCCCTCAGGGAGGGGGAAGCCGTCCGGATCATGACCGGAGCAGAAATGCCGGAAGGTGCCGATTGTGTCGCTATGTTTGAAATTTGTCATACATATGAAGAAGCCGGTAAGGATTGGGTAACGTTGAAACGGCCGATGCAGTCCGGCCAGAATGTCATAGGAAAAGGAACAGAAACAGAATCCGGGAGAGTGCTGGTGGAGAAAGGGACACCGATTAATCCGGGAGTGAAGGCACTCCTTGCTACTTTCGGCTATTCAGACATCCGAGTACATAAGAAGCCGCGGATCGGTGTATTCGCTACAGGTACGGAGCTGCTGGAAGTAGACGAAGCATTGGTGCCGGGTAAAATCCGCAACTCGAATGCCCAAATGGTCTTGAGCCAAATTAAACGTGCTGGGGGAGAAGGCGTGTATCTCGGTAAGCTGGCAGATGAATTCGAAGTCTGCTATCAGGCTGTGTCCCGTGCGATGAAGGATTTCGATTTTCTAATGACGACCGGAGGCGTTTCGGTAGGGGATTATGACTTAATGCCGGCCATATATGAAAAACTGGAAGCCGATGTGCTTTTCAATAAAGTAGCCATGCGCCCCGGCAGCGTGACAACGGTAGCGGTGAAAGACGGAACACTCCTTTATGGACTTTCCGGTAATCCGTCCGCCTGCTATGTCGGGTTTGAATTGTTCGCTTACCCAGTGATTCAATCCTTCCTTGGCAGAGAAAAGCCGTATCACCCTTCCATTCAAGCCGTTTTGGGAGAAGATTTTAAGAAGCCGAACCCATTCGCAAGGTTTGTACGCGGCTTCCTTGCTTATGAGGAAGGAAGGGTTCTCGTGTATCCTGCAGGAGTGGATAAATCGGCTGTTGTAACTTCACTTGCACATACAAACGTGCTGATCGTCTTGAAAGGCGGTACACGCGGATACCAGAAAGGGGATACTGTCCAGGCGATTTTGTTGGAGTCGCCGGGAAGCCAACCTCATTTCCAGTAGAAGGGGTGATCGTATCGATCCGAACATCATTGATCAATTAGGAAGGCCGATCCGGGATTTACGCATCTCCGTCATCGATCGGTGCAACTTCCGCTGTACTTACTGTATGCCGAAAGAAATATTCGGGAAAGATTATGCCTTCCTCCCGAAGGATGAACTGCTGAGCTTCGACGAAATCCTCCGTCTCGTAAGGATTTCTGCTGCGTTCGGAGTGGAAAAAATACGTCTGACGGGCGGCGAGCCACTGCTCAGGAAGGATTTGGACGTGTTGATTCAAAGAATCCGTGAGGTGGAAGGAATCCGGGATATCGCGTTGACAACGAATGCTGTGCTGCTCACCAAGCAGGCAGAGCGGTTGAAAGCGGCCGGGCTTGATCGTGTGAATATCAGTCTGGATGCTGTTGAAGATGAGGTATTTCAACGAACCAACGGGATGGGCATTAAAACAAAGCCTGTGCTGGATGGAATAGAAGCAGCGAGAGAGGCGGGTCTTGCAATCAAGATCAATATGGTCGTGAAGAAAGGCATGAATGAGGACCAAATTCTGCCGATGGCAAGATATTTCAAAAGTACCGGCGACACCCTGCGTTTTATCGAATTCATGGAAGTAGGCAACCACAATGGGTGGAACATGGATGCTGTCGTATCGAAGACGGAGATCATTGACCGGATTCACGAAGAAATGCCTCTCATCCCGCTTGATGCGGATTATTTCGGGGAAGTAGCCACCCGCTATAAGTATGAAGACAGCAGCACGGAAATTGGAATTATCTCTTCCGTGACGGAGGCATTCTGCTCCAGTTGTACGAGGGCGCGGCTGTCTGCTGACGGAAAGCTCTATACTTGTCTTTTTGCAACGTCCGGTTTTGATCTGCGGGAACGATTAAGGGACGGGTCTACGGATCAGCAAATCACGGATTACCTCTTATCCATATGGACAGGAAGGGCCGATCAGTATTCTGTGGACAGAGCCGAAGGAAAACCGATGAAGCACAATAAAATCGAAATGTCCTATATCGGAGGATGATTGTTGTTCTTTCTTTGCCCCATGCAGCATCGTCCTCTATAATATAAATAATAATCTTTTTCGGGGAGGTTGTTCTCGTGAAAACCTTTAAATTGATTTCTTTAGATATCGTGGAAGAGAAGAATGATGACATTACACAGAGACGGATCAAGCTGCAGGACGGTTTAATCATAAACCGAGAAGATGATCACGGGCGCTGGGTCATTGAAGCTTATGTGGACCACAGCTATCAGGAATTCTTTGAAGACATGTACGAGCGACAAGAAGAAATCATCATCCAGGCGAAAATAACAAAGCAGACCAATACGCCAGCTGCTTTCATGGTAAAGCCGATTGATATTAATAAAATCGGGGATTCTATGAATGTCATCTTCATGGGTACGATTATCGACCGCCGACTGGAACAAGTCGAGCAGGTGTTGAAACAGCTCGTTGACGAGGGATATCAGGGAGAAGCGCTCCTTGAAGCGTTTAAACAGCGCGGGCAGAAAACGAAAGCATAACGATGGCGACAATGGGTTCCGGCCCGTTCGTCGCTTTTTTTAGTAAGAGCCGGCAGGTCTTTAGAATCAATGGATTTAAAAAGATGGGAGAAATTTATCGAACATCCTGCTATACTATGACATGGTGATTCACAAGAGGAATCAGAAAATGAAACATTAAAGGAGATTTACTATGTGGGTGAGGAGAAAAAGCCTGCTGTGGCTGAATGATTTATCGCCATTTCAACTAATCGCACTATACTACTTATTAGCCGTCACCATTTCATCCATATTGATATCTTTGCCGGTCGCTCACAATGAAGGGGTTACGATCAGCTTTATCGATATATTGTTCACTGCTGTCAGTGCCGTCAGCGTTACAGGCCTTACGACTGTTCCGATTGCCGACACGTTCAGTACGACCGGGTACTTCATCATCGCTCTTGTGCTGCAGTTCGGTGGGATCGGTGTCATGACGCTTGGAACACTTGTCTGGCTGATGCTCGGTAAGAAAATAGGGATGAAAGAACGCCGGCTTATTATGACGGACCAGAACCAGACTTCGTTCCAGGGAATGGTCCGGCTCGTCAAGCAGATCGTCCTTGTGGTGCTCATCATCGAATTGATCGGTTTCCTTATCCTGGGTACGTATTATCTGCAGTATTACGATGCTGGGGAAGCGTATCTTCAAGGTTTCTTCGGAACAATCAGCGCCATGACGAACGGCGGTTTTGATATTACAGGACAGTCCCTTGTACCATATAAAGACGATTATTTCGTTCAATTCATCCATATGATTCTGATCATTTCCGGAGCTATCGGATTTCCGGTGTTAATTGAAGTGAAGCAATACCTGCTCCATAATACGGACGAGCAAAGCATCAGCTTCTCTCTGTTTGCAAAATTAACAACATTTACGTTCCTGGCATTGGTCGTATTCGGTACCATCATGATTTTCCTCCTGGAATTCAAAAACTTCTTTGTCGACAAATCGTGGCACGAGATTCTTTTTTATTCCTTGTTCCAATCGGTAACGACGCGTAGTGGAGGACTGGCGACGCTTGATATTAATCAATTTACGGAGCAAACACAGCTGTTCATGTCCTCTCTCATGTTTATCGGAGCTTCACCGAGCAGCGTAGGAGGCGGTATAAGGACAACCACGTTCGCGCTGGTCGTCATTTTCGTTCTCACCTTTGCACGTGGCGGCGATAACATCCGCATCTTCCGTCGCGAAATCCATCCGGAAGATTTGAACAAGGCCGTCGTCGTAACGATCGTCGCTTTGTTCGTCTGCTTTACCGCTGTCCTTGTTCTTTCCATTACAGAACCGTTCAGTCTGAATGAATTGATCTTTGAAGTGACATCCGCTTTCGGTACGGTAGGGTTATCCCTCGGTATTACGCCTGGTCTTTCCTGGTTCGGGAAATGTATACTCATGCTTCTCATGTTCCTCGGAAGAATCGGCCTGCTTACTTTCCTGTTCTCGTTCAAGAAAGAGGATAAGCCGAAAGGGAAGTACCACTATCCGAAAGAACGCGTTATTATAGGATGATAATAAAAAGCACACAGCTTTCGCTGTGTGCTTTTGTTTTGCAACGACCGAGGTTGCCGGTACGTTTTGTTACCCGTTTATTAGCAATAGAATGCTGCTCCGACGATAACCAATAGAATGAACAATACGACGATCAAGGCAAAGTTATTGCCATAACCACGTGGTCTGTAGCATGGGTTGCCACAGCCTCTTCCTCCGTAATAGCCTCCGTACATAAGCTCACCTCCTGTTTCTACATTCGTAGCCTATGCAGATGGAGGCGGTGGTGTATAGTCATTCACCCATTTTTATCAAATAGTGAAAGTCGGAGCTGCCAGTTTAGCGATTTTGCTTTTATGATGTTGTTCATTTTTTCGCTGTTCTTCGTAATGTTCACACCGATCCACTTCTTCACACCAATGGTTCAGTCGTTCGTTGCTGAATTGGTTGTGGGGAGGGTGGTGGGTGGAATGGGAAGGGAAATACGGACTTGAAATTCTTTGATTGGCATACATGCAATCGACCTCCTTGGTCGTATTCTTTCCTTTATAGAGGATTTTATCCCGCATGTGCAGGAATAGCTTTCTTTATACAGAAATAATAACGTAATCGCCTGCCTGGGTTATATCTGATCAAATAAGGGTACATGATGGATATAGTTATTTTTACATAAAAGCTACAACATATTGGTAAAGCATATTCATTAGATATCTTTGTACAACTTTTGTATAATACTTGTACACTTAAAAGACAGATAGAGAAGGTGGAAGTTATGAGAAAAATTGCAGTGATCGGTGCCGGCCCGGGTGGCCTTGCATCCGCCATGATCCTTGCGTCCCAAGGATACGAAGTCGATGTATATGAGAAGCAGGCTTATGTAGGAGGGCGGAACGGGCATTTCCAACTTGGGGATTATACATTCGATATCGGGCCGACGTTCTTGAGCATGCCGCAGATCATGGAAGAAATCTTTGAAATGTCAGGGCGGAATGTCCATGACTATATGGATCTGCGGGAGCTTTCACCTATGTATGAACTCCAGTTTGACGGTAAGCGTGTTCCTATGTATAGAGACCGGGAGAAAATGCTCGCTGTCATCCGTGATTATTTCCCAGGAAATGAGAGAGGATACGAGCGCTTCATGGAGGACACGGGTGAAAAGATGCAGGCAATGATGCCTCTTCTACAGACACGTCACCATCGTCTGATGGACTATGCGAGCAGACGCGCCTTGAAAGCACTCCCTAAATTATCGCTTGGGAAATCGGTCTATGATGTGTTGTCCGAATACTTTACAGATGAAAAGCTGAAAATCGCTTTTACATTCCAGGCGAAATATCTGGGGATGTCACCTTGGGAATGTCCAGGTGCTTTCTCTATCCTTTCCTATATGGAACATGAATGGGGAGTGTTTCATCCGATCGGAGGGGTCAATCAATTGACGAAGGCTATGGCGAAGGTGACGGAAGAACACGGCGGCAGGATCCATTTAAACAGTGGAGTGAAAAGGATTGCGGTAGACGGCAAACGAATCACAGGACTTGAGCTTGAAAACGGGGATTCGGTGATTGCGGATGAGTACATCATAAATGCGGATTTCGCAGAAGCGATGTCCAACCTTGTGGATGACGGAGCACTGAAAAAGCATTCCAGAGACAAATTGGACCGGAAGAAATTCTCCTGCTCGACATTCATGATTTATGTCGGCCTGGATAAGAAATACGATATGCCTCATCATACGATTCTTTTTGCCGATGATTATAAAAAGAACGTAGAGGAGATGACGAAGGATCTTGTGTTGTCTGATGAGCCTTCCATCTATATCCATAATGCGAGCGTTACGGATCCGACCCTTGCACCCGATGGCCATTCAGCCGTCTATATTCTGGCACCGGTCCCGAATAATTATTCGGATATTGACTGGGACGGCAAACAGGAAGCTTTTAAAGAACTCGTTTATGACGAGATAGAGAAGAAAACAGGATTTCACGATATTCGGGAGCATGTGGTTGTCGAGAAAGTGCTGACACCAAAGCAATGGCAGACGGATCATTATGTGCATCAGGGAGCGACGTTCAGCATGGGGCATCAGCTCTCACAAATGATGTATTTCCGCCCTCACAATCGATTTCAGGAACTGGACCACTGTTGGCTTGTAGGAGGCGGTACCCATCCAGGAAGCGGTCTGCCGACGATATTAGAGTCCGCCCGTATTACAACCGGTTGGATCAGGGAAGCGGAGGTGCAGCCTTCATGACAAAGACTGCGATTATCGGTGGAGGTATCGGCGGGCTTGTGACAGCACTGCTTTTATCCCGCGAAGAGAACAGGGAGGTGACTATTTTCGAGAAGAATGACCATCTCGGCGGCCGGTTGACGTATGAACGTCATGGAGAGTTCAAGATCGATCAAGGTCCGACGATTATTCTTCTCCCTGATATGCTTCTTGATATATTGGAAGAGGGTGGGATTCCGAGGGAGGATATACCGATCATCCCGTGCAGCCCGCTTTATGACGTACATTTTGAGGACGGCAAGAGTTTCGTGAAATTCTCCGATCCGGAGAGACAGAAAGAAGAGCTGCGAGCAAAGTTCCCTGGTAATGAGAAGCACTTCGACCGGTTTCTTTCGGATATGAGAACAAGGTTCCTTCAGGGGAAATCCCAGTTTCTTGAGAAATCTTTCGTAGAGAAGCGAACGTTCTTCTCAAGGAAGAACTTAAAAACGCTCATGAAATTGAAAGCCTATCAGAATGTAAAGAAAATGATGCGCAGCTACTTTGATGATGAACGACTCATCGAGGCATATACGCTGCAGACGCTTTATATCGGCGGTCACCCGGAGCAGTCTCCGGCAATGTATTCCCTCGTTTCATACAGTGAACATGAACACGGTATATGGTACATGAAAGGCGGTTATGCCCGACTGGTTGACATCATCCAAGCGGAACTGCAGAAACGCGGAGTGGTGATCCGGACAGGTACGGCAGTGGAAGAAGTGCTCGTGGAAGGTGGAACGGCGAAGGGCATAGCTACGAAGGAAGGCCGGGCCTACTATGATGAGCTTGTCATGAACGGAGATTTTCCGATTATGGATCGAATGCTTCCAGAGCGGTACCGGCTGAACCGTAAATATACACCTTCTTCCGGCTGTTTACTACTGTACATGGGACTCGATCGAAATTATCCCAACCACTCTATTCACCAGTTCTTTATGACAGGGGATTTCGACCGGCACATGAGGCAGGTGTTTCAGGACAAAATGCTTCCGGATGATCCTTCGTTCTATACCTTCCATCCCTCCTTGGTCGATGACTCGCTTGCCCCGGCAGGCAAGGGAGTCCTTTATACATTGATTCCGGTCCCCTCTGGAGAAGAGGTTGACTGGAGCGGAAAAGACCATTTGATCGAGCATGTGCTCGATCAAATGGAAGAAAGGGGCTTTCCTGATCTGCGGGAGCATATCGAATGGCTCCATGTCCGTACTCCGGCACAGGCAGAGCAGGAGGGGCTTTATGCGGGAGGAAGCTTCGGAATTGCCCCTACGCTCTTCCAATCGGGTGTCTTTCGCCCGCAGCTGCAACCGTATCAAGTCGACCACCTGTATGCCGTCGGTGCTTCTATCCATCCGGGAGGAGGGGTGCCGATTGTCATGCAGGGGGCGAAGATATTGGCAGATTATTTGCAATTTGAGGGGAAAGCAAGGCATAATTACAAGCGAGGTGTTTAATTGATGACGGATTTGAACCAAGCATACCATCATTGTCGCAAAGTAATTGAAAAACATTCCAAGACCTTCTCCAAAGCTTTCGCACTGCTGCCGAAACAGCAAAAACAAGCCGTATGGGCCATCTACGCTTTTTGCCGGCGCGTGGATGATATCGTTGATGAGGGGGCGAATCCGAAAGCTGAGCTTGAAGCATTTGCCTTGGAATTCGATAATTTCATGGAAGGAAAGCTCGAGCTGAATGATCCGGCCTGGCTGGCGCTCGACGACGTCTTTCGGAATTTCACCATCGACCCCGAGCCTTATTACGAAATGATCCGGGGACAGCGGATGGATCTGTATCCCGAACCCATAGATACGAAAGAGGACCTTCTTCATTACTGTTATCATGTCGCAAGTACTGTAGGGCTGATGCTGCTGCCGGTAATCGCACCTGGACGTGTCGCTGCATTAAGGACGGGAGCGATCGAGCTCGGTTATGCCATGCAGATCACGAACATACTTAGGGATATCGGCGAAGATATGGAAATCGGACGCCTCTACTTACCTAAAGAGACAATGGAAAAGCACGGCTATACGATGATCGATCTCCGGAGCGGGAAGATCAACGAATCGTTCATAGCGATGTGGGAAGAATTGGCCGCGGATGCCGAGGGATATTATGAGCGTGCACTTGCTACGCTCCCTGAGTATCCTGTCTACTCCCGGATGCCTGTCGGGGGTGCTGCCAAAATGTACCGTGCCATCCTTCCGACTGTCCGCAGGAATAACTATCAAGTGTTCGGCAAACGCAACTTCGTTTCAGATCAGGAAAAGAAAGAGATCATTGCAGAAATGCAGTGATCTCTTTTTTTCGTTCCTATACGTTTTCGTAAACATGTTTTATAATAGTTGAAAAATGGGTCAGGAGGAAAGACATGGAGGCAGTACAATTCATAAAGGTGGAAAGACGATCCGGCGATCATGTCATCCTTCCTTCGTTGAGCTTTTCGATCGATAAAGGGGCGAGGATAGGCGTTTATACGAGTCTGGAAAGGCGCAGGGAGCTTCAGGCGCTGCTCATCGGGCAACAGGATCAAGCAAGCGGAGATGTCAAATTATTCGGGAAGTCTATACATAAAAAGCGCCCCCCTGCACCAGAAGAACTGGGGATATTATTTCTTGATGAAGGGTATTATGAGAGGCTTAATGTGAAAGATCACCTCCGATTCTACAAAAGGATTTATGGATCAGCTCATTCCATACAAGATATTTTAAATACGGTCAAATTGGCGAAGCATGAGCGAGTGCAGGTGGAGCGACTCTCCTTATCGCACCGGCGTCGTTTAGGTATGGCAAAGCTCCTCATTCAAAATCCGGAAATTTTTCTGTTGGAGGAACCGGATCAGAACGTCGATATGGAAACGAAAGTATGGATCAGAGAGCTGCTGATACAGCTCCAAAACGATGGGAAAACGGTACTTGTATTAACGGAGCACATGGAACCGGCGGTTTTATTAAGTGACACGGCGTATCATTTGGATGAAAAGGGCTTGTCTCTGCTTCCCTCAGAGAAAGAAGAAGAGGAGGAGGGCCAAGAGACGGACACGGTCATAAGGATCGATAAAATTCCGGCCAAGTGTGAGGACAAATGGCTGCTGTTCGACCCGGCGGAAATCGATTATTTTGAAAGTGACCAGGGGACATCCGTCCTCTATTGTCATGGAGAGCATTTTCCATGCGGCTTTACGATGGCAGAGTTGGAAGAACGGTTAAAGCATGTCGGTTTCTTCCGCTGTCACCGCTCGTACCTCGTTAACCTGCAGCGCGTGAGGGAAATCATCACATGGTCGAAAAACAGCTACAGTCTGACTCTGGATCGCAAAGAGAAACGGCAGATTCCTCTGTCCAAGAATAAAATGGCGGATTTAAAGACTCATTTAGGGATCAAATAGCTCCATTCAACCTCTTTTATGCTCTTTTCGTGTGAATAAGGAGGAAGGCGACCTCCGTTTCTATTACGATGTAATCAGATCACGAAAAGAGGAAGGGGAAAACGATAGTGATAACAATGGAGAAAGTCGTTAAGTCATTCAAACAAAAAACGGCGTTGAATGAATTGGATGTTCAAGTAAGTAAAGGGGAGATATTCGGGTTTCTGGGTCCGAGTGGATCAGGGAAAACGACCACCATTAAAATCCTGACAGGTCAGATGGTTCCTGATCAAGGCTCAGCCCGCGTTTTTGGAATAGATTCCATTAAAATTAAAGAACCGCAGCATTTAAGGAATATTGGAATCATGACAGACAACAGCAGTTTATATGAGCGTTTGTCCGTATGGGAGAATTTGAAACTGTATTGTAAGCTGTATGACATTCCTTTAAAACGGGTGGATGAGGTGCTTTCCATCGTCGGACTGACCGGTACAGATAAGGAGACAGTGGCCGGGCTGTCCAAGGGGATGAAGCAGCGCATTCTGCTTGCAAGAGCGATCCTTCATGAACCGAAACTGCTTTTCTTGGATGAGCCGACTGGAGCGCTTGATCCTCTGAATACCCGTCATATTCATGAAGGTCTCCGTACGTTGAGGGACAATGGTGCTACGATTTTTCTGACGACGCACGATATGGAAGAGGCTGAGAGCCTGTGTGACCGCGTCGCATTTCTTAGTGATGGAAGAGTCAAAGAAATAGGCAGGCCGGATGTGCTCCGCCGGAAGTACTCTGACTCGACGCTTGTCCTGGAGTTAACCAATGGGACTCAAATCCAGCTGGATCATACGAAGGACAGCGCCAAAGAAGTGTTTCACTATATGCATACCGAACAGGTTGCAAGCATCCATACAAAAGAACCAAGTCTTGGAGACGTATTTATGACAGTAACGGGGAGGCATTTAGTATGACAGGAAGTGTGCGAAGAATTTACGCAATATTCGAGAAAGATTTCAAGGACTTATCTAAAAACCTTTATGTTTTATCGTCTTTGCTGATCCCCGTCCTTTTGGCTTTTCTTATGCGTACGGCAGAAGGAGTCCAGGATATGGTTTATTATATGATTATCAACCTTACTTTTGCAGCTGTCGGAACGTTTCTTCAGTCCGCCATGATTGCAGAAGAGAAGGAGAAGAATACCCTGCGTGGTTTGATGTTGTCCCCAGCCTCTACGACGGAGATCCTTGTAGGGAAGAGCCTGCTTACCGCGTCGATGACATTTCTGCTTCTTTTATTGTCGCTGCGAATCTTAGGCAAGGGTCTTACTTTTGATGGAATGTGGATGACGGCTTTCCTATTGCTGTTTCTCTTTTATATTGCTTTCGGAACGGTGATCGGGCTGTTGTCCCGTTCATTAATGGAGGCGTCTGTTTTCATTGTGCCCGTCCTGCTGATCTTTGGAATGGGCTCGATGTTCCAGGCGTGGATGGATAAATATGAATTTCTCGGCTTCCTTCGGTACTTCCCTAATTTTCTGATGGAAAAGGCCGGAGCGGCAGATGGTTCATGGCAGAGTGTCTCCCTGCTTGCCTTATGGGCACTAGCTGCTGTATTTATGACGGTGGTTGTCTATCAGAGAAGCACGCGGGATGACTGACTATGTATAATTATCCGGTCAAAATGGAATACTTCTTCTTGACTACATTGTCTTAGGAGGTTTCCCGTGACGGAGAAATATTTGGTTTATCACCAGTTGAAATCAGGAGTTGTCAAACAGGTAGCTGTCATGGCTTCCCACAAGGAAAAAGCCCGTGAAGAGCACTTGAAGACGGATCCTAAATCCAAAATCACCCACATTCGTTTAATTTGAGAAACCGGGAAGCATCTGCCTTCACGGTTTTTTTCTTATTCGTCAAAATCCGCGTACATACGTTTCATATTCCATAAACCCGGGTATGTATCTGATATTGAATGCTTTCACTTAGTAAAGCATAGATTGATACTAAAGGGTGATACCATGAATAAGAATATTTTCCGACTGGATGACATCCTGACAGGAACATTTATAGGTCCTGTGGAGCAGAGGATTGTAGACGTCGTCTATGATTCCCGAGAAGTAAAAGACGGAGACGCATTCGTCTGTATCGCGGGTGAACATTTGGACGGTCATCGATATATAAAGCAGGCAATCAGTAATGGAGCACGGACGATCATCGGTACGGATGCAGGGGAAATCCATACATACGTGCATGACTATCCTTATCATAGTTTTGTTATCGTCGAAGACAGCAGAGAGGCGCTCGCCTGGATGGCGGCTGCCGTATGTGGAAATCCCGCTCGGTCTCTGCATACGATCGGCGTTACCGGTACGAATGGAAAGACGACGGTGTCGGCTTTCATCTATTCCCTTCTTAATCACCTGGAATGTCGAACAGGATCCATCGGTACGGCCGGCATTTGGGACGATCAGCAGAAAACAACGTTTAAACAGACGGTACCGACGACCCCGGAAGCGCCTGATATTCAGCGCGTACTCCGTTATTTCCGTGAGAGGGACATGCAGGCAGCTGTCATTGAATCGACGTCCATTGCGATGGAGCAGAAACGCTTGGATACCATTCTTTTCGATGTAGCGGTCCATACCAATCTGACTCCGGAGCATCTGGAATTCCATAAGACGATGGAAGCTTATAAAACAGCCAAAATGAAGCTGTTTAGGCAGGCCAAGGCAGCGGTCATCAATGTGGATGACCCGGGTATGTCCGGGGACTTGCTCCGGGAATTCAGCGGTAAACGATTGACTTATGGAATGAACGACGAAGCGGACTTGCGGGCGGAAGATGTCCAGCCCCATCTTCAAGGGACGTCATTCCGACTCCGTGCATTCGGCGAGACGCACGAAATAATGGCACCGGTTTATGGACTTTATAATGTCTCCAACCTGATGGCCGCGATCGGCGCTTGTTTGCTGCTCGGATTCCCTTTGAAGAGAATACTTACAGGAGTGGATAAGATTAAACGCCCCGAAGGACGTTTTCAATTGGTAGATCGGGAAGCACCTTATCAAATTGTTACCGACTACGCTCATACACCGGATGCGCTTGAAAAAGTACTTGGTGCGGTAGAAGGACTGCCTTACCGCCGGTTAATCGTGATGATCACGGGAATTGGATTGCGTGATCCGAAGAAGCGTCCACTCATGGCAAGTGTAGTGGAGGGACGGGCGGATGAAATTGTCGTGAGTGTAGATCAGCCCGGGCATGTGGATCGTCGAAGCATTGTCGATGACGTGCTGGCCGGCTTCCGGCAGCCTGACGCCCCGACTATTCATCCGATGCTGCATAGAGAAGACGGAATCCACAAAGCGCTCGATTTAGCGAAGCCGGGAGATGTCGTTCTTTTGACCGGAATTGGATTCGGCGGCTATCAAATCATTGGTGACGTCAAGGTCCCCTACGATGAACTGGCTGTGATCGATGAATACTTCCAGCGATCCGGACATGCGAAGGTTATAGAACAGCGGAATAAAGTACAGACAATCGATCGATAAAAGAAGGCCCACCCTGTTCTATCTCATAACAGGGTGGGCCTTCTTTTGTTATTCCATTTCAACAATCCTTCCAATGATCTTATTGGCAACGTTCTGTCCGCTTAAGACAACCATCGGAGATCCGCCGCCCGGATGCGTGCTGCCACCGCAGAACCACAGGCTTTCGATATCCTGTGACTTGTTGAAGGGGCGCATGAACGCCTGTGCCCGGGTGTTGGAAGAGGGGCCGTACAGCGACCCTCTATGTGCGCCGAACTGGTTCTCGATATCGGCAGGGTCCATGACCATCTCGAACGCGGCATGCTTGCGGATCGGAATCTGATAATGCTCCAGCTTGTCGTAAATCTTTTCTTTGTAGGCCTCTTTATCATAATGATTGTTTCCTCCTGCTCTGATTGCAGGGGCATTGACGAGTAGGAAGCAGTTGTCTCCTTGCCTGGAAATGCCGGGATCTGTTTTGGAGGAAGTGGATATATAGATAGTCGGATCCTCTGGGTACTTTCCGGATTTCAGAGTCTGGAACTCTTCTTTATAATTCTTGGAAAAGAAGAGGTGATGATGGTGAAGCCGGTCCAATTCAGTATCCAACCCTGCCATAATAACAAAGGCTGATATAGAAGGATCAAAACGACTGATCCGTCGGTTGGAGAGGGAAGGGCGTTCCGAGTCTCTAAGCAGCTCGGGAACAGCTTTGAGCAGGTCACCGTTTACAATGACGTGGTCGGCTTCATAGTAACCATCTGCTGTTTCCACGCCTTGCACGCGCTTGTTTTTCGTATGGATCTTCTTCACCTCGGTGCCGCTGTAGAGAGTCACTCCGACGTTTTCTGCTGCCTTTACGAAAGCTTCGGCGATCTTCGTATTGCCGCCCCTCACGTAGTACACACCGTCGTTCCACTCCAGATGAGCAATCATAGCGAATGTCGCAGGGGCACGGTAAGGATCGGACCCAATATACGTGGAATAACGGTTTAACGATTGGATAACGGCAGGGTTCCGGAAATATTTTTGGAAAAAGTGGTCCATGGACTCAAGCGGCCGTACTTTTGCCGTATTCAAAGCAAGGGCAGGGGATAGATAATCCTTCCACCCGGAAAATGTACGGTGGAGAAAATGTTTCCGGGACAGCTGATACAGCCGTTCGATTTCCTGGAGAAAGGAATCATAGTTCTTCAGGCCGAAAGGATCCAGCCGCCCCAACTGCTGCTTCATATACGCTTGATCGGTGGAGAAGTCGAACGTAGAACCATCAGGGAAGTCATTTCTCGTGTGATGGACGACATGGATAAACGGAAGCTCGAGGTCCGGATCCAGTCCACCCTGTTTAATGACGTCCCGAAAAACTTCCGGCATGGTTATGGTGTTCGGACCGAAATCGAAGTGGTACCCTTCTTCATCCACCGGCATCATCTTTCCACCGAAATGGCTGTTTTTTTCAAAAAGCGTGACGTCCGCCCCGTGCTTGGCTAACGTTACGGCAGCGGACAAACCTCCGAGTCCGCCACCTATAATGCTGACTTTCATAAGTAGGATCTTCCTTTCCATTGATAAGATTCGCCCCGTTTATGAACCGCCATCGAAGCAAAGAGAATAGCGATTAACAGCACGATGGCGACTGGCAGACAGAACGAAAGCCACAGCGGGTGGCCGGTCTTTACATCGGTGTACATCTTGAAAGCGACCGTCAATAAGTAAGGGAGCAGGTAATAGACAGGAGCACCGAAGAGGACGGTTACAGCGAGAAACGCCGGCAGAAGAAAAACGGCCGTATAAAAGACGGAAAGACCGACGGCCATGACGGTCGAGCGCCCGATTCCTGTAAAGATGTTCTTCTTAAAACCAGCCCACGTTTCTGCGGAAGAATCGTACATATAGGACAGGACCGATCCGGTAATGTTGACGAGTATCATTCGATACCCGTACTTTTTAATCTGTCGTGCGATATGGACATCTTCCACCAGCGAGCCTTTGACGGATTGGTGGCCGCCGATTGCTTGGTACGCTTGCTTCTCCACCATAAGGAAGATGCCGCATGCCGCGGTGAACATCGGCTTTGTTGTCCGATTGGCTACAAATAATGGGAGATGAAGAAGAACGATCATATGCTGAAGCGGCACGAGCATATGACTTAAGAAATGGAAGTTCGGATACCGCGGAAAGCCGCTCACCATGGCAGCGCCGTGCTTTTCCATCGTTGCCATGGTCCGTTCGATGACATCAGGAGCGACCCTTGCATCGGCATCCAGGAACAACAAGTAGTCCCCTGATGCCTGTTCAGACAACTGATGGCAGGCGTGGACTTTGCCGTTCCATCCTTCCGGCAGGTCGTTTCCTTGGATGATCCGGAAACGGGTGTCGTTTCCTGTACAGGAGACGAGCAGGTCATAGGTATCATCATCCGAGTGATCGTCCAGCAGGATCACCTCCAAGTTGTCATATGTCAGACGCTTCAAAGACTCTGTCAGCCCCTTGACATTGGCCGCTTCGTTACGCAGCGGCACAAGAAGGGAGACAGAGTGCCGGGAAGCGTCTCCCTGTCTTTTTTCCAAAGGATAGAGCGACAGGCTGTTAAGCATGGTCCATAGGTTTAAGAAGACAGTGAAGAACAGCAGAACTGTCCATAGCGTCATCATGTATCATTCACCACCTTGATTATAAATTACGGAATGTCCGATGGTCTTCCGTTCGTACTTTCTCCCGCAGACGATCGAGCTGGTCTGTCGCGCACTTCTCGAAATAATTCGTCATTTGCTTTCTATTCAGGGGGAGGTATTCGTTCTCCGGTAAGGGATTTCCTATTTCTATGTATGCGTTCGGTTTCCGTGTATGCTCGAGGCTGTAATAGATCGAGACGGGAACAACTTTCACATCCGGGGTCTTCTCAGCAATATAGGAGATGCCGGAAAAGAATTCGAGCGGTCTTTTCTCCTGATGCTGCTCCTCACCTTGCGGGAAAATCCAGACGGTCCGCTGCCGTTCAAGGAGGCGGATGCTGTATTTCAATGATTCCAACAAGTGTCTGCGATCGGTCTTGTCGACAGAGAAAGCGCCGATGCTGCGGAAGAAGGGGAACCGGCGGATTCCTTCCTCGCCCATCATTCCATAGGCATCCGATTGAACGAGCCGTTCGTTCAGGTGGAAGATGATCAATGGGTCCCACCATGAACTGTGATTGATGAGGAACAGCACGTTACGGCTCGCAACCTCAGGAGGGCTGGCGACACGGATGGATTCAAAGTGTTTTTTTAGGAACCATCGGTTGAATCGTGTAAACCCCCACTCGATGAGGGGGTGCTTACGTGCTTCCCTGAACATCGCCGTCCCTCCATTTATATAAGACATACCATATAACCGTCAGGATTGTAACAAGTGTAATCGCAAAAAACAGTCCGCCTGTCAGTGCGACGACAAGGAACATGAAGACGATCATTAAGAACACATAGCTCATCCGTTTAGGCCACATACCGGTATCCTCCAGTGGTTTAGGGCTCCATAATAAGAAAATCAAGTGGAACACAGCAGACAGGACAAACCATCCGACAAAATTGGAAGCTGGGATATCGTAATAAAGCCCAGGCTCATCCCACAACCAGTATTCCTTGATTTTGTAATTAACAGGATCAAGAATTAAGTCCATCGTTACGGTAACGAGTGAACCAATGATCAGAAAGCTGATGTTCTTAAAAGGTCCTTTCCACGCGGATGTAATGCCACGGGCCATTTCGTGCGAACAGCCCATAACAAGAAGCCAGGCGAAACCGATCGTGATCGGCGTATCGGCGATTTTTAATCCGAAATTATCATTATACGTGTAAGAGCCGAAGAGGAAGTCCTGCTCCACGCCGAGGTGCTCCACGTATATACTGACCACAACGATAATAATGCTGTACAGCAGCCCTTTGTATGTACCATACATCTTACAGAAATAGATCCCGCCGACGACCCCTGCCGTAATCAGAAAGACACTGTTTGCCCATTCCAGCCAGGGCGGAAGGATGTCAAACGTTACGAGGATCAGCCCGCAGGCATACCAGAATAAAAAGAAGCGGTAAATAATAGTCGTCATAAAACACCTCATTCACTTTACTAGTTCCGTTATGTATATAGGAGAATCCTTCTATCATCATACCTCATCTAGAAGAAAATTAAACGGAAAAGCCCTCGCGTGGAAGACTTGAATAAGGATAGGGAAATTTCAGAAAATAAAAGGCATGCGCTTTCAAAATTTGTTAAAATAAACAGGTAGAGAGGGGTTGGACTAAATGGAAATGGTCATGTTTGTTGTCTGTTTGGTTATATTGATCTCGTTAATAGGGATGTGCATGTTTGATAGAGGGTAGCCCTTCTTAAAAACAGAGGTGCCGGGTCTTTTATAAAAGATCCGGCATTTTTTTTTGAAAGACGACACCTCCTTTTTATCCTTCTTCGATTATAGAAGTGAAAGGAGGTGATCAGCATGGCAGTGGAAGCCCACAAACTTGACACAAGGCTGCAGTTGTCTTTTGAAGCAGGGAGAGATCCGGAAGGGAATGTGATCGTCGCCCGTAAATCGTTTAACAACATTAAACTGACCGCGACAGATGAGCAGCTGTATCTTGTATCCCAGGCGCTTGCTCCTCTTCAGAATCGATTGATGTTCCAAGTGGAGCGTACGGATCAGACGGTATTAATCGATGTTTAAAACACAGGAGGAGAGAGTAGATGAAAACACTGGAATTGAAATTTCTCAATGAAGAGGACAAGGTCGTAACGCTTACGCTGGATGATCCGGTCGAGCCGGCCGATCCAGCGGCTGTTAATGCCGCTATGGACGAAATTATCAACCAGAACTGCTTCTATTCAAGCGGAGGTATTCTGATTGGGAAGAAAGAAGCCCGCATTGTCGAGCGGAATGTGGTGGATATTGAAATCTAAAAGAGCAGGGGTTCCTTGAGGGACCCCCTTTCTATTAAGGGGATGGCGGATATGGAAACGTGGTTGTCGCTGATGGCGGATGTCGGTTTTCCGGTGGCAGTAACGTTCTACTTGCTGCATAGAGTAGAAGGGAAGCTGGACCAGTTGATCGACTCCATACATCGGCTGCCGGAAAAATGGATTCCATAAAAAAGAAAGGCCCGGAGGCTCTATGCCGTCCGGGCCTTTCTTTTTTTATTGGTGTCTTCGCTCACGGAGGGTTTTACTTCGTGAGTCCCCATTCCTGGAATGGGTAAATGACCAGTTCTGTCCGGCCGATGATCTCTTCTTCATCAATAAAGCCGAGACCGTTTCTGCTGTCTTTACTGATCGAACGGTTGTCACCCATAACGAAATATTCGCCTTCCGGTACATCAACGGGACCAAAGTCACGGGTCGCCGTAGCTGCCTCGTCCGTCAAATAGTCCTGTGTTTGTTTTTCGCCGTTTACATACAGTTCGTGTTCTTTAATTTCAACCGTGTCACCCGGTTTTCCAATAATCCGTTTCACATAGCTCTTCACAGGACGTTCGATGATGACGATATCGCCACGCTGCGGCTCGTCTATATAATACACAATTTTATTGAACATGACTCGTTCACCGTTTTGAAGTGTCGGGTCCATGCTGGCACCTTCCACGATGGAAGTTGCAAAGAAGAACGTTCTAAGGATAAAAGCCAGCGTGATGGCAACGGCAATGGCTTTCAGCCACTCCAGCCATTCTTTTTTCGATTGCTCGGACAATCTGATCTTCCTTTCTCGATGAACGCTTTATCACATATATTTTACCATAGAGGATAAGAAATGAAAGGGAAGGGAAGCTTAATTTAATACAGATGTAACAATACCGGCAGCTCGTAGAGGGTATAATGGAAGGGAATATTTGTCGAATTTTAGGAACTTTTTGCATTCGTATTTACAAAGTGAATGAAAATTGAGATAATTCTTCCCGTGCCACGTTGCATACGAACACACATTCTTTCTTTTTAGAAGGAAGAGTACAAGGAAATGGATAGAACAAGTCAGGAGGTAGTCGGAATGCAGATGACCGATAAGGATCCTCGCATAACGAGAGTGGAGATACTCCGGAAAGAAATGACCAAAGTAGCCATGGAAAAAGGACTCTCAAGTAAAGAATCCGTGAAATTAAGCCAGGAATTAGACACCTTACTGAATGAGATACAAAGTGATAAACGTCCGAAATAAAGCATATGGATCCCGTCTATATGCTTTTTTAGCTTGTGGAAGAAGTACTTTTCCTAGCGAACGGGTTTCGAAAAAATGAATTACCTTTTTAAGTTTTTTGATCTTCTGGAAAAGCCCATGGATCCAGTCCACGGGCTTTTTACTGTTTCAATTTTTTTGGAGAAACTTCTCGAGCCGGTCGAGTCCTTCTTTCAGCGTATCCATATGGTAGGCGTAGGAAAGCCGCATAAACCCTTGGCCGGAAGCGGAAAAGGCATCACCGGGTACGAGAGCGAGTTTGGCTTCCTCTACCAGCTGGACAGCTCGATCGAACGTCGTTCTTCCTTCAAGTGGAAATTCCACGAAAATATAGAAGGCGCCTTCCGGTTCAGCGAAGGACAGACCCATTTGGCGCAGCCTTTCGGTCACATAATCCCTCCGTTTCCTATAGGCATCCCTCATTTGTTCGGCGTCCTGCTTTCCGTTTGTCAGCGCCTCTAAAGCTGCGTACTGGCTGATCGATGTCGGACAGGAGACATTGTATTGGTGCACCTTGAGAATATGGGAAGCCAGCCAGCGCGGGGCAAGTAAGTATCCGATCCGCCATCCTGTCATACTATGGGACTTCGAAACACCGTTGATGACGATGACCTTATCTCTCAGTTCGGCATACGAGGCGATGGAGACGTGCGGCCGTTCGTACACAAGTTCACTGTATATCTCATCAGCAATCAAGAAGACATGTTTACCGGCAAGAAAGTCCGCAATATCTTCCAATTCCGGCTCTGTCATCGAAACGCCGGTAGGATTGGATGGGTAAGGAAGAATGACGGCCTTCGTCTTATCCGTCCACGCCCGTTCTATTTCGGCCCGTGTGAGTTTAAAGTTGCTTTTCCTTGTATCGACGGTGACTACCTGTCCGCCTGCCAGGTGCACAAGCGGTTCATAGCCGGGATAGACAGGTCCCGGAAGGATTACTTCATCGCCTGGTTCAAGGATTGTCCGAAGTGTCACATCGAGGGCCTCGGAAGCTCCTACGGTGACAATAATCTCATCTTCCGGTGCATAATCGAGTCGGTAATTCGTCTGTACATGTCTGCTGATCGCTTCTCTTAATGGGAGAATGCCTGCGTTGTGCGTGTAGCTGGTCCGGTCTTCTTCGATGGCTTTAATCCCGGCTGCTTTGATGTTTGCCGGTGTCGGGAAATCAGGCTGCCCGATTGTCAGAGAAACAACATCTTTGTAGCCACTGACCATATTAAAGAACCGTCGTATTCCGGATATTTCGATTTCTGTTACTTTCGTATTGATCCTATGTTTCATCGTTTCTCTCCTTGTAACACATAATTAACAAAATGTTCAAACAATTTAATGGTACAGCCTTCAGACATTTGGTATACTGCTAAGGAAGAAATGGAAAGGAGAACAGCTATGAGACCAAACCGAATTTCCTTTGAAGATCTTGTAGATCGTAACAAACAGCAGCTTCTGAAGGACGAAGACGCCCTCGAAAAAATCGAGAACAAAATAGATGAAAAGCATGCCAAAAGACTGGAAAAGAAAACGTATGTCAATTGATGACAGTACATGAGAGAAGCGTCCGATTCTGCGGGCGCTTCTTTTTACTTTCCGGAATCATTTGTGGCAGAATGATAATAAGAATATCTTAAAACAAATCAGAAGGTGATTTCAATGGAAAATACGGGACTGGTGCTGGAAGGCGGCGGCATGCGCGGCGCTTATACAGCGGGGGTGTTGGACTACTTCCTGGATGAAAACATCCAATTCCCTTACGTCGTCGGTGCTTCTGCGGGAGCCTGTAACGGCAGTTCTTATGTCGCGGGACAGCGGGGGAGGAACTATGAAGTAATCGTCGAATACGGGAGTCATCCGGAATACATATCTTACAAACGGATGTTCACAAAACGTCAATTGTTTGGAATGGATTTCATATTCGATACACTTCCAAACCAATTGGTTCCTTTCGATTACGATGCGTTTCTTAAACAGGATACGACTTTTGTGATCGGTACGACGGATATGGAGTCCGGGGCTCCGGTGTTTTATGATAAGTATCCTGATAGGAGCAGTCTGCTTCAGTTGATACGTGCTTCAAGCTCTCTACCCATGATCGCTCCAAGCATAGCTTACGATGGCAGGCAGTTGATGGATGGCGGCATAGCGGACCCGATTCCCCTGGACCGCTCGATGGAGGACGGCAACAAGAAGCACGTCGTCGTCCTGACCAGGAACGATGGGTATATCAAAGGAAAGATGAAAGGCGCCTGGTATATGAATCGGAAGTACAAGCAGTTCCCCTTGTTCGCAAGAGCTATGATCGAACGCCATATCAAATACAATCAGCAGCTTAAGCTTTTGAAGGAGATGGAAGAGGAAGGATCGGTCTTCATTATCCGGCCGAAAGAGCCGCTTAAGGTCGGGCGTGTGGAAAAGAACAGAGAACGTCTGCACCAGCTCTATGTTCAAGGGTATGAAGAAGCGAAACAGTCTGAAGAGCTTCTAGCTTCTTTTTTGGAGAAAGAAAGTTGATGAATAGGGCGAAGGTATTGGCCGCAGCTGTTCACGAGGCGCTTGCTTCAAACAAGAACGAGAAAAACAAGAGGCCCATGGAAGCTTATATGAAACACCATTTTTCTTTTTTTGGAATAAAAGCACCGGATCGCCGGCTTCTATGCCGGCCGATATGGAAAGAATACCGGAACATAGAGGAAGCGGAGAGGATGGAGGCTGCGAAACTCCTGTTCGATATGGAAGAAAGGGAATGTCATTATGCAGCTATTGAACTACTGGAGCGCGGCACGAAGAAAACGCTCCCGTCCGCCATCGACGGGTATAAGCAACTGCTGGAGACGAAACCCTGGTGGGATACAGTCGATCCGATCGCGTCGAAATTGTGTGGTGCTTTCTTCCTTCGTTACCCCGATTTTCTCCGTCCTGTTACGGAGGAATGGAGCCGGTCGGAAACGATGTGGCTGCGCCGCTCGAGCCTCCTGCATCAGTTGAGATACAAGGAAAAGACGGATCGGGACCTGTTATATCACGTTATCCATGAGTTGAAAGAGGAGCGGGAATTTTTTATCGAGAAAGCAATCGGATGGGCGCTGCGGGAATACAGCAAGACAGCACCGGAAGCCGTCCTATTGTTTGTAGAAAGTCACCCGCTCCGCCCGCTCAGCAGAAGAGAAGCATTGAAATGGATGAAAGCACAGGGCATGCTGGACGTTTAAGGAAATCTTTCCTTGTTCATAATGGTAGTAATGAGAACAAGGAGATGAACGTACATGAATTTGTCCGAATGGCTGGACCCCTCTATTCTGGATGGAGCAATCCGGATGTTGGACCCTGATCTATTGGGGATATTCGGCCTTGAACCCCACCACGTCCAATTCACACTTGTATTTCTGTTGATGGCGGCCGTCATGTGGGTGATGAAACCCGTAATGGAGTGGATCATCCTTCATAACTGGAAGACTTTTGCAAGCTACCTGGGCAGCAGTCTGACAGTGCTCGTCTTTCTTCAACTAATTGATCGTTATGCGATGAGCGGAAACACGTCGATGCTGCCTGACTTTTTCTGGTCGATTTCCCTGCTTGGCATAAGCAGCTTCGGTTTATGTTATATCCTCTTTCAGGCAGGAAAGCGGAGCTGGAAGAAACTCAGCCGTCGCCACAAAAAAGCAGCTTAGGATGTTTTCTGTGACGACGGACTCTTTGTCATTTACGTGGGAGAATAAGTATATTTGTTTGCATGAATACATGTCATTGAGCCTGAATTCTGGGGCTTTTTTTTGTAAGTAGGACTTCTTTTCTAAACCTTCCAGGAAGAATGTCGATATAAGGCATAGATCCGATACAGGAAGGGCGATGAAATGTGAACAAAGAACAGGGAATCCTATTGGAGAGCGGCACCAACGAATTGGAGATTGTAGAATTCGGTATCGGGGGCAACCGCTTCGGGATCAACGTCATCAAAGTCAAGGAGATATTAAACCCGCATCCTATTACGAAAATCCCTCATTCCCATAAGTCGGTGGAGGGAATTATAGAAATTCGTGGAGAGGTCGTGCCGGTGGTGGATGTGGCACACGCCCTGGGTTTCCCTGCCTCGGAAAATCCGGAACGGGATAAATTCATTCTTACGGAATTTAATCAGACAAAAATTGTTTTCCACGTACATACCGTTACCCAGATCCACCGCATTTCATGGAGTGATATCGAAAAGCCTGATCGTATGTATCAAGGGCTGGAGACGCAGGTCACAGGTGTGATCAAGATGGAAGAGGGAATGATGCTTCTGCTTGATTTTGAGAAGGTCGTCGCTGACATTAACCCGGAGTCCAGCATTCACAAAGGGCAGCTTAGGGAACTTGGAGACCGGGATCGGTCGACGAAACGAATTCTGCTGGCAGAGGATTCAGCCATGCTCCGGGCAATGGTTCAGGAGACACTCGGGGAAGCAGGATATGAGCAGACGTTCAGCTTTGAAGACGGCAAAGAAGCATACGATCATTTGGCAGGATTGGCAGAAGAAGGTAAAGTGCTGGAAGAGGAATATCAATTGATCATTACAGACATTGAGATGCCCCGTATGGACGGGCATCATCTGACAAAACTGATTAAAGAAAATGAAGCAATGAGCAAGCTGCCGGTGATCATCTTCTCTTCCTTGATCACCGATGATCTGCGGCATAAGGGAGAAATGGTCGGTGCTGATGCGCAAGTGTCCAAACCGGAAATCGTCGACCTTGTTAAATGGATCGACCATTTTATTCTGTAACAGCTGTAAACGAGGGGCACGAAGAAAAAATGATGACAAAGGGCGCAAAGCGGCCTCTTGTCATCTTTTTTTATCCATCTCATTCTGTGTGAAAAGCTTATCATGCCAGGCGTAGGCATGCTTGGAGAGTACTTCCGGGTCCTTCCCTGCAGGGGACGCCTGGATGACCTTTTCTTTTTGTTCTGTGGTCAGATGCTCATAGGATGAACGCATTTCCGTCGTGTATTCCA
The DNA here is from genome assembly GCF_001592845.1 of Halobacillus sp. KGW1. Lineage (NCBI taxonomy): Bacteria > Bacillati > Bacillota > Bacilli > Caryophanales > Bacillaceae > Halobacillus > Halobacillus sp. KGW1. The sequence continues at coordinate 537,943 of NZ_LSOC01000002.1, forward strand.
TATACTTCTTCAAATGATAAAGAAAGTCTTCCATTGGATCCATCGTCATAGAAATCAGCCTCCTCCTTATGTTTTATTCCTTATTTTTACAGAAGCGAAACATAAGGAGCGGTTTTATCAGCGATCCCTTCGTCTGCGTTGGTTCCACGGACCGCCGGTCGGCTGCCCGAGAAAGCTCGGACTTGTCGTCTGCATGGCATGCATCGGTTTTTTCGGCATTTTCCAATCCAAATAGTGGTAAAGATTCCGCTTCGCTTTCGACAGGGAAAGCTTCGGCTTAGGATTGCGGTAGGACTGGTCGACTTTACCGAGGTGCTTGAGTTGATCGAAATCCTGTTTATGTGCAGGAACGTGGAAGTAATAGCCCCCGACTTCAATCAGGAGAGTCGAATGCTGCTGGCTGAATCTCGGGTGGTCCGAGAAGTGAAGTCCTACTTTCTTCGCGCGGTTTTCCTGAAGGAGTTTTTCGATGGTTTGTTTTTTGATGTCGTATAAGTGCTTTGGTTCCGGAGCTGTCTTGGCATGGCGGTTGACGATAAATAAGGATTCTGCCAATTCCCGGTTCGATAAATGTGTTTCTTTCATCAGTGGACTCCTTTCCATCCAATTCAAACGGTTTTCTATCTATTAGGATTTGACGAAAGGCGGTGTAACGGAAGTTCCCGTCATAGATCCGCCTGGCTGTAAAATAAGCTTTGGTAACGGGCGGATGCATCAGCCTGTCCCTCCCTAGGTAGGAGGATAGAGAGAGCTGTCTTAGTATAACCAACAGGACCTCTCCTACAAGTAAACTTCTTCTAGTGTACCACTTGTATTCGTATGGTTGCATGATTTATGTGTAGTCTTTAAGAATCATTTGATTTCAAGAGAAATAACGAAATTTCCGGCTGACAAAGGAAACGGTAAGGCAGCCGTGTCGTTCCGATGCCTCTGCTCACGTACAAATCGAGTCCCTGTTCCAAGCGGTAATGACCTTCGACATATTTCTCCGCATAGGGAGGGGTGACCATGTACCCGTAAAACGGCAGCTGCACTTGTCCTCCATGGCTGTGACCGGAAAGTTGAAGGTCGATCGGGTAGCGTTGATAGTCGTCGGCTACATCCGGCTCATGAACCATCAGGAGTGTGAATAAATCCTCTGGAATACGGTTCAATGCTTTTTCAATATCCGGTTTCCCCAGCATCACATCGTCCAAACCTGCAAGGGCAAAAGATGCAGACCCATTTCGAATGAGGATGTGTTCGTTCTGCAAAAGTTGGAAGCCGCCCTGGTCCATCACGTCCCGGATTTTGTCTGTACCGTAACCACCATGGTCGTGGTTTCCGTAAATCCAGTACTTCCCGCGTTTAGCTTCCAGTTTCCTGAGCACCTGCACAAGCTCCACAGGATAATCGTACGTGTGGGGTTTATCGACGAGATCGCCTGTAAAAAGCAGGAGGTCGGGCTCGTACCCATTGATGGTCTCTGAGAGCTTGTTTAATTGGTTTATATCATAATGGAACCCGAGATGGGTATCGGAGAACTGGAGAACTTTGAAATTGTGGAAAGCTCTCGGAATTTTCTCGCTTGTAATCGAATAGGTTTTTGTCTGAAGCATGTGAGGCTCGAGATAACGGGCATACGAGTATCCAAAAGCGCCGATCCCGAGAATGCCTGCTGTACCGGATAAAACGCGTTTCAGAAAGGTTCTACGACTCATTTTCATAGCAGCACTCCCCCGAATTCTTCCGCCATTATATCACGAAACGAAAAAATAATTCGTCGAAAATACCGCGTTTTTTATAAAATGAACAGGAATTCATTTTATGCGTGTAGAAAGATATGTAAGAGGAAAAGAGGAGGAATTTGTCATGAAGAACGAAGTAGTCATTGTCACGGGAGGATCGAGCGGGATGGGGCTCCATATGGCTAAACGTTTCGTGGAGGCAGGAGCAAAGGTCGCCATTGCCGGTAGAAACGAAGAACGTCTGGAAGCGGCGCGGAAGGAAATTGCACAAGGAAAGGAAGATGACGTCCTTACCATTCAGATGGATGTGCGAGAAGTGGAAGATTCAGAGAGAATGGTCGCTGAAACTGTAAGCGCTTTCGGTAAGGTGGATCATCTTGTTAATAATGCGGCAGGTAATTTCATCGTACCTGCGGAGGATTTATCGCCCAACGGCTGGAATGCGGTCATTAACATTGTACTGAATGGTACCTTTTACTGCAGTCATGCCGTAGGAAATTACTGGATTGAAAACAAAATCAAAGGATCCATTCTGAATATTGTCGCTACATATGCATGGGGAGCAGGGGCAGGAGTTATTCATTCCGCCTCGGCTAAAGCGGGAGTCCTTGCCATGACCCGCACGCTTGCTGTGGAGTGGGGAAGTAAGTATGGTATAAGGGCGAACGCCATTGCCCCTGGGCCGATTGAGAGGACAGGTGGGGCAGAGCGGTTGTTTCAGTCGGAGGAAGCGGCGGAGCGGACATTGAAGTCCGTACCTCTGAAGCGTCTTGGAACACCGGAAGAGATTGCGGCTCTCGCAAATTTCATTCTCTCAGAAGCTTCCTACATGAATGGTGAAGTGGTAACGCTGGACGGCGGACAGTGGCTGAACAAACATCCATTTTGATTCACATAGAAAAAGGTTCAGAACCGTCATCCGGCTCTGAACCTTTTTTTATGTGCTGATGGAACGATCACTTCAACCGATGATATAGAAGAATACCGTAAAGAAGTGCAGGATCGACCCACCGAGGACGAACAAGTGCCAAACCATATGGTGATAGGTGAAACTGCGCCATACATAGAAAATTGCACCGATGGAATACAGGACGCCTCCGACGACGAGGTACGTGATGCCGGCGGCTGGAACCTGAGCGGTAAGCGGACCCCAGGCAAGAACGATAAGCCAGCCCATCAGTACATAGAAAACGGTGGACATTACAACAAAACGTTTGACGAAGAATACCTTAAACAGAATACCGAGAACCGCAAGCCCCCATACGATGCCGAACAGAGTCCAACCGAGCGCTCCTCTTAATGGGACGAGCAGAATCGGGGTATAGGTGCCGGCAATGAATAAATAAATCGCCGAGTGATCAAAGATTTCAAACAGGTCCTTTGCTTTCCCTGGAGGAAAACTGTGGACGAGTGTCGAAGAAACATATAAGACGAGCATGGATACACCGTATATCGTCACACTTGTTATGTGCCATGCATTGCCGCCGATACTTGCGAACACAATCAGAAGGACGAGCATGGCAGCACTCAGGACAGCCCCTATCCCGTGCGTCACAGCATTCGCTATTTCCTCGCGTTTCGAGAAGGTGTGTGTCATCATTTCCATCTATTCCACTCCAATACTATCAGGTGTGTTCATTATACGCCTATAAAAGTGATTTATAAAGGGAAGCAGAAAGAAGAGGTTTGATGTTATCCAAATAGTGGGTAATAGATAGTCGTCCGAATGCGTCAGAGAGAGAGAATTGTCGGAAATTGCGGTTCGTGATCAGGCTTGATCTATGTTAAACTATGTAATGGTTCCTTAGAGCGTCTCTTTCTGCTCCTTCAGATGTTGAACAAAGGAGTGAACATGATTATGGTAAGTATAGAAGAAACAGAAACATTGAGGATCCCTCTCGTATCAGAGATCATGATCCCATCAGAGAAGGTCGCCCACGTGCAGGTAGGCAATCCTTTGGAGCACGCGCTGCTAGTCCTCGTGAAATCAGGCTATTCTGCAGTTCCTGTACTGGACCCTACGTACAAATTCCAAGGGGTGATCAGTAAGACAAAGATACTGGAGGAAACGTTGGGAATGGAAAGGTTCGAGCTTCATCACTTATCGGATATCAAGGTGTCGGAAGTGATGGATAAAGAGGTACCGTGCCTTAAACAGGACGATACGATGATTGATGCCCTTCATAAACTGATTGATTTTCCTTTTGTCTGCGTCACCAATCCGGAAGGCGAATTTGACGGAATCGTCACCCGCCGCACGATACTAAAACAATTCAGCAAACACTACCACGAAACCTTCAAACACACGATGAACGAATCGAATGCATAATACAAAAACTATACCGGAATAGATGGCATCTTCCTGATGTCATCTATTTTTTGTAGTATAGTTAAAGCGATTACATAGATAAAGGGGATGAATCCTTTGCAGAAAAACAGACAGAGAAGGGGACTCGTCCTTGCTTCGATTATGCTTGCCATGTTCCTGGCAGCCATCGAAGCGACGATCGTTTCGACGGCTATGCCGAGCATCGTGGCCGACCTTGGTGGGTTCAGCTTGTACAGCTGGGTATTCTCCGCCTACTTATTGACCAATGCCTCTACGGTTCTGCTGTTCGGCAGACTGTCCGATGTTTATGGTCGAAAACCGATTTTCATGGTCGGAATCAGCTTGTTTTTAACGGGAGCGGTCATTAGTGCACTTTCTCCTTCTATGGAAGTATTGATCGTGGCAAGGCTTGTTCAAGGACTCGGAGCGGGTGCTTTGATGCCGATTGCGACAACGATTGTAGGCGATATCTACACGAAAGAGGAGCGGGCGAAGATCCAAGGCTACCTCTCGAGCGTCTGGGGGATTTCTGCTGTTACAGGTCCTGTTCTGGGCGGTTTTTTTGTGGATATACTCAGCTGGCATTACGTATTTTGGATGAATATACCGCTCGGCCTGCTGGCTCTCGCAGGTATCCTGCTTTTCTTTAAGGAGGAAAAGGTCAAAGAAAAGCGTTCGGTCGACTGGACAGGGTCGCTGCTGGTGGTCGTTACCATCAGTACTGTCATGATTATCCTTGTAGAAGGAGGTACGGGACTCGAGTGGAGCTCGCTTCCAATTGCCGGACTTGCTGCTGCAGCTTCAGCGGGAGCTTTAAGTTTTGTCTTTCATGAGAGAAGAATAGCAGACCCGATGATTCCGGTCGAGTTATGGAAGATCCCTTCCATCCGCTACGCCAACCTCACTTCTCTCACGACAGGAATGATTCTGATCGGCGTCAGCAGCTACCTGCCTGCATTCGTCCAGGGAGTAATGGAGCAGTCTGCGACCGTTGCGGGCTTCACCTTGACGACTATGTCGATCGGCTGGCCGATTGCTTCGACGGCTGCAGGACGTCTCATCCTGAAAATAGGATATAGACCAACCGCATGGATCGGAGGAGTTTCCCTTATTATCGGGGGAGCGGTCTTTACCATGCTTACACCTGATAAAGGTCCGTGGTTCGCCGCCTGTGCTTCATTGTTCATCGGGATTGGAATGGGTCTGACGTCGACCTCTTTCATTGTGTCCATTCAAAATGCCGTGCCTTGGAAGCAGCGGGGGATCGCGACAGCAACCAATATGTTCATGAGGACGATCGGCAGTGCCGTGGGGGCGGCACTCTTAGGAGGCCTCCTGAACAGCCGGCTTGCAGGTACGATCAAGGAAGCAGGCTTAGCTGATTCGCTCGGAGTCGATTCCGCCAATTCCCTGCTTAGGGAAGAAAGCCGGGGCGATTTAACGACGGAGGAGCTTCGTGTTTTGCAGGACGGACTCACGGACGGCCTGCACCTTGTTTACATCGGTTTATTGGTGCTCTCCATTGTCAGTTTTCTTTTAATTCTGCAACTTCCGAAAAAAGAGGATTGAAATTAGGCACGGTGCTTTGATAAAGTAAAGGGGGAAAGAAATACATAGAGGAGGAAACAACATGAAGCAGATGGACGCTAATGAAATCATTTCATTCATTTCAAATAGCAAGAAATCAACACCGGTCAAAGTTTACGTCAAAGGGAGCGATCTTGAAAGTATCGAATTCGGAGAAGAAGTGCAGGATTTCGTCTCCGGTACTTCCGGCGTCCTTTTCGGAGAGTGGAAAGTCATTAAATCGGTTCTTGAAGCAAACGAGTCTAAGATTGCGGATTATGTAATAGAGAATGACCGCCGTAATTCCGCGATTCCGCTGCTGGATATGAAAGATATCAATGCCCGTATCGAGCCTGGTGCTATCATCCGCGACCAAGTAGAGATCGGAGATGGAGCCGTCATCATGTTCGGTGCCATGATCAATATCGGTTCTGTAATCGGGGAAGGTACGATGATCGATATGAACGTGGTTCTTGGAGGACGCGCAACAGTAGGGAAGAACTGCCACATCGGTGCTGGAGCCGTACTTGCAGGTGTTATTGAGCCGCCATCCGCTAAACCGGTTGTCATCGAGGATGGCGTTGTCATCGGTGCGAACGCTGTAGTACTGGAGGGCGTAACCGTCGGTGAAGGTGCTGTTGTTGCTGCCGGAGCGATTGTAACGGAGGATGTTCCGCCGAATACACTTGTTGCCGGTACCCCTGCGAAAGTTCTTAAGGAAATCGATGATCAGACGAAGTCGAAAACCGAGATCAAGCAGGAACTGCGTAAACTGGACAATTAATTTAACGAATTACAGGGCCTTGCTGGCAAAGCAAGGCCTTTCTTATAAGGAGGAACCACCATGCAGCAAGAGCAGTTGACAGCTGTGCGAAGAGAATTACATCGTATTCCGGAGCTCGGCTTTCAGGAATTTGAAACCCAGCGTTATTTATTGAACTATATTGCCGGGCTTCCTCAGGAGGCTTTGGTTGTTGAGACATGGAGGACCGGAATTTTTGTCAGAGTCAGAGGAACTGTAGGAGCGAAGACAATCGGCTACCGGGCCGACATGGACGGATTACCGTTGACGGAGCAGACCGGCTATGACTTTGCCTCGGAATACCCGGGGAGGATGCACGCGTGTGGACACGATTTCCATATGACCATCGCGCTCGGGGCTCTCACCCGTCTGGCGGAAAAGCCGACAGAAGATGATGTCGTGTTTCTTTTCCAACCTGCAGAGGAAGGGCCGGGCGGTGCGGAGCCGATGATGCAGGCGGAGGAAATGAAATCCTTCCGTCCGGACGTCCTGTTCGGGCTTCATATTGCACCGGAACTGCCTGTCGGGACAGTATCTTCCAAACCAGGTCTCCTGTTTGCCAATACAAGTGAGCTGTTTATCGATTTTCACGGACTTGGAGGGCATGCAGCATTTCCGCATCTGACACGGGATATGGTGGTCAGTGCCAGTACATTCGTGACCCACTTGCAGCAGATTGTCGCGAGAAGAGTCGATCCACTGGACAGTGCCGTCATCACGATCGGGAAAGTGGAAGCAGGCACGGTGCAGAACATCGTCGCTGAAACGGCCCGTCTGGAAGGGACGATCCGTACATTATCACCGGAGGCGATGGACCGGGTGAAGAAAGAGATCGAAAAAGTGGCCACAGGATTTGAAATTGCTGATGACTGTCGAATTCACATCGATTACGGATCAAACTACCATCAAGTATTCAATAACGACACATACGTGAAGCAGTTCCGAGGAATTGTAGAACAATCGGATTACCAATACAAAGAAGCTTTGATGGCCATGACAGGAGAAGATTTTGGATATATGATCAAAGAAATTCCTGGTTTTATGTTCTGGCTCGGTGTAGAGTCTGATGCCGGCCTGCATCATGCAACGCTGAAACCTAAAGAGACAGCACTCACCGTCGGTGTGGATGTTGTCGAACAAACGATCCGCGGACTATAGATACCCATGCATACCTGCTATATACAAGCAAACAATAAAGTAGGCTTGATGTATGCAAGAGGAGGGTTTGCGGATGGAATCCACCATAAAATTAATCGCCGTTGCATTATTGATTGCATTGACGGCATTTTTCGTTGCCAGTGAGTTTGCTATCGTTAAGGTAAGAAGGACGCGTTTGGAAGCGAAAGCGCAGGAAGGAAACAAGCGGGCTGAGATGGCGCTGAAGATCGTCCGAAACTTGAACTATTATTTATCTGCCTGCCAGCTGGGCATTACGATTACGGCGCTGGGTCTAGGGTGGCTCGGTGAACCGACGCTTGAAGTGCTGCTCCATCCACTGTTCGGTTCCCTTTCGCTGCCGGAAGGCTTTACAAATACGCTTTCCTTCGCTGTCGCTTTCTTTGTCATCACTTTCCTCCATGTTGTTTTAGGAGAGCTGGCACCGAAAACCGTAGCGATACAAAAAGCGGAACAGCTGAGTCTGCGTCTGGCGCGGCCGCTTCTCCTTTATAGTAAAATTATGTACCCTCTGATCGTTCTTTTGAACGGATCAGCTAATCTGCTTGTCCGCCTGCTCGGATTTGGAGTCGTCAAGGAATCGGAAGAGGTACACTCGGAAGAAGAACTCCGCCATATTTTGACGAAAAGTTACCAGAGCGGAGAAATCAACCACTCCGAGTTCACGTATGTAGACAGGATATTTGAATTTGACAATCGAATGGCGAAGGAAATTATGGTGCCGAGGACAGAGGTGGTCGTCCTTGATGCTCACCAATCCATTGCCAGTGCAGAACGAGAAATGAAGCAGAACCGCTTTACCAGGTACCCGGTCGTGGACGGGGATAAAGACAACGTAATTGGTTTAATTCATATGAAGGAACTTTTATATGAAGACGGCTCCAAAGATATAAACATCCGGCCGTATATCCGCCCGATTATGAAGGTGTTCGAGAATGTACCTATTCAGGAAATACTCGTCAAGATGCAGAAAGAGCGGAGCCATATCGCTTTACTGATCGATGAGTACGGAGGTACTGCCGGTATCATCACGATTGAGGATATTATTGAGGAAATCGTCGGAGAAATCCGGGATGAGTTCGATGCTGCGGAGGAGAGAAATATCAAACGCCTGAAGAATGGTCACTTCCTTTTGGAAGGAAAGACGCCGCTTCAGGAAATCAATGACTACTTTGATCTCCACCTGACCGGACAGGATGTCGATACCATAGCAGGATGGGTCTATATGAAAGATTATGAAGCAGGACAAGGGACGGTGCTCGAAGCGGAGGATTATCAGTTCCGCGTGATCGGTGTCGACAGGGGGCAGATCAAAAAGGTGGAAGTGATCCGGGGTTACGAATAAAAGGTCCGGCCGGAGGGTCTTGAGAATTGAGAATAGCATGAACAAGCGTATAGGACATTCCTTCGCCAATAAAAAAAGACCCCATCAGGGTCTTTTTTTTATGCTTCTTTGCGTATGTTAACTTGATGTGGGTAGGGGATTTCGATGCCGGCAGCGTCCAGGGCTTCCTTCATCGCTTTTCTCATATCGCGTTCCACTGCCCATTGTTCCATGTTCTCTGTCTTTCCGAGGATACGGATAACGACATCGGAAGAACCAAGGCTTTGGACGCCAAGGACGTTCGGACCTTCTTTGAAACGCTCATCGGACGCAAAGTCATCAGCCACCTTCTGAAGCACCGCCATAGCTTCGTCAATATTTTCATCATAGCCGATACCAATATCAACAAGGGCGCGCATATTTCCGCGGGAGTGGTTCGCCACGCCTGAAATGTTGCGGTTCGGTACGAAATTGAGCGTACCGTCAAAGCTGCGGATCTTCGTCGTGCGGATACCTACCTCTTCCACGACTCCGTCGTACCCGCCGGCAGTTACGTAATCATCGACTTCGACCTGACGCTCCAATAATAAGAAGAAACCGGTCACGATATCGGACACAAGTCCCTGCGCACCGAAACCGATCGCAAGTCCAAGGATACCGGCACCGGCAAGAAGCGGTCCGATATTGATGTCGACAGCAGTGAGCAACATCATGATCAGAATGGCGATCAATACATAAGAAAATAAATTGACACACAAACGATGAAGGGTTTTTGTGCGCCCCTCCGATAATTTCCGCTGTTGACCCATCCGATCGATTGCGGCACCGATCGCTTTCGAACCAAGCGGTTTGACGATAGCAAACGCAATTAATAATACGATGATTTCCAAGCCGACAGAAATAAGGCTGTCCACCAGCTCTGCCGCATTAAATTTAAATCCCTCTTCAAAAATGTTCAAAGTCAAAACTCCTTCCTGTCTTCCAATTTCTACTGCTCCTACATAGGATATCGGAAATCACAGGGGGATTTCAACGATTAAGAATGAATTAGTAGATAGATGTCGAATGCTTGCTGCCGTATTACTTCTTTTTTCAGCCTTTCTCAGCATTTCTTATTACCTCAGGGTGTATCGTTCTTCCACAATAAGATGGAATTCTGAGAAAGTTGTTTGAAGGTAAAGGACAGAAAATTTTAAAAATTGGGTCGAATAGGTGGAAAAATATTTCGATACCCGATATATTTATAGTTATGTTCCGAAACAAATTTCCCATCGGACGATAAACAAAAAGGAGGGGCATCTATGGAAACATTCAGGAAATTAAAGGCATTCTACTGGCCCTATCGGAAATATTTCTTCTTATCTCTATTCTCACTTTTCTTTGTGACGGCTATTACAGTCGTCTATCCCATTGTTCTGCAGGTGACCATCGATGACGTCGTGGCAGGGGGACGGTACGAGTGGATCCCTTACATCTGCGCGGTTTTCCTCTTGTTGATGGTAATCAAGGGTATTGCTACTTATTACCATCAGTATCTCGGCGATTACTTCGGGATCCGCTCTGTCTATCGCCTGCGTGACGGGCTGTACAAGAAATTGCAAAGGCTTTCTTTCAAGTATTACGACAATGCGAAGACGGGAGATTTGATGTCGCGCTTGACGGCGGACGTCGAAGGGTTCCGTTTCTTTCTGTCCATGGGATTCTCGGAGCTCGTTCGTATCGTCCTGCTCATCCTTATCAGTTTAAGCGTCATGTTTTATTTCTCTGTACCTCTTGCGCTCATTACGATGGCTGCTATGCCTTTTCTTGCCGTGGTCGTCTACCGCTTTGAAATTCAAGTCCACCCCGCATTCCGAAGAATCCGTAAGTCATTCGGGAAGTTGAATACAAGGGTGCAGGAAAACATCAGCGGCATGAATACGGTCAAATCCCTTTCCCGCGAGAATTTCGAAATCGGTCGTTTCTCGGACAGCAGCAGCGATTATCGCTCTAAATTCATTACATCTTCCAACATCTGGGCAAAGTTCTTCCCTCTGATGGAATTCATTGGAAATGTGAGCGTCGTCGCACTTCTGGCTTACGGCGGATATTTAGTTGTCAATGGCTCGCTGCAGCTTGGGGAGCTGGTCGCTTTCTTCAGTCTCGTCTGGTATATCCTGGGACCGCTCATGAACATCGGTTTCGTCATCAACCTGTTTTCTCAAGCCAAAGCATCCGGAGAGCGTCTGCTTGAGATATTAGAGGCGGAAGAAGACATCCAGGAGAGGGAGGACGCGCTGTCCGTTGATCGTCTAAATGGCCATGTCACCTTCCGCGATGTCACCTTAACGTATGTCGAAGGAGATGATTCCGCATTGAAGCATATCTCTTTTGATGCGCCTCCCGGCAAAACGATCGGCCTGATCGGACCGACTGGTTCGGGAAAAACGAGCATTACCCAGCTGATTACACGCTTCTATGAACCGGAGGCGGGAGAGGTGCTCATCGATAACCATCCTGTTTCGGATTATGGCTTGAAATCCCTCCGCAAGAATATCGGTTTTGTCCTTCAGGAGTCTTTCTTGTTTTCGACGACCATCAGGGAAAACATCGCCTATGGCGATCCTGATGCTTCTGAAGACGCAGTGATCGAGGCAGCCAAGCGTGCTCAGGCACACGACTTCATCATGGAAATGCCCGACGGCTATGATACGCTGCTCGGTGAACGGGGGATGGGACTCTCCGGTGGTCAAAAACAGAGGATTGCTATTGCACGCTCAATTCTAATCGACCCGGCTGTCCTCGTTCTCGATGATGCAACATCCGCGGTTGATATGGAAACAGAATTCCAGATTCAGAAGGCACTAAAGGAAGTGATGAAAGGGAGGACGACGTTCATCATCGCCCACCGGATTTCTTCCTTAAAGCACGCGGATGAAATCCTGGTGCTGGAAGATGGAGAAATCAAGGAGCGTGGTGTCCATGATGATCTCTTACACAATAACGGCCCATATCAACGGATCTATGATATCCAATACCAGGATAAAGAAAAAATACTGAACGCATCCAACGTTTCGTAAGAAGGAGGAGTGAAGATGTCTGCTGAAAAAACAGAAACGAATAAGCATTTGAATCGTTTCAAATATACACAGGACCAGGCCATTGAGAAGCCGTTTAACTGGGGACAAATGTGGCGTCTGCTTGCTTACATAAAGCCGTACGCCAAGACGCTGCTGCCAATCTCCATCATTGCAATGCTGGTCTCGACGCTGGTCCGGCTTGTCGTTCCAATCCTGATCGGAAAAGTGGCCATCGATATAGCGATTAAAGACGGCAATACCAATTTATTGATCGAGCTTGTCGTTGGAATCGCCGTTTTATACGGGCTCAGCTATGTCGGCAATATTCTTCGGATTAAATATGTCAACATCCTTGGTCAAAACGTCATATACGATTTGAGACAGCATTTGTTTTCCCACGTCCAGCGCTTGTCTCATAAGTTCTTTGATTCCAGATCCGCCGGTTCTATTCTTGTGCGGATCATGAACGATATCAACTCCCTTCAGGAATTGTTCACAAATGGAATTATCAATTTATTGATGGACATCGTCATGTTGACCGGAATTATTGTCATTCTATTTGTACTGAGTCCAAAGCTTGCCCTCGCCGTTCTTGTCATCATGCCGATCATGTTTTACATTTCGACGAAGCTCAGGCGTAACATACGCCGCTCCTGGCAGGATGTGAGGATCCAGCAGTCGCGCTTGAATTCCCATTTGAATGAGAGTCTGCAGGGCGTAAGAATAACCCAGTCGTTCTCACAGGAGAGGGAAAATACGGAATACTTCGATGGTGTCAACAGCGACACCTTCGCATCTTGGAATACGGCGTCTAGAAAAAGTGCCATGTTCCGGCCATTCGTCGAGATGAGTAATGCCGCAGGTACCATTATTCTGGTCGCATTCGGAGCTCATCTTATCCTTGAAGGCGATGTGGAAATCGGTACTTTCGTATCCTTTGCCTTCTTCCTGGGAATGTTCTGGGAGCCGATTTCACGTCTCGGTATGGTCTACAATCAGCTGTTGATGGCCATGGCCGCATCCGAGCGGATCTTTGAATTTCTTGATGAGAAACCGAATGTGGAAGAAAAGGCCGGCGCTGTTACTTTGACAGATATGAAAGGTCACATCGAATTTGATCACGTCCGGTTCGCCTATGATGAGAAGCGAATTGCTCTCCATGACATAGAATTGGAGATGAAGGCAGGGGAGACGGTAGCCCTCGTCGGCCATACCGGGTCCGGTAAATCGACCATCGCGAACTTAATCAGCCGCTTTTATGACCCGACGGGAGGTTCTGTGAAAATCGACGGTGTCGATCTTCGTGATGCGACCATCGATAGTGTCCGCCAGCAGATCAGTGTCGTCCTGCAGGATACATTCATTTTCTCAGGGACGATCATGGAGAACATTCGCTTCGGACGACCCGGTGCATCCGATGAAGAAGTCATGGACGCTGCGAAGGTTGTTGGAGCCGATGGTTTTATCCAAAGACTCAGTGAAGGATATCAAACGGAAGTAGAAGAGAGAGGAAGCATTCTGTCTGCAGGGGAAAGGCAGCTCTTATCCTTCGCCCGCGCCCTTCTGGCTGATCCGAGGATTTTAATACTGGATGAAGCGACAGCGAGTATCGATACGGAAACAGAAGTGAAAATCCAGCAGGCGCTGAAAAGACTTCTGAAAGGCCGGACAGCCATCATGATCGCTCACCGATTGTCGACGATCAGGGAAGCAGACAACATCTTCGTACTCGAGCAAGGGAAAATTTTAGAGCACGGGTCCCACGAGGAACTGATGGATGCTAAAGGGGAGTACTACGAATTAGTCAAAGCCCAGTTCCGCATGCTCGATGCTATGTAATTCCATTGAATATTCATTTCTTGTAAATATGGAAGCCGTCAGTCATGACGGCTTCTTTTTTTGTGGAAGATCCTGTTACGATCCGTGCCGGAAGGGGTAAACGAGTAATGTCGAACGGAAGGATTTTTGAAGGAAATGTGAAGTTTGTGAAGTATGTCACAAAATCGTCAACACTGACTGCCCACGAAGTGGGATGACCGCATTATACTAAGTGTATCGGATAGATTACCACGAGTTCGTTAGGAGGAAGATTCATGTTCGATTTTGATAACGTCGCCGTAAGTCAGTCACTGACGGCGATGACTCTATTATTCCATGCTATTTTCGCAACGATCGGAGTCGGTGTTCCTGTGCTCGTTTCCGTCGCTGAATTTATCGGGATCCGGAAGAAAGATCCTCACTATACATTACTGGCAAGACGATGGACCCGCGGTTATACCATCACCGTAGCCGTTGGGGTCGTGACTGGAACCGCGATCGGCCTGCAGCTTTCTTTGATCTGGCCGAGCTTTATGCAGATCGCAGGTAACGTCATTGCTCTGCCGCTCTTCATGGAGACGTTCGCCTTCTTCTTCGAAGCGATCTTCCTGGGCATTTATTTATATACGTGGGACCGGTTCAAAAACCCGATCCATCACTGGCTTTTGTCCATTCCTGTGGTGATTGGAGGGACGATGTCCGCCTTTTTCATCACGACGGTCAACTCCTTCATGAACACGCCGCAGGGATTCGACCTGGAAGGCGGTCGTTTCACGGCAGTCGATCCAATTGCAGCGATGTTCAACCCTGCAACTCCGACAAAGGTGTTTCACGTCGTATCTTCATCCTATTTGACAGCAGCCGCCATCCTTGCTGGTATAGCCGCTTTTATTATTTTAGTGAAAAAAGGAAGTGCTTATCATAAGAAAGCTTTGAAATTAACGGTTTCCATGATGTTCATTTTTGCTATTCTGACGGCTCTTGCCGGGGACTTATCAGCGAAATTCCTTGCTGAACACCAGCCGGAGAAGCTTGCTGCAGGAGAATGGCACTTCGATACGGAGGAAGGAGCAGACCTTGTTGTTTTTGGAAGACTTAATGAGAATAATGAGGTGGAGAACGCCATCCGTATTCCAAACGCTCTGAGCTTCCTTGCTCACGGCGATTTCCAGGCGGAAGTAGAAGGTCTGAATGAAACTCCTGAAGAAGAACGTCCGCCGTTATGGATACACTATATGTTCGATCTGATGGTGACGATCGGATTTTACCTGCTCGGCATTTCCCTGTTGTTCCTCGTATTCTGGAAAGTGAAGAAGTGGAATACGTATCATCCGCTGCTTCTTTGGGGAATTGCGCTTGCCGGACCATTGTCCATGCTCGCCGTCGAATTCGGGTGGATATTTGCGGAAGTCGGCCGGCAGCCATGGATTCTGCGCGGGTTTATGACCGTTGCCGAGGGTGCGACGACCTCACCTTATGTCACCCAGATGTTTGTCCTGTTCGCCGTCCTTTATTTGGTGCTTGCCCTCGGGTGTATCCTTACCCTGCGAAAAATCTTTAAGGGGAGACCAGCCGAGCTTGAAATGGAACGACGATATCCGCAGGTGGCAGCAGCGAGAGAGGAGGCCGATGAATGAACTATGAATTGATTGGGATCAGCGTCTTGTGGCTGTTCCTTTACGGGTATTTAATCGTAGCATCCGTCGACTTCGGCGCTGGTTTCTTCGCCTATTATGCCAGGTTGACGAAGCAGGACCATGTGATAAATAAACTGATTTCCCGCTATTTATCTCCTGTTTGGGAAGTGACGAACGTATTCTTTGTGTTCTTCTTCGTCGGTCTGATCGGATTCTTCCCGGATATGGCCTACTATTTCGGTCAGGCCATGCTCGTTCCGGGCAGCATCGCCATTGTTCTCCTTGCCATTCGCGGCTCATTCTACGCGTTTGAGAATTATGGATCGAAAAATAACAGCTTCTACATGTTCCTGTACGGGGCGACCGGACTGCTTATTCCGGCTGCGCTTTCGACCGGGTTGACGATCTCGGAAGGGGGTTACATCGAAGAGACGGCGGACGGGGTTCACCTGCTCGTCGGAGAACTGTTGACCAGCCCTTATTCCTGGAGTGTCGTGTTCCTTGCGATTGTTTCCGTTCTGTATATCAGCTCGATGTTTCTCAGCTATTACGCTCACAGAGCGGATGATCAGCCTGCTCTTAATCTCGTCCGTCGTTATGCCTTGTTTTGGAGTTCCCCTACGATTATCGCCAGTCTGACGACATTCATTGCCCTCAGTCAGCAGAACGAGGAGCATTTCAACAAGGCGCTTGATCTGTGGTGGGTATTCGGCCTCTCTGTCGCAGCCTTTATGCTTGCCGTCTTTCTCGTATATAGAGGGAAACATTATGGATGGGCGTTCATCGCCGTCATGGTCCAGTTCTTCTTTGCCTTCTTCGGCTACGGAGCTTCTCACCTGCCTTATCTATTGAAGCCTTTCGTAACCTTGACAAGCGGCGTGACAAATGACGCGATGGCTGTTGCACTTGTCATTGTATTCATCGCAGGGCTTTTGTTACTCATCCCTTCCCTGATCCTGTTGATGCGCCTGTTCCTGTTCGACGCAGAATATGTAAAAGGGAAAAAATAGATACAGGGTCTAATGGTTGGAACGTCTGCAGCAGCGGGCGTTCCTTTTTTATGCTAACATTGTGAAAGGAAGATCGATCGGTACTGGCATAACAATCGCCTTTCTTTTATGATAGAATGGATGTACATTTGGCCTGATAAATGGAGGAACAATCATGAAAAAAGAATTTGCAGTCATTGGACTGGGTCGTTTCGGCGGCAGCATATGCCGTGAGTTGAGCAGGGAAGGGATGGAAGTGCTAGCCCTTGATCTGGATGAAGATAAAGTCAACGAGTACAGAGATATCGCTTCTCATGCCGTCATCGCTGATTCAACGGACGAACACGTTTTAAAAGAACTGGGATTCCGCAACATCGACCATGTGATTGTCGCGATTGGTGACAACATCCAGGCGAGTATGCTGACCACTCTGATCCTTAAGGAAATGGGAATCAAAACAATTACGGTTAAAGCGCAGAATGACTACCATGAGAAAATCCTGAACAAGATCGGAGCCGATCAAGTTGTCCACCCGGAACGGGATATGGGGAAACGGATCGCGCACAATATCATTTCCAATAATATTCTGGATTATATCGAGCTTTCTGATGATCACAGCGTCGTCGAAGTGAAGGCCGGCAGTAAAATGAGCGGAAAAACGCTTGTTGATCTGGATATCCGTGCCGAGTACGGATGTAACGTCGTGGCAATCAAACGCCATAAAGACGTCATCGTTTCTCCGATGGCAAGTGAAGAAATCCGGGAAACGGATGTCCTGATCGTCATCGGGGCCGATAAAGATATCAGCCGGTTCGAGAAGAACCTCGTTGTTGAAGATTAAATCATTACGAAGAAGCCCATCCTGCAGGATGGGCTTCTAATATATATATGAAATATTTATGATTCATTATCGTCTGGCTCAGGCATGGAGGGCTCCTTCAGCCCTCGATTGTACTCTTCGATCGTCCATATTCTCATTCGGAGGTGAGAAGGGAACGAGTTACCTTTTTTTCAAGCAGCATCCGCCGCGTCTTACCGGGCGTTGTACTTTTGTTTGCGGTGATGTTTCAATGACAATCGGCGTGCTGGACTTCTTAACAGACCTGCTGCTTTGAACTTGTCTTCTCACTCTTCTAGCTTTCACGAATACCTCTCCTTATGGTTTGATAATGTATTATAAGAAAAAATGCGGAAAATGGGAGGGCATTTATCGCTTTTTAATTGAAAAAGGGTGTTCGTCACATGTCCTGTTTTTAATGGTGAAACATCGCATGTTTGGAGGATTGGTCTTGTAAGAAAGAATGACCATGATGACATTATCGTCGGGGTGGTGAAGGAGATCTGTATAAGAGGGATAAGGTGCTGTATCAGGGTGAGTGTGATAGATCGCCAACACCTTATGTCCCGCATGACTCACATGTTCCAACGTTTGTGCGACTACCTTGGCACTGACAAAAAAACGGTTTCTAGCCTTCCATTCGTTTTCCAACGGCCAGACGGATAGGATCACTCCTGGTTCCTCTCCGGCCAATAAACCACAGGCTTCGAGCGGCCATTCCCTGCGTCCGTGCTCCATTATCTGTTCATACTGCTCTTCAGACAGTTCGATCATGGAAGCTCACAGCCTTCTTTGAAAGAATGAAAAGATCGAAGCACGCTCTCGCTTCTTCGGTGCATCTTCGTCATTCTCCTGCGTGAATGATTCCACTTTTCGACCGCGTGCAGGCAGGGATTTAGGTCTGTTGGCAATTCGAAAAGAGGCCATCTTAGGCTTATCATCCGCTTCTTTATGAGGAAGCGTCTCTTTAATGGAGAGGGCTTTCTGGTTGGACACTTTCTCCAAGGGTTCCGGATTCTTCGTGACAGTCTTCTGGACTTTTTCTGGTTTCCTGTTTTCTTCTAATCTCTGGGCGGTTTCTTCACCGTTTTTTTTTCGAATGATGGTGTTCTGGTTGAAGTCCATAGCAGAATGACCGGGCATCCGTCTTTTTCCTGGCTTATTATTTCCGGATTCAGGGAAAGAGATGCCATTCTGTTGAAAGCCCTGCTGGTTCTGATAATAGGATGATTGCTGCTGATACCCTGGCTGCGACATAGGTGGGTAATAATCGCTTCTGCCTGTATGGTACTTCCGTGAAGATTGCAGCATGCTTTGAAGTTTTCTGTACTCCGACGTTTTCTTCGGTGCAGGTGCCTGCTCTCTTGGTTCTTCAATCGGCATTTCCGGAACTTGTTGTCTTGAATGAACCAGCTGTTCTCTCAAGCCGTCGAGTTCTTCCTTCAGACGGTCCACTTCGCTTGTTTCCGTCTGCTTGCTTGGAACCTGCTGGTTTTTCAACGAAGCCAATTCTTCTTTTAACCGCTTCACTTCACTTGATTCCGTTTCTTTCTGTCTGTGCTGCTGTTCTTTTAGCTGCCTTAATTCTTCTTTCAATCGACTTACTTCTCCCGATTCATCCTGCTGCTTCGACCGCTCCTGTACCTCAATTACCCGATTCATTTTTTCCATTAAGTCGTGGACTTGAAGGCGGTCCATCTTCTCCTTAATGAAATCGATGTCGCGTTTTAATGTACTGACGGTGTCGTTCACAGATTGCAGCTGGGCAGCCAGCTGATTCGTTCGTTGGTCTGCACTGTAGTGGTACTCTTCCATACGTTTCATTACTCCTTCGAATTTATGATGGAACCCATCGGATTCCTGTTTCATTAGAAGGTAGTCGTCGGCTATGGTTCCTGTTTTGATGGAGTGGAGCATTTCCTTGTAAAGGGATAATTTCGCTTTCATGGTTTCGATCGCTTCCGGACTGTACGTGTTGTTCAGATCCATTACTCATCACCCTTTTGCAGCACATTAATATACTATTGATGAACCACCAATACGTGACAAATGTGCCGATTTTTCTGACACGCATGACCTTGGAAATCCGTCCTGTTTTTTTCTTACTATTGTATGCAGCACGGAACAAAAAAGTAGTTGTTTGTATCGGACAGTCACACATTTCCATTTGTCGCATTTATTATGGGTGTTCGCACAATTCGCAAAAGCACACCAAATATCAGCGATAGCACTAGACCCAACTGTACACTTGTTCATATGCTACGAATGAAAGAGAAAATCTTATTCGGAGGTGTTTGCAAATCATGCAAGCAAAAAATTTAATGGGGGGCCAAGAGCTCCTTTGTATCAACACAGAAAAAGTTTACGACTGGATTATCAACGAAGCGTCTTTTGATTTGACGTTGGGTGATTTCGATCTACCGGTCGGACCGACAGGAGATTTGCTGGAGTGTACAGATATCGAGAATGTCACTTGTGTCGTGGAACCGGCAGAAGTAGACCCTATCGAAATCGTAGGTCGTACCGATCAAGAATTGGTCGTTGATGGAACATTGTTGACTCTGCAGTTGGTCAACATTCGTAAAAACTTCACCGTGACTGTTCTTGTCGAGCTTATCCCTGAACTTGGCGGCGGTACTATTGAAGTCGGTTCTGTCGACTTTACACGTTGTGAGCAAGTGCTTCTATGTGCGCCGGATGGAACAGATGTCGATGTTTCTTATACAGATCTCGACTGCTTCATCTGTAACTTCTCCTGTGAGGAAAATGGTTCTTTGGAAGACACATTGACTGACGTTACTGTAACGGTTCGTCTGTGCCAAAGCATTCAGTCCACATACGACGTAACGCTTGAAATCGTAGCGGACTTCTGCCAACCGCGTGATATTCTTCCAATCCCGCCTTGCCCTGCTCCAACCATCCCACCTCAATGTCCTGTATTGTTCCCGAATGTGGACGATGGCCCGGGACTATCCGGTGATAAGTGCTAATACTCAGGCATAGAATCAAAGAGAGGATTTCTTCCTCTCTTTTTTCTTTTTGTCTTAATTCGGCTCTTTGTGTTCAGACAGTACGGAGGTGAAACGAATGAAAGGATCGGCTGAGCTGCTTTCTGAATGGCAGCAGAAACAGAAGCGCTACATGGAAGCATTTCGAGATCGGATCAAGGAATTGGAAAAGGCGAGGTCTTGGAAGGTGATCAGCTATTTTACATACTCGGTTCACCTTGCGCATGACAGATCAAAAGAAAGCATTCTTCTTGGAAGCTATCATATCCATAATATCGGTGAGGAACCTTTCGTGGATCCTTACATCTGTCTTCAATTGTCGGAGGACTCCCCCTTTCAGTTTTCCGGGAAGTATCTGTACAAAGATTCGATTCAGAAATTGCAAATGTCCGGGGCTTGGGAACGTTTGAATGAAGCAGACAACAAAACAGAGTATTGGCTGCGCCCTTCCGGAAAGCAGCTCATCTCTCCGGGAGAGAAACTGACCTTCTCCAATTTTCAAATGAAATGGATCGCAGATAAGAAATATGCGGGGAGTCTGAATGGATACACCTATGGAGAGGAGGCGAAGGAGGGGATTCCTTCGCTCAATCAAATCAACCTTAGTGGGGAGGGGGATGCAGGTGGATGAGCTAGACCTCCAGTTGGTGCTTCGTAAATGGCTGAAAGAATGGATGACCCGTCAAGTAACGAGGTTGAAAACAGACGAAGAGAAGCGGAGTCAAAGCTTTGTTTTTCTGGATGACGACACCATCCAGATGATTCTCATGATGTTGGCCATGAATCAGCGTCGTGGATGGAATGCTGAAAAGGTAACAGACAACAAGGAGGATAGGCAGGCGGTAAAGCAGTACATTGAGGAGAGCGAACGGGAGTGGACCGATTTACTTTCCCGTTTGAATTGAAATGAATTCCTACCTGGGGGGTTATGGTTATGGAGAAAGATACGATCCTTCTACAACAGAAGATCATTCATTTCAAGTCGGAACTGGCAAAGTACAAGGAGAAAGTGAAAGATTATCAGGAGAATTATCACTATGCCCTGCTGGAGAAGCTGAAAAAAGAGAATACCGCCCTTCGTGACAGGGAAGAACAGCTGCAAAAGGAAAAAAGTGTCGCAACCCAGGAATCTGTCAAACGCATCCAGGGGATGGAACAGCAAATAGCCAGTATGGAAAAGGCGAAACAAACAATGGAGGAAGAAACGGCGTTATGGAAAGAGAAGGCAGCGAGGTTCCAAAAAGATTTTGAATCCGCACAAACCCGTCTCATTCGTCTACAAAAAGAATCATCTGCTTATCAATATCAGCTGAAGCAGGCTGAAAAGCATTCGGAGGAAAGAGAATCCTTATGGAAGGAAGAGCGTTCCCTTCTAAAAGATAAGCTTGCAGCGGAAAAGAAAGCGAAAGACTCGTTGTTCCAAAAGGCTCAAGGTCTGAGAGAAGAAGCGAAAGACCAGCGGGAATATGTCCAGGAAGAAAGACAACAGAAGCATAACTGGAAAGCAGTTTACCTGGAGAACAGGACGCGGGCAGCAGGGCTGGCACAGGAGAATGCGGAAATTCAAAAACGATTGGAGGCAGCGGAACAGGAGGCAGCCGTTTGGAAAGATCAAGCGAAACAATTGGAAACGGAAGTCCGGAAGGCGGAAGGGGAATTGGCCAGAACAGCAGGGGAGTCTGCAGCGACCGTTTCTGAATGGAAGCTTCGGGAACGTCAATTTCAAAAGGACATCATCCGTTTGAAGCAATCAGCACAGGAAAAACAGCAACTCCTTAACATAAGGGAAGAAGAGCAGGAACGACTGGAGACAGAAAATAAGGAGCTCTGCTCGGATATCAAATACTACGTGTATTATACAAAAC
The DNA here is from genome assembly GCF_001592845.1 of Halobacillus sp. KGW1. NCBI lineage: Bacteria > Bacillati > Bacillota > Bacilli > Caryophanales > Bacillaceae > Halobacillus > Halobacillus sp. KGW1. The sequence goes on from NZ_LSOC01000002.1 coordinate 560,081, forward strand.
AGCTCGGCGATCTTCTCTCCGGCGCGGAGGTGGATTTGAATAAACAAAGAGATGTAGTCCGGGAGTTGGAACAATCGAAAATTAAAGCAGAAGACGAATCGAGACGCATCGGAAGGGAATTGGAGACGAAGGTTGCCGCTTTAAAGCAACTGGAAGATGAACAGCATACCCGTAATCAGGAAAGAAGGTTGTGGGAAGAAGAAAGACAGAACTATCAGTCTGATGTCGCCGACTTAAAGGGGCAGCTCAAGGAGGCTCATGAACAAGTGGAGGAACTGCAGATGATCCAGACTCATCTGAAAAAGCAGAATGAAAAGGTCCTCGGCATGTTCTCCAAGGAAGGAAGCGCGGATACTCCCAGCGATATCCTGTCCGTTCTGGATGAGCAGATGAAGAATATCCTCGGGCAGACGTTCGAGTATGAAGAACAGCTGGATTCCAAAATCATCTTCATGGAGGCACTGGAAGAGAAAATTGATCAGCTTGGGAAAGAAATCCTTCAGATGGAAGGACGGGACGGTCAGGAAGATTGAACGGACGAAGGGCACGCCGGAAGGCTGCTCTTTTTTTGTGCGAAAGATTCAACGGAATCAGGAGAAAATAGGACCAGTATCTCCTCGATTTGTTTAAAGCTTTGCAGGAAAGGAAATAAGAACCATTAGAAGCTATTATATTGTTCACCAGAGAAAGGATGAGACAGATGTTTGAAAAGCGTACAGGAGAAGTGATCACACAGCAATTGATTGATTGGGGGGTGGACCACATCTATGGAATGCCCGGCGATTCCATTAACGAGCTGATGGACGACCTTCGAAAGAGACAGGAAGAAATATCCTTCCTGCAGGTCCGTCATGAAGAAACCGGAGCGCTTGCGGCTGCGGCTTATGCGAAACTCACCGGAAAGCTTGGAGTGACTCTCTCGATTGCTGGACCCGGCGCTGTTCACTTACTTAATGGATTGTATGATGCCAAGGCGGATAAAGCTCCTGTACTTGCCCTTGTCGGACAGGTACATAGTGAAGAGGTGGGGACAGGTGCTTTTCAGGAAATCAATTTGGAGCGCATGTTCGATGATGTTGCCGTGTTCAACCGCCGTGCGGAAACAGAAGCACAGCTTCCCGATCTCTTAGATCAAGCGATTAAGGAAGCTTATGCAAACAAAGGGGTCTCTGTTCTCATCGTACCGGACGATCTGTTTGCAAAAAAACAAAAGAACGAACCGCGTTTGACTGCCGGAACCTACTATCGTCCTGAGATCGTTCCCAATTCGGATCAGCTGAAAGAGGCCCGGCATTTAATCGAGCAGGCGGAGAAACCGCTCATTCTTGCCGGCCAAGGGACGAAGGATGCATCCGCTGAGTTGATTCAATTCGCAGAGACGATCCAGGCTCCTATCGTTATGAGCCTTCTTGGTAAAGGAATCATCCCGGACAATCATCCGTACTGTCTAGGGCAGCACGGTCAGATCGGCACAAAGCCTGCCTACCATGCAATGAAGGAAACCGACCTTCTCATTCTCATCGGTACGCAATTCCCGTACCGTGATTTTCTTCCGGAAGAGGTGAAGGCGGTCCAAATCGATAACAAGCCGGAAAACCTGGGCAAATACTATCCGATTGAGCTTGGTCTTCCTGGAAACAGCAAGGAGACTTTACAGGCGCTGATCGAACTGATTACTCCAGTGGGGGAACGCGGCTATCTTCGTCATTATCAGGAAAAGATGAAGGATTGGCGGATTGCGCTTCAGGAAGAGAAACGTTCCACAAAGGACCCGCTCCATGCACCGCAGGTTATGTATGAGCTGGAGAAGCATATGGAATCCGGTGCGATCATATCCGGAGACGTAGGAAATGTTACCGTATGGCTTTCCCGATTCCTGCATCTTGTCAATCAGAAGTTTCTCATGTCCGGCTGGCTTGCTACAATGGGGAGCGGCCTGCCGGGAGCACTGGCTGCGAAACAAGCCTTCCCGGATAAACAGGTGATCGGCGTTTCCGGAGACGGTGGCTTTTCCATGGTGATGCATGACTTTGTTACAGCCGTTAAGTACGATCTTCCGATTAAAATGATCATTCTAAACAACAGTAAGATTGGAATGATCAAATACGAACAGGAACAGATGGGGCATTTAAATTATGCGACGGACCTTGGGGAAGTGGATTTTGCCAAGTTCGCCGAAGCTTGCGGGGGAGAGGGATACCGAATTCGCTCCTATGAAGAATTGGAGCCGAAAATGAAGCAGGCTTTCGTATCGAATAAGCCGGTCATCATTGATGTCGTTATCGAAGATCAGGCGCCTCTTCCTGGTAAAATTGATTACACCTCAGCGGTCAATTTCTCGAAATATATCGTTAAGAACTTCTTTGAATCCGGGACGCTTGATCTGCCGGATATGAAAAAAGCGCTCCAGCGCCTGACTTGATCAAAAAGAAAAACCCGCGCCGGGTCATCCCGGCGCGGGTTTTTCTTTTTGATCATACTTCCATAATGATTGGAAGAATCATCGGACGACGCTTCGTTTTTTCAAACAAGAACGGAGCGATCGTATCCGTGATTTCGTTTTTGATTTCTGACCATTGCGTTGTACGGCGTTCCATGACTTTCTCAACATGAGAACTTACCAGCTTCTGTGCTTCCTTAATCAAATCTTCGGATTCTCTCATGTAAACGAATCCGCGGGAAATGATGTCCGGGCCGGAAGCGATTTTGAATTCCTTCATATTAATACTTACGACGACGATGACAAGGCCTTCTTCGGAAAGAATACGGCGGTCGCGTAGTACGATATTACCGATATCACCAATTCCGCTGCCATCTACATAGACAGAACCGGAAGGGATCTTACCTGCGATGGAGGCTTCGTCTTTACCAAGGGCAAGCACGTCACCGTTGTCCATAACGAAGCAGTTCTCTTCCTTGACATCACAATCAAGGCTGAGTTTCACATGCTCTTTCAGCATGCGGTATTCTCCGTGGATCGGCATGAAGAATTTCGGCTGCATCAGTCGGAGCATCAGTTTCATCTCTTCCTGACTACCGTGTCCGGAGGTATGGATGTTTGTCAATGGACCGTGAATAACATCGGCACCTGCACGGTAAAGCTTGTTGATCGTACGGCTGACACTGATCGTGTTTCCAGGGATTGGGGAAGAAGAGAACACGACTGTATCGCCAGGCTGGATTTGGATCTGACGGTGGGTACCGTTTGCGATCCTTGACAGGGCAGCCATCGGTTCACCTTGGGAACCGGTACAGAGAATGACGACTTCATTAGCCGGCAGACGGTTGATTTGTTGAGCATCAATGAACGTATCCTTAGGGGCACGGATATATCCAAGTTCCTGACCGATGCGGATGGAAGATTCCATGCTCCGTCCAAAAACAGCTACTTTCCGATTATTCCTAACGGCTGCTTCCACTACCTGTTGAAGGCGGTGGATGTTTGAGGCGAACGTTGCGAAAATCAAACGACCGTTATCCATACGCGTAAAGATATCCTGGATGCTTTCTCCTACGACACGCTCTGACTTCGTAAAGCCTGGTACTTCACTGTTCGTACTGTCGGAAAGAAGAGCAAGTACACCTTCTTTACCGATTTCCGCCATTTTAGCGAGGTCTGCAGGTTCACCGACAGGGGTGAAGTCGAATTTAAAGTCTCCCGTGTGAACGATGTTCCCAGGCGGTGTCTTAACAACTACACCGTAGGAATCAGGGATACTGTGTGTCGTGCGGAAGAAGGACACGGATGTTTTACGGAACTTGATGATGTCATCTTCCTGAATTGTATTCAGTTTCGCACTGCGAAGGAGACCGTGTTCATCAAGCTTGTTGCGAATCAAGCCGATGGCAAGCTTCCCTGCATAAATTGGAATGTTAATTTCACGCAGCAGGTAAGGGATACCGCCGATGTGATCTTCGTGTCCGTGTGTGATGATAAGCCCTTTGATCTTATCTTGGTTCTGCACGAGATACGTATAATCCGGAATGACATAGTCGATACCGAGTAGTTCATCTTCCGGGAATTTAATACCAGCATCAATGAGGATGATTTCGTCTTGGAATTGAACTGCGTATGTGTTTTTACCAATTTCACCGAGTCCGCCAAGGGCGAATACGGCTGTCTGGTCGTTCTTCACGAATTTCATAAATTAAAATGTCTCCAACGCGAAATCTTCGGATTGCTTCTCATATCCCAGGTGATCCTCATCAAGCACCTGGATATATTCAATATTGAACCCTTTATCTTTTAACTTTTCTCTGACTTCTCTCTCTGTTTCCGCTTCCACATACATGGAATTCGTATGTTCACGGACAGGAACTTCTGTTGCCAGTTCCTGATACAAAACTTTGAATATCATTGCACTATCGCTCCTAACTAGATATAATTTCCACATTCTTGTCCTTCCATCATCATAGCACGTTTCGAACCCGCATGGTAATGATAATGATAGTCACAGGTGTTTCGCTGCACCTGGACAATGGTATTACGCGTATGTTTTACGATTCATTAAATTCTTCCAACGTTTTCTAAGCTTCCTTCGTAGACGCTTCATCATATGCATCCATCCCCTTTCACCAGATGAAGAAAAGCGCCAAAAACGTTAAAACCGCCCAATCCCTGTTATCTCTAGTATAATACGGTTTGTGGAAGAATGAAACATTACATTTTATATTTTGTCGTTATCGTTTGTTTTTCTTCTCAAACTTATCCACTCATGCTACAGTATAGCCAAAGAAGACACTATGTTAGTATAAATGTTGAAATCCATGTAGGAGGATCTGGTATGACAAATAAAAAAATCGCCTTCTTCGATATAGACGGCACCCTGCTAGACCATGATAAGAAACTTCCTGAAAAGACAAAACAGGCCATACAGAAATTGAAAGAGCAAGGGGTATACTGTGCCATTGCCACCGGCCGTGCCCCGTTCATGTACAAGAGCTTGCGAGAAGAACTTGGAATCGATTCCTATGTGAGCTTTAACGGACAGTACGTAGTTTTTGAAGGGAAAGAGATTTACAAAAACCCACTTTCAGAAGAAGCACTTCAGAAGCTGCACGTCCACGCAGAAGAGAATGACCATCCGATGGTCTTTATGAACGAAGAGGAGATGAGAGCGTCTACGCCTGATCATGACTCTATTCGCCAAAGTCTCGGCACGCTTCTGCTTGACCATCCGGCTGCAGATGAAGGTTTCTACAGCGGTCGTAACATCTATCAATCCCTGCTTTTCTGTGAAGGAAGAGAAATTGAACAATATGAGGAGGCGTACGAGGCATTCGACTTCATTCGCTGGCATCCGCTCTCCTGTGATGTTCTTCCTAAAGGCGGATCTAAAGCAGAGGGAATTAAGAAAATGATCGAAGCAGCCGGCATGACCATGGAGGATACGTACGCTTTCGGTGACGGACTCAACGACATTGAAATGATTTCAGAAGTCGGAACCGGGGTAGCCATGGGGAACGCTGTACCGGAAACGAAGGCCGTAAGTGACTACGTTACGACGGACGTTTCGGAAGATGGTCTGTCCCACGCCATTTATGAGCTTGGTTTATTGAAATAACCGAGAGGAAATAAAAGAAATCAAGCATAAAAAATCCGGGTGATCATCTGAGATAGACGATCGTCCGGATTTTTTGTTCTATAGAAGCGATTTGTCTTTCTTCTATACATACAGAGGTTTCTCATCGGTCGGCGGGTGTAGCGTTCTCCGGCTCTTTGAAAGGATTTTCCATATCAATATGATCGTAGAACATGACGCCGTGCAGGTGATCGATTTCATGTTGAAATACGATAGCTGCATAATCTTTCAGACGCAGCTTGACTTCATTACCTTCAAGATCTGTGCCCTTTACGGTGATTCGGCGGTGACGAGGGACGTAGCCGGGTACTTCTCTGTCGACAGAGAGGCATCCTTCCCCTGATGTCAAATACGTCTTTTCAACGGAATGACTGACAATTCTCGGATTAAACAGACCATAACTGTAGAGCTTATCCTTCATGTCCGTGAAGTGTACGGCAAGCATTCGTTTATTCACGTTGATCTGCGGAGCTGCCAGACCGACACCTGGTCTTAAGCCGTAACGGCTGCACACCTGGTCATCCTGGCTGTTCTTCAAGTATTGAAGCATTTCTTCCAACGTCTCTTTATCCTCTTCGGATGGTGGGAGGGAGACTTCTTCGGTCACGGTTCTCAAAGCGGGGTGACCTTCCCGGACGATATCATCCATCGTAATCATCTACAACATCCTTTCTGGAAAACAAGTTCTACAATAGCACGCCGGTTCCATTAAGAAAACCATCGGCCATCTATTTGGTAACATTTGTGAAAAGGTGTTTCCATTTAATATCATTTATTATACTATGGTAGATATGGCAAGATTACAATACGATTACGTAGAAATTCAAGGGGGAAGAGCTGTGCCGAAACGTATGCTGATCGGAGGCCTGGGTGCTGCTGCAATCTTGCTGTCTGCATGTACGGGGACGTCCGCACACGAAGCGATGTACGATCATTTGGAAAAAGCGGTTTCTTTGGAAGATGCATTCCGCGACCAGCAGCAGCCGATGGTGGAGCTGGAAGAGAAGGAACAGAAACTTTACGAAGAGATCATTGATCTTCAGACGGACCAGATGGATCAAATCAAAGAGAAGTCCAAGGAAGCCTCTGCTATTGTAGAAGATCGGAAGAAGAAGCTGAAACTGGAGAAAGAGAGCATCGACGCAGCCAAAGAGGAGTTCGATAACATAGATGGTCTTGCAAAAGACTTGGAAGAGGACAAGGCCGAAGCGAAAGACGAGGCCGAAGCCCTCGTAGAAACAATGGATCAGCGCTACGATACATACCAGACTCTTTACAGTGCTTACACAAAAGCCCTTCAGCTGGACGAAGAGCTCTATGATATGCTTCAGAAGGAAGATTTGACGCAGGAAGCCATGCAGGGCCAGATTGAGAAAATCAACGAGAGCTATCAGACGGTTATGGATAAGAATAAAGAATTTAATGAATATACGGACGCCTACAATAATAAGAAGAAAGAACTTTACGATGCATTGTCCTTAAATGTGGAATATGAGGATCATGAAGAATCCAAGGAATCCTGAGAAGAAGCCGCTGCTGTTGCAGCGGCTTCTTCTATTGCTTATAGAAGAGAAGGGGATGGGTGGATGATTATTAAGTTAACGCTGTGCGAATAAAATCGATGTGACAACAAGGCTTCCCTTTCGTTGGAAAGGCAGCAGGTAGGAAGGGGAAGCGGCGAAGAGGCAGATCGTCAACCTTTCTATGGAAAGCTCCCCATGGCCCTGGTTTTCTTTGTTCCCCAATAGAAAACTCCCCCTTTCACATACGGTGAAAATGTTATACTTTTCATTTGATTCTTGATAAGAAAAAACGTAGAATTAATACAGGCAGTAATTTCAGGTGATACAGTATAGTTGTTTTCATCGACAGAATCAGCTGCTTTCCGATTGCTGTGTGTTTAGTCTCGTACTATATAAAGAATATATACTGCGAAGTGATTGACGAATGATGACGAATTGAGCTAAACTACATAGTGGATTGACATTGTACCATTGAATTTTGCTTCTTGAGTGTAACAGTTTATATGGTATTCTCTGTATGATTAGTTCCCTAAACGACGGGGTAAAAACGTAAAGAGCAAATCGGTACAGTTTTTTTTCATATTTGGGAAAGCTACTCACAGCATCCATTTTAAAATACGAAAGGAAAGGGTGAAACACTTTGAAACGAACTCTTGAGAACATCGAAAATCAGTTCGAAACGTTTCAAATCCTGAATGAGGAAGGCGAAATCGTAAATGAAGATTACATGCCTGACCTATCAGACGAAGATCTAAAAGAAATTATGCGCCGTATGGTTTATACGCGTATCCTGGACCAGCGTTCTATCGCGCTTAACCGCCAAGGACGTCTTGGTTTCTATGCACCAACAGCAGGGCAGGAAGCTTCCCAGCTGGGTACACAATTTGCATTGGAGAAAGCGGACTTCATTCTCCCTGGTTACCGTGATGTACCACAATTGATCTGGCACGGCCTTCCACTTCACAAGGCGTTCCTATTCTCTCGTGGACACTTCCAAGGGAACCAAATGCCTGAAGGCGTTAACGCAGTAAGCCCGCAAATCATCATCGGAGCGCAGATCACTCAGACTGCCGGTGTTGGACTTGGCTATAAGAAACGCGGAGAGAACGCTGTAGCAATCACTTACACAGGTGACGGCGGTGCGTCTCAAGGTGACTTCTACGAAGGTATTAACTTCGCAGGTGCTTTTGGTGCGCAAGCGATCTTTGTCGTTCAGAACAACCGTTTCGCAATTTCCGTACCTGTTGAAAAGCAATCTGCCGCACAAACGATTGCTCAAAAAGCAGTAGCTGCAGGAATTGAAGGTATTCAGGTAGACGGTATGGACGTTCTTGCTGTTTATGCTGCAACGAAAGATGCTCGTGAGCGTGCCGTAAACGGAGAAGGTCCGACATTGATCGAGACGCTTACTTACCGTTATGGTCCACACACAATGGCCGGAGATGATCCGACTCGTTACCGTACGGAAGATCAAGACAGCGAGTGGGAGAAGAAAGATCCAATCGTTCGTTTCCGTAAATTCCTTGAAGCGAAAGGCCTGTGGTCTGAAGAGGAAGAAAACGAATTGATCGAAAAGACAAAAGAAGAAATCAAAGCTGCCATCAAGGAAGCTGACAATACTCCGAAGCAGACAGTTACTGATTTGATCGGTATCATGCACGAAGAGCTTCCATCCAACTTGAAAGAACAATTGGATGAATACAAAGAAAAGGAGTCGAAATAAGACCATGGCACAAATGACTATGATTCAAGCCATCACAGATGCGATGCGCACAGAACTTAAAAATGATGAAAACGTGCTGATTTTCGGTGAAGACGTCGGTCAAAACGGCGGTGTATTCCGTGCGACAGAAGGTCTTCAAAGTGAATTCGGCGAAGACCGCGTATTCGATACGCCTCTTGCTGAATCCGGAATCGGCGGTATGTCCATCGGGCTTGCCCTGACTGGTTTCCGTCCGGTACCTGAAATCCAATTCTTCGGTTTCGTATACGAAGTAATGGATGCAATCAGCGGTCAAATGGCACGTTACCGTTACCGTTCCGGTGGTACACGTCCAATGCCGATTACGGTCCGTTCTCCTTTCGGTGGTGGTGTACACACACCAGAACTTCACGCAGACAGCCTGGAAGGCCTTATGGCACAACAGCCTGGACTTCGTGTAGTTATTCCATCCAACCCTTACGATGCGAAAGGTCTATTGATCTCTTCCATCCGCAATAACGATCCTGTTATCTTCCTTGAGCACATGAAGCTTTACCGCTCTTTCCGTGAAGAAGTTCCGGAAGAAGAGTACACGGTAGAACTTGATAAAGCTGCAGTGAAGCGCGAAGGTACAGACGTAACATTGGTCGCTTACGGCGCAATGGTACACTCTTCCCTTAAAGCAGCGGAAGAACTTGAGAAAGACGGAATCAGTGCAGAAGTTATCGACCTTCGTACTGTAAGCCCGGTTGACTACGAAACGATCCTTGAATCTGTTAAGAAGACAAACCGTGCGGTAGTCGTTCAAGAAGCTCAGAAACAAGCTGGTATTGCAGCGAACGTCGTTTCTGAAATTCAAGAAAAAGCCATTCTTCACTTGGAAGCTCCTGTTCTGCGTGTAGCTGCACCGGATACAGTATATGCATTCACTCAAGCGGAAGAAGTATGGTTGCCTAACCACAACACAATCGTTGAAAAAGTCAACGATGTTATGAACTTTTAATCATCTCTAACTTATAGGAGGGAACAACCGTGGCATTTGAATTTAAGCTACCTGATATCGGTGAAGGTATCCACGAAGGTGAAATTGCAAAGTGGTTCGTCAAGCCTGGCGACGAAGTAAAAGAAGATGACGTGCTTTGTGAAGTACAAAACGACAAAGCCGTTGTAGAGATTCCTTCTCAAGTAGATGGAACTGTTAAAGAGCTTCACGTGGATGAAGGAGAAGTAACAACTGTAGGTACGGTCATCATCACGATTGATGACGGTTCTGAAGATACAGGCTCCTCAGAAGCACCTAAAGAAGAAGCGAAGGAAGAAGCTCCTAAAGAGGAAGCGAAATCCGAAGAGCCTCAAACATCTGAAGAGAGCGATGTAGATGAAGACAAGCGCGTCGTAGCCATGCCTTCTGTACGTAAATTCGCTCGCGACAACGATGTGGATATCCGTAAAGTACAGGGCTCCGGCAAAAACGGACGCATCGTGAAAGAAGACATCGAAAGCTTCTTGAACGGCGGACAGCCGGCTGCTTCTGAAGCACCTGCAGAAGAGAAAGAAGAGGCATCTGCTTCTACTTCTTCCGAACAGGCCGTACCAGCTGCGGGCGAAGCATATCCGGAAACACGTGAGAAGATGAGCGGTATCCGTAAAGCGATCTCCAAAGCTATGGTTAATTCCAAGCATACGGCTCCTCACGTAACGTTGATGGACGAAGTGGACGTAACAGAACTTGTTGCCCACCGTAAGAAATTCAAAGCAGTTGCTGCTGAACAGGAAATCAAGCTGACATATCTTCCTTATGTTGTGAAGGCTCTTGTTTCCACACTGAAGAAATTCCCTGTACTGAACACGTCTATTGACGACAGCACAGATGAAATTATTCAGAAACACTACTATAATATTGGTATCGCGGCAGATACAGATAAAGGCCTTATGGTTCCAGTCGTTAAAGACGCAGATCGTAAGTCTGTCTTCTCTATCTCCAGCGAAATCAATGAACTTGCTGTAAAAGCTCGTGACGGTAAACTTTCAGCACAAGAAATGAAAGGTGCTTCCACTACAATCACGAACATCGGTTCTGCTGGTGGTCAATGGTTTACTCCGGTAATCAACCACCCAGAAGTAGCGATCCTAGGTATCGGCCGTATCGCTGACAAACCGATCGTCCGCGATGGTGAAGTAGTAGTCGCTCCTGTCCTTGCGATTTCCTTGAGCTTCGACCACCGTATCATCGATGGTGCTACAGCTCAAAACGCAATGAACAACGTCAAGCGTTTACTGAACGATCCACAACTAATTATGATGGAGGCGTAAAGTATGGTAGTAGGAGATTTCCCAATTGAACTAGACACGTTAGTAGTTGGTGCGGGTCCCGGCGGCTATGTAGCTGCCATCCGCGCTGCACAAACAGGACAAAAAGTTACAATCGTTGACAAAGGCAACCTCGGCGGTGTCTGCCTTAACGTTGGATGTGTACCTTCCAAAGCATTGATTCAAGCGGGTCACCGTTATGAGCATGCAAAAGGATCCGAAGACATGGGTATCAAATCGGAGAACCCGACTGTTGATTTCACAAAAGTACAAGAGTGGAAGGGCAGTGTCGTTAACAAACTTACCAGCGGTGTCGAAGGGCTTCTTAAAGGAAACAAAGTAGACATCGTAAAAGGTGAAGTTTACTTCGTGGATAAAAACACGGTTCGCGTTATGGATGAGAAAAATTCTCAAACTTACACGTTCAACAACGTAATCATCGCGACAGGTTCTCGTCCAATCGAGCTTCCTACTTTCAAATACTCTGATCGCGTCCTGGATTCTACAGGTGCTCTTAACCTTAAAGAGATTCCTAAGAAACTGGTCGTTATCGGTGGTGGATACATCGGTACAGAGCTTGGTACGGCTTACGCTAACTTCGATACAGAAGTGACGATCCTTGAAGGTACAGGCGATATCCTTGGCGGCTTCGAGAAGCAAATGACTTCTGTCGTTAAGAAACGTCTGAAGAAAAAAGGCGTCGCTATCGAAACGAACGCCCTTGCACAAGGTGTGGAAGAGCGTGAAGACGGCGTTACCATTACTTACGAAGTTAAAGGCGAAACGAAATCCATCGACGCTGACTACGTACTTGTTACCGTTGGTCGTCGTCCGAACACAGACGAAATCGGCTTGGAAGACCTTGGCGTGAAAATGAGCGACAAAGGTGTTATCGAAGTGGATAAACAGTGCCGTACGAGCATTGACAACGTCTACGCTATCGGTGATATCGTTCCTGGTCCTCCACTTGCTCACAAAGCCTCTTACGAAGGTAAGATCGCTGCGGAAGCAATTGCTGGTGAGAAGTCTGAAATCGACTATCTTGGAATTCCAGCTGTTGTATTCTCTGATCCAGAACTTGCTTCTGTTGGTTACACAGAACAAGAAGCGAAAGATGCTGGTTACGAAGTAAAAGCAGCTAAATTCCCGTTTGCAGCAAACGGACGTGCTCTTTCTCTTAACGACAGTGACGGTTTCTTGAAACTGGTTACTCGTAAAGATGATGGTCTCGTTATCGGTGCTCAAATTGCAGGTCCAAACGCTAGTGACATGATCGCTGAACTTGGCCTTGCTGTAGAAGCAGGCATGACGGCGGAAGATTTGGCTCTTACAATCCACGCTCACCCAACTCTAGGTGAGATCACGATGGAAGCTGCTGAAGTAGCTTTGGGTAACCCAATCCACATCATGTAATTATTTTAAAAAAGGCAAAAGCTCTTCGGAGCTTTTGCCTTTTTCTCTTATATAGAGAGGAGAGCAGGAAGATGGAAGTAGAGCGTTATTTAAAGCGTATTCATGTAAACAGGTTGGAGGCACCCTCTTTGTCCTTCCTGAGCAGACTTCAGGATCAACATATGCTTCATGTCCCTTTCGAGAACTTGGATGTCATCCGTCAAGTTCCAATTGAACTGCATATACCATCCTTTTATGATAAAGTTGTTCTCCGCAGAAGGGGAGGATTTTGTTATGAACTGAATGGTCTATTTCATTGGCTGCTCGGAAAGGCGGGGTATGAAGCGCGGTTGATCAGTGCCACAGTGAAGCAGCCGGATGGGGATTGGGCTCTAGAGGACAGCCATGCCGCTATCATCGTGTGCCTGGATGGATCGGAGTATTTGGTTGATGTTGGATTCGGAGATTCTACGAGGAGGCCGCTTCGCCTGAGCGGGGAGGTTTCAAGAGACGTGAGCGGGGATTACCGCGTCGATAAGTGCGGGAAAGCATTCTATCTGCAGAGAAAGAAAAATGACTCAGAGGAGTGGCAGACGCTGTACCGTTTTTTGTCCAGAGGAAGAAAATTAGACGATTTCCATAAGGCCTGCGAGTATAACCAGACCTCCCCTTCTTCTCCTTTCACAGGTAAGGATATCGCTACGATTGCTTCAGCTGACGGCAGACTGACTATTTCCGGAAATACCTTGATACAAACAACCCGTTTCGGCAGAGAAAGAACCGGGATCGAGGAGGAAGAGAAGAAGCTGCTTCTTCAGAACGAGTTCGGCATGTCTTCTTTTTGATACCAGGAAAAGAAGGAGATACCCCGTCCCTATAGAACAGTATGTAGAAAAGGGAAAAGAGGTGTCATAGGTGAACAGCCCTATTCGTCCTGTGATTCATACGGTGCTCGTACCTGTCACGGATTTAAAGGCATCCAGCAGGTGGTATGGCCTATCCACTCCGTTAGATGCTGTGTCTCCCCCCGTGCAAAACATCCCGCTTGACCATCACACCGGCCTGACTCTGGATACGGGAAGGTAGTTTGATAAGGAAAAGCAAAGCGGATTGCCCCTGTTCAACTTCCATACGGATGATATCCTATCCGCTGCGGAATTCGTGAAGAACCGAAAGCTTGGAGAGATCAGTGACATTACCGTCTTTTATGATCTTTCTTTTTTTACTATACAAGACCCGGATGACAATATAATTATGATAGGAACCGGATGAGCAGAGAATTCTATTCTCTGCTTTTCATTATGCTTTCTTTATTAAGAATATATTGTGCGATATAGAAGAATATGTTAAATTGTATCTCGTATCACAAGGGATAGGAGAGATAGAATGAAGAAAAAAATGATATTCGTTGCTTTACCGGTACTGGCGGTTCTTGTCTTTGTCGTCATTCAAATGAGCAAGCCGTCCCCTTCTGACGTGTTGACGGATTTTAAGGAAGCGGTCCAGGCGGAAGATTCAGATCGCCTGTTCGACATGGTCGAGCTCGAAGATGACATCGAGTGGAGTACAGAAGACGCAGAAAGTATGATTACATATTTTAAGCAAAATGAAGATGATTGGTCTGATCAAATGGAAGTATTAAACAGGCAGGCAGCTGCGTACCAATCGAAAGGCGATACATCGGTTTCAGCCGGTGCAAACGAGTTGGCTAACGGTGGATTTTATATGAAGAAGGAAGAGGGGCTTTTTGGAGCTGCGTATGCGATAAAGGCGGCTGGGTTTCATCTGGATCTGCAGGCTCCTGAAGATGCTGAGATTACTTTCAAGGATGCCGAGATCGATATGTCAAACAAGGAAACGAAGCGGCTTGGTACGTTCGGACCCGGAGTTTATACGATTCATGGCTCTAAACAATATGAATATACAAAGGTTTCCGAAGACAAAGAAGTGACGTTGTTTGAACAAGGGGATTATTCGCAGGCGGTTCAAATGGATTTGACAGGAGAGAAGGTTACTGTCACGTCTCAGACACCGGAAACTAAAGTGAAAGTAGAAGGAAAAGACACGGAGCAAACAATTAACGAGACGCTTGCCGTTGGTCCCATTGGAGAAGGAATGACGGTTCAAGGATTCAAGGAGTTCCCGTGGGGAGAGGCGACAAGTAAATCGTTTGTGGTCGGGGAGGATGAATACACCGATGTGGGAAAAGGTTTCGCTAAGTTGGAAGGGTATGATCTGACTCCCGATCCTGTGGTAGGCGATGCGATGAAAAAGGCAGTAGTTTCTGCCATCAACCGGTTCGCTGAGGAGGAAGTAAAGGCCAAGAAAGAACAAGATGTGGAGATACTTACTAATATCAGTGATCCATTGGAAAAGGACTACATCGTCCAAATCCAAGATTTTGATGAGGAAAATTACTTTGAAGGAAAAGCCCTTGGAACGCGGATAGACATAGAGAATGCAAGTTATGAACAAGGACAGGGAGGCGTGGACTTATTAAGAGTTCCTGTCGAGTTTCACGAGGAATCCAGGGAAGTTTATGAATATATTGATACAGAGATGAGAGAGTCATTCGATGCCACTGTCGTTGTTCTGACGTATGATGAGCAGGAGAAGCAGTGGATCATCTACGATAAAGAGAATAAGCGTCATGTGGGAGAGGACTATATGTCTGGGGAAGGTGTAGTGAAAACGGAATTTTAATTGGTTGTTGCATGTAGAGTTTCCGCACTCATCCTCGTTGAATAGGAAGAAAAGAATCGAATATGAAAAGATCCGGTCTCTGTAGAGGCCGGATCTTTTTCCTTCCTGTCCATCAGGAAGGTTTTTCTGTATAGGAACCGGTCATGTTGATGGAATCTTCCAATGCTGTAAGAATATCAATATGCCGGTTATCACCTTTTATCGTCTTAACGGTCTTTCCTTCTTTCTTAACAACAAGGGCAGGGAGATCTTCTTTCGTCAGACGAAGGTTATCCGAATTCATCTCCTGCTGTTTAAATTCCAGCTCTTCTGTATCCTGTTGTTTGACTTTCCAATCAAGCAGGGCGCTCATATAATTTTTTGCTGCTTCCTGCTCATCGCTGTCTGTGTAGAGGTACAACTCATAATCGAGAGGTGATGCCTTCAGAACCTGGACATCTTCTGTTTTCGGTATGCAACCGGCTAACAACAGGACAGCAAAAAACGTCATGATCAGGTACTTGTTCATCCTCCGCCACTCCCTTAGCTTCGTTCCATCCTAAGTGTAACAAAGGACTAGGGGATAGTTGGAACTGTTATCGTTTTGTTACGGAAATGAAAGCCTTATGTCGCTTTATGATAACAATGTGTAAAATAAAACCCCCTCGATCCACGGGACCGAGGGGGAGGATATCTTTATTTCTTACGCAAATTGACCTTTTTGCCTTCTTCCTGGAATGCTTTGAAGAGGGAGAAGCAGATCAAAATCATGATGAATGTAAACGGGAAGGCGGCGATTATTGCTGCTGTCTGCAGGGAACTCAATCCACCCTGCCAAAGAAGTACAGCGGCTGCACCGGCCTGAATGATACCCCAAGTGAACTTCACCTGGTTCTTAGGGTTCAGGCTTCCGTTGGTCGTCTGCATACCGAGAACGAAGGTCGCAGAGTCGGCAGACGTGATGAAGAACGTGCTGATCAACAGCAGTCCGATAATTGCCATGACTGAACCAAGCGGAATATGCTGCAGCATAGAGAACAGCGCGACTTCTGTACCAAGTTCGCTTACATCGGATTGAATGTCTACTCCTTGGAAGAACTCAAGGAAGATCGCAGATCCACCAAATACGGAGAACCAAAGAGCTCCGAAGATCGTAGGGACGAGCAGGACACCGAGAACGAATTCGCGGATGGTACGTCCTCTGGATACACGGGCAATGAATGTACCTACAAATGGAGCCCAGGAGATCCACCAAGCCCAGTAGAAGATCGTCCAGTCCTGTACCCACGTATTATCTTGGGAGAACGGCGTCATGCGGAAGCTCATCTGCGGAAGGTCACGGACATATCTTCCGAGTGTCGTTGTGAAGAAGTCCATGATGAAGTTCGTCGGACCGGCGAACAGCAGGAAGAGCATAAGTACAATTGCAAGCACGATGTTCGTGTTACTCAAGTACTTGATCCCTTTGTTCAAACCTGTCATGGCAGATGTCATGAACAAGACGGTAACAATAGCGATGATTGTCAACTGAAGAGCGAACGTATCGCTTAAGCCGTCAAATGTGTACGCGAGACCACTGGATATCTGCAGTGCTCCAAGACCGAGTGATGTTGCAACACCGAAGATCGTTGCGAATACAGCGATGACATCGACCAACGTTCCGATCGGGCCTTTGACGCGTTTCTCACCAAGGATCGGTGTCAGGGCAGCGCTGATGACGCCGGGAGCGTCTTTACGGAATTTGAAGAATGCCAGTGCCAGTGCAAGGACGGCATAGATGGCCCAAGGGTGGAGTCCCCAGTGGAAGAAGGAATATTTCAGCGCGGACTGCGCGGCATCCTCACTCATCGGCTCCTGTTCTACGCCTGCTGGTGTATGCAGGTGGGAAAGTGGTTCCGCTGCACCCCAGAATACGAGGCCGATACCCATACCGGCACTGAAAAGCATAGCGAACCATGTGAGATAAGAATATTCCGGTTCTTCATCCGGTTTACCCAATTTCAAATTACCATATTTAGAGAAGATTAAATAAATGGCGAAAATCAAAAATCCTGTAGCGGACAGCAGGTAAAACCATCCGAATTTTTCTGTAAGAAATCCTTGGACATTTGATGTAATGTTAGCAAGGTTCCATGTCGGCAGCGTTGATTCTGGAATCGTTCCCCAGATGATGAATAAGAACGCAATGACGACGGAAATGTAAAATACTTTAGTTACTTGATTCATGTCTAAGTTCCCTCCTAATGGATTTGTTTGTGCACATTCCCCTTTGTACAGTTTTGTACGATCAATCTCTTAAGTAGCACTTCTCCACCAAGGCCATCTGTTTTGCAGATAAGTCCTGCAGTTCTTCCAAAACATCATGGAAGCACAGCATTTCATAAAGCAGGATTGTCTGTGGTGGGAGGTGGTGTCGGTATGTGGTTTTCTTGATGACGTGGTCTTCTTTCCATTTCCAGAATAAGCGGTCCAAATGGGCGACGTTTTGAAACTGCTCTTCCTGGATGGAATGGGTCGGGTCCAGTAATACCCGGACATAATGATCCGTCAAAGAATGCAGAAGTTCCTTCTCAGATTCCGAGAAATCGGATCCCTTCGTCTGAACATACTGCAGATTCCCCAGATGATAGACGATTTGCTGGAAGGCTGCGAGCTTCCTTTGGGAAAGTTGAAAAGCGACCATTTCTTCATTCGTGTGACGGTGATACTTCCATTCTTCCCGCTGATAACTTGACAGCTGCAGAGTTTTCTCCAGATGAGCGGTCAGCTGCCGGTAAGACCGCTGGTTATTCCGTGTTTTCTCTTTAGATTCTGCCGTAATATCATAAATTATTCGTTTCAGGAGAAGGCCGGCTTGGTTATAAAGGCCATTGATGTTTTTGTAAATCATTGGGGAATAATTGGGCGGCAGCAGAAAAAAGTTCACAAATGTCGAAACAATGATCCCAATGGATGTAGTACCCAATCTTGTGAAGAATGAAACAAAATAATGGTCCTGAAAGTCCGGAATCATGGCTGTCGCCGTAATGGTGGCGACAAGAATGCCGGCATCGAGCTTCAGTTTGTGACAGACAGCAATAGTCGCCATCGCAACCAGCGCAAACGTAAGGGCACCTTTTCCGAAAAGTCCGTAGAAAGCCGTAGCAAGCAGAGCTCCGATTGCAGAGGCGGGGAAACGCACTGCCGCCTTCTTGATCGAGTCGGCTGCCGTATGCTCGATCGTGACAATTGCGGTTATGACAGCAAAAATAATGGGTAAATTAAAAAAACCGCAAATCAATGCAGTCAGAAAGACAGATATACCCGTCTTCAATGTACGGCTTCCGAGAAGTTTGAATCGCTTGATTGCTTGAAGCATTTCCATCACCCATTCAATAAAAAATGAAAAATAGATATTTAATGAAAGACCACATCAAAACATTATATAACAAATTACCTAAAAAACATAGAAAAAATGTAGATTTGTCGGATATAATGGAATATGTGGAAATACATAACAGTGGAGGGTTTACTATGAAGAAGTGGTCCCTATTCCTCTTCATCCTGCTGATCATGCTTGCTGCATGTTCCGAAACGAATGGACAGGAAGGACAGGAGAAAGACCAGAAAGCAGAAGAAAATGTACAGACGTCTGATGATTCCGGGCAGACATCCGAAGATGAAGCCGACAAGGAGGATTCAGAAACCAAAGAGGAAGCGGAAGAAGCGACGGCCGATACAGCGCCTCAGTACGAACTTACGGGAAACTGGTCGTTTCAGCCGATCGGGGATGCCAATCCGAAAGTTGCTCTGCTGACCTTTGACGACTCTCCCGATAAACATGCGGTTGAAATGGCCCGGCTGCTGAAAGAGAAAGGCGCACCGGCCATTTTTCTTGTGAATGGACACTTCATCGATTCGGAAGAAGGGAAGCAGAAATTAAAGGAAATTTATGAAATGGGCTTTGCCATTGGGAACCATACGGCAACACATGCCAACTTGAAGGACCTGACAGAAGAACAGCAGAGGGAAGAAATTGTGAGCGTCAGTGATACCGTGGAAGAAATAACAGGCGAACGGCCGAAGTTCTTCCGTGCACCTTTCGGCTCCAACACTGATTTCTCCAAGCGTTTGGCGGAAGAAGAAGGAATGCTTGTTATGAATTGGACCTACGGCTACGATTGGGAGAAGCAGTATCAGAATCCGGAAGCTCTTGCTGACATCATGGTCCATTCCGAATATTTGAATGACGGGGCCAACCTGCTTATGCACGACAGGGAATGGACATATCAAGCGCTCGGTGATATCGTCGATGGTCTCCGGGAAGAGGGCTATGAGCTCCTCGATCCTGCACTAATTCAAACGCCTTAAGAGAGAACGAACCACATAATGTACAGGCTGAAGACCATCTCCGGATGGTCTTTTTTTGTCTAAATCTTTTCCGTATCACATATATTGTAGGAAGGAGAAAATTAGTATAACACATTTATTAAAAAGTTATACTTTTGGGCTTGATTTTTCGTTTGTGCCATATTAAAATGAACTTACATTGAAAACGATTACAAATAAAGGGAGTGGATGTAGATGGGTACAATCATTTGTCAAGACTGTCAGAAGGTAATCGAGCATTACGATAATGAGAAGGTGGCTACTCTTTACAGCACATGTCCAACTTGCAATAAACCGAAAGAACAATAGGGGATAAAATAAAAAAGAACCAAGCGCCGGAAAAGGCGGCTTGGTTCTTTTTTTTATTGAAATGCTTTCTGTTCCCTGATAACGTGGATGGTTTCCAACGTGTCATCCTCAGGACCCTGTACAGGGAGACCCGCTTCCATATTCTCGTGAATGTAATCGACGTTCTCTTTGGTAATGATCTCACCAGGGATGAAAATCGGAATGCCTGGAGGGTACACCATAACGAATTCGGCACTGATTCGTCCGACAGCCTCTTTCAAAGGCATGGTCTCCGTTGTGGAGTAAAAAGCTTCCCGCGGCGATATCGCAAGTACAGGTATATCCGGCACCTTCACCTTAGCGTTTGCCACTTCGACGGCAGAGGAACGCTCCTCAGCCAATTGACAGAGGGCGTCGATCAATTTGTCGACATCCTCTTCCCGGTCGCCCGGGGTGATGATACACAAAATATTGTAAAGATCGGAGAGTTCGACTTCGATCGCGTAGTGTTCCCGCAGCCATACTTCCACGTCGTAACCCGACATACCAAGTTTCTTAACGGATATGATCAGCTTCGTAGGATCGTAGTCCACTGTGGCATGACTCGTGAGGATCTCCTCTCCAGGACAGTAAATGGATGGAATATCGTTGAGCCTCGTTCTTGTTTCGTCTGCCAGGCGGAGCGTTTCTTCCATCAGCTTACGTCCGTTGACAGCTAGATGTCTCCGTGCTGTATCTAAGGAAGCGAGCAGGATATAGGAAGTTGATGTCGTATGGAGCATCGAAAGGATCGTCTGAACCCGTTCATGTGATACAAGGCCTTCCCGAAGGTTCAATACGGAGCTTTGCGTAAGCGATCCACCGAGCTTATGGACGCTGGTTGCAGCGAGGTCTGCACCTGCCTGCATCGCAGACAGTGGCAGACGCTCATGGAAGTGGATATGGACCCCGTGTGCTTCATCGACAAGGACGGGAATGTCATACCCGTGAGCGATCTCTACTATCTGCTTCAGATCCGCCGTGACACCGAAATACGTAGGATTAATTACGAGCACACCTTTAGCATCGGGGTGGGCTTCGATGGCTTTCTGCACGGCCTCCGGAGTGACCCCGTGGGATATACCGAAGCGTTCATCCAGTTCCGGGTGTACGAAAATCGGCCGTGCACCGGAAAGGATGACAGCAGTCGTAATGGATTTATGGACATTCCGTGGGACGATGATTTTATCTCCAGGCTGGCACACGCTCATGATCATCGTCATGATCGCACCGGAGGTCCCCTGGACAGAGAAGAATGTATAGTCTGCACCGAACGCTTCTGCTGCAAGGTCCTGTGCCTCTTTAATCATGCCCTGCGGATGATGTAGATCATCCAGAGGTTCAATGTTGATCATATCTATGGACAGCGCATTCTCTCCAATAAATGCCCGGAATTCTTCGTCCATTCCTTTTCCGTTCTTATGACCGGGAATGTGGAACGGTGTCGGTTTTTTATCTCTATGTTTCTTGAGCCCTGTGAACAGGGGCGTCTCGTGTTGGTTCATAGTAAAAGCTACACCTCTTTACAAATAGAAAAGCAAATGAATTATAGCAGAGGAGGGGGATAACTGGCTAGTGTTTTATGTATCCTTTTTTCCAACCATGATAAAATGGGAAGGAAAGGAGCGGATGGATGTGAGATGGTCGACACGTGTTACCGAAATGCTTGGCATTACATATCCGATTATTCAGGGGGGGCTTGCACACCTGGCTTATTCAGAACTTGCATCAGCAGTTTCCGAGGCAGGCGGTCTTGGACAATTGACAGCGATGAGCATGGAAAGTCCGGAGGTATTGAAAGAGGAGATCGGGCGTATGAGGGAGAAGACGGCACGGCCGTTCGGTGTCAACTTCGCTATCGGTCAGCACGGCAGGCCGTACGAAGCGATGGTGCAGGCGGCAATCGATGAAGGCGTCCCAGTCGTATCGGTCACAGGGGGTAATCCTAAGCCTGTCCTTGAAATGGTTCAAAAACATGGGGTGAAGACCCTTGTGCTTGTGGCGTCCCGCAGGCAGGCGGTCAAAGCAGAACAGCTGGGCGCCGACGCGGTGATGGTGGTGGGTCAGGAAGGGGGAGGGCATCTTGGGCGTGATGACGTCGGAACGATGGTCCTGACCCCGCAGGTGGTGGACTCTGTCAAGATCCCGGTTATTGCATCAGGCGGGATCGGCGACGGACGTGGATTAATGGCCGCTCTTTCCCTTGGTGCAGAAGGCATAGAAATGGGGACGCGCTTCATCGCAACAAAAGAATGCACCCTCGCCCATACTTCTTATCAGCAGGCGCTTGTGGAGGCTGACGAAACGTCAACGACCATTGTTAAACGAAGTCTTCAAGCACCTGCGAGGGCATTGAAAAATGAGTGGACAGCACGTATTCTGGAATTGGAGGCAGAAGGAGCGGGGTATGACGGTTTGAAGACGTTCATCGGGAACGAAGCGAACCGCGCTTTTATTCATGAAGGAAAAGAAAGTGCAGGATTCGGCTGGGCGGGTCAGGTGGCCGGCCGAATCAGCGATGTACCGACAGTCGAAGAACTTTTTGACCGCATGCTTAAGGAAGCGGCTGATATCCGTACCCGCTTCTGTCCGTAAATAAGGAGGATTGTTTTATGAGTTATACGTATCCAATCGATGAAGTTCACTGGTCCAAGGAGGAAATCATCGATGTTGTCAATTTTTACAGTTTAGTTGAGAAAGCATACGAGAACGGGGTGAAGCAGGAGGAATTGCTCCTTGCTTATACGAGATTCAAACAGATCGTCCCTTCGAAAAGTGAAGAGAAGACGCTTTGCGGCAAATTTGAGAAAGAATCCGGCTATTCCTGTTACCGGACGGTGAAGGAAGCGCGTTCCAAGCATCCGGAAGATAAAGTGAAGATGTAAAGGAAAGGGCGCCCCAATGGGGCGCCCTTTCCTTATTTCTATAACTGCTCATTGAATTCTTCAGGCCAACTGTTTCGTTGCCTGGTAGAGTGGTTCAAGCGTTTGGAACGTCTCTCTGCACAATTCGAGGAAAGCTTCCCCGT
This sequence comes from Halobacillus sp. KGW1, assembly GCF_001592845.1. NCBI lineage: Bacteria > Bacillati > Bacillota > Bacilli > Caryophanales > Bacillaceae > Halobacillus > Halobacillus sp. KGW1. The sequence continues at coordinate 582,995 of NZ_LSOC01000002.1, forward strand.
CCTTCAAGCGCAAGTCCCCCCGTTCCAAATGACGGCCGCAGAGAATCTCCGCTTTCTTCACAGACTGAAGCCGCTCTGTCATGCTTAAGAACTTCTCCTCATCGACCTCGCTGTGAGGGATGGCATCCGGTTTCGTATGATCGATCGACCATACGAAATCATCCGGTATTTCCTTTAAGATAGCTGCTTTACTATGCTCGAGCTTTCTTCCGAAGTCCTCTTTAATCGGGCTCTCGTAGATGACGGCGAACCAGATGAACACGTGGGTTTCCCACAAGCCGATTTGAAAATGCGGCAGTTTTTTATAGCCGCGTTTGTTGGATGCAAGGGCTGCCCACGTATCGTTCGGCGGGTTCGTTTTCCGGCGGGCATGCTTCGCAACGTGAACGAACATCTCGTCACCAGTCATAGCAGTCACATCAGGGGCAAGGTCTGTAGCAATCGCTTCCAGTTTCGGGGAAATCCTGCCCCGCAATGCCTCCATTCTATTTTCAAGTCCTGGAATGGAAAAGACGTCGAAATCTTCCTGGGTGAATCCGTGGAACGTACTCATTCTATTAACACCTCCGGTTAGTTCGGTCTTATTTTACCACAACACATCCGCTTTACTAAGCGATGTGTTCGTCTGGTTTGAACGTTGTAAAAATGGGTTACATATAAGTAATCTAACTGAAACTTCTGTCGCAAATGTCACATATATATATAGTAAGGATTTGAAAGGGAGGGGTTTGGCAATGAAACATGTCATGGAAGCGTTGCGTAAGCGAGAAGCAGAAGAGAAGCTCCCGGTGATCCGTATGGAAATTGATTACGAACTGGTCTCCTTACATGATGCGATTCTTGCGGGAGATCAAGAGCAGATGAAGAAGACGAAAAAACGTCTCTCTGAACTTCGTAGACAACTGATTGAATGGTCCATATAGACCGAGCGGCGATTTCCGTTGCTCGCTTTTTTTTGTTTGGAAGGAGGACAAGGACTCCCGGCGGCATTAGGGGAGAGCCTATTTGATGCATTTCCTGTCAAATTTTGATAGGATGGAGGGTGACACTTAGAGAAGGGGTACGATGATATGGATCAACAGATGAAGAATAAGATTTATGATCATGCGAAGGCATGGATCTATGAAGCAGGCGAAAACATCCGGGCTGGAATCGATTCACCTAGATCCATCGAAACGAAATCAAACCCGAATGACCTGGTAACCGAAATGGACCAACAGACGGAGAAATTTTTTGCGGAGAAAATAAAAGAAACCTATCCGGACCACCTGCTTTTCGGAGAAGAAGGCTTCGGAGATGATATCAAAGATTTGTCCGGAACGGTATGGATCGTCGACCCGATTGACGGTACGATGAATTTCGTTCACCAGAAAAGGAATTTTGCTATTTCCATCGGAATCTATTCAGAAGGTACCGGTGAAATAGGCTTGATCTATAACGTGATGGAAGATACTTTGTATGCAGCAAAGCGTGGGGAAGGGTCGTATAAGAACGAAACCCGTCTCCCACAATTGAGCGGGGAACGACCATTAAACCAGTCGATCCTGGCCTTAAATACGACGTGGCTCCTACCTGAGAATCCCTACGTGGAACATAAAGGGATGGAGAACCTTGTTAAGAAATTGCGGAGCACAAGGTCTTACGGCTCTGCTGCTTTGGAATTCGCATTCATGGCGGAGGGAATTATGGACGGTTATTTGACGATGTCTCTTATGCCTTGGGATTACGCTGCCGGTGCCATCCTCGTTAATGAAGTGGGAGGGACCGTAACGAAAGCGGACGGGTCACCTCTTGATTTGTTAAATAAAACGACTGTCCTTGCATCAAGAGCGAACATTCATGAAGAAATTCTTGAAGGATATGTCCTTTTGAAATAAAAGTAAAAAGAGCGGCCTCGGATTCGAGACCGCTCTTTTTTTATGCGTGTTCCTGCTGTAGTTTACGTTTTCTTCGCAGGCCGACGCTCATGATCGCGAAGCCGAGCAGGAAAAAGGCACCCGCAAGCCAGAAGACCTGCTGGCCTAAGGCAAACCCGACAGCGACAAAGGACAAGATGACAAGCAGGGCTAAAAAGCCGTTGCTCCATTGAAAATTCTTCACAAAGACTCACCTCAATTCCTCTCTATTATATAGGATTTGTCTAAATAATGAAAATGCTGTCATGGGTAGCTTATCCTGGATAAATTTAGTATGATGGGAAAGTAAGGAGCCGAACTAGTGGAGGAGGGACTTCATGAGGGACATGTCTACATTACCGGTCCCCGCCGATCTGTGGCCGGTAGCGGATTTCTTCTTCCGGGGGCTGGGAAGTGAAGTCAATTTGAATGATGAAACAGAAGTGGGAATGTTGTTTCGTTCGTTTTTATTATTATATTTGACCGTCGTGTTGCTGGCGATCGCGACTTTCAAGCTTGGATTCGCAAGAAAACTGCCTGTATTGAAGACGATTGTCGTATACGGGGTGCTCGTCATCGGTACCTTCATACTGACTCTTCTGTTAGGGTTGAACTTGCCGATTCCGGAAAGTCTGATGGTGGCAGCCCTTATTCTCGGTGTTTACCGTGTTCGTCTTCACAGGGAACGCAGGGAAAGAGCCGGGAGAGAGCCGTCCTGATATGGAAAGAGCCCGGGTGCAGACACCCGGGCTCTACGGTTCTATAGTTTACTTCAGCTTAAATGCTTCTCTTTCTTTCTCTCCTTTTGAAAGCGGAAAGAACCGGAAGCGAGCCGTTTTTTCGTGTTTTTTTCAATGCGATCGTGGCATGATTGACACATGTACGTGTGAATCCGCCTGTTTCTCAATCGCTTCGCCTGTAAACAATAACTGTCGATTTTTTCAATCTTGTCGCATATCACGCATTGTACACGCATCTATTTCACCTCTATCTTTCAAAACGATTACATATAGTTTAACATATGATGGCAATTTAAAATAGATGCAGATTCCACGTTTGATTGGACAGGTGGTTGGGAAATGTAAGAAAAGAAGTCAAGGAAAGGGTGGTTGGATGAAGAAACGTTGGATTTTTACCGCAGTTGGAGCAGTAGCAGGAGGAACACTTGCTTATTTCCTGAAAGATGAGGATAACCGCAAGCAGGTAAAAGACAAGGCAAAATCCATTCAAGGTACGTTCACCTCCAAGGATGATATGCCGATTGAGGAAGCCGGTAAGCCGGAAGTCTCTCATTTGGAAAATGCGGACATGGTGTCCGAAGGCTCTCAGTTCGGTGTTCAATACTACAACGAACTAACAGAGAAGGAAAGAGAGATCCTGGAAAGAAGTAACAGCTAAATCCTTTACGGATTTAGCTGTTTTTCTGTTAATGATCCTTCGACTGTTTCTTTTGGACATCTTCCAGATTCTCTTTTTTATCTTTTGGTATCGTTTCTTCGTTTGTATTTGTTTGCGGTTTTTCGTTAATCGGACCTTCGGGCATGTACCTGGCGACAATCTGGCTCAGTTCATCCGTCACACCTTCGACCGGATGTCCTTCAGCAATCTTTCTGCCAAGTCCTCGAAGGCGTTCGACCCCGTCTGCATCGGCAATGACGGCTGCCTGCTTGCCGTACGGATCATGCTTGAGCGCTTCAGCGACGGAATATTTAATGACCCCGACGCGGGAGCGGTCCAAATCCTTGTCCACATCAATGCCGACGGCTACATAGTTACCAAGTACGATCGCTGTCGCATCATGGACGTCAGGAACCTCTACGGCAATTTTCGCCAAATGCCGGGCTGCCTGCTGGCTCGTTAAGTTCTTTCTTTCCACCGGATCCGAGTCCGTCACATATTTCAGTTCCGTCTCACCCTGTCGTTCCTGAAGCAGCGACTCTTCACCGGATTGCTGTTGACAGGCGGCTGTAAACAGCAGCGCAGTTGTCAATAGAAGTTTTTTCACTGGAAACACCACTTTTTTTATTTATAGCCTGTGATTTATGGTGGATAATATGCAAAAAGGACAGCTGTATCAGCTGTCCAATTGTTTACTTCAATTCAATTTTTTTGATGCCTTTGATCGGTTCGGATCGATTGGAACCATCCTGGAAATACAGATGGACCGGCCCTTCTTCTTGGAGCGGCTTTCCATTCTCTGCGAACAGCAGGTAGGCGTGCTTCAGAACATCGGCATCGACGACGTGTTCTCCTGAAGCCGTATGTAAAGCGGCCTGTGTGACTTCTTTTTCCGGCTCACTCGTCTCGAGGAACGGCTGGATCGGCATAAGGAACGTACCGGTCAATATCCGCTGTTTCTCATATCGGTTCAAGCTCTTGTTCACCGGTGGGTTAATTTTCTGTTGGTAAACTTCTCTGTCAAAGCGTAGGGACTTGCGTTTGAGTTCGTCTTCTTCTTCCGATTGTGCCCGTACTTCATCCGGTTCGAATATTTCGTCGAACGTCATCTTCCGATCATCGAAGATCCATACGGTAGGATCCAGAGTGATCGGGAATTTTACATTTCCTGCTATTTGGACAATCATGGCGAAGCCACCTTTCGAATAGTAAAAAAATTCATGCATAAAAAGCATAGCAAAAAATGAATTCGATTTCATTACAGGGAGGTCCTTTCATTGAAAAAAGATATTACCGAACAGGAATTATCCGGATGGCTGGATAATGTCCGGCCCTATGCCTATGACGGACAAGTAGCCAACTATATCCCAGCCTTATCACGCCAGGACCCCGAAGATCTGGCAGTTGCCATCCATTATGTAAATGGAGAATCGGTGGAAGCAGGTAAAACAGAGGTCCGGTTCACTTTGCAGAGTATTTCCAAAGTGATTGCACTTGCGCTTGCATTGATGGATAACGGGGAATCCTACGTTTTTGACCGTGTCGGAATGGAACCGACGGGGGATCCATTCCACTCGATCTACCGTTTGGAGCAAATACCTTCTAAACCGCTTAACCCAATGATTAATGCAGGAGCGCTTGCGGTTACAAATATGATTCACGGAGACACACCGGATGAGAAAGTGGGGAGGCTGCTCAGTTTCATGCATGAACTGACGGATGATCACTCCATTACGTACAATGAGGAAGTTGCCGGCTCTGAATTTGAAACAGCCTTTCTCAACCGATCCCTCCTTTTCTATATGAAGCAGCATAGAATTGTCACGGGAAGTGTGGAAGAGACACTCGATGCATACACGAAGCAGTGTGCGATAGAGGTCAATGTCTGCCAGCTGGCAAGAATCGGTGCCCTCCTTGCAAACGGCGGGGTGGATATTCAATCCGGAAGGCGGATTATTCCGAAACACCTGGCCAGAATATGTAAAACATTTATGGTTACGTGTGGGATGTACGATGCTTCGGGTTCCTTTGCGATTAAAGTGGGCATCCCTGCGAAGAGTGGTGTTTCCGGATCGGTGCTTGCTTCCTTAAATCATTTTGGAGGGATAGCGGTTTACGGACCAAGCCTTGATGAGAAGGGAAACAGCGTCGTCGGGCTGAAGCTGCTGGAGATCCTCTCCAACCGTTATGACCTGTCCATTTTTTGACGATGCCAAGCGATTCCAATGTTGCATTTTTTGCGTGTAAACGATAAGATGTTAAAAAGAAAGACATGTATTCGGGAGGGGATTTTGATGTTGTCTGATGTGGCTGTGGATCATCGTGAGAAAGCCTATGCCCTTCTTAAAGCTGATGCTGATAAAATTCTACAGTTGATTAAAGTACAGATGGACAATCTGACAATGCCTCAGTGTCCACTTTATGAAGAGGTTTTAGATACACAGATGTTCGGTTTATCCAGGGAAATCCACTTTGCGGTCCGGCTGAACCTGATTAGTGATGAAGAGGGAAAACAGCTGTTGGATAATTTGGAAAAACAATTGAATGTACTGCACGAGGCTTCTCAAAAGTCTTGATTATCAACTCAAATTACGACAATACTTGTTGTAGTTTGAGTTTTTTAGTTTTTAAAAAACAGCGCACAGATAACTGCCATCCATTGGAAAAGTCAAAAAAGCAGGAAAAATAGGTTCCTATGTAGTAAAAGTAACAGAAAGATCATCCATTGCAGATTACATCTAGAAACAGACATAGTAAATGATAGAAATGGAGAGTGGGACTATGGCACAAGTGAAAAAAATCAACAAAGTTCTTGTAGCGAACCGTGGGGAGATCGCGATTCGTGTATTCCGCGCGTGTACGGAACTGAATATCCGTACGGTCGCCGTCTATTCTCAGGAGGATACAGGCTCCTATCATCGGTATAAGGCGGATGAAGCCTATCTTGTCGGGGCAGGTAAGAAGCCTATTGATGCTTACCTGGACATTGAAGGAATCATCGAAATCGCGAAAAGTGTTGGAGTAGATGCCATCCACCCGGGCTATGGCTTTCTATCAGAGAACATTCAATTTGCCCGTCGATGTGAAGAAGAGGGAATTACGTTCATCGGCCCGACCAGCCAACATTTGAGCATGTTCGGGGATAAGGTGAAAGCCCGTTACCAGGCGGTTCAAGCGGATATTCCCGTCATTCCCGGGAGCGATGGTCCTGTAAGCGGTTTGGATGAGATACGAGCCTTTGGTGACAAACACGGCTATCCGTTAATGATCAAGGCATCCATGGGCGGCGGCGGCCGGGGCATGCGGGTCGTCCGCAGTAGAGAGACCCTGGAAGATTCTTATGACCGTGCCCGCTCGGAAGCGAAGGCTGCCTTCGGAAGTGATGAAGTATATGTAGAGAAGCTGATTGAAGAGCCGAAGCACATCGAAGTGCAGATCATGGGGGATCATGAAGGCAACGTCATCCACTTATACGAGCGTGATTGCTCTGTCCAGCGCCGTCACCAGAAGGTGGTGGAAGTGGCTCCGAGTGTTAATCTTTCAGATGATCTCCGGGAGCGGATTTGTGCTGCAGCGGTTAAATTAATGGACAATGTCCAATATGTCAATGCTGGAACAGTTGAGTTCCTTGTTACCGGCGATGACTTTTATTTTATAGAAGTAAACCCTCGTGTTCAGGTAGAGCATACGATCACAGAAATGATTACAGGTGTGGATATCGTCCAGACCCAAATTCTTTTAGCGGAAGGGTACGGACTACATAGTGACCGGGTCAGCATTCCTCATCAGGATGAAATCAAACCGCACGGTTACGCGATCCAGTCCCGTGTTACGACAGAGGATCCGTTAAACAACTTCATGCCGGATACAGGGAAGATCATGGCTTACCGGTCCGGAGGAGGTTTCGGGGTTCGTCTCGATGCAGGGAATGCGTTTCATGGTTCCGTCATTTCCCCTTACTATGATTCCCTGCTTGTGAAGTTGTCCACATGGGCACTGAGCTTCGATCAGGCAGCGAATAAGATGGTCCGTAATTTGAAAGAGTTCCGGATCCGCGGTATTAAAACGAATATTCCTTTTCTTGAGAATGTCGTTCAGCACAAGCAGTTCCTGTCAGGCGAATATGATACCACCTTCATCGACCGTTCACCGGAACTATTTGTATTTCCTAAGCGGAAAGACCGTGGTACGAAGATGCTTTCCTATATTGCCGATCGGACGATCAACGGTTTTGAAGGGTACGGCAACCGGAAGAAACCTCCATTTCAGAAGCCCAGGGTTCCCGAAGTCAAATACTCCGAACCTGTGCCGGAGGGATCAAAGCAAATTCTTGATGAACGCGGCCCGGAAGGACTTGCTGAATGGCTGAAGGAACGGAAGGATGTGCTCCTCACCGATACGACGTTCCGTGATGCTCACCAGTCGCTCCTTGCCACAAGAGTAAGAACGAAAGACCTTGAAAACATCGCAGAGCCTACTGCACGCCTGCTTCCAGATTTATTCTCCTTGGAGATGTGGGGAGGAGCCACCTTTGATGTATCTTATCGATTCCTCAAAGAAGACCCTTGGGAGCGTCTATTAAAGCTGCGTCAAAAAGCACCGAACGTATTGTTCCAAATGCTCCTTCGTTCATCCAACGCGGTCGGATACAAAAATTATCCGGACAACCTCATCCGTGAGTTCGTGGAGAAAAGTGCAAATGCCGGAATCGATGTATTCCGTATTTTCGACTCTTTGAACTGGGTGGAAGGAATGAAGCTGACCATAGATGCGGTTCGTGAAAGCGGCAAAGTAGCAGAAGCAGCCATCTGTTACACAGGAGACATTCTCGACGAAAGCCGTCCGAAGTACGATCTGAATTACTATAAGCGGATTGCCAAGGAATTGGAAGAGGCTGGTGCCCACATTTTAGGAATCAAGGATATGGCAGGGCTGCTTAAGCCGGAAGCCGCTTATCAATTGATCACAGCTCTCAAAGAGACGGTGGATATTCCGATCCATCTTCACACGCATGACACGAGCGGAAACGGCTTATTTACCTATGCCAGAGCGGTAGAAGCGGGTGTTGATGTAGTAGACGTTGCCGCAGGATCGATGGCCGGATTAACGTCACAACCGAGTGCGAACAGCCTTTATTATGCTTTGGAAGGCAGCGAAAGGAAGCCTGATGTCAACATCAAAGCTTATGAAGAGCTCGGGAAGTACTGGGAAGATATCAGAAAGTATTACCAGGATTTTGAAAGCGGTATGATGGCTCCACATACAGAAGTTTATGAGCATGAGATGCCAGGGGGGCAGTACAGCAACCTGCAGCAGCAGGCGAAAGCCGTCGGGCTTGGGAACAGATGGGAAGAAGTGAAGACGATGTACCGTCGTGTAAACGACATGTTCGGTGATATCGTCAAGGTAACACCGTCATCCAAAGTGGTCGGAGACATGGCCCTTTACATGGTTCAAAATGACTTAAACGAGGATGACGTATATGACAAAGGGGACACGCTTGACTTTCCGGACAGCGTGGTAGAGTTGTTCCAAGGCTATCTTGGACAGCCGTACGGTGGATTTCCGCAGGAGCTCCAGCGTATTATTCTTAAAGGGCGGGAACCGATTACCGTACGCCCGGGAGAATTGCTGGAGCCGGTAGATTTCACGGATCTGAAAGAAACGCTGTTCCATAAACTCGACCGTCCGGTGACCAGCTTCGATATGATCAGCTATGCACTTTATCCGAAAGTGTTCATGGATTATCATGGATTCACGGAACAGTACGGAGACATGTCTGTACTTGATACGCCGACATTCTTCTACGGAATGCGCCTCGGAGAGGAAATCGAAGTAGAGATCGAACAGGGAAAAACATTGATCGTCAAGCTCGTTTCTGTCGGAGAACCCCAGATCGACGGAACCCGCGTTATCTATTTTGAGCTGAACGGTCAGCCGCGTGAAGTCGTTGTACGTGATGAGAATGTGAAGGCGGCTGTTGATGAGCGTCCGAGAGCCGATAAATCAAATAATAAACATATAGGAGCGAGTATGCCTGGTACAGTCGTCAAAGTCCTTTCCAGCAAAGGAGAAGATGTAAAGAAGGGGGATCATCTGATGATCACCGAGGCCATGAAGATGGAAACGACGGTTCAAGCTCCATTCGACGGGAAAATCAAAGATGTTTATGTATCCAATAACGATGCGATTCATGTAGGAGATCTCCTCATCGAATTTGAATAAGATAAATACGTGTCCCTAAGGGGGCGCGTATTTTTTTGATGGCAGAGGCTGCTTTATAGATCTACGATTATTTCTTGGTCATCTTGGATAGGATGGTAGGTGGAGATCCTCTTCGCGGTACTGGGAAGCTTCGGATTCGAAGCTTATGAGTGCCTCATTGAAAAATTCACAAATTCGTCACAAAATAATAAAATTCCTCTGTTTAAATAGATACGATAGCGATTACATGATACAATTTATTTGATGTTTCCTGTCATTAAATTACTTTTCTAGCAAGAAACAGTTTCTTTTTTACATGCTTGTTAACATTGGTGGAAGCAGTAAGAATTTATCTTTATTCCATCCGGTTCAAGAAGCATGACCGACCTTAATCTGTCATCCTTTAGACTTTTTTATTTTTCAACTTGCGGAACCGCTTTCGTGAGTGATTCTCCATGATACCTTCACCGATTCTTCCAAATTTCATCCGACAGGAAGTGGAAGATGACAGAGCTTTGTTCACACCTATTTGCATACGATTGTTGGAAAGAGGCACGATATCACTAGTCCTGCATGAAAGATTTACCTCTGCTGTTGAAGAATACCTACATAAGGCTTTGAACTAAGCCGGTTACCGGGTTTTCGTTTTTATGGCCGGTCCTTATGGATCGGGCTTTAAAATATAATTTGTCACTATAAGAGAAAGAGAGGTATTGCGCATGAGAGGTTGGACGAATAAGTTCCGTTCTTTCCTTTTACTCGGTTTTCTTACCGCGTTCCTTTCCGGATGTGGAGAAGAGAACCTTAGTGCCTTGAAACCGAAGGGGTATGGAGCGGAATTATTATTGGATCTTATGTTGATCAGTATTGCGATCATGATCTTTGTTTTTGTGATCGTTATGGCCATTTACGCCTTCGTTCTTATCCGTTTCAGGGAAAAGAAAGGACAGGAACACGTCATTCCGAAACAGACGGAAGGCAACAAGGCGCTGGAAGTGATCTGGACAGTCATTCCAATCATCCTTCTGCTTGTCCTGGCCATTCCTACCGTACAAGCGACTTTCGATCTTGCTGATCAATCCACTCAAGGGGATGAAGGGGTTGTGACGATCGAAGTCACCGGGAACCAATATTGGTGGCATTTCAATTACCCGGATCAGGAAATTGCCGTCAGTCAGGAGCTCTACATCCCGACAGGCGAGCGTGTCTACTTAAATATGAAATCCAGTGATGTCATCCACTCCTTCTGGCTTCCTTCCATCGCTGGAAAGATGGATACGAATCCAGGAGAGAATATGAACACCATGTACTTAGAAGCTAATGAAGAAGGGGTCTACTGGGGACACTGTGCCGAGCTTTGCGGCCCTTCCCACTCTTTGATGGATTTCCGCGTGGTGGCGGTCAGTCCGGATGAGTACGATCAGTGGGTGGAAGACATGCAGAATATTGATCCGGAAGCCGCTCCAGAGACGACATCCGCTCAGGATGGTCAGAAACTTTTCAATGATAACTGTATGAGCTGTCACGCTATCGGTGGAGCGTCTGCCGGTGTGGGGCCGAATCTGGCTAACTTCGGTAATCGGGAGAAGATTGCCGGTATATTAGAGCCTTCCAAGGAGAACCTCGTCGACTGGATCGTACAGCCGGATGAAGTGAAGCCTGGAAACCAGATGCCGTCCGAGCTTGTTACAGAAGATGAGGCAGCTGATATTGCCGATTACTTATTACAATTGCAGCACTCTGACGTGGGCAGTGATGTTCCGACACAGAGTGAGGACGAGTGATTCAATAATTGATAGAGGTTGAAAAGGGAGGTTAAAGCGTGAGTACTGCAGTAGCACACAAGCGAGGCCTCGGTGCTGCGATTTGGGATTATTTGACTACCGTAGACCACAAGAAGATCGCGCATCTTTATCTGGTTGCCGGAGGATTATTTTTCCTTATCGGCGGTCTGGAGGCCATGATTATAAGAATTCAGCTGATGAAACCGGACAACGATTTCATTTCGGCTGGACTATATAACGAAATGATCACGATGCATGGAACAACCATGATTTTCCTTGCGGCTATGCCGCTCATTTTCGCATTAATGAACGCCGTTGTACCGTTACAAATCGGGGCGCGGGACGTCGCCTTTCCATTTTTGAATTCTTTGGGATTCTGGCTTTTCCTGTTCGGCGGATTGATGCTGAATGTTTCCTGGTTCACAGGAGGAGCGCCGGATGCCGGTTGGACCAACTATGCACCGTTATCGACGACATCACCTGGTCACGGCGTTGACTACTATGTCATGGGTCTGCAGATATCAGGTGCCGGAACGTTGATCGGGGGGATCAACTTTCTCGTAACGATCGTCAATATGCGTGCGCCTGGTATGACGTATATGAGGATGCCGTTGTTCACATGGTCGGTCTTTGTGACAAGTACACTGATTTTGTTCGCCTTTCCGGCTTTGACGGTCGGTTTGTTCCTGATGATGTTCGATCGAATGTTCGGTTCTGCGTTCTTTGACGTCGCCCTCGGTGGTAACGTCATCATCTGGGAACACTTATTCTGGATTTTCGGACACCCGGAAGTCTATATCCTGATCCTGCCGCTGTTTGGTGCATTCAGTGATATCTTCTCGACGTTTTCCAGAAAGCGTTTGTTTGGATACTCCGCAATGGTATTTGCTACGGTATTGATCGGGTTCCTTGGATTCATGGTATGGGCCCACCATATGTTCACCGTCGGAATGGGACCGATTGCTAACTCCATTTTCGCCGTAGCTACGATGGCCATCGCGGTTCCGACCGGAATCAAAATATTCAACTGGCTCTTCACGATGTGGGGCGGCCAGATCAAGATGACCTCTGCAATGCTTTGGTCTGTCGCCTTCATCCCTTCCTTTACCATCGGTGGGATGACAGGGGTTATGCTGGCAGCGGCGGCTGCCGATTACCAGTATCATGATACGTATTTCGTAGTCGGTCACTTCCACTACGTCATCGTCGGCGGTGTCGTCTTTGGATTGTTCGCGGCTCTGCACTACTGGTGGCCGAAGATGTTTGGTAAAGTATTGAACGAAAAATTAGGTAAATTGGCATTTTGGCCGTTTTTCATCGGCTTCCACCTGACATTCTTCATTCAGCACTTCCTGGGGCTGATGGGGATGCCGAGACGTTACTGGGTATTCCTTGAAGGACAGGGGTTGGAAACAGGAAACTTGATCAGTACGGTCGGGGCCTTCCTGATGGCGATTGGAACCGTTATTTTTATGATCAACGTCATTTACACGTCCGTTCGTGAGAAGAAGGTCGACGGGGATCCTTGGGGCGGCCGTACGCTTGAATGGTCCATTCCTTCCCCTCCGCCGCACTACAACTTCGTACAGACGCCGTTGGTCCGCGGCCTGGATCCATTGTGGGTCGAAAAAATGGATGGAAAAGAGGGGATGACTCCGGCAGAACCACTTGGTGATATCCATATGCCGAATGCATCGATTCTTCCTTTTACTATGTCTTTAGGACTTTTCATCGCCGGTTTCGGCTTCATTTATCAAGTCGATGATTCTTCCTGGTTGATCGCGGTCTTCGCAGGGATGGGAATCACCTTACTATCGATGCTGCTCCGGTCTGTAAAAGATGATCTCGGCCATCACATCCATAAAGAAGAGTTGGAAGAAGATATTAAGAAGGGGGTTGCCAAGAAATGAGTCATGAAGATGTATTGAATCCCAAACAAATGCCGCATGATCCTGAAAAGGCCACCCTCGAAGGAAAGAATAAGTTTCTCGGTTTTTGGTTTTTCCTCGGTGGGGAAACGGTCCTGTTTGCGAGTCTGTTCGGAACCTATCTTGCTCTGAACGGCTCCACACAGGGAGAGAACACACCGGAGAATTTATTCGGTCTTGAACTTGTGTTCCTTATGACGATGCTCCTTCTGACGAGTTCATTAACAAGCGTATATGCGATGTATCACATGAAAAACCACGATTTCGGCAAGATGCAGGCATGGCTTGGAGTGACGGTGCTGCTCGGGCTTGGATTCCTTGGATTGGAAATTTATGAATTCGTCCATTACATTCACGAGTATGAATTCACATTCCGTTCTTCTGCGTTCGGTTCTGCCTTCTACACGTTGGTAGGTTTTCACGGCGGACACGTCCTCTTCGGACTCAGTTGGATCGTTACGTTGATGATCCGTAACCAGAAGCGGGGCTTAAACTTATACAATGCCCCTAAGTTTTACATCGCCAGTCTTTATTGGCACTTTATCGACGTTGTATGGGTCTTCATTTTCACAGTCGTCTACCTTATGGGAAAGGTGGGTTAAGCGATGGCGAAGAAAACATATACCAAACCTGTCCACAAGGCGGAGTATGAGAAGAAACAGCACAAGGAAGAAATGAAGCAGCAGGTGATCACCTTTGTGCTGATGATTTTCTTCACCTTAATTGCTTTCGGAATGGTGATCATGGAAGTGAGTTCGTATTTCATCATCCCGATCCTGATTGTTCTTGCAGTCGTCCAGGTGGCATTCCAGCTCTATTATTTTATGCATATGAAAAACAAAGGGCACGACATGCCGGCGTTGATGATGTATGGCGGAGCGGCTGTGGCACTCCTGACAATCATCACGTTCACCTCTATCGTTTGGTGGTAACTGGGAAAAGACCGGGACACGTGTCCGGTCTTTTCTTCATTCGCAATAATTTTGTCTAAATAATGAATAGTGGGAATATTACTTAATATTTCCTCGTTTTTTCCAAATGAATTCGGTAAAATGAAGAAGAAAATACAACGAACAGGGAGTGGCAACCATGTGGTTAGAACTTCAAATCTTCGGCTTCCGTGCACTGTGGAGTCCATTCTATCTTCTTTTTGTCCTGGTACTGGCATCTGTCTACTATTATGTGACCGGTCCGGGGAGAAAGGAAGGGGAAGCGCGACCTTCCATTATTCAGCAAGTGCTGTTTTATTCGGGTATAGTTCTCTTATACACCATCAAAGGCTCTCCTGTCGATCTCCTGAGCCATATCATGTTCACCGCCCATATGACGCAGATGGCGCTGTATTATCTGCTGTTCCCAATTTTAATTATTAAGGGTGTTCCCGTCTGGATTTGGGAGAAAGTCCTGACGGTTGGAGGGATCGCTCCCGTTATGAGTTTCTTAACGAAACCACTGCTTTCTCTAATCGTATTCAACGGCTTGTTTTCTATCTATCATATGCCGCCTATATTCGACTTTGCCAAATCCAGTGAGTGGGCGCACACGTTGATCACGACGTTCATTCTGTTTACAGCCTTCTGTATGTGGCTTTCCGTCTTTCCGCCGCTGAAACGGATGGACAGGCTGAGTCCCCTGTTGAAAATTGGATTCATTTTTGCAAACGGCGTCCTGATTACTCCTGCCTGCGGGCTGATTATTTTTGCCGGGTCACCAATCTATGCAACATATTCAGACGGCGGCGCTTGGATTCAGGCAATGAGTCTGTGTGTGCCAGCGGATGTTTTGAGTGGTTTGTCAGGAACGCTGACTGGTCCTTCTTATTTTTCAGCGATGCCGGTCCTTGAAGATCAACAGCTTGGCGGGATTATCATGAAAGTAACGCAGGAGATCATTTTCGGATCCGTGATCGCTTATATCTTCTTCCAATGGTTTAATAAAGAAAAAGATACGATCGATCCGCTTCCCGGTACAGTTGGAACAGAGACTTGAAGCGTCCATTTAATAACCAGAAGTTAATATCATCATTGTTTGAAAAGGGAAAGAGGTGCTTGTATGCCAATATTGCCGACGTTAAGTACATTTTTCATCGTAATCAGTGCCGTCTTTGTAGCTGTCGGATGGTATTTGATTATTAAGGATAGAAAGAGTGCCCACAGGAAAGTAATGCTGCTTGCTGCGGTCAGTGCACTGACTTTCTTTATCATCTATGCCAGCCGGACTGTCTTTGTCGGGAATACAAGTTTCGGTGGACCGGATGAAATCAAAGTCTACTATACGATCTTCCTCATTTTTCATATCTTCCTTGCGACAGCAGGGGCTGTATTTGGAATCGTGACCCTGCTTTTCGGGTTTAAGAAGAACATTGGAAGACATAGGAAAATCGGACCAGTAACAAGTATCATCTGGTTCTTCACCGCGGTTACCGGAGTTGCGGTTTATCTGCTTCTTTACATCATCTACGACGGCGGCGTGACGACGAGTATGATCAAGGCGATTCTAGGTACATAAGTGGAAGGTCGCTGCTTTCGCCATTCCTCTCACGGAAGTTAGGAAAAACAACGAAATTATTCGTTGTTTTTTTGTTTAACAACTGGAGGAAAAAGGTATAAAGGAATGTACTAATAAAATCCTCTATACATATAGGAAAGGGATGGATTACGGATGGAAGTGAAGTCAGCAAGATTGAAGCTTTTTCCGGTCACACTCGATTTGGCACAAACATTGATGAAGAATTCCTTGGCTTTTTATTACAAATTCCAACTGCCTTGGAATAAAAATTGGCCGCATGACGGACTGCGAGCGTTGCTCCCGATGTATGCAGAGAGGCTGGAGAACAATCCGGAAGAGCTTGGATTCGGACCGTGGGTGATCATCGACCTTGAAGAAGAACATGTAATCGGGGATATTGGTTTTAAAGGCCTGCCCGATGAAGATGGAAACATAGAAGTCGGTTACCATATCGTCGCATCCGAGCGTAACTTCGGCTTTGCCTCAGAAGCAGTGGATGCATTGTGTCAATGGGCGTTTCGCCAGGAGAATGTAAAGGGGATCGAAGCGCAGTGTGATAAGGGAAATATTCCATCACAGAAAGTTTTAATCAATAACGGTTTTAACCATACGGGAAGAAGCCAGGATATCCTTGTATTCAAGAAAGATAAAACACCGAAGGATCATAAACAGAATACGTTTCACGAAGGAATTTAAAGACCCGGAAGCATGAAGATGCTTCCGGGTTTTTATCGTTTATATTTTCATATTCCATTTAATAATTCCCGCTTCTTTAGCGGAATTAAAAGCGATGACAAGCAGAGGACCAAGGATAAATCCGAGCAGTCCAATCAGCTGCAGTCCTAAATACATGGCGATGAGCGTGGCAAGCGGGGAGAGCCCGATATGCCGACCCATGACCTTCGGTTCGACTGTACGCCTTATAGCCAGTAAGACGATAGCAAGAATGGCGAGCTTCGTTCCGGTAGCCACATCACCGGTGAGCAGGGTATAGACGGACCATGGACCGAGAATAACAATGGAACCGATAATTGGAATGAAGTCGATGATCCAGATAATAAAGGACATCAGTAGAGCGACTTCCGGTGCAATCCACAGTAGTCCTGCCAGAGAGACAATGAAAATGATAATACTCACAAGAAATTGGGCTTTCAGGAAGCCGAACACGACATAGGACAGACGAGCATTCATGAATTTAACTTTTTCAGATGTCGCTTCCGTGAAATTGTTGTGCATCTTTTCCCGTAAGCGCGGAAGCTCCAACATAAACATAAACAGGGCAATCAGATAAACGAGCAGACTGACCAGTAATTCCGGTATCTTGGCCGCGGCGGCTGCGATATTTGTAATTTCAAGCTTTTCTGCAATCGTATTGGAAGTCCTGTCCACTGCATTTGTAAGTTCATTCGTTACTTTGTCGACGAACTCCTTCGGCATATTCTGTGTGAAGCTGGACATATTCTCTTCCCAGTCCAGAAGGACATCATTGATTTGGTTAATATAACCCGGAGCGTTGTCAGCCAGCTGCACAATTTGAGTGACTGCTTTCGTTATCGTGAAAGAACCGAGAAGGCCGAGAAATACAAGGAACAAAAGAAATACGATCGTCACAGACATTTTCCTGTTGATCCGGAACCTGAATTCGAAAAATCGAACCGAGGGATTCAAGAATAATGCCGTCACAAATGCCAGGACGAGCGGAATCGACACAGGCAGAATAAAGTAGGCGATGATGATAAGTAGGATAGCTGCCATGATCAGCAGCCATTGTTTTTTTGAAAGATATCGGAACAATTTAAGTATCTTTCTCCTTTCCCCCATGAATCTGTGTAGAGTTTGCATAAATGGAACCTGTTTCCATATACAGGTCTGCTAAAAAAGCCGCCCATCATTCAATGATGTGCGACTCAGTGGCATCCGGCTGTATCAGCGGCGGTCCGGATCGTTCGAAAGTTCATTCACTTTTGCGAGCACTTCTTCGTTTTCATTTTCCTGTGCCCATTTCTTTAATTTATCGAGGACAATATGTTCAGGTACTTGTGTATGGTATTTCTTCGCGCCGTCTGCGACTTTGTGTACCAAGGATAAGGCTCTTTCTACCAAATCATTAGAAAAGCCCTCCTGATGCCCATACTCGATGCCGTGAGGATAATAATGACGTCCTAGAAGAGGCTGAAGAAGCCGGATGACGGCATCTCCGCGATCGACATCCCCTTCAACGGCGAATCCCTGAATCCGTATGTAATGGGTCACATTCTTTTCTGGTGCTTCCAACTTGTAATCGTACGTTACTCGCTCATAATCCCAGGAGCCGCCAAGGATAAAACCGTTGCTTTCCATTAATTCCGTAAGCGGTTTAAGGTCGACGACAAGACCTTCCATACCAGTACCTTCTAACCTCATAGTTTATACACCTCACAAATTGTTATGTATCTTACCGGACGATCGTACGGATTTATTTCGCAATTGTCTATGGTGTTCCGTTCCATTACTTACTATTGGCATTTACAGTTATATTATACAACAAAAGGGTCGGCATTGCATGTAATAAAATCCTCAAATAGGAGACAATAAAGTTTGATTTCGACTTAATGAAGGAGGAATTATTGATGAAGACGGTAAAAGATATTATGACCAGTGATGTAGTTGTCTGTCATACGAATGATCAATTGAGCCAAGCGGCTTCCATGATGAAAGAAAGGAACGTAGGAGCGATTCCAATCTGCGATGAGCAGGGGAACCTTATGGGAATGGTCACGGACCGTGACCTGGCAATTCGCGGTTATGCGGCGAAGCAGCCCGATTCTACACCGATCCAGCAGGTGATGAGTGACCATATGTACAACTGTTCACCGGATACGTCATTGGAAGAAGCGAGCCGGATCATGGCTCAGCACCAAATCAGACGCTTGCCTGTCGTGGAAAACGGCAAACTCGTCGGCATGCTTTCTCTCGGAGATCTCTCCGTTGAAGAAATGTCCGACCATGCAGCTGGAGTGGCTTTGCAGGATATTTCCGAACGTCCGGAACTCCACTGAGAAGAAGGCAACCCGCTTTAGGGCGGGTTGTCTTTTATAATGTTCATAGATGATTTGGATGATTATTATACATATAAGTAAATACTTTTTAACAAGGAGGAACGGATGAAAAGATGGGGGTTGATTTGGGGATGTGCAGCGGCCTTGCTTATTTTTGGGCTATGGAAGATAGGTGGGGAAGAAGAGAAAGGTTTGGAAGAGGCTGTAGTGACAACGGGGGAGCCCTTGCAAGAGAAAGAAGCGTTCTCCTTGGAAATGATTCCGGGGGCGACCGCGAAAGATCTCGCGGTGCTGTTGGGTGCACCGATGAAGAAGGACCCTGGGAGATACGGCTATCAGTGGTGGATGTACAAAGAAGGAGAGGCACCGATCCTGATTGGGATGTATGAAGGGGAAGCAGTAACGGCGGTTGTATTCCATAGAGTTAAACACGGGGATGTCCGAGTCGGTGATTCCTACCAAACCATCGGCAGGCGTAAGACGTTGCAGAGAAAATTCCCCTTACCGAGTGAAGGTCCTTATACCTTTGAATTATCGGAAGAGGACGTTCGGACGAGGCCGCTCTTACCATTTGAAGAGCAGTGGTCGCTCCAGTTATATATCGATACGGTGACAGAAAAGGTTTCTGCTGTTCGGTTGATCCGTAATGATTTCCTGCTTCGGCAGCAACCGTACCGTCTCGTCTATAACGGGGCACTCCCGGCAGCGGAGTACTTGGATAGAGAAGAGTGGGAAGCCGTGCAGGAAGGGGAAAAGGCGCAGATCTTCGCCCTTACTAATTACATAAGGAAACGGGAGGGAGCGGATGAGCTCAAGGAGCATAAAGAAGCGGGAGCAGTCGCTTACCGGCATAGTGAGGACATGGCACGATCGGATTATTTCTCTCATCATTCTCCGGACGGAAAAGGATTGAAGGAGCGCTTGGAAGGCATTTCTTACACCCGGGCGGGAGAAAACCTTGCCGCTCGTTACGTCGATCCGACAGCCGCCTTGAACGGCTGGATGAACAGCCCCGGCCATAGAAAAGCACTGCTGGATACGGAATTCACTCATGTCGGCATCGGTGTCTTCCGAATGCATTACACCCAGAATTTCCTGACACTCCCATGAACGCCTCGCTTCTTTATGCATAGGCTATACTGTAATTCTGACAGTGAGGTGTAGGAAATGGGAACGAATGAGTTGCACCCGAATGTCCAACAGTTCAAAGCATTCGTCGATCGTAAACCTGCAGTGAAGGCACAGCTCCGTAAAAATCATGGTTTGATCCAGAACTATTACGAGAAATGGCTGATCCTGGGTGAAAAGGATCCGTTCTGGGGATCCCTTCCTAAAGTCAAGAACGAACCCGGTCAGGCGAAGATGGACTGGATCAAACAAATCGGCCTGTTGATGGAAGATATAAACTGGGAAGAGGTATCGCGTCAGATCGATGAACTAAATGGAGCGTTGGGCCAGTTCCAGCAGTTGATCACCGATGTCCGGAGTGATTCCACACAGGGTAAAGAGAAAATGGAGTACCCCTATTATTAGGGAGAAAGAGGCAGGTGGAGATTCTTACATTTCCATCTGCCTTCCTATTTGATAAGATAGAGATGGAGGTGGACAAGTTATTATGTTAGCTACAATGGAGATTGTCGATATCCTGGACCGTTCCGAGTCTATAGGCCGGATGGTCATGAACTCCGATACGATGCAGCATTACCAAGAGGCGAAAACGGCTCTTGCCAACGATAAAGAGGCGCAGAAGCTCATCAGGCGCTTTGCAGATATGAAAGAACACTATGAGGACGTGCAGCGATTCGGTCGCTATCACCCGGATTACAATTCGATCATGAAGGAAGTCCGACTGGTAAAAAGGGAGATGGATATGCATGAATCCGTGGCACAGTTCAAGAAAGCGGAACGCGAGATTCAAAAGCTCCTGGATGAAATAAGCGAAAGTGTTGCTTTCAGCGTGAGCGAACAGATTAAAGTACCGAAAAACGGCGCGGCCCTTACCGACAGCGGATGCAGCGGCGGCTGTGGTAGTGGTGGAAGCTGCGGCTGCGCTTCCTGACTACCGCTCCAAACGGATGCAGTCGGTACATCCATTCCCACAGCAGAACATCTTCTTTTGTGGTACGAGAAACCGAACCCGATACACATAAAGCGCCTGATCCTTGCGTACATAACTCATCGCAAGGGTCAGGCGTTTGCCTTTCATCGCAGTCGCTGCACAGTTTTTCAGCGTATTTTCAACGGGTTCTCGGTCAACGGATCTATCTGTATGAAGATAAAAGAACGGCATCCCGGCATATATTTTTGATGTAACTTGCTTAAAAAGAGGAGATTGGTCCAACAAGGATTCGAACTTCTGCCAAGCTTTTTCCTGATCGGTCTGCATGAAAATACCACCCTTCAAAAAAAGAGTCATTGCCGGCTTGTTCCTCATTTGGTAAAC
Source organism: Halobacillus sp. KGW1 (assembly GCF_001592845.1). NCBI lineage: Bacteria > Bacillati > Bacillota > Bacilli > Caryophanales > Bacillaceae > Halobacillus > Halobacillus sp. KGW1. Next base: position 604,193 of record NZ_LSOC01000002.1, read on the forward strand.
TGTCGTTAACAAATTATGTTTCATGGGGAGTAGAGACGGACTATGAACAGAACGAAACGGCAAGGAATTATCGTCTATTTTCAACATATGAAAAACATCAGGCAGATAAAGAAACATGGGCATTTGATCCATGCTTCCAAAAAAATGAAGTATGCCCTCATTTATGTTAATCAGGAGGACTTGGAGTTTAAGATGGAGAAGCTGGAACGCCTCCCTTTCATTTCCCGCGTCGAGCCTTCCTTCAAGCCGGAAATACGGACGGATTATGAAAATGCGAAGCCCGATAAGGCGAAGCAGTATGACTATAAGATGGGTATTTGACTGAAAAAGGAACTTCCGACCGGAAGTTCCTTTTTTATGTGAGTGGAGCGATGAAACGGTTCATCCGAAGAATGCCGATCAAGTGTTGATAGAACAATTCGGTTTCCGGAAAGAGGTTGGATGGTTTGATTGTGAATTCTCTTACCTCTTTGCCGGCTTTCTCGGCCATTTCCTTAAATAGATCAAACCGCTTGTTAGGCATCTCGTGGGGATTTGGGATCCCTTCTCTGCATATATAAATCGGTTGAAATTTATCTCCGAAGGCGGGTTTCATGACAAGCGAAAGGGAAGCGGTCGGTTTGCCTTCCTTCTCACTGTAAAAAGCGATGGCGTGCTGAATACGATCCGGCATTCGTTCGCCCAGATCAATTAATTCATAAATATCCGCATACCCTTCGCCAAGTTCGATGAATTTCTGTATCATAAATAAGAACATCCTTTCTTCGTTGCATCTTCTCGTTTAAAGGTAGCACGAATGTCAGGAAATGTGAACGTTGATTTTCTCAGGAAAGGAGGGAAGTTCTATTGAAAATATGGAAGCAGACAGGCTGGCTGGTCTTCGTCTTTTTCACCGTTATCCTTGCCTATCAGTGGCATGCGGCAGGGAAAGGTGGTGCGAAGCCTGAACAGGAACTGCAGATCACAATCGAAGCAGAGCGACAAATAGCCGTTGTCACGTATCATTACCCGGTTCTTGCACCGGGTGTTTATGAGGTCGATTTCCCTCCTGGTGCAGGGGACGTATCCTGTGCATACGAAGAAGATGGATGCCGTTTGGTTGATGGTCAACAGTTAAACCTGGAAGAGACAGCCTCCGTACACCTTACGTATACGGTAAAGATTCCAGAGAACAAGCAGTGGGATAATTGGCATTTGGTAGTACACAAAAACGGCAGCCCGGTCCAGTCTTCCTTCACTCTGAAAATATTGGATGCTGCAGGTTCCGAAAGAAATTGGGCGGCACCTGTCCGAAAGCCGGCAGACATCGAGCTCGACAGGATACATTTTCACCGTTTTAAGTTCGGGAAAGAATATCCTCTTTATGTGACAAGAGGTATGGAGGAATGGACGTATGAGGACAGTACGGTGCTTCTTTCTGACAAGAACAACTGGCTGGAGGAAGACAGGGAATCGTTCAAGGAGATTCTTGACTTATACGGGCCTGCCGTTGTCCGCACAGGTACAAAATCCCTTAAAGTAGAAGACGGATACTGGCAGGTGCCCGGTAAAGATGACGATGCTCTAAGGATGGAACTGTTAAAGCGAAAGCTGACCTCGTTATCTTCCGAGCAAGATGGTAACACAATCGAACGGGCGGTTGGGATGATAGGTGCGGAAAACAGGGATGGTCTTTCTAAGGCGGCTCGAGATTTATTGGAACAAAAGATCGTACGCTCCGAAGCCCCTGCCGACCTTGCATCCTTTCTAGACCGCTCCCTTTATGAGATTACAGGTATGAAAACCTCCTACTTTAGGAAAGGCGAGAAGGAACTGTACTTTGTTCTTAAACACGAGCCGGTGCCGGCAGTCGTTTACCAGGGAGAGCCGTATTATTCCGTGAAAGAATTGGCACAACAGCGAGGATACAGCTTGGTCTCTGTTGGTGAAGGGCAGATACGAATCCTCACACCTGATGGAGAGTACGTCTTTTATGAAAATGAGCCCATCTTCATCTTCAACGAAGAGGACTTCGGGATAGCGGAAGGGGCACTGAAACAATTCGGCGAAACATTTTATATGAAAAAACGGTATGTAGACGATTTGTTCGGCGCATTTCAAAAAAAATAGGGCTGCCCGAATCACGGGCAGCCCTGCTTTTTTGGATCATGCAAGATGAAACAAAAAAGTAAAGGGAGAGGAGAAACCGGAGGAAGAACTTATGGGGATGTAAGTCTTCTCCGTTTTCAGAAGCAGTATCATCCGCTTCCGTTGCTAGTATGGGCATAAGTCCAGCCGGATATTCATGGAACAGGAAATTTTTATTGATAAGCATCCCCACAAGGATGCACTTCCCCGAAAGACGTAATTTATGGTAGGATTATGGGGAATGCTGACAAAAGAGGTGTACACAATGCGAGTGATTGCAGGTCAATTCAAGGGCAGACAGTTGAAATCTGTCCCTACTCATAAAACACGCCCGACGACAGATAAAGTGAAAGAAGCCGTCTTTCACGGAATTGGTCCTTTCTTTGACGGTGGACGGGCACTGGACTTGTTCGCCGGCAGTGGTGGTCTTGGAATCGAAGCGATCAGCCGCGGGGCGGATTCCTGTGTCTTCGTCGACCAGCAGCAGAAAGCGGTCCAGACCGTATATGAAAACATCAAACTGCTCGATATAGAAGACAGGGTGGAAGTGTTTCGTACCGATGCGAAACGCGCGATTAAAGCTGCGGGGAAACGCGGGTTGGAGTTTGAATATATCTTCCTTGATCCTCCTTATAAGAAGTTCTCGTATAAGGATTTAATGGAAGCGCTTTTACAGAACGATCTTGTTGCAGATGATGCTATTATCGTCTGTGAGCACGATGCCTCGGAAGATATCCCGGAAGAAGCGGGCCGTCTGAAACTTCAGAAAACCGACTTCTACGGCAGCAATATCGGCGTGAGCATTTTTCAATGAGGAGGATTAAGTAGATGACAAAGCTAGCAATTTGTCCGGGAAGCTTCGACCCAGTTACATATGGTCATCTGGACATTATCAGAAGAGGTGCCAAAGTGTTCGATCACGTGACGGTGGCGGTGTTCAACAACCAAAGCAAATCACCGTTGTTTGATGTCCATGAACGCGTAGCGCTTCTGGAGGAAGTAACGAAGGACTTGGATAACGTTTCTGTCGATGCCTGCAGTGGTCTTCTGATGGATTATGCAGAAGAGAAGAATGCGAATGCCATTATTCGCGGCCTGCGGGCGGTCAGTGACTTTGAATATGAAATGCAGATTACATCCATGAACAGAAAGTTGAACGAAGACATTGAAACCTTCTTCGTCATGACGAACAACCAATACTCTTTCCTAAGTTCCAGTATCGTAAAGGAAGTCGCCAAATATCGGGCGAATATTTCCGATTTGGTGCCTCCTGCGGTCGAGAAAGCACTCGCAGAGAAATTTTAACGAAAAAGACAATCCTTCTTCATGAAGAAGCGGATTGTCTTTTTTTTGTCCATTTCACAGCAATCATAAAGAGGATGGCAATCATAGTAATTGGTGGACCATACTCGTGGAAGAATTCCAGAATCGGCAGCGTGAATCGCTCATCCGGGTTCCAAATCGGCAGCGATTGTGTCTGAAAGGGAGAACGGACGTAAAAGGCATAGAAGATGAACATGAGTACCGTTGCTAGAACGCCGTGGGCTATGCGGGCGAGCGCATAAGGTTGGAAACGGATGTCTGTTTCCGACAGGATGCTTGCAATCTGTGCCTGAATAGAAAAACCGTGGAAGCCAAGGATGAAGCTGACCACTAAAAGTTGGGCGAGCAGGGGTTCGTGTGTGTCTGTCACCGCTCCTACTCCAGTCGTCAACTCGAGCATTCCGGCAGCGAAAGGAACCTGGAAAGCATCTGGAAGGCCCGTCCATGCAAGGATATGGGTGAAGATATGAATGGCGCCCGTTTGTTTGAGAAGCTCAGTCAGGACGGAGAAGAGCATGATGAATCCCCCGACCATGAGTAGCGTATCGACAGAACGGGTCACAGCGTCACCCATTAGTCTACCGAAAGAACGTCCATCCTTCAGGCGTGAGTGATGCATCTTCCAAAAAGCATCTTTCCACGTTGACGACTTCCGCTCCATGGATCGTTGTTCCCGGTCATTTCTCCCATAGAACCGCATCCCGATGCCTACAAGCATATTGCCGCCGTAGTGAGAAGCAGCGAGCAGAACACCAAGGTTGGCATCGTGAAAAAAACCAACAGCAATGGCGCCGAAAAGGAACAAAGGACTGGACGCATTCGTGAACGCCACCAGCCGCTCTGCTTCCACTCGCGTCACCTCTCCTTTCTTCCGGAGATCAGCTGTCCATTTTGCCCCGGCCGGGTATCCGCTCGCCATACCCATCACCCATACGAATCCTCCACACCCAGGAACGTTGAACAGCGGCCGCATGAATCGTTCGCTCAATGCTCCGAGACCGTGGACAACACCAAAACCGATCAGGAACTCTGCCGTGATGAAGAAGGGAAGCAGGGACGGGAAGACGATTTCCCACCAAATATCAAGTCCCCTCAAGCTTGCGGAGAGGGCATCTTTCGGGTAAAGGATCAAAGCAACCGCAAGAGAAGTCGCCATCAGGGTAAGAACGACGGTCTTCAATTTAGAAATCTGGATCAACCTCCTCCGGTATCGCAGTTTTCTGTACTTATACCTAGAGAAATAGTAGAATGAGGATATATTTCGGCTGGATATAAGGTTTGTCCATATTCTATGTGTACGCTCATAAGGAGTCGGTTTATTCCATAAAATAAACTACTCGCGAGAAAGGGGAATGCCATGTGGGAAGACCGAAGATCGGCTTGGCTCTGGGCTCTGGTGGCGCCCGGGGGTTTTCACACTTGGGGGTATTAAAAGTCCTCGAAGAGCAGCACATACCAGTCGATTTAATTGCCGGAAGCAGTATGGGAGCGCTTGTTGGCTCTTTTTTTGCTGCCGGACAAAAAATGGACGATTTATACAAGCTTGCGTTCACATTCAAGCGCAAATATTTCCTTGATTTTACCGTCCCGAAAATGGGGTTTGTCCAAGGGAAGAGGATCAAGGAGTACATCCGCCTGTTTACGTTCGGGAAGGCGATTGAAGACTTGGATATTCCGATGTCCATCGTCGCTACCGATCTGTATGCAGGAAAGAAAAAAATTTTCACAAGCGGCCCTGCGAGCGATGCGGTACGGGCAAGTATCGCTATTCCGGGGATATTCGTGCCTGAGAAGATTGGGGATCGTTTGTACATAGACGGAGGAGTCATGGACAGGGTTCCGGTCTCCGTCGTGAAAGGAATGGGGGCGGACTTTGTCATTGCGATCGACTGTGCCCATTTCGATGCCAGTCCAAATATCAACTCCATCTATGACGTCATCACCCAAAGCATTGACATCATGCAGGATGAACTGCTTACAGCGACGGGTGTTTCCTCGGATGCGGATGTCATGATCCGTCCGGATGTCTCCAGGTACAGTTCCCGTGCGTTCACAAACATACCCGAGATCGTGAAAGCAGGGGAGAAGGCAGCGGAGGACAGCATGGAAGAAATACGTAAGAAACTCGCTGCGTGGAAGGAGTCTGGAACAAAATGAAATCGAATAAAAGACTGGTAATAACCGCGGTCATTACATTACTGATCGTCGCTTTTCTCGGGGCGTATCGTCTTCCGTTCTATATTTATAAACCGGGAACGGCTGATGCGCTCAATCCAATTGTCGAAGTGGACGGAGGGTATGAAAGTAAAGGAGATATGCACCTTGTGACCGTCCGGGGCGGACAAGCGACGCCGATCCAATGGCTTCTTGCCAAAATCCGTCCCTATCATCAAATCTATCCAATTGATCAAATCCGCCCGGAAGGCGTGTCGGAAGAAGAATACTTCCACGCTCAGCTGCAGATGATGGAGACATCCCAGGAAGCGGCGAAAGTCGTTGCCTATCAGGCAGCCGGGAAAGATATCCAGATCAATTATGAAGGCGTGTATGTCATGAGTCTTGTTGACGGCATGCCGGCAGAGGATGAACTGGAGATAGGCGACCAGATCACAGAGGTGGACGGCAAAGAGATTAAAGAGACGAGCGATTTGATTGACTACGTTAGTCAAATGAAGGAAGGGGACACGGTGAAACTGACGATCGTACGAGGGAAAGAGACTATTCAGAGGGATGTCGCGCTTGCTCCATTCCCGGATACACCGGACAAAATCGGAGTCGGTATTTCCCTCGTTACAGACCGGTCTGTTGATGTCAATCCGGCAGTAAACGTAAAGAGCGGGGATATCGGCGGACCGAGTGCGGGTTTGATGTTCTCCCTGGAAATTTATGATCAGCTGACCGAAGAGGATATGACTGACGGTCTTGAAATTGCCGGTACCGGAGAAATCAATTATGAAGGAATCGTCGGCCCGATCGGTGGAATTGATAAGAAAGTGGTAGCTGCTTCGAAGGAAGGTGCCGACGTGTTCTTCGCTCCAAATGAAGAGGGAAGGAAAGGCTCCAATTACGAAGTGGCGAAGAAAACGGCGGAGGAGATCGATACGGATATGAAGGTCGTTCCTGTTGATACCTTTACCGATGCCCTTAACTATTTGAAAGACATGAAAACGGAACAGGGGTAATAAAAGAGCCGTTCTTACAGAACGGCTCTTTTTGATTACAGAATAACAGGGGCTTGGTATTCCCGTTTCATGAGTGCCGTACGCTGCTTCGGCGCGAGAGGAGCGTAATAAGCAGCCGTCGCCCGTTCCTCAAGCTCAAGAAGAGGATGAGTCAGCTGTTGTGGCTGGGTAATCACAGGTACAGGCGTTGTTTTTTTAGCTTCTTTCAAGAACGAGCGTCCATGCTCATTCATTCCGAGTACTCTGGCATAAGGCGGTTGTTCTTCCTGAAGCTCGCGCCGGGCGGTTTCTTTATCTGTCCCGACAAGGATGTGCACAAGCGTCCTCTGCAGCCTCGTCCATGTATAGCGTTTTGTTTTGACTTTATCCATAAAGTCCTGGAAGGATACAGCGTCCTTCATCAGGCGCTTCAGCCTGTACTCAAGCCCTTCATCGACCCCGTGAATGCTTCTGAGTACGGAAGCTTCCATCGTGCCGACCTTGTATTGGAGGAGCTGAAAATAACGCTCCCATTCATGCCACACTCCCGCCATAGAGCGATAAGAATGCAGCTGCTCCACCGTATCCTTTCGCAGGGATCTCACTGCCGCTTCAGTCAAGCATTGTTTTTTTAACAGCTCCCTGCGTATGCTTGTAGCACTTGCGATGGTTCCGGTAATGTCTTCCTCGTGGTAATGGCTGTCTTTCCGAAGAATCGTCACCGGATCCATATGCGGGGCATAAGCAGCGATTTCTTTCAAATAACTAAGGCCGAGGATATTGTTCGGCTGGGACATGTCGACCGCACCGTCGGGGAAATCGATGGCTTCGTATCCCAACCGCGAGGCTTCGGGAAAGGAAAGGCCTTCTGCCATGCTTTTCCTGAGTGTTTCCTGATACGTATCCTCATGAAGCTCCATCTGCTCCTTCGTTTGCAAGAAAGCGTCGATCCGTCCACTCTCACTGCCGAAGCAGACGGCTTGGACACCCAGATCGGCCAAAATCCGGATGGCCCCTTTACTGAAAAAGTCGCTGTTTTGGACGGCATAGAGAAAGGGAAGTTCGACGACGAGATCCGCGCCGCCCCTTAGTGCCGCCTTCGTTCTGTGCCATTTGTCTATGATGGCAGGCTCTCCCCGCTGCAGGAAAGGACCGCTCATGACGGCGACGATGCAGTCCGCTTCCGTCTGTTTCCTTGCTTGTTGAAGATGATAGTAGTGACCATTGTGAAAAGGGTTGTACTCGACAACCACTCCGCAGGATTTCATGAAAAACCTCCTTCGTCCTTGAACAAGTGTTTGGTTTATTTTATCATGGAAATAGGAAAAATTCGCTTTCCTTAAGGATCTTTGGTTAAAACGTCAGGACGGATCACTCGAAGGTTCTATGCTGTAAAGAAAAAATATTGACAAATCAACCAAATACTTTTACAATAACTCTTGTTGCCATGAGGTGATAACTATGAAATTTCCTCTACAAAAACTCAAGCGGACAGGTGAGGAACCTTTCCACTTTGAGGATGACGTAGATATTCGCGAATTAGCAGAATTGAACAATGACATTCGCAGGATTTCCCCTGTTCATGTCAAAGGTCAAGCAATGACTCAAGGAAATGATATAACGGTAACTTTTTCAATCGATGGAGAAATGGTGTTGCCTTGTGCCCGGACGTTAGTTGATGTGACTTATCCATTTCACATTAATGCTCTGGAGGCATTTAATCTGTCACCTTACCATACAGAAGAAGATGACTCTGAAGTTCATTCCGTGAATGGAGAAGTGCTTGACTTAACGCCTTATATCAAGGAAAATGTACAGTTGGAGATTCCGACTCGCGTCTTTTCCGATGATGATGAGGCCCATGAAGCAGCTCCCCAGGTGGGGAAAGGCTGGCAGGTGGTTACAGAGGAACCTGAGGAAAAGAAAGTGGATCCTCGATTGGCTAAACTGCAATCATTATTAAATGAAGAAGAGAACGACTAAGATAGTCTTCCTGGTTCTCAGAATCGTATTTTAAAGGAGGTGTACAACATGGCAGTACCTAAGCGTAGAACGTCTAAAAAAGTCAAAAACCAACGCCGTACTCACAAGAAACTTCACGCACCAGGAATGGTGAAATGTGATAACTGTGGTGAGTACTCCAAACCACACCATGTTTGCAAATCTTGTGGACAATACAACGGAAAACAAGTGGTGAACAACTAAGTTCATCGAAAAGGGCTTCGACTTCGGTCGAGGCTCTTTTTTTTTTGCGGATAAGCCTGTTGTTCTTTCTTTGTTCTGGTACATTAGTAAGAAAGGGGGAGACACACATGTCATATATTTTAGTAGAGCGTAAGCGGGAGGGCGTTGCCGTGCTCACGATGAATCGACCGGAGAAGCGAAATGCTGTGAATCAGAAGATGGCGGAAGAAATGCTGGCTGCACTGACCGACCTCGCGGCTGATCGTTCGTTGAAACTGCTTGTTGTGACCGGAGCAGGGGACAGGGCTTTCTGTGCAGGAGGAGATCTGGAAGAACTGCACGGCGATATCAGCGGGGAAGAGGCATTTCGTCTGTTGTCCCCGATGAAGGACGTATTGTATGCACTCGCTCTGTTCCCACTTCCAACCATCGCATTACTGAACGGAGATGCAAGAGGAGGGGGGTGTGAAATTGCCACCGCTTGTGATTTCCGCTACGCGGTTCCGGGAACGAAAGCAGGATTTATTCAGGGAAGTCTGGGAATCATCCCCGGCTGGGGCGGCGGTGTCTTGTTATACAGGAAAGTTCGTCCGGAAACTGCCGTCCGGTGGTTAATGGAAGCGTCGATGTTTGATATGGAAGAGGCTTATCATTATGGATGGTTACATAAAAAGATTATGGTAAACATAGATCACTTATTCGCCCCTTTTACAGCCAAGTCTATAAAACAATTAAGGGTGTTGAAAGAACAATATGTCAGAGAGCTGGGTGCAGACGAGCTTGCGGAACGAATGGAAGCAGAAGTCCGGACGTGTTCCGACTTATGGGACTCAAAAGAACATAAAGAAGCGGTCCGAAGATTCCGGGAGAGAAAAAGATGAGGAATGCGATTCTATCAATCCCCCCTTATGCATAACTATAAGCAAACGATAGAGGAGGGATGCTATGGATGCTCCTAGACAAGACGCCTGGAAGGACGAGGAAGACGTCTTTCTTGCAGATACGGTACTGAAATATATCACAGAGGGAAAAACACAGCTCGAGGCCTTTCAGGAAGTTGCGGAGAAGCTGCATCGAACCCCCGCTGCATGCGGATTCAGGTGGAATGCGACCGTCCGTAAACAGTATCAGAAGGAAATCCAGGAAGCGAAAAACAGCCGGAAAGCGACACGTACACTGTATACGGCTGCTTCCGGAAACGGCGAGACGCCGATGTCGCTTGATGCTGCTATTTCTTTTCTGAAGGAAATGAAAAGCAGACAATACGATGAACAAGGCAAGGAAAGCCTCGAAGTTCAGCTGAGGCAGTTGAATGAAGCGAACGAGAAGTTAAGAGAAGAGCTCAAACAATGGGAAGCGGCGTGGAATGAGATGGATAAGCTCGTCCACTGGGTGAAGGAAAAGCGTAAAAGTGAAAGTGGCGTGTAATCATTTAATAAAAGCGTGGACTTCTTCTCTATTATCTTCCTATTTACCGCACACACGCCAATGAAAAAGGCCCCTACCAAACAGCGTAGAGGCCTTTCTTCGTTTATTTCTCTTCTGCGGGCCGCTCCTCGACTCCCGAAGGAAGCCAGATAAGAGGGTTCTCCCCAAGATCTCTTTCCACATCGTAATGGGCTTTTTGGAAGCCCATCTTTTCCCAAAAACTGTGTGAGTTAATGCGCGGGTTTGTTTTCAGTGGAAGATCATAGCCTTTTGCGAACTCTACGAGCGCTTTTCCATATCCAAGACCACGATAGTCAGGAAGCACCTCGAGCTTCCATAACTCCAGATAATCCTGAGGAGGCTTGAAGTAATGGTCATATTTCGATTTCACACGATATAAGCTCATCCGCGCCACTAAAGCGCTTCCATGATAAATGCCGTAAAATGGTGATTCACTGTCATTCTCTACAATATTGCTCTCAAGATCCTCCAGCATCGTAAGTTCCTGATTGCCATATTCCTTGAACCTCTTGAATTCTTCCAGCGTTTTATAATTGACCAGTAGCGGCTGGACTTTCATTTTCGTTGTCATGATGGAATCCCCTTTCTTATATCTGTATCTCTCTATATTATAATATAAAAAAATTCAGAAATAAATGAACAATTGGTTCGTGGACAAGAATCGACTGCACCAGCAGAAACTATTCTGCTACAATAGGGAATTAGAATGGGAAGAAATGGGGAGGATTCATGAAAATAGGAATAGTTGGAGCCGGGGCTGTCGGATTGCTCGCCGGCGCATACCTGGGCAGACACCACGAGGTACATATGATCGTGCGGCGCGAAGAACAAAGGAGAATGTTGACAAAGAACGGAATTGCCTGCGATACGCTTGAAAGTCCCGTCCCTGTAAAGGCTTCGCGCTCCTTGGATGAGGAGGTGGACCTTATCCTTTTGACCGTAAAGCAGCATCATCTTCCGGATGTGTTGGATGATGGACTCCCGGCCGGTGTCCCGTTATTATTTCTGCAAAACGGTATGACGCACTATAGGCGTGCTTCCATCGATCCGCGTCCGTGTTTTACAGGAATTGTGGAACATGGAGCGAGGAAAGAAAACGATTGCTCCGTCCGTCACACAGGGAAAGGTGTCATGCGAATAGCGCCGTTAACAGACGAGGGCTTTGGGGTGTATCGCCGTCTGTTTGAGGCGCTTGCGGAAGAGGATTTCCCGATTTATTTGGAGGCACGGGCGGAGACGATGCTGAAGAAAAAGCTTCTTGTGAATGCGGTCATTAATCCTGTAACCGCCGTCTTTAAAGTGAGAAACGGAAAACTGCTTACCAACCCTTATCTTTGCGATATAGCACGGAAACTCTGTGAAGAAGCCTGTGACGTCCTTTCTCTCTCTTTTCCGGACGAATGGGACAGGGTTTGTCGGATCGCAGAGAAGACAGGCAGCAACCATTCTTCCATGCTTGTTGACCTTATGGAAGGGAGACAGACAGAAGTGGATGCCATATCCGGCTATATTTTAGAAGAGGGCACCCGGCCGCTTCCCTATCATGAGTTCATCGTTACCGCTGTCCGGGCCATAGAATGGGAGGAAGGAGGGAATACGAATGAGTGATCTTTTTGTGTATGTCATTGCAGGAATCGTGACCCTGCCGATTCCGTTTCTCATCCTCTTTTATTTATGCGCACGCAAAATGAGCCGCTATAAGCTTAAGGCTCTCCACCGTACGGCCAATTACACGGCACCAGTCTTCATCTTAGCTGTCCACGTGCTTCTGATCGTATTGTTCGACCGCAGCTTTTTATCTGTCATCATCATCTTATTACTGTTATTATTTGCTGCATCGATCATTGCTCAGTATAAGTGGAAGGAGGAAGTCCGCTTTTTACGGGCGTGGAGAAGCTTGTGGCGGGTAAGCTTCCTGTTGTTCATGGTTCTGTATATGGGTTTGTCCTTGTTCGGCTTGGTCGACAGGCTGTTCTTCAGTTGATATGGTGGGGGGAGCCATACGGAGATACGACGCCTGGAAACGCGGGTTGCGTATCTTCTCCAAACAGATGAGGTGAAGTATCCTCCTGTTTTTTGTACAATACAAGAGGATACATACTTCAACCATGTAACTTCAGCAAATAAAGGAGCCATATAGATATGCGTATCGACCCAATACAATTACCGTCCAAGCAAGCATTCTTCCAGGATTATAAACAGAATTATGAAGCGGTAGCCGACCGTTTTGCGTACCACCCTTTCGAAGATACGACCTGGCAGGCAAGACTGGACAGGCTGAAAAAACAGCCTTATCAGCGGGAAGCCTTGGCAGAAGTGCTGACAGAAATGAATACCCGCTGGGATGCGCCCGCCGCCTCTATGGAAAATATTGAGAAACTGAAAGAAGAAGACAGTGTCGTTGTCATAGCCGGACAGCAGGCAGGGCTTCTTACAGGACCGCTTTACTCCGTCCACAAGATCATCTCTGTCCTGCAGCTGGCGAAGGAAAGCGAGAGAGCAACGGGGCGGAAGGTAGTCCCGGTTTTCTGGATCGCCGGGGAAGACCACGACTTTGATGAAATCCACCATGTGTTCATGAAAGAAGATGACTACATGCGTAAGATGACCATCGACCACATGCCGGAAACGAAAGCATCGGTTTCAGAACTGGACATCGATCAGGAGAAGGGGCGTAAATGGCTGAAGGATGTCTTTCAGATGATTCCGGAAACCGAATATACCCTGGATCTGTTCAAGGAAATGGACCGTCAGTTGAACGAGTCCAAGACGTACACGGACTTCTTTGCTCGATTGGTGTATCGCTTGTTCCCGGATGAGGGGATCGTTTTGATCGATGCCCATGCCCCGGAAGTGAGAGAACTGGAGTCGGATTATTTTAAGAATATGATTGAGCACAACCGTGAAATTGCCCAGGGGGTATATGCTGTCCTTCAGAAGAACCGCCAGGCCGGCTACGAAACACTACTGGACAGTGAAATCAATGACGCCCACCTCTTTTACCACCGGGGAAAAGAGCGCATTCTCCTTAACCGGGAGGAAGACGGGATGTTCCGAGGGAAAAATAATGAAGTGGCTTTATCGAAAGAGGAGCTGCTTCACATAGCAGAGCACTCTCCACAGCAATTGAGTAACAACGTGGTGACAAGGCCGTTGATGCAGGAGTCGTTATTCCCGGTGCTTGCTTTTATCGGTGGTCCCGGTGAAATCAACTACTGGTCTGCCCTTAAACCAGCCTTCGATGCGACGGGTCTCTGTATGCCGCCTGTCTTCCCGAGGCTGTCCTTTACACTCGTCGACCGGAAGACTGGGCAGAGCCTGGAGAAGTTCCAGATCACAGCTGAGCATGCTGTCCGATACGGTGTCGCCGGGGAGAAAGTCAATTGGCTTGCCGCGATGAGTCAGCCTCCGATTGGACGTCTGTCTGAACAAGTAAAGGAAGAGATCGGCCGTGTGCATGCTCCTTTACGACAGACATCTGCCGGTATCAGTACAGATCTCGGGCAGCTTGCAGAGAAGAACCTGCAATATATCCTGGATCATATCGATTATATGGAGAAGCGTCTCCACCAATCCATGGAAAACCGTCATCAATATGAAATGGATCTTTTTGCGGACATCGATGTCACACTTCATCCATCCGGGGGCCTTCAAGAACGAGTGTGGAGCATTCTCCCATGGGTCAACCAGCACGGGATGGAGTTGTTCAGCCGGTTGAATAGACACCATCTGAGCTTTGAGCAGGACCATTTTGTCGTATATTTGTAGGGGAAGTCACCCACTTTCTACCACGAACAGAAAAATAGCTTCCACCCTTTAAAATCCTGCCTTTCGAGGCAGGATTTTTGCTGTTGGGAGAGAATGAATAAAAAGTAAGTGGAGAAAAGTGGGGCGATGTGGTAAGGTGAAATCAGAAGGTGGGGGAACTCTATGTTCATGGGTGAATACCAACATAACATCGATGCGAAAGGAAGGATTATTGTGCCTTCCAAGTTCCGCCCCGATCTCGGCGAAAGCTTCGTCCTGACCAGGGGTTTAGATCAATGTTTGTTTGCTTATCCTATGGATGAATGGAGACTGTTGGAAGAGAAGCTTAAAAAGCTTCCCCTTACTAAGAAAGATGCCCGGGCCTTCACCCGCTTCTTCTTCTCCGGTGCTGTTGAATGCGAAGTGGACAAACAGGGGAGGGTGAATGTCCCCCCGACACTTCGGAAGTATGCATCATTGGAAAAGGAATGTGTCGTGATCGGTGTTTCCAACCGAATCGAGTTTTGGAGTCATGAAGAATGGGAAAGTTATTTCGAGGCATCGGAAGAATCCTTCTCAGAGATTGCAGAGAATATGTTGGATTTTGATATCTGACAAGCAGAAACGAGTGAAACCATGTTTGAACATTATAGTGTATTGAAAAAAGAAACCATTGAATATTTAGCTGTCGATCCGAAAGGGATTTACGTAGACTGCACCCTCGGTGGTGGAGGACATTCCGAAGCGATCGCATCCGTGCTTGAAAGCGGAGGACGGCTGATCAGTTTCGATCAGGATGAGATTGCACTGGCAGCCGCAAAAGAAAGACTGGAGCCGTACGGAGATCGGGTGACGTTCGTCCATGCGAACTTCCGACAGCTGGAAGAAAAACTGGAAGAATTGGGCATCCCTGAAGTGGACGGGATCATTTATGACCTCGGTGTCTCCAGCCCTCAGCTGGACGTGGAAGAGCGTGGTTTCAGTTATCACCAGGATGCACCGCTTGATATGCGGATGGACCAAAGCCGCCCGTTAAGCGCAAAAGAAGTCGTTAACGATTGGGCATATGAGGATCTGGTTCGTATTTTCTTCAAATATGGAGAAGAGAAATTCTCGAAGCAGATCGCCCGTAAAATTGAAGCGGCAAGGGAAGATAAACCGATCGAAACGACGGGAGAACTGGTGGAATTGATCAAGGATGGAATCCCTGCACCCGCAAGAAGAAAAGGCGGACACCCGGCTAAACGGATTTTCCAAGCCATTCGTATTGCGGTCAATGATGAATTAGGTGCCTTTCAGGACAGCCTTCATCAGGCAGCGCGTTCCGTAAGCGTCGGCGGCAGAATCGCTGTCATCACATTCCATTCTCTTGAAGACCGCTTGTGTAAGCAGGCATTCAAGAAGTGGAGTTCGAATCCGCCGCTTCCGAAAAATCTGCCAATGATACCGGAGGATAAACAGCCACCTTTCCATCTCGTCAGCCGAAAGCCTATTGTGGCGGAAGAGGAAGAGCTTGAAGAGAATCGCCGTTCCCGTTCAGCCAAACTAAGAATCGTCGAGAAAGTCAAACCTTGGAATAAGGATTTTGAATTCAATGAAGGGTGGAAGCAAACATGAGCGCGGAGCAAATAAGAAGACAAAGACAGCCTTTACATCAGCCTGATAAACAGAAGCAGGTGAAAGTAAAGGTACATAAAAAGAAGTGGATCAGTACAGGAGAGAAAGTGTTGTATTCCGTTTCCAGTGCCGTCGTCATCGCCGCCTCTGTATTCCTTGTTCAGTTCTCCTCCTCTACGGATTCTCTCAATAGAGACATCCGCAGTCTCGAGGAAAACATTTCGAAACAGGAATCGGTCAATGAGAATCTTGCCTATGAAGTCAAAGAATTAAGTAACCCGGACCGTATACTGGGTATTGCTAAAGAAAACGGGCTCGATATCCAAAACGCCAAAGTAAAACAGGCCGGAAAGGTTTCCGATGAGTGACTCTCACTCAGGTGATGCGTGATGAAGAATAAGAAAACCAATCGCAGCGCCGCCCTGCTTCTGTTGGCTTTTGGAGTCCTGTTCCTCGTCATCGCGGGCCGTTTCTTATATATTGAAACGGCTCCGAAAGTCGAAGGGGTGGACTTGAAGAAGTGGGCGGAGAACGTGCGGAAGACGACCTATGATATCGATGCAACACGAGGCAAGATTTACGATAAGAACGGGATGGTTCTTGCTTACGACCGTCCGACTTATCGGATCTATGCGATTCTGGATCCGGATTATTCCATAAATTCCGCGGAGCCGAACCATCTGCAGGATGTGGATGAAGCAGCGGAGAAGCTTGCTCCGATTCTTGAGATGGATGCGAGTGAAATTAAGGAGAAAATCGTAGACGGCCAGGAAAACGATCGGTTCCAAATCGAATTCGGTTCTAAGGGCCGTGATCTTTCACAGGCGAAAAAGGAAGAAATTGAGGATCTTGACATAAGTGGCATAAACTTTACAGAAGAAGCGAAGCGCTATTATCCAAACGGGATGTTCGCTTCTCATATCATCGGCTTTGCGCGGACATCGGAAGGGGAAATATCCGGTGTGACCGGCATCGAAAAGCAGATGGAGAAGTATTTGAAAGAGACGAAGGGCGAAATCAGTTACGAGCGGGATAAGTATGGGACGAAGCTGCTGAATCCGAATGAAGTGATGAAAGAACCGGAAAACGGGGACGAAGTCTACTTGACGATCGATCAGAAGATTCAGACATTCCTGGAAGATGCGATGTCGGAAGTAGATGAGCAGTACAACCCTAAGAAAATCATGGCGGCGGTAATGGACCCGAAAACGGGCGAAATCCTCGCGATGAGTAACCGACCGAGCTACAATCCGAACGCAATCGGAGATGTAGACAACTGGTATAACGACATGATTTCCAACCCGTTTGAACCCGGGTCGACCGTAAAGATGTTCACTTGGGCAAGTGCAATTGAAGCAGGCGTCTATAAAGGAAGTGACATGTTCAAGTCAGGAACGTACAAGGTGACGGAAGACTCGCCCGTCATCGGGGACCATAACAACCGGAACGGCTGGGGGTCCATAACGTATGATGAAGGCTTCCAGCGTTCATCCAACGTGGCGGCTTCCAAGCTTGCGTACGATGTTCTGGGACCGGAGAAACTTCGTAAATATTTCTCTGACTTTCACCTTGATAAGAAGACGGGGATCGACCTTCCGAATGAAAGCAACGGAAGAATCGTATTCGATCGTCCGATCGAGCAGATAACGACAGCCTTTGGACAGGGATCGACGTTCACGCCGATCCAACTGATGACGGCGGCGACGTCGATTGCCAATGATGGTCAGATGATGAAACCATACGTTCTTTCGAAAATCACCTCCAGTGAGGACGGCAAGGTCGTGAAAGAAAATAAACCGGAACAAATCGGAGCACCGATTTCCCCGGATACGGCGAAACAGGTGAGAGATCTGCTCGGAACCGTCGTCACTTCCGAGCATGGCACGGGTCAGTCGTTCAAGCTGAATGACTATTCGTTAGCTGGAAAGACTGGTACGGCACAAATAAGTGAACCCGGCCAAGGCTATCTTACAGGCAGAAACAATTACGTTTTCTCCTTCATGGGAATGGCACCGAAAGAAGACCCGGAACTTCTTATGTATGTCGCTGTCCAGCAGCCGGACCTTGAACCGACGGAACTTGGATCGGAGCCGGTTTCCTATATCGTGAAGACGGTCATGGAGAACAGTCTGCATTATATGGATATCAAGCCGGATAAAGAAGTAGAAGAGCCTATGACCCCGCTCTCCCTGCCTGATGTCACAGACCAGCCGGCAGATGAAGCGGCCCGCAAACTGAAAGAGACTTTCGAAAATGTGGAAGTCATCGGCGATGGCAGTAAAGTGACAGCCGTTCTACCTGAACCCGGTACGAAAGTGGTAGAGAACCAAAAGATCATGATCGTCACGGATCAGCCGAAGATGCCTGACTTGACCGGTTATTCCATCAGGGATATCCAGCGTCTTGCGCGGCATTTCAAACTGAATATTGAAACAATGGGTAATGGATATGTTGAAAAACAAAGCATACCGGCAGGCTCACCAATAAAAGAAGGAGGCTATCTGGTGGTGGAACTTTCCCCTCCGTCCTCTGAGTAACACCATTCCAGGCAGTGTTCTAATCGTTTCTTGATTGCATATAGTGATACAAGCTGACTCTAACGACTTTTTAAAGGAGTTTAAGAGATGAGACGAGTATCGCAAGTAATCGTAAAGAAACGGTTAGTCACTGTTTTTCTTGTGGGAATGGTTATTTTTTTTGTCATTGCAGGGAGACTTGGATATGTACAGTTCTTCTTAAGTGATTTCCTGATCTCCAAAGCGGAAGAATCGTGGAGCAGGGATATTACGTTCGAGCCGGAGCGGGGAGAGATCCTCGATACGAATGGGGAAGTGCTTGTGGGGAATCAATCCGCTCCGACGGTCATGGTTGTACCCAGACAGGTGAAGGATCCGGACAAGACTGCTAAAGATCTGGCTCAAATTCTGAATATGGATGTAGAGAAGGCGCTTGGTCACGTGACGAAGAAGACGTCAATCGAACGGATTCATCCGGAAGGCCGCAAGATATCGGAAAAGCAGGCGGAGGCCATTCAGTCCCTGCAGCTTCCGGGGGTTTATGTAGCGAAGGATTCGGAGCGTTATTATCCTCATGGTTCGTTTCTTTCGCACGTGCTTGGGTTCAGCGGCATCGATAACCAGGGGCTGCTCGGGCTGGAAGCTTATTATGATGAAGAACTGAAAGGGGAGAAGGGCGCGCTGTCCTTTTTCTCCGATGCGAAAGGGAAACGAATGCCGGATATGGCGGACATATACAGCCCGCCGGAGGATGGCAAGGATCTTCAGCTGACAATCGATTACAAAGTACAGTCCATCATCGAGAGGGAACTTGATATTGCACAGGCGAAATACAATCCGGATGGAGCCGTAGCGCTGGCGGTGGATCCGGATACCGGCAAAGTGCTTGGGATGGCGTCCCGTCCCAATTTCAACCCGGCGAATTATCAAGAGGTCAAACCGGAAGTATATAACCGGAATCTGCCTGTCTGGAGTACGTACGAGCCCGGATCGACCTTCAAGATCATTACGCTTGCTGCAGCGTTGGAAGAGGATCTCGTCGATTTGGATTCCGAGCACTTCCATGATTCCGGATCAATCAATGTCGACGGCTCGACCCTGCACTGCTGGAAGAGCGGAGGCCACGGCGATCAGACGTTCCTTGAAGTGGTACAGAATTCCTGTAACCCGGGTTTTGTACAGCTGGGACAGCGTCTTGGCACAGAACGCTTGTTTGAATATATTCATCGTTTCGGCTTCGGTGAGAAGACCGGCATCGACCTCGAAGGAGAAGGAAAGGGAATCCTCTTTAAGGAAGAGAACGTCGGGCCGGTAGAGCAGGCTACGACAGCCTTCGGACAAGGGGTATCTGTCACACCGATTCAGCAGGCGATGGCCGTTGCGGCCGCAGTAAACGGCGGTTATTATTATGAACCGTATATTCAGGAAGCATGGCGTGATCCTGTCAGCGGCGACATCCTGGAGAAAAATGAACCGAATATGAAGGAGCGCGTCATTTCCGAGAAGACGTCTGCAGAAATCAGACGTGCCCTTGAGAGCGTCGTTGCACAAGGAACGGGGAGAGGGGCTTACGTTGAAGGATACCGCGTCGGAGGAAAAACGGGTACCGCCCAGAAGGTAGGTCCGGATGGCAGATATATGGAGAACAATCACATCGTTTCTTTTATCGGCTTTGCTCCTGCTGACGACCCAGAATTAGTCGTTTATCTCGCTATCGACAACCCGAAGGACACGGTTCAATTCGGCGGAGTCGTTGCTGCCCCGATTGTTGGCAGCATTATGGGCGACAGTCTGCGTGCGATGGGGGTCAAACCGAGGAAAGATGGCCTGGAGAAAGAATATGCGTGGCCGGAAGAGCCACTCGTGGAAGTTCCTGATATCATCGGAATGGACGAAGAAGAACTGGGGCAGATGCTTTTGAATCTGGAAATTGAGGCAAGCGGCGACGGTAAGGAAGTCATTACGCAGTCACCGGAACCGGGTGTGAAAGTAGAGAGCGGTTCGAAGGTTCGTGTCTATATGGGGAATTGATTTTACGCTATAATAAAATTTGCATGCAGGTAGGGTGACGTGTATGAAAATGAGTGAGCTGCTACAGTTTCTTCCTTTCTATCAAACGACTCAGCCGGTTGCAGATATAGAGGTCAAGGGTTTGTCCATGGATTCGCGGACGACCTGTAAGGACGATGTATTTATCGCTATCCGCGGGGTGGAGGCAGACGGACACCGTTACATAGCTTCAGCGGTTCAAAAGGGGGCCGCAGTGATCGTAGCGGAAGAAGCGACGGATACAGATGTGCCTGTCGTGCTCGTCAACGATACGTCACGGGCACTTGCTATGATGGCGTGTGCTTTCTATAAGACACCCTCTCATTTCCTTCCCGTTATCGGCATCACCGGTACCAACGGGAAGACGACGATCACGTACCTTCTTGAAGAGATGTTCCGGCTTCACAGACAGAGAACGGGGATTATCGGAACCATTCAGGTGAAGGTAGGAGACAGAATCTTCCCTGTAAAGAATACCACTCCGGATGCACTTACGCTTCAAAGGTATCTATCCGATATGCGTGCAGAAGGAGTGGATCAGGTAATCATGGAAGTATCCTCGCATGCACTGGATCAGGGGCGGGTGTACGGCTGTGATTTCGATATCGCTGTCTTTACAAACTTGACGATGGATCATCTTGATTATCACGACAATTTCGACGATTACCTTCGTGCTAAGTCCCTATTGTTCGCACAATTAGGAAATGGGTATAATAAGGGACGTGAGAAATTTGCCGTCATTAATAAAGATTCTCCATCTGCGATAAAATTCATCCGATCGACCTCACAGGCACTTCTCACATACGGCATCCACGAGCGGGCGGATGTCATGGCGAAGGATTATGTCCTGAAGGAGACGGGCACGCAGTTTCAGTTGATTACACCGATTGGAAACGTTAGGATCGACAGCCCTATGATGGGGATGTTCAGCATATACAATATGCTGGCGGCGGCAGGGGTAGCTGTGTTGTCTGGCATCCCTCTTGCGACCATTCAGCAGTCTCTCGGCAGCAGTAAGGGAGTGAAGGGCCGCTTTGAACCGATACGGGAGGGGCAGGATTTCGGCGTAGTCATTGATTATGCCCATACCCCGGACTCCCTTGAAAACGTGATTCAAACTCTGGATGGAATATGTCAGGGAAGAAAAATCGTCGTAGTCGGCTGCGGCGGGGATCGTGACAGAAGCAAGCGTCCCCTCATGGCCAGGCTTAGTGTGGATAACGCGGACCTTGTCTTTTTTACGAATGATAATCCGAGGACGGAGGAACCGGCACAGATTTTTCATGACATGACGATCGGTTTGAAGGGGAACTATACCATTATTGAAGACCGGAGAGAAGCCATAAAGCAAGCGTTGAAGCAGGCGAAGCAAGGCGACATCGTCCTGATTGCAGGTAAAGGTCATGAGACTTATCAGGAAATGGACGGTGTCCGCCATCCATTTGATGATGGAGAGACAGCAAAACAGATACTAAGAGAAATGAAGGAGCATCCAACATGATACTAGAAGTGGTAGAACTATCGAAACTGTATCCGAACAATAAAGGAGCGTCCAAAGACAGCATCCGCATTGAATCCGTCATGACCGATTCCCGTAAAGAAGCGAAGCAGAGCCTGTTCGTTCCTATCGTTGGCGAATCGTTCGATGCCCACCGATTCATTGGTGATGCGATCAAACACGGGGCTGTCGCAGCAGTGTGGCAGAAAGACGTAGAGGTTCCTGCCCTTGTACCGACGGATTTCCCGTTGTTCTTCGTGGACGATACGACCAAAGCGCTTCAGGATGTTGCAGACTACTATTTGAAGAAGGTGGACCCGGTCATCGTCGGTGTAACGGGATCAAATGGAAAAACGACTACGAAAGACCTGGTCGCAGCCGTGCTGTCGACCCGTTTCCGGACGCATAAAACGGCAGGCAACTTTAACAATCATATCGGGCTTCCGCTGACCATCCTTTCTATGGACCCTGAGACGGAAGCATGCGTACTGGAGATGGGAATGGACCGGGCAGGGGAGATTTCCGTTTTATCCAATCTTGCAGAACCGGATCACGCCATCATTACGAACATCGGGGAGTCTCACATTGAAAACCTTGGATCGAGAGAAGCCATCGCAAAAGCGAAGCTGGAAATCACGGAGGGACTTTCCCGGACAGGATCGTTGATTTTGGACGGTGACGAACCGCTGCTTGAACACAAGAAACAGGAGGAAGGAACAATCAGCTGCGGATTTGGTGATGACTGTGACTATCAAGCCGTAATTGAGTCGTCCTCCGATAATGACACGACGTTCCGTGTCGGTGCATCCACCTATACGCTGCCTATGGCCGGGAAACATAATGTGAAGAATGCCACATTTGTCATTGCCCTCGCTGAGCGTCTCGGGTTGACGAAAGAACAAATTCAAAATGGATTCGGCCGCATACAGATGTCTGCCATGCGTTTTGAAAAACATGAAGGTCCGGAAGGGTCTCTTATTATAAATGATGCGTACAATGCGTCCCCGACGTCTATGAAAGCCATCATTGAAGTTATTAAAGATTTGACATCAAAAACCCAAAAAGTGTTAGTATTAGGTGATATGTTTGAATTGGGAGATCAATCAGAGATGCTCCACCGGAGTGTGGCAGACGCCATCGATGAATCGATTTCAGCCGTATTCACCATCGGCGCCCACGCCAAACAGATCTCCGACGCCGCACGGGCGGAATATCCGGATATGGAAACTAAACACTTTGAAGAAAAGAAAGCGTTAAGTCATCATGTGCGTTCGTTACTGACTGCTGATACTGTAGTTCTTATTAAAGCTTCCCGTGGGATGAAACTCGAAGAGCTGCTGACGGATCTTGTAGACTGATCGACAGGCGATGATGATGCTTAAGGAGGAAACGTACTAATGAACGAATACATACTACTAATTACTATGGCAATTTCATTCGCTATCACCGTCGTGATTTCGCCGATGATCATACCATTTTTAAGACGATTAAAATTCGGGCAGGCCATTAGAGACGAGGGGCCTGAATCCCACCAGAAGAAATCAGGAACACCGACGATGGGTGGAGTCATGATCATCGTTGCCGTTCTTGCAACAACGCTGATTGCAAGTGCGGTCTTCCATCCGGATTCCAATGGAGCGGAATTGTTCATCCTGCTATTCGTCCTTGTGGGGTACGGACTGCTCGGTTTCCTGGATGACTATATTAAAGTCGCTCTCAAGCGCAATCTCGGCCTTACTTCCAAGCAGAAGATGCTCGGCCAGATCATTATTGCTCTGGTCGTTTATTTCATTTTACGCAACTCCGGATTCCCTACCTATATCAGCATTCCTGGAACTTCCGTGGAATTTGATCTCGGCTGGGGTTACGCCATCTTAATTCTGTTCATGCTTGTCGGTGCCTCCAACGCCGTTAACTTAACGGATGGACTGGACGGATTGCTTGCGGGTACAGCAGCCATCGCTTTTGGAGCATTCGCCATCCTTGCCTGGACAGGAGATATGAATGTCGAAGTCACGCTCTTTTCTTTGGCGGTCGTAGGAGCCCTGCTTGGATTCCTTGTGTTTAATGCCCATCCGGCTAAAGTATTCATGGGAGATACCGGCTCGCTTGCCTTAGGTGGAGCCATCGCAATCATTGCCATTCTTACGAAAATGGAATTAATCCTTGTTATTATCGGTGGCGTATTCGTTTTAGAAACGTTGTCGGTTATTATTCAGGTCATCTCTTTCAAAACGACCGGCAAACGGGTCTTCCGCATGAGTCCGCTGCACCATCACTATGAACTGAAGGGATGGTCTGAATGGCGTGTAGTAACGACATTCTGGACAGTGGGGCTTTTATTTGCTGTTATTGGTATTTATATTGAGGTGATGTTCCGATGAAGACGTTGAAGCAATTTTCCTATACGCATGTATTAGTTTTAGGTTTAGCAA
Organism: Halobacillus sp. KGW1; assembly: GCF_001592845.1. Classification (NCBI taxonomy): domain Bacteria; kingdom Bacillati; phylum Bacillota; class Bacilli; order Caryophanales; family Bacillaceae; genus Halobacillus; species Halobacillus sp. KGW1. The sequence goes on from NZ_LSOC01000002.1 coordinate 628,299, forward strand.
AGAGTGGAACAGCCGCGGCCCGCTTGTTGTTGGACAGCGGTGTGCAGGTACGGGTTAACGATTTGAAGGCAGATCCGGAGAGTTCGGAAGTCCGTGCATTAATTGAAGCAGGAGCAGAAGTGATTACTGGAGGGCATCCACTGTCCGTTCTGGATGGTGTTGATTACCTGATCAAGAATCCGGGAATCCCTTATGAAAATCCGATTGTTTCAGAAGCGGTGGAGAGAGGGATGCCGGTTGTAACAGAAGTGGAGCTCGCCGGATTGCTGCACGAAGGACCGCTCGTAGCAGTCACAGGATCCAACGGGAAGACGACGACTACGACGCTGATTCATGAAATGATTAAAGCAGACGAGCAGAAGGTCGCCCTAGCCGGCAACATCGGACACGTATCCTGTGAAGTAGCGCGTTCCACAGAAGCCGATGAAACGATGGTGACCGAACTTTCTTCTTTCCAGCTGCTTGGAACAGAAGAATTCCGTCCGGATATCGCTGTCTGGCTTAATTTGTATGAAGCGCATCTCGATTACCACCATACGCTTCACAATTATCATGAAGCGAAAGCGAGGATCACCAGGAACCAGACGGAAGCGGATACCCTCGTTTACAATGCCGATGATGAAAGGATTCAAGCCTTCCTTTCACAGACGAAAGCGAAGCTCGTGCCGTTTTCACTGAAAGAAAAAGGGAAGGGAGCCTGGGTGGATGACACGCATCTGTACTTTGAAGAAGAAGCGGTCATAGAGCTTTCGGAAATCGTGCTCGTCGGGGAACAGAACCTGCAGAATATATTAGCCGCCGTCGCCTGCGTGAAAGTTAACGGTATTCGGAACCAGGCCATCATCGATGTTCTCCGTACATTCGCAGGCGTCCCGCATCGGCTGCAGTTCGTCACAAAGAAAGAGAACCGATTGTTTTATAATGATTCGAAGGCGACCAACATCCTTGCGACTTCCTATGCGTTGAAGTCCTTCCAACAACCTGTCATCCTTCTCGCCGGAGGGCTGGACCGCGGGAACAGCTTCGACTCACTTCTGCCTTACCTCGGGGGAGTGAAGGCGATGATCGTGTTCGGCGAGACGGCAGAGCTGCTCATGAAGACGGCTGAAGATGCCGGGATTGAATCGGTTGGGAAGGTAGATACGATGGAAGAAGCCGTCCATGAAGCTTACCGGCAGTCTGAAGCAGAAGATGTAATTTTGCTGTCTCCGGCATGTGCCAGCTGGGATCAGTACCGCACATTCGAAGAAAGAGGCGACATGTTTATAGAAGCGGTGCATAAGCTCTAATAAGGGCTTATGCGACAAGCTTTAGCCCTGTTTTCCACTAAGATGGGAGGTAGGGCTTTTTTGTATGGAAGAACAAAAGAAGCCGGATTTATGGCTGATAGTCTCGATCCTCGGTATATTGACGATTGGTATCATCATGGTGTACAGCTCTTCGAGTATATGGTCGGAATATAAGTTTGACGACCCCTGGTTCTTTGCGAAGCGGCAGATTCTTTTTGCGGCAGCCGGCCTCATAGCCATGACAGTACTGTCGCGGATTCCTTATTATGTCTGGCACAGACACGCGAAAGTTATCCTGGTCATCTGTCTCATATTCCTTATCGCCGTCCTTATTCCCGGAGTAGGGATGGTGCGCGGCGGCGCCCGGAGCTGGATTGGTGTCGGGATGTTCAGTATCCAGCCCTCCGAATTCATGAAGCTCGGTTTGATCTTATTCCTGGCCCGTTTTTTATCCGAGCGTCAGAAGAAGATGGCCTCCTTTCAAGAAGGCTTTCTTCCGAGTCTTGCCCTCATTCTCGTTCCGTTTGCTTTGATCATGCTCCAGCCGGATCTAGGGACAGGTGTCGTCATGGTCGGGACATGCCTTGTTATGCTGTTCACAGCTGGTGCAAGAGTCAGCCACTTCATGTGGATTGCCGCAGCCGGTGCGGCTGGCATGATCGGGTTGATTGCTTCTGCCCCTTATCGGATTAAACGGATCACCGCGTTTCTTCATCCTTGGGAAGACCCGCTTGGTGCTGGGTTTCAAATCATTCAATCATTGTATGCCATTGGACCTGGCGGACTTCTCGGCTTAGGGCTTGGTAACAGTATGCAGAAATTTTTCTATCTGCCGGAGCCTCAGACGGATTTCATTTTTGCTGTGCTTGCAGAAGAGCTTGGTTTTCTCGGTGGACTGCTTGTTCTCAGCCTGTTCTTCATTCTGCTGTGGAGGGGGATTCGGACAAGCTTATATGCACCGGATCTGTTCGGATCGCTGCTTGCTCTTGGTATCGTTGGAATGATAGCCATTCAGGTCATGATCAATGTGAGTGTCGTAACCGGCCTGATTCCCGTTACCGGCATCACCCTCCCTCTGGTAAGCTATGGAGGTTCGTCCCTTACGCTGACCCTTGCAGCTCTCGGCCTGCTGCTCAGTGTAAGCCGGTACTCGGCAAAATAACCTGGTCTTTGTAAAGCAACAGGTGAAATTCCAAATAGGATTCTCCTTGAGTGTTCCCGACCCCTAGCACTGCCTGATGGCAGTGCTTTTTCATTTTTGTACAGGTAACAGCATCCCGTTGCTCCGCTCCCCGGTCATTTACGGAACGAAAGCCCTGTGTACCAAGGTCTACGTCCATTCATGAATTCACGGATAAATGGCACTTCCATCCCGGCTGTCGGATAGGAGAGCCTCGGATCGTAACTTTCCGACCGTTTCGAACGAACCAAAAAACAAGCCGTAATAGAGCCATATTTTTCTTCTGTAAACTATAATTAGGCTTTAATGTAAGCTTTTTTACATAATCCTTTAATTTTCCGTTTAGAGTTTTTTGTATATGGGTAAACCATTTTAGCGAATGGACGCCGGATCTCCCGATTCGGCTGTTTTTTTGTATGAAATTTGATAGCAAACTAGTAAAACTCTCTCAATCTCGTGCACCTTTTTTGTGATATAATGGCAATGGATAGGTGTATTGAACATCGGCACATATCAAGGAATATCATTCTTTCCGACAGCTAGATAGAGCATCGAAAGGGTGTCTGGGAGTAAGGAGAAATGCCCGTTATGGAAGAGAGAAAAGTGGTTTCCATAGAAGATCGCATACCAAAACTGAAGCAGACGAGGCGAAAGAAAGCCAATCGTCGATTGATTGTGTATTTGACTATTCTATTTTTGCTGATTGCGACGGTCATCTATCTCCAGTCGCCGCTCAGCAACGTTCGAAATATCGTCGTGGAAGGCAATGATCATGTGCCTGAAGAGAAGATTATGGAGCTTGCGAAGCTGAGTACAAGCACGAATTACTGGAAAGTGAACGACAAAGAAGCAGAGAAGAATATTGAAAGTCATAAACAAGTCACGTCGGCGACGGTGGACCGCCGTTTCCCGAATACTGTCCATATTGACGTGACAGAGGCAGAGCGTATCGGATATGTTCAGCAGGATGGAAAGTATTACGCGATTTTGGAAAATGGGACGAGGCTTGACGGTTCCGACGCTTATCCTGGTGGGGATGCACCGATTCTGGCCGGATTCACAAAAGAAACGTATTTGAAAGAGATGTCCCAGGAATTGAAGGAGCTTCCGTCCAGTGTGTCCAGTCTGATTTCCGAAATACACTGGGAACCGGAGGAAGGGAATCCTTACCAGATCCGTCTTTACATGAATGACGGTTTCCAGGTTCAGGCTTCCATCCGTAATTTCTCTGATAAGATGCCTGCTTATCCTTCCATCGTATCTCAATTGGAGGACGGCGCAGAAGGTGTCATACATATCGGAGTCGGCGCCTATTTCGAGGAATTCTCATCCTCTGATAAAGAGGAAGGCCCGGAGGAGGAAGAGACACAGACAGGAGAGACAGCACCTGAAGAGCCTGCGATTCCGGATGAAGTCGCTCCTGAACCGGAAGGAGCACCGGAGGAAGCAGATGACGGGGAAGGTGAGTCTGAAAGCGCTCCGGGGTCGGAACAATCTGACCAAGCTTCCACAATACAATAAGTTCTTCCGAAGAGAGTAGGGGAGGGGTTGAACCCGCGTCGCTGCGGTGTTTTCATTCCCCGCCCTTCAAGTCCATACCGCGTATATCTGTCCTTAACATCACGGCTGTGTGGACGGGGGGCGTTCCTTCTCGGCGGACGTTCTGCTGCACAGGCTGCTTTTGTCCAGAAATTACTAATGAAAAGATGAAAAAAATCAGCGTATTTAAAAGGAAATTAACGAAAGTCTGTGGAAAACAACTATATAGTACCAGTTTGCCACTAGGATAAAGGAAATGCATAAACCATTCGAATATATCAATTCATTTACGTTTATATTGCAGCGATTGTTTTTTGAACGTGAATTCGATATGCTTTGAACTACTTATATGGCTTGTTACAGGAGGTGCGTCACTGGTGAATCAGAATGAAATTTTAGTTAGTTTAGATATAGGTACAAGTCGGATTAAAGTGATAATTGGAGAAGTGATGAACGACAGCCTCAATATTATCGGGGTTGGCACAGCAAAATCGAACGGAATGAAGAAAGGCGCTATCGTAGATATCGACCAAACGGTCCATTCGATTCGTTCTGCCGTAGAGCAGGCGGAGCGGATGGTGGACATGAAGATCGACCGCGTCGTCGTCGGGGTAAACGGTAATCATATACAACTGCAGTCCTGTCATGGCGTAGTAGCCGTTTCAAGCGAAACTCGTGAAATCGGTAACGAAGATATCGCCCGTGTGATCGATGCTGCACAAGTCGTCTCCATTCCGCCGGAAAGGGAGATCATAGATGTCATACCACGACAGTTTATCGTGGATGGACAGGATGAAATTACAGACCCAAGAGGGATGATCGGTGTTCGTTTGGAAATGGAAGGAATGATCATTACCTGCGCGAAAACCGTTTTACATAATACATTGAAATGTGTGGAACGAGCAGGACTGGAAGTGTTGGATGTTTGTCTGCAGCCGCTCGCTTCCGGCACTGTCTCCTTATCCGGGGATGAAACAAACCTCGGTGTCGCTCTGATCGATGTTGGAGGCGGTTCTACTACAGTTTCCGTATTTGAAGAAGGGCATTTGAAGGGCACGGGCATGATCCCGTTCGGCGGAGATAATGTAACGAAGGATTTATCCATCGGCCTGCGTACTTCTACAGAAGAAGCGGAACAGGTTAAAATGAACCACGGTCACGCCTTTTTCGACGATGCTAATGAAGAAGAAAACTTTTCTGTCACAATAATTGGAAGTAATCGTCAACAAGCATTCAATCAACTGCAAATCTCTGATATGATTGAAGCTAGAATGGAAGAAATTTTCGTGTTCGCTGCGCAGGAGATTCAGAAGATGGGTGTGCGTGAGCTGCCCGGCGGTTTCGTGCTGACGGGTGGAACGATGAATATGCCCGGTGTGCTTGAACTGGCCCAGGACGTGTTCCATGCCAATGTAAGGCTTGCCATCCCGGATTATATAGGTGTTCGAGAACCGCAGTTCACCAGCGGCGTAGGCATCTTGCAATTCGCCTATCGTAATGCGAAAATACAAGGGAAAGAGATTTTCCCTTCCGTATCGGAAGACTTCCATGAAGAATCGCAGCAGCCGAAGAAACAGAAGCGATCAACGGCTAAACAACAGCAGAAAGAAGAAACAAAGAAACCAGAGAAGAAAAAAGAGTCAGGCTTCAGCAATCTATTGAAGTATTTCTTTGATTAACCCACAAGTTTGAGTCGGTCGATGGACAGACGAACCAATAAATCTTGTAATCTCGTGTATTAGGAGGAACGGAAGATGTTAGATTTTGATACAAGCATGGACCAACTGGCAACCATTAAAGTAATCGGGGTAGGCGGCGGCGGTAGCAACGCCGTCAACCGTATGATCGAGCACGGTGTCCAAGGTGTCGAATTCATTGCGGTGAATACGGACGCCCAGGCACTGAACTTATCTAAAGCAGAAGTCAAAATGCAGATCGGCGGTAAATTAACGCGTGGTCTTGGTGCGGGTGCGAACCCGGAAGTAGGCCGTAAAGCAGCAGAAGAAAGCAAAGAGCAGCTCGAGGAAGCCCTTCAAGGAGCAGACATGGTGTTCGTTACTGCCGGAATGGGTGGAGGTACCGGAACAGGTGCTGCACCGGTTATCGCCCAGGTGGCTAAAGAACTTGGTGCTTTGACTGTAGGTGTCGTGACACGTCCGTTCACATTTGAAGGACGTAAGCGTTCTACACAAGCTACAGGCGGAATTGAAGGATTGAAAGGCGCAGTCGATACACTGATCGTTATTCCTAACGACCGCCTTCTTGAAATCGTTGATAAAAATACTCCGATGCTTGAAGCGTTCCGCGAAGCGGATAACGTCCTTCGTCAAGGTGTCCAAGGTATTTCCGACCTGATTGCCGTTCCTGGATTAATTAACGTCGACTTTGCAGACGTGAAGACCATCATGGTCGATAAAGGATCTGCATTGATGGGAATCGGTATAGCAACAGGAGAAAGCAGAGCAGCGGAAGCAGCGAAGAAAGCGATCTCCTCCCCGTTGCTTGAAACATCGATTGATGGCGCACACGGTGTCCTTATGAACATCAGTGGAGGCGCTAACTTAAGCCTCTATGAGGTACAGGAAGCGGCAGATATCGTAACATCCGCAGCAGATCAGGAAGTAAACGTCATCTTCGGTTCCGTTATCAATGAGAACTTGAAAGATGAAATCGTTGTGACCGTGATCGCTACTGGATTTGACGAGTCCCAACTTGCACAGGGACAGCAGAAAAAACGCCCTCAGGCAAACCCGGCAAGCCAGCCTAAACAGGTGGAGCAGCAGCCGGAGCGACAGAGCGTTCGTGAAGAACAGCCACGTCGTCATACACCACAGCCCCAGCAGAAACCGAATCAGGAAGAAGACACGCTGGATATTCCGACATTCTTGCGTAACCGCAACCGCCGTCGATAAACCAGTTTTCGAAAAACCGCCTTTTCAGGCGGTTTTTTTTGTTCTGAAAACCCGATTTCAAGGGAACTTTCCTATTCTACGGATTCATCCAGCCAAGTTTATGAAATAATATTCATCTCACGAAAAGCCATCTGTTTTCCGCGTTTTATGCGTTCCTAAGGCTTTATTCCCTTAACCTTCTCCCTTAATACATTTGCTTTCTCTTTTATTTTCCTTCGTCGACTCTTTCGTATTAGAAGCAGCAGGAGTATGATTTCACCCTTCTACAAAACTTGCTAAATACAGGTTCAGATTCTGACAGACTTTTCATAAGGACGGCCTTATACTTTTTTAGTAACAGCAGACAGAGAAGGAGGGGAGAGGGAATCATATACCTAGATGCTGTTTGGTTGCTCAATTTATTGATGGACGGGATGATTCTTTCGCTTACACAGGGGGTAACGCGGTCAAAGTCATCCAGGCTACGGATGGTAACAGGCGCCTTTGTTGCATCGACCATCGTCCCTATCACGATCTACATGCCGGATTCGTGGATGGTCAGCAGTATGGGTAAACTTGTTTTTTCTCTGCTTATCATTTGGGTAACCTTTACATTCACCTCTCTCCGCGCATTTTTCGTCCAGTGGATCAGTTTTTATTTCATTACGTTTGCGATCGGTGGAAGCATGATGGGGGTACACTATTTCCTGGCTTCAGAAGTGAATGTGCTGCACGGAGCGGTCGTGACGTTTCGCGGTGGTTACGGTGACCCGGTCAGTTGGCTGTTTGTCGTCCTGGGATTTCCGGTCTCTTATTTTTTTACAAAATGGCGTTTGAACCAAGTCAGTGTCCACCGGATGAAGCTCGAAGATATTTACGACGTGACGGTGGAGTGGCAGGGGCGGCAGGCAGTTTGTAAAGGGCTCGTCGACAGTGGAAATCAGCTCACCGATCCGCTCAGCGGAAAAATTGTATTTTTAGCAGATCAGCACCTGTGGGGGCAGTTTTTTTCAAAAGAAGAATTGGATCGTTTGGATGTGGACAAGGTGACGGTTACGATGGAGGACTTGGCGGAAGAGACACAGGCTGCGATCCGGCTCGTTCCATTCAGGGCAGCCGGGTCTCAAAGCGGCCTGCTGTTGACACTGGTTGTCGAGCGGATCATTGTCCATACGGATGCGGGGGATTTAGAAATGAAGCATCCGCTGCTCGGCGTCCAGCAGAAGGATTTGACCCATGATCGTCTTTATCACATGCTTATTCACCCGCACATGATGGTAAAAGGTAAATCTGCATGATCCAGGAGGGGGATTCGATGTTCAAATGGTTCTTTAAGGCGAGGCTGTGGTACTACCGTCTGCTTATGAAGCTTGGTATCAAGCAGGATGAAATTTACTATATCGGAGGAAGCGAAGCGCTGCCTCCGCCACTGTCGAGAGAAGAAGAGAAAGAACTGCTCGAGCTGCTTCCAAAAGGAGACAAAGCGGCAAGGGCGATGTTGATCGAAAGGAACTTGAGGCTCGTCGTTTACATTGCCAGAAAGTTTGAAAACACAGGATTGAACATAGAAGATTTAATCAGTATCGGGACGATCGGGCTCATCAAAGCCGTCAATACGTTCGATCCCGAGAAAAAAATCAAGCTTGCCACCTATGCTTCCCGCTGTATAGAAAATGAGATTCTTATGCACTTGAGGAAGAGCAATAAATTAAAAACAGAGGTATCTTTCGATGAGCCGTTGAACGTCGATTGGGATGGCAATGAGCTGCTGCTGTCGGATATCCTCGGTACGGAAGAGGACATCATTACAAAAGGGATCGAGAAGAAAATTGATAAGAAATTGTTGAAATCGGCATTGGAGCAGTTGAACGACCGGGAAAAACAAATTATGGAGCTCAGGTTCGGTCTTATCGGTAAGAAGGAAAAGACGCAGAAGGACGTAGCGGACATGATGGGCATTTCCCAGTCCTATATATCAAGGCTCGAAAAGAAAATCATCCGCAGGCTTCAGAGAGAATTCGATAAAATGGTATAAGGGCATCGTGCATAAATTTTCCTCCCAGGGAGATACTTAGAACTGATTACAGTCACAGCTTCTTGGGAGGGTCTTACATTGACACGACATAAAGTAGAAATATGCGGCGTAGATACATCGAAACTTCCAGTACTGAAGAACACGGAAATGAAAGACCTGTTCAAACGGCTGCAAAGCGGGGAAACCGAAGCTAGGGAACAGCTGGTAAATGGAAACCTCCGTCTCGTATTGTCCGTCATCCAGCGTTTTAACAACCGTGGGGAATATGGGGACGATTTGTTTCAGGTCGGTTGTATTGGTCTAATGAAATCGATTGATAATTTTGACCTGAGTCATAATGTTAAATTCTCCACGTATGCGGTTCCAATGATCATCGGGGAGATCCGCCGATACCTTCGGGACAATAATCCGATTCGTGTATCTCGTTCCCTGCGGGATACGGCATACAAAGCACTGCAGATGCGCGAGAAGATGATTGGTGAAACGAATAAAGATCCGGCTCCTCATGAAATTGCCGAACGCATGGGTGTTCCGAAAGAAGATGTCGTTTTCGCGATGGATGCGATTCAGGATCCCGTTTCCCTCTTTGAGCCGATTTACAATGACGGTGGAGATCCTATCTTCGTGGTTGATCAATTGAAAGACGACCGCGAGAAGGATTCCGTCTGGCTCGATGAATTATCTCTCAGGGAAGGCATGAAGAAGTTGAATGACCGTGAGAAAATGATTTTGACGAAGCGGTTCTTTCAAGGGAAGACACAGATGGAGGTCGCTGATGAGATCGGCATCTCCCAGGCACAGGTTTCCCGTCTGGAAAAGGCGGCGATTAAAGAAATGAATGCTTCGATGTTTCAATGATGATCCAGCGCTCCGCCGATCCGGCGGGGCTTTTTTTATGCATGGCTCTTTTTCTATTCCTGTTTCTTTCTGCATATAGTGTAAGAGAGGAGGGGAATACATGAAAATCACGGAACTGCAGATGAAAGACGTCATTGCCATGGAAACAGGAGAGCGTCTTGGATATATAAGCGACTTGGATATTGATACACAGCGGGGCCGTCTTAAAGGGCTTGTGCTCACGTTGAAAGGGAAAGCAATGGGGTTGTTCGGGAAGGAGGAAGAGCTTGTCATACCTTGGGATCAGATCGTCAATATCGGTGCGGATGTCATTTTAGTGAAAAAGTCTGCCTACAAGGGCATCCCAACGTCCCAAAAGGCAGAATCAGAGGAATAAAACAAGAAATAAGCGGAATTATGTGTTAAAATGAAGAGAAATTGAGGTGTTGAAAATATGGAACCCTTCAAACGGAAATCAGAGAAGCAGCTGGCTTGTTTGGAAAACTTCCCGGAACTTGTAGCGGGAATTTCCACAAGAAGCGGCGGCTGCAGTCAAAATCCTTATCACACATTGAACATGGGGCTCCATGTCGAAGATGAAGCGGAAACCGTTGTGAAAAATAGACAAAGGCTTGCGGAGGAGCTTGCATTTCCTCTGGAAAGCTGGGTCATCGGCGAGCAGATACACGGGACGAAGATTCACGTCGTACAGAGGAGTGACCGCGGAAAGGGTGCGGCTTCCCATGCGACGGCTGTGGCCGGCGTAGATGGGCTGATCACGAAAGAGCGGGGCATACTTCTTGCGGCTTTCTTCGCGGATTGTGTTCCCCTTTACTTTTACGATCCGGAAACCGGATGGATCGGTATCGCTCATGCCGGGTGGAAAGGGACTGTAAAAGAAATGGCGGGGAAGATGCTTGACGCTCTTCTGGAGCAGGGATGCCGCAAAGAGGATATCCGTGTCATCATCGGACCGTCCATCGGGATGGAGCGCTACGAAGTCGATGATAAAGTAGCGGATGCTGTTCCTGACGCTCACAAAAAAGCGTGTTTGATCGAGCAGGAGGCGGGGAAATATCTTCTTGACTTGAAATCGCTTCATGCCCATATGCTGATCAAGAAAGGTATCCCGTTGGAACATCTGCATGTATCGGGATATTGTACATACGAGGAAGAGGCGGTCTTTTATTCCCATCGGCGCGACCATGGAAAAACGGGACGCATGCTCGGGTTCATCGGGCTCCCGGAATGATAAGAGAAGAAGGAGTTTTGGAATGACGGTCGAAGAAAACCTGGCAACTATCGAACAGAATATAAGACAAGCCTGTGGCAACTGCGGAAGAGCCATGGAGGAAATCACTTTGATCGCTGTTACGAAATATGTCACGATCGAGCGGGCCAGAGAAGCAGTCGCAGCAGGCGTGACCAATCTTGGTGAAAATCGTAAAGAGGGCTTGCTGGAGAAATACGATGAAATTGGCGATGATGCTTCCTGGCACTTTATCGGTTCCCTCCAGACCAGGAAAGTGAAAGATATCATTGATAAAGTTTCAGTCATCCACTCCCTGGATCGCAAATCATTAGCCAAAGAAATCCATAAACGCGCAGACAAGCCTGTTCCGTGCTTCGTCCAGGTGAACATAAGTGAAGAAGAGAGTAAACACGGCTTGCAGGCACAGGAAGTCCCTGCATTTATCGAAGCGATCAAGGAATATTCGAATGTCCGTGTCGTAGGCCTTATGACAATGGCCCCGCATACGGACGATGAAGAGAGACTGAGGGGTGTGTTCCGTCAGTTAAGAGCTTTAAGAGACAGAATTAGAGACAAAGGGTACGCCCATGCTCCATGTGAACACTTATCGATGGGGATGAGCAACGACTACGCCTTAGCTGTCGAAGAAGGTGCGACACACGTCCGGATTGGGACAAGCCTTGTCGGTGAATAAAAAAATCAGAGGTGATAACAATGAGTATGAAGAATAAATTTCGTTCTTTTTTCACATTGGATGATGAATATGAATATATCGAAGAAGAAGTAGAGGATGAGGTGGAAGAGGAGCAAACGTACAACCAGCGCTCCCAGAAGAAACAGGATACTGGTAACGTTGTATCCTTGAAGAGTGCGAAAGGCTCATCCAAAATGGTTTTGAGTGAGCCCAGCAGCTACAACGAAGCCCAGAACATCGCCGATCAACTCGTCAGCCGCCGTGCGGTCGTTATTAATCTTCAGCGCGTCGATCATATGCAGGCGAAGAGAATTGTGGATTTTTTGAGCGGCACCGTTTATGCTATAGGTGGAGATATTCAGAAACTCGGTTCACAGACGTTTCTGTGTACGCCGGATAACGTGGAGATTTCCGGATCCATTTCGGAAATGCTTTCACAGGAAGATGACGACATTAACAGAAGGTGGTAGGCCATGGCGTTTTTGTTTAATATTATTGGAACGGTCATACAACTATATAGTTGGGTTTTAATCATTTATATCCTTCTTTCCTGGTTTCCTGGAGCAAGGGAATCCAGCTTCGGAGAAATATTGGGAAGACTTGCGGAACCTTTCCTGGAACCGTTCCGAAGAATTATCCCGCCGCTTGGAATGATTGACATTTCGCCGATTGTGGCGATCCTGGTCCTTCGTTTTGCCGGGCAGGGATTGAATCAACTGTATTTCATGCTTTCAGGACTTTAAAACAAGGAACAGGTCATAGAGCCCGTGCTCTTTATCTGTTCCTTTTCGTAATTATGGAGGTTGGAAGATTTGGAGATCTATCAACATTTTCGCAAAGAGGAACAACCATTCATCGACCAGGTGACGGCGATGCGGGAGGAAGTCGCCATGAAGTACCAGCGGAAGCTGACAGACTTTCTCGATCCTAGGCAGCAGATGATCGTGAAGACGATTCTCGGCAACGATCCCGACCTTATCTACGGCATGGAAGGCGGCGGTGCGTCGAATGAACGGAAACGGGCGATTCTTGCGCCGGATTATGAAATACTTGCACCGGAGGACTATCAGCTCGTTCTTTTGGAGGCGTCGTACCCGGATAAGTTCGTCACTCTGGAGCACAGGGATGTCCTCGGTGCTTTTATGTCTCTGGGCATCCGTCGCGAGAAGCTTGGTGATTTGATTGTCCGGGACGGCAAAATCCAGATCATCGCGGCGTCAGAAATCAGCGAATACATTAAAATGAACCTGACCGGCGTTAAACGCTCAAACGTCCAATTCGAAGAAAAACCGTTTTCTGCATTGCTGGAGAGCGATGAGGAATGGGCGGAAAGGGAGTCTACGGTCTCCTCACTCCGGCTTGACGTCCTCGTCAAAGAGATCTACGGTATGTCCCGTAAAAAAGCAGGTCTGTTTATTGATTCCGGTCAAGTGAAAGTGAACTACCGGGTCGTGGAAGATCCCGCCTTCTCTCTGGAAGAAGGAGACATGCTTTCCCTTAGAGGAAAAGGGAGAAGCAGGCTGCTTCAAGTGCTCGGCCAGACGAAAAAAGAGAAATACAAGGTGAAGACAGCTAAATTAAATGGAACGAATCCTTCGAAATAGCAGGATTTGGCCGTTCCATGTCGAAATGGAATACGTACATGGATTTGATATAGGAGGTGGATGGTGTGCCTTTAACACCACTGGATATTCATAATAAAGAATTTACGAAGGGTTTTCGCGGCTACGACGAAGATGAAGTAAATGAGTTCCTGGATCAGGTGATCAAGGACTACGAAATCGTCATACGTCAAAAGAAAGAGCTTGAGCGCGAGGTCACGCAGCTGAATGAGCGTCTCAGCCATTTCAATACAATTGAAACAACGCTCAACAAGTCGATCCTGGTAGCACAGGAGACGGCCGAGGAAGTAAGAAACAACGCAAATAAAGAATCGAAGCTGATTGTAAAAGAAGCAGAGAAGAATGCCGATCGTATCATCAATGAGGCTCTTGAGAAATCCCGCCGCCTTTCCATTGAAGTGGAAGAAATGAAGAAGCAGGCAAAAGTGTTCAAGACACGCTTGCGTATGCTGGTGGAAGCCCAGATTGATATGATTGAAAACGATGATTGGAACCACATCTTCCAGACGGAAATCGATGATGAAACGGATGTGGAAGAAGAAGAAAAGGCGTACAGCCCGCAGGCGTAAGGGACGTACATAAGGATAAAGCAATTCTTTCATTATAGGTTTTTAATTCAGATCAACGGATGTACCTGTGTATAGAAGATGCCGCCCTCTAATTGGACGGCATCTTTTCTATGGGCAGGTCGATTTTATGGTACAATAGCCTAGGAATATGTTTGATGGAGGACGCTTATGTATGTGTATTATTTGATTATCATTGCATTGATTGCGCTTGATCAATGGACCAAATGGCTCGTCGTGACTAAAATGAATCTCGGCGAGAGCATTACGATTATAGAAGATTTCTTCTACCTGACCTCGCACCGAAACCAGGGAGCCGCATGGGGGATTCTGCAGGGGCAGATGTGGTTCTTCTATATCATCACGGTTCTTGTGATTGCTTTTGTCGTTTATTACCTGCATCAATATGGCAGAAAAAGCCGTTTTGTCGGTGTCGCGCTAGCATTTATTCTTGCCGGTGCCGTCGGGAACTTCATTGACCGCGTGTTCCGTAAAGAAGTCGTTGATTTCGCGAACACGTACATTTTCACGTACAATTTTCCGATATTTAATATCGCCGATTCGTCCCTCGTCATAGGAGTAATCCTTATCATGATCGCTACATTCGTCGACGAGCGGAGAAAGAAAGGAAGTTTGAACTCTTGAGTGAACAGTATATCGTAACAGAGAATGATCAATCATCACGCATCGATAAACTCTTGGCAGAACTGATTGAAGACGCCTCCCGTTCCCAGATCCAGGGGTGGCTGAAAGACGGCGTCGTCAAAGTTGACGATCAGCCGGTGAAGAGCAATTATAAAGTACAGGAAGGTAATGTCATCACATGGTATATCCCGGAGCCGGAGCCGATGGATATCCTTCCGGAAGATATTCCGCTTGATGTTGTCTATGAAGATGAAGATGTGATTGTGGTCAACAAACCATCCGGTATGGTGATCCACCCGTCTGCGGGGCACTATTCCGGTACACTCGTTAATGCTCTTCTGCATCATTGCGATGACTTGTCAGGCATCAACGGTGTCGAGCGCCCGGGTATCGTCCACAGGATCGATAAAGATACAAGCGGCCTGCTGATGGTAGCTAAAAATGATGTGGCACACCAATCATTGGCACGCCAGCTGTCTGAGAAATCGGTGGAGCGTAAATATGTGGCTATCGTTCATGGAGACATCACACACGAATACGGTACCATTGATGCCCCGATCGGTCGGGATACGAGGGACCGCCAGCGGATGGCCGTCGTCGATAACGGTCGCGATGCCGTCACCCATTTTCGTGTGCTGCAGCACTTTGAAGACTATACGTTGGTAGAGTGCCGTCTGGAAACCGGACGTACCCACCAGATTCGTGTACACATGCGCTATATCAGCCATCCGCTTGCCGGAGATCCGAAGTACGGCCCGCGCAAAACGCTTGATTTGGACGGACAGGCTCTTCATGCCAAATTGCTTGGTTTTGAGCATCCTCGCACCGGGGAATGGAAGCAGTTCGAAGTGGAACCGCCGGAGG
Source organism: Halobacillus sp. KGW1 (assembly GCF_001592845.1). Lineage (NCBI taxonomy): Bacteria > Bacillati > Bacillota > Bacilli > Caryophanales > Bacillaceae > Halobacillus > Halobacillus sp. KGW1. The sequence continues at coordinate 643,713 of NZ_LSOC01000002.1, forward strand.
AATTCAAGGAAGCTCTTCGTTATTTGGAGACAAGAGAAGGATAATTGTCGAATCCCTTCTTGACAAATAAGCCGTGCTTTGACATAATCGGATATAGAAATTAACAGACCTTTAAAAGACAGTCCCGTGAGGCTGAGAAGGAAAACGGTAAGAATGCACGATTCGTGTATTCAAAAAGCCACTTTTCTGCCCTCATGCGGAAAAGTGGCTTTTTTGTTGAAGGAGAGAGCGTGCATGAAAGCGAAAGCGACGGTCCTTGATGACGCGGCCATCCGTCGTGCATTGACGAGGATTTCCCACGAGATCATCGAAAAGAACAAAGGGATAGAAGATTTGGTCCTTGTAGGAATCAAGACCCGCGGGGTGCCGATTGCCCAGCGCCTGAAACATAAGATCCAGGAGATAGAAGGGGCGGAACTTCCGGACGGGGAGCTTGATATCACGCTGTACCGGGATGACCTGACTCCGGAAACGGATGCTCCGGAACCGCAGCTGAAGGAAACGAACATCAAGGCTGATATCGACGGAAAGAAAGTGATCCTCGTCGATGACGTCCTCTATACAGGTCGGACGGTGCGTGCCGCAATGGACGCCCTCATCGACCATGGCCGACCAAGCCAAATCCAGTTGGCCGTCCTCGTGGATCGAGGACACAGGGAGCTTCCGATCCGTGCCGATTACGTCGGAAAGAACGTTCCCACTTCCCTTGAGGAAGTTATAACTGTTACTTTATCCGAAACGGATGAAGCAGATGAAGTGAGAATTTATGAAAAATGAAACAGATAATCCGGTCCTTTAAAGGAAGTCCCGTGAGGCTTCAAAGGTTCGTATCGATGAGCGTGTATCGTTGTACACGTCTACCTCTTTGCGTACCTAGGGACGCAAAGGGGTTTTTTTATGCCCCTTTGCTCCCAATGACTGTGACTGAACTAAGGAGGAATCATCATGACAAAACATAATCCAGCATTGGATATCCACGACGTACCAAAATTACACAAATGGCTCACCCTAAGCCTCCAGCATCTATTCGCCATGTTCGGAGCGACGGTTCTTGTACCGTTCCTCACCGGCTTGTCCCCGTCGGTCGCCCTCGTATCAAGCGGCTTCGGGACGCTGGCCTATCTTCTGATTACCAGAGGAAAGATCCCGGCTTATCTCGGGTCAAGTTTCGCTTTCATCTATCCGATCATGGAAGTATCGAAGACACACGGGGTAGAAGGAGCAATGGTCGGAAGCTTTCTCTCCGGCCTTGTGTACGGGCTTATCGCATTATTAATCAGCATCTTCGGTACGAACTGGTTAATGAAAATTCTCCCGCCGATTGTGGTAGGTCCGGTGATCATTGTCATCGGTTTAGGTCTTTCCTCGACCGCGATTGACATGGCGATGTACCTCCCCGGCCAGGAAGAAAACATTTACAGCGGAACACACTTCATGGTCGCCCTTGTTACGCTCGCGTTGACGATTATCGCATCGATTTTCTTCAAAGGATTCTTCTCCCTTCTTCCGATATTGTTCGGAATCGTTGGAGGCTATGTTTTCGCCCTCACCCAGGGGATTGTAGATACGACTGAAATACAGGCGGAGTGGTCGGCTGTTACATCTTCAGACTCTCTCGGAGGGTTCCTTAGTGCAGTATTCCATACACCGGATTTCGTAGTCCCGTTTGCTGATTTCTCCCCGTTCGATGTGTTCAGCTGGGAAATCGTCTTCCTGATGGTTCCCTTCGCTCTCGTTACAATCACCGAACACACGGGAGATCAAATGGTGTTATCCAAAGTTGTCGGACGGAACTTCCTTAAGAATCCCGGACTTGATAAATCGATCCTCGGAGACGGAGTGGCGACGATAATCGCCTCCTGTCTCGGCGGCCCTCCGAACACAACCTACGGAGAGAATATCGGTGTCCTGGCGATCACCAGAGTCTACAGCGTGTTCGTCATTGCAGGAGCGGCGGTCATTGCAATCTTCTTCGGATTCGTCAGTATGATCACCGCAGTCATCGGTTCGATACCGAGTGCTGTGATGGGAGGCGTTTCGATCCTTCTTTTCGGGATCATCGCCTCCAGCGGCCTGCGCATGCTGATCGATAACCAGATCGACTTCGGTGAAAAGAGAAATCTGATCATCGCATCTGTCATCCTTGTTATCGGAGTCGGTGGTGCGTTCGTCCAAGTGACCGACAGCATCCAAATTGCCGGTATGGCTTTAGCTGCAATCATCGGCGTCCTGTTGAACCTGATTCTGCCCGGCAAAGAAAAGGGCATCGGCAATGGCAATATGTTCGAAGCTCCGGAAGATATGGACAAAGAGAAAGACAATCATCACGCAGCTTCCTGAAATAACCAACACTCAGTCACGTTTTAACCGAGTCCTGTGAGGCTCAGAAAGGTGTACGAGGGATTGGCTCGTTACGCATGCAGCGAGCACGACACCCCCAGACGCCTGGGGGTGTTTTTTATACCCTTCGTATCTCTATTATCACAAGATTGGAGAGATGAGAATGCCTGCAATAGAATCCTTGTCCCATTTATTATCCATGAAGAAGCTGTCCAATGAGAGGATCATGCACTTGTTTGCAACGGCGAAACATATGGAGGAGACGGATCGTCTTCCTTCTTATCAAGGGAGGTTCGCTGCCAACTTATTTTTAGAGCCGAGCACAAGAACGAAGAGCAGTTTCCACATCGCCGAACGCAGACTCGGAATGGACGTTCTTCACCTCGATGATGCAGCCTCAAGCGTCACGAAAGGAGAAAGCTTGTACGATACGCTGAAAACGCTGGAGTCGATCGGCGTCGACCTCGCCGTCGTCAGGCAGTCGGAAACAGGCATCCTGCAGGAATGTACCAAAGGATTGAACCTTTCGATCGTGAACGCTGGAGACGGCTGCGGAGAGCATCCGACACAGTCGCTTTTGGATCTCTATACGATCCACGAACATTTTAAGAGTTTCAAAGGTCTGGAAGTAACGATTGCCGGTGACTTGAAACACAGCCGAGTCGCGAGATCCAATGCCCACGCCCTGAAACAATTAGGCGCAAACGTCACATTCGTGACAAAGCCGGAATGGCAGGACCCGACTCTTACAGATCAATACATAACGATGGACGAAGCGGTCGATCGTTGTGATGCCCTGATGCTGCTGCGCATTCAACATGAAAGACATGAACAAGGTGCCTCTGTCCTGTCGTATTTAGATCAGTTTGGATTGACGAAAGAGAGAGAAGCACGCATGGGGGAACACAGCATCATTCTGCACCCTGCTCCAGTGAACAGGGGAGTAGAAATCGACAGCGACCTTGTAGAATCCAGTAAATCAAGGATCTTTACCCAAATGAAGAACGGCGTGACGGTGCGTATGGCCGTCATCGACGCATTGATGAAAGGGGAACTTTAAATGAAGAAGAAAATCATCAACGGTAAACGAATAGTCGAAGGCAGCCTGGAGTCCTGTGAAGTAGTCATCGAGGATGGACATATAGTCGAAATCGAGACTACAGCAGGGGAGGCAGATGAGGTCATCGATGCCGGAGGTAACCTTATCCTGCCGGGATTCGTGGATGTCCACGTTCATTTGAGGGAACCGGGAGGAGAAGCGAAGGAAACGATCGCAACAGGAACACAAGCGGCAGCGAAAGGCGGGTTTACAACCGTCTGTGCCATGCCGAATACGACGCCGGTTCCAGATTCTGTGGAGATAATGAAGCAGGTCCAAGCGGTTATCGATCGGGATGCCGTCATCCGAGTCCTCCCTTATGCGTCGATCACAACAAGGCAGGTAGGGAAAGAGCTTGTCGATATGGAAGCACTCAGCGGTCTTGGTACGTTTGCATTCACAGACGACGGTGTCGGAGTCCAGACAGCAGGTACGATGTATGAGGCGATGAAGGAAGCAGCGAAGTACGGAAAAGCGATCGTTGCTCACTGTGAAGATAATTCTCTTGTTTATAAGGGTGTCTCCCACCTTGGAGAGGTGAGTGAGAGGCTTGATCTCCCGGGTATCGCGAATGTGGCAGAATCGGTCCAGATTGCCAGGGATGTCCTGCTTGCAGAAGCGACAGGTTGCCATTACCACGTGTGCCACGTCTCGACGAAGGAATCTGTGAGGGTGATCCGTGATGCAAAGCGGGCCGGCATTCACGTGACAGCGGAAGTGACACCGCACCACTTGCTTTTGAATGAAGCGGACGTCAAAGAAGATGATGCTTTCTTTAAAATGAATCCTCCGCTCCGTTCCAAAGAGGATCATCAGGCACTGATCGACGGTTTGCTGGACGGAACGCTTGATTTCATTGCGACAGACCATGCGCCTCATACGGAAGAAGAGAAGCAGCAGGGCTTCCTATACTCGCCGTTCGGGATTACAGGATTGGAAACAGCATTCCCGCTTCTCTACACGCACCTGGTAGGTAAGGGAGTCCTTGATTTGGAACAACTTGTCGGGCTGTTAAGCCGGAAACCTGCAGAAACCTTCGGGCTTCCATACGGGACGCTCAAGGTCGGTGCTCCTGCCGATATTACATTGATAGATTTGGAAACAGAAAAGGCGATCGACCGCCAAACATTCGTATCGAAAGGGAAAAATACACCGTTTGACGGCTGGAAGGTGAAAGGCTGGCCGGTACGTACACTAATGAATGGAAATACAGTTTGGGAGGAGAGTTCATATGAAACAACTCGTGCTTGAGGACGGAACAATTTTTGTCGGAGAAGGGTTCGGCAGTGACCGCGAATCGATAGGGGAAGTCGTATTTAATACGGGAATGACTGGATACCAGGAAGTAATTTCAGACCCATCCTACTGTGGCCAGCTGGTCACTTTCACCTACCCGCTAGTCGGGAACTACGGCATAAACCGGGATGATTTTGAAACAGTCAACCCGGCCGTTCTCGGTGTCATCGTCAAAGAACATTGTGAACATCCATCCAATTTCAGAAATGAAGAAACGCTTGATGCTTTCCTGAAAGCGAAACATATTCCAGGCATCAGCGGAATTGATACAAGAAAGCTTACGAAGATCATTCGTCAGCACGGTACGATGCGGGCAATCATCACTTCAAGCGACCGCTCTGTTAACGAAGTGCTGCAGGAGCTCAAAGAAGCAGAACTTCCGAGGAACCAGGTGGAGCAGGTATCCACGGTCAAACCGTATGTCGTTCCCGGCCGAGGAAAGCGGATCGTTCTAATGGACTTCGGAATGAAGCACGGCATCCTGCGAGAATTCACGAAGCGGAACTGTCACGTCACCGTTGTTCCTTATCATACATCTGCCGCTGAAATCGAACGGCTGAAGCCGGACGGGGTCATGCTTTCAAACGGACCTGGAGATCCGAAAGATGTACCGGAAGCGATCGAAACGATTCGCGGCTTGATCGGGAAGGTTCCGATCTTTGGTATCTGTCTTGGGCATCAGCTTATCGCGCTTGCAGCCGGTGCAGACACGTCCAAAATGAAATTCGGTCACCGCGGTGCCAACCAACCGGTCAAAGACCTTCGCTCAGGCAGAACGTATATGACGTCGCAGAACCATGGCTATGCCGTAGACAGAGGGTCGCTCCAGAACACGGATCTTGAATTGACTCAGCATTCCCTGAATGATGACAGTGTCGAAGGATTACAACATAAAGAATTTGAAGTATTCAGTGTCCAATACCACCCGGAGAGCTCTCCAGGACCTGAAGATACAGCTCATTTATTCGATGAATTTCTTGAAAGAATCGAACGTACGGAAGAGAAGACGAAGGAGGAATCTTTATGCCTAAACGCACAGATCTAAACAAAATTCTAGTTATCGGGTCCGGCCCGATTGTCATCGGACAAGCGGCGGAATTTGACTACTCCGGAACACAAGCCTGCCAGTCTTTGAAAGAAGAAGGCTATCAAGTCATTCTGGCTAACTCGAACCCGGCGACAATCATGACCGATCATACATTTGCGGACCAGGTTTACATGGAACCTCTTACCCTTGAATTTCTTAAGAAAATCATTCGGAAGGAACAACCGGACGCAATCCTGCCGACGCTTGGCGGGCAGACCGGTTTGAACTTAGCGGTAGAGTTGAGCGAATCCGGGATCCTGGAACGCTACGATGTCGAGCTGCTCGGTACTCCTCTTGATGCCATCCAACGAGCGGAGGACCGGGAGAAATTCCGTTCCCTCATGCACCAGATGGGACAGCCGGTACCTGAGAGTGAAATCGTCAGTACGGTCGATCAGGCCCTCGCTTTTGCAGATCAAATCGGCTATCCGGTAATTGTCCGTCCAGCCTACACGATGGGCGGCGCCGGAGGTGGAATGTGCGATAATGAAGAACAGCTTCGGGAAACGGCCCGAAATGGTCTGGCTCTTTCCCCTGTAAGTCAGTGTTTGATTGAACGGAACATCGCAGGATTTAAGGAAATAGAATACGAAGTTATGCGTGACAGCGCCGGTAACAAAATCGTCGTCTGTAACATGGAGAACTTCGACCCGGTAGGTATTCATACGGGAGATTCCATCGTAATCGCTCCATCCCAAACGCTGAGTGACCGCGAATACCAAATGCTCAGAAATGCATCGCTTGACATCATACAGGCTTTGGAAATCGAAGGTGGATGTAACGTGCAGCTTGCACTAGATCCGCACAGCTTCCAATACTATATTATCGAAGTAAATCCGCGTGTCAGTCGTTCTTCGGCGCTTGCATCGAAAGCGACAGGGTATCCAATCGCCAAGCTTGCAGCGAAGATAGCAATCGGCATGACACTGGATGAAATTAAGAACCCGGTCACGGGAACGACTTACGCCTGCTTTGAGCCGGCTCTTGACTATGTCGTTACGAAAATTCCACGCTGGCCGTTCGATAAGTTTGCCAAAGGAAATCGTAAGCTCGGTACCCAAATGAAGGCGACGGGAGAGGTCATGAGTATCGGCCGTACGTTGGAAGAATCTCTGCTTAAGGGGGTACGCTCTCTGGAAGGGGAAACCGAGGAATTCTATCTGCCGTCCGCGGTTAAGCTTGGTGATGAAGAGCTGCGTTTCCGTATGAAAAAAGCAGACGATGAGCGGATCTTCCTTTTGGCAGAAGCTCTGCGCAGGTCCTATACACTCGAGGAAATTCACGCGATCACAGGTATCGATTTCTTCTTCCTGCATAAGCTGAAGCGCATCATTGGTGTAGAGAACGCAATCGCAGAAAACGGTTTGACACCAGCACTGCTGGAGAAATCCAAGAAGCTTGGTTTTTCCGATCAGCAGCTTGCACGTCTGACAGGCTCGACATCTGTTGAAATCATGCATGTCCGAAAAGAGCAGGGACTGCGCCCCGTCTACAAAATGGTAGATACGTGTGCAGGGGAATTCGCATCGGAGACACCTTACTTCTACAGTACGTATGAAGACGAGAACGAGTCCATACAGTCTGAGAAGAAGAAAGTGCTCGTCATCGGATCCGGCCCGATTCGAATCGGGCAGGGGGTCGAATTTGATTATGCAACGGTTCACTCCGTACTCGCTCTTAAAGAGATGGGATATGAAGCGATCATTATGAATAACAACCCGGAGACAGTTTCAACAGACTTTAGCGTTTCGGACAAGCTATACTTCGAACCGCTTACCATAGAAGATGTGATGAATGTGATCGACCTGGAACAGCCGGAAGGGGTCATCGTACAATTCGGCGGTCAAACGGCGATCAACCTTGTCGAAGACTTGTCTAAACAAGGGGTGCAGATCCTTGGTACGACAATGGAGTCAATTGACAAGACCGAAGACCGTGACTTGTTCGAACGCCTGTTAAATAAGCTGGATATAGCCAAACCGGGCGGAGAAAGTGTCACGAGTGAAGCAGAAGCGTATGCGGCAGCAGAAAAGATCGGCTACCCGCTGGTCGTTCGTCCTTCCTACGTCCTTGGTGGACGTGCCATGGCGATCGTATATTCCGAAGAGGAGCTGGCAGCGTATTTAGAGTCGAATGTTACGGTGCATAACGGACATCCGATCTTAGTCGACAAGTATATGACAGGGATGGAAATCGAAGTCGATGCGATTTCAGACGGAAAGGACGTCTTCATTCCAGGCATCATGGAGCATATCGAACGGGCAGGCGTTCACTCCGGAGACTCGATGGCCGTGTATCCGACGCAGCGCTTAACCGCTGATTTGGAACAACAGTGTATCGAAGCGACGACGAAAATCGCAAGGGAACTGGATATGAAAGGCTTGATCAACATCCAGTTTGTCGCTTACAAGGGTACCGCGTATGTTCTGGAGGTCAACCCTCGTGCGAGTCGTACGGTACCGTTTTTAAGCAAGATCACCGGTGTTCCAATGGCTAGGCTTGCAACCCAGGTGATTCTTGGAGAATCGCTGGCGTCTCTTGGGTACAAATCCGGTGTTGCACCAAAACCGAACGGCGTGTATGTGAAAGTGCCCGTCTTCTCCTTCGAGAAGCTTCGCAGCGTAGATACGACGCTTGGACCGGAAATGAAGTCCACTGGAGAAGTCATCGGCTATGACCAGACTCTTGAGAAAGCCTTGTACAAGGGAATGACTTCTGCTGGACTCAAGATTCCAACGCAGGGTTCGGTTCTGCTTACGGTTGCGGATAAGGACAAAGATGAGATGCTCGACATTGCCAACATCTTCTATGAGCTTGGTTTCCGCCTGTTTGCAACGGAAGGAACAGCAGCTGTTCTGAAAGAAGCGTCTATTCCGGCTGAAGCAGTCGGTAAAGTGGGGTCCGATCAACGCGATGTCATCGATCTTATCCAAAACGGAGACGTACACGTCGTCGTCAATACCCTGAACAAAGGGATGCAGTCCCGCTCTGACGGATTCCGTATCCGCCGGGAAGCTGTGGAACACGGACTTCCTTGCTTGACAAGCCTTGATACGGCGCGATCCATCGTGGACGTCATCAACGCGATGTCCTTTACGGCAAGAGCTATTGAACCGATGGAAGGGGTGACTTCATGAAGCGAGCCCTTATGAATATCATCGGACATACAAAGATTGCCAAAGATACGTATCGTCTCCTTTTGAAAGGGGATATCGTCCATGATATAAAGGCTCCCGGCCAGTTCGTCCACATTCAAGTGGACGAACGGTTTTACCTGCGCAGGCCCGTTTCCATTTCAGACATGGATGTGAAAGAGGAAACGATTACGCTGCTTTACAAAGTGATGGGGAAAGGGACCGATGCGCTCACAACAAAAAAAGTCGGGGAAGACCTTGATGTTTTAGGCCCGGGCGGCAGCGGATTCCCTGCACAGAATCTTGGCATCCGCCATGCCCTGCTCGTCGGTGGAGGGATCGGCGTACCGCCGCTTTATAATTTGGCAAAACAGCTGAAAGCAGACGGAGTAGAAGTGACGAGCGTCCTTGGGTTCCAATCTGCGGAAGATGCGTTTCTTACAGAAGCATTTGCTGAATTCGGTGATGTCCATATCACGACGAATGATGGGAGCCTTGGTACGAAAGGTTTTGTCACCGATGTCCTGCCTTCAGTCGAGGAATCTTGTGATATGTATTTCACTTGCGGTCCCACCGTCATGCTGAAAGCGGTAAAGAAACAGCTGGATCATAAACCCGGCTATATCTCTATGGAAGAACGGATGGGGTGCGGAATCGGCGCATGTTTCGCTTGTGTCGTCGAAGCGAACGATGAGAAGGGATACCGGCGGATCTGCTGTGACGGTCCGGTATTTGACGCCAAGGAGGTTGTCCTTTCATGAAAACACAAGTTATCCTTCCAGGATTAGTACTGAAAAACCCGGTTATGCCGGCGTCCGGGTGTTTCGGTTTTGGGAAAGAATTTTCCGGGTTTTATGATTTGGCTGAGCTTGGAGCAGTCATCATGAAGGCCGCGACCGGTGACAAACGATACGGGAATCCCACGCCAAGAGTAGCCGAGGCGGCGAGCGGTATGCTGAATGCGATCGGTCTGCAAAATCCTGGCGTCGATGGGATCATCCGCGATGAGATCCCTTTTTTGAAGGAACAGGGTATGCCGATCATTGCGAATGTCGCAGGCAGCACCATTGAGGAATATGTCTCTGTCGCTGAGCGGATCTCTTCCCACGTCGATGCACTGGAATTGAACATTTCCTGTCCGAACGTCAAAGAAGGTGGCGTCCAATTCGGAACGGATCCCGCCTTGGCGGAAGAAGTCACGCGGAAAGTGGTCGATGCGAGTGCTGTACCGGTGTACGTCAAGCTTTCTCCGAACGTAACGGATATTGTCCTTATGGCGAGGGCCGTAGAAAAAGGCGGAGCGTCCGGTTTGTCCATGATTAATACATTGACAGGGATGCGTATCGATCCAAAAACCCGTAAACCGGTGATCGCCAACCAGACAGGGGGTCTTTCAGGAGCTGCTATCAAACCGGTAAGCATCCGAATGATCCACCAGGTCTATGCTGCCGTCGATTTACCGATCATCGGGATGGGCGGAATTGAAACGGCGGAAGATGTGGTGGAGTACTTACTCGCAGGTGCGAGCGCTGTCGCTGTCGGCAGTGCCAATTTCAAGAACCCGTTCATTTGTAAAGAGATCATCGATCAATTACCGGAGACACTCCGCAAGTATGGATTTTCTTCTGTGGAAGAAGCGATAGGAGGGGCGCATGATGAAAGAACTGCAACCAGTTTATTTCGCACTTGATTTTGAAACAGGGGAAGAAGCCCTCGGGTTTCTTGAACGTCATCAGCTAACAGGAATCCCTGTTAAAGTCGGAATGGAGCTCTATTACAGGGAAGGTGCTTCCATCATCGAACGTCTAAAACAGAACGGCCACAACATTTTTCTGGATCTGAAGCTTCATGATATTCCGGAAACCGTGCGCAGAGCGATGCGCAACCTTGCTTCTCTTGGTGTAGACGTCGTCAACGTCCATGCCCAGGGGGGGAGCAGGATGATGACAAGTGCGAAACATGGCTTGCAGGAGGGAGCGGCTGGTCATACGCCAATTCTTCTTGGCGTAACTATGCTCACATCCACTGACCAATCGATGATGGAACAAGAGCTCTTATATGATCGAAAGCTCCATGATGTCGTGCTTCATTATGCACAACTGGCAGAGAAAAGCGGTGTCGACGGTGTCGTATGCTCGGTGGAGGAAGCGGAGCTTATCCACAGACATACGAAGCTTTCTGCTCTGACACCGGGGATTCGTCTTCCTGGAGGGAATGCCCACGATCAGAAACGGATAGCTACGCCTGAAATTGCCGGCCAGAAGGGCAGTAACTCCATCGTCGTCGGTCGGGCGATCAGAGATGCAGAAAACCCATTTGCTACATATCAACAAATCAAGGAGGCTTTTACTTATGGACAATCGACAGCTCATTCATGACCTTCTTTCCATCGGAGCAGTCAAAATTGAGACAGAAGACTTTTTTACTTGGACATCCGGTATTAAGTCTCCCATTTATTGCGACAACCGATTAACGATGTCTTATCCGGAGATCAGGAAAAAAATCATCGCTGCTTTTATAGAAAAGATTGAAGAACTCGGAGAGGAAGTCGATGTCATTGCGGGATGCGCAACGGCAGGTATTCCTCATGCAGCGTGGATTGCGGAAAAGCTGGAGCTTCCCATGGTTTATGTCCGTGCTTCTGCTAAAAAACACGGGAAGGGTAACCAAATCGAAGGAAGAATCCGCAAAGGGCAAAAGGCGGTCGTTATTGAAGATTTGATCTCTACAGGGAAATCTTCCATACAAGCAGCCGAGGCTCTTCAGAAGGAGGGAGTGGAGGTGCTTGAGGTCCTTTCCATCTTCACCTATGGTCTTCATAAAGCGGATGAAGCCTTTAAGGAAGCAGGACTCTCATACCGCTCCATTACAAGCTACGAAAACCTGCTGAATGCTTTGGTTGATGCGGAGCGGATGAATGAGGAAGAGCGAAGGCTGATGGCGGAATGGCGTCAGGATCCTTACATTTTTACACAAACTTAACGGGAGATGGTGTTGCTATTTAAGCAGGACACTAGTAGGATAAAAGCATCAAATAAAAATGGTGATGACAGTGAAATCAAACAAGCACTCTTGTTTCATTCTCATGAATGCCGCCCTTGGAATCCTGACCTGTTTTATTTATTTATACTCATGGGTGGCGCTCACATTTTTGGAATCGATGCCTGTACTCGAACCGGTTTTTTCTCTGACCCTTTCGATGCTGGTCTTCTTTCTCTGGAATTTTGTCATGCTTAAGAGAGAGCGGAAGCGCTACTGGGCGCAGGCGGTATTCTCCTACTTTGGTTCCGTCGCTTTTTTCGCCTATTTCCTTACGTAAGGCCACGATGCACGTCGTGGTCTTTTTGTCTGCAAAAAGTTGAAATACTTAAAAATAAGGATACGGCGGTCAAATCATTTGTCCTCACAAACAAAACGGATTACGATAGATAAGTATGAATAAAAAATCGGAAAGGGGGCGGTACACATAATGGTAGAAGCAAAACTGCGTGTGAAATATTGGTTCAGGAGATTATTAGCATCGGATCCTGGAAGAAAGCGGCTCAGTCAAGCCGGAAAGGCGACGATCAGTCTTATTTCTTCTGTTTTTACGACCATTTTCCTTATGAACATGTTCGGTCACTCCCCCTTGCTCCCGGCGGTCGTTTCCGGTATGGCGGGAATGATGGGGATCATGGTCGTCATGGATGATACGAGGAGGAAGAAGCAGGTAACGACGGGACTGCTTGCGATTTCAGCCAGTAGTGGAATTACTCTAGGCTCTTTACTTTCCTTCAATGCCGTACTTGTAGCCATCCTGATGATTATTATCATTTTCAGCAGTTTCTATTTTTCTCAGTATGGCAGCCGGTACTTCTCGCTGGGTATGATCGCCTTCTTTACAACGTATCTTTCTTCGTTTCTGAAACTCCCCCCCGCACAATTTCCATGGTTTTATCTGGCGGTCGTCATCGGGATCAGTTACGCCTTCTTTTATAATTTCTATTTATTTAAAGATTCGGCTCAATTGCTCAGACGCAGCATCCAATCCTTTCACAGACAGGCGAACCTTACTTTCGAAATGATGATTGAGATTATCGAAGAGCCGGATATGACAGAGGCAAAAAAGAGAAAAGCGGAATACAATGTCAAGAAATTGAGGCAGTATGCGAGTAATGTATCGACGGATATCAATGAAGAAGACGTTCGTAAACTTTGGCAGGGTTTGAAGCCGAGTCAACTGCGTCTCTATATCTTCGATACGGCCATGTTCGTCATGACGCTTTCAGACAGCCTGAAACGTTTGAAGGAAGACGGGGCATTGGAAATGGATGAGCTGCGTTCACTGCTTGTGCGTGTCATCCATTCACTAAAGCAGGCAAAGATACTGGATACAGGAAGCGAAGATGAAAACCTGAAGGAAGCAAGAAATGTGGTACTTGCTTTAAGAAGCCTTATCGATGATCTTTTCGAAGAGCGTACCGGTCCTCCGGAAGGCTGGCTGTATCTCGTCAGACGGATTGACGCGATCGCCTCGCATGTAACAGAAGGGGCACAGAAAGTAAGGAACGATATTGCAGATAACAGCTCAGAAGAGGTAATAGAAGAAACAGAAAAGGAAGAGGATACGGGTACCAAAGAAATGAAACCTACCACGAAAAAGGCGATTCAGTCGATGATAGCCGGAACGATTGCCATAATCGCCGGTTATTTGATATCACCGATCCAGCCTTATTGGATTGTCCTTACTGCATTCATTGTCCTCTTGGGTACAGAGACGGTAGGAAGAACGTACTTGAAAGGCTTGGAGCGGTCCGTCGGAACGGTTATCGGCGCTGTCATCGGGTTTCTTCTTGCCAATCTCGTATCCGGACACATTGTCCTGATCATCGCTCTGTTGTTCTCCGTCGTTTTCTTCGCCTTCTATTTACTGACTGTATCCTATACGCTTATGAGTGTTTTCATTACGATGCTCATTGCTTTTATGTACGATCTCCTGCTCGGAGGAATCAGCTATCAGCTGCTGGGTGCCCGTGTCCTTGATACCATCATCGGTGCGGCAATTGCACTAGCCGTATCTGCGTTTATTCTCCCATCCAGAACGATGGACAAGATTACGGAAGTGTTCACCGGTTATCTCGAGAATTTGGAAACATACGTCACTTCCTACGTGAAAGGGTTCCGTACACCGGTGCAGGTGAAGAATTTAGCCAACACCGCTTTTGATATGGATGATAAAATCCAGGCTATGGAAGATGAAGCAAAGCCGATTCTTCAAGGCCCTGGTGCGAGGAAGTATTCCAGACTTCCAAGGTTGATCACCGTGTTTACGGCCATTAACTATTATGCTAAACATTTGGTCGCTTCCTCTTATCAGAAGAACTTTCAATATCCAGAAGAACTCTGCCGGACGTTTGAAGAAATGGAGAGGAAACTCAGCTACAATATGGAACTTGTCCAGACGTTGATCGAAACGAATAAGATTGCTGGAGAGTTTTATGACCTTAAACAAGAGAGAGAAGAAATCGAACGCCACGCTCCGAACCACAACGAAAATCAGGGCGATCTCGTTCATCACCTCTACTATGTATGGAAAATAAATCAAGCTTTGATGCTTATGGGCGATGTGCTTGGCGCAAATGAAGGGAATCAAGAAATGAAACCGCGGACCGATTAAGGTTTGCGGTTTTTCATTTATAGGTCTATGGGATGAGTGGTGGAAGGAGTATACTCCCATCTTTGGCGAAATGTGAAACAATCCCTCCCACAGTCCGTAATTCCTATAACGAACACGCAAGTTGAACAGGAGGATTTGAATGAGAAATTACGTAGGCATGCTCGGTTTGTTAGTGATCCTGGTACTCACTGCTTGCTCATCAGGAGAAGAGACGAAGACTGTCAATAAGGAGGAGGTACCGGGAAAGGAGCAGGAATCGGAGCCGGCAGAATCTCCGTCCATGGAGCTTTCGGAAACGATGGATGATATTCTCCAGGAAGAGGCTGGGGAATACGCCGGCGAGCATTATGATAAAGAAAAGGTTAACCAAGCCTTGGATGACTTGGACATGGAAGGAATGGAAGCGGAGGAAATATATATGAACATCCTCCCTTTAATGAGTGAATCCGGGCAATACCGTGAATACTCAGAGTTCATCCAATCATTCCAAGCGAATATCGAAACAGAGGTGTCTGATACACCTAGAGGAATGGAACTGGAGGAAGGGAAGAAAGTGGAAGGTTCCGCCAACATAACGTTCCTCCTGGACTCCAGTGGAAGTATGGCAGAGACGATTGACGGCAGACAGAAGATGGACCATGCGAAGGACGCCATCCATGATTTTGTGGCCTCCATGCCGGAAGGATCCAATGTTTCTCTTCGTATTTATGGACAGGAGGGCAGCAGCAAAGAGTCTGATAAAGCATTGTCCTGTTCCAGTACTGAGAATGTTTACGATAGGAAGGCTTACGATGAAGAAGCTTTCCAACAAACACTGGAAGGGGTAGAGCCGGTTGGGTGGACGCCGATTGCCAAGGCCATAGAAGAGACGGAGAAGGATTTGAAATCCGGACCGAAAGTGAGGCAGCAGTTGGTTTATATTGTAAGTGACGGAATCGAAACATGCGGCGGTGATCCAGTCGCGGCAGCAGGTGCTCTGCGCGATTCCGGGGAAGAAGGAACCATCCACGTTATTGGTTTTGATGTGGATGATGAAGGGCAGGAACAGTTAATGGATGTAGCCAAGGCCGGCGGCGGGGAGTATGAAAGCGTCGACTCTGCAGCGGATTTCCAGCGTCTGTTCGAAAGAGAACGAGTTCGTCTCTTTAACGAATGGAGCAGGTGGACGACCGATAATTTTAATAACGTCGCGAGAGAACAGACAGATAAGTTAAATGAGTTGTACAGGGAGAGGACCGATTTTAAGAACCTTACGTTCCGGGAACAGAGCAACCTGAAAAATGCAGTCCTACACTTATCACAAGACGATCGAATCGATAGTGATACGAATAAACAAATTTATGACCTCATTGAGGAACGGGCAGATACGCTGAAAGAGTTGGAAGCGGACTTTGATGCCGCTCTCGACCAGACGGATGAGGAAGGCGATGAAAGAAGAGAGGATATTCTCGATAAAGGGAAAGAGAAAAAGGATCAATACAGCAACTGAGTGAACGTAAAAGGCCGGGCGATTGTTACAATCGTCCGGCTTTCTTCTACTGCTGTTCTTTTTTGTTCTTTCTCAACTTTTTGATGAAAGAATCATCAGGTGTTACAAATAAGGTCTGTTGGTTATCGTACGTCACAAAGCCTGGTTTAGCACCGGATGGCTTTTTCACATGACGGATCAGAGTATAATCGACCGGTACAGAGGATGAGCGGCTCGATTTACTGAAGTTCGCTGCCAGCTGTGCTGCTTCAAACAGGGTGTCTTCATTCGGGTCGCTGCTCTTAATGACGACGTGGGACCCGGGGATGTCCTTGGCATGGAGCCAAATGTCTGTTTTGTGGGCGAGCCGGTTCGTCAAGTATTCATTTTGTTTGTTATTTCTTCCTACGTAAATGAGCGTTCCGTCACTGGCTTCGAATGCCTCGGGTGCCGGGGTTGCCTGCTTATTCTTTTTGTTTCCTTTGGACTGGGGCTTCTTCTTCAGGTAGCCCTGCTCGCGAAGCTCTTCACGGATTTCTTCAATATCCTCTTCCCGAGCGGTCTCCACCTGTTGAAGCAGCCGGTCGAAATAGGCAATTTCATCTTCCGCTTTTTCTATCTCCACCTGGACGACCTGCTTGGATTTCTTGAGTTTCTGGTACGTTTGGAAAAGGCTTTGAGCATTTTCACTCGGGGATTTATTCGGATTCAAGTCGATGGTGATCTCGGCCTGTTCCGGATCATAGTAATCAACGACTGTTACCGCTTCATCCCCCGGTTTTACGAGATGCATGTGAGCGGTCAACAACTCTCCTAAGCGCTGATAGCGGTCGGCGGAATCCGATTTCTTCAACGTATCTTCATGTTTTTTGATTTTACGGATATTTTTATCTCTCTCATTTTTCATGAAACGATGGAGATCGCCGGCCTGCTGCTTGACGCGGTCCCTTTCCGCTTTGCCCGAATAGTAGTCATCAAGCATGGCGCTTACCCTCTCGTACTGTTCCACTTCCCCATCAAATGCTTGGAGTGGAAATACATAGAACTGATTCTTTCCGCTGAGCTGCGCCTGGGGCGTATAATCGTGGGCAAGGATACGATCCCGAAAGCTCTTATAGGATTGCTTGAGGGCATCTGACCCACCAAGCCCTGCCTGATGAACGATCTCCTTGGCTATCATCGGCGAGAATCCCATGACGAAATTAAGGATTTGTTTATCCATTTTTCCGCTGTTAAAGTCAAGCTTTCTAATGAATAGATCCGGATCTAAATCAATCGGATTAAGTTTTCCTTGTTCCGGAGGGAGTTTGTATGGCTGACCGGGCATGATAGTACGGTGCCTGTTCTGCGAAGGAGGTAGGTGTTTGATACTGTCTAGAATATGCCCTTCCTCTTCATCTACAAGCAGGATGTTGGAGTGTTTCCCCATCACTTCTATAATCAGGGTCTTGATGGTTTCATCTCCAATTTCATTCCTGCTTCGAACTTTCAATTTTACGATTCGTTCCATATCCACCTGCTCGATTTCTTCTACAAATCCTCCGACCAGGTGTTTCCTCAGCAGCATGCACAACATCGGCGGTTCTTTCGGGTTGTTATAAATATCTTCCGTCAGATGGAAGCGTGCATAACTGGGATGAGCCGATAACAGCAGGCTGTGTTTCTTTCTCTGGGAACGGACGGTAAATACCAGTTCCGTGTCCGTCGGCTGATAAATTTTCATAATTCTACCCGAGCGGATGGTCTCATTTAATTCATGAGTAATCGCCCGGGTGACGATTCCGTCAAACGACATGGTCTTCACCTCTCTACTGTTGCAAGTATAGCACGAGTACAGGAGGGAATTCTAAGAAAATTCCTTACACCCTCGCTATACGAAGCGGCTAATGGTAGAATGTTGTTTCGGATAATCTACGATGGGTGTGAGATGGATGAAGAGTATGACGGGATACGGTAAGGGAAGGGTGGAAAAGGATGGGACGGTCGTTCATGTTGAGTTGAGAGCTGTTAACCATCGTTTTCTCGATATCCATGTGAAACTGCCCGCGAGCTTTCTATCTATGGAAGAGGCTGTACGAAATGCCGTTAAACAAGAGCTGGAAAGAGGACATATCGACATATCTGTCATGATTGACGGAGACAGCTTTCTGGAAAAGAGGGTGGATATCGACTGGGATTTGACCGATCAGTATATCCATCAATGGAAGAAACTGAAAAGTCATTATGATTTGACGGGCGAAATGACTATTGATATGGTATCCAAGTTAGACGATGTTTTTTCTGTTAAGGAAACAAAGGAGAATACATCCTACATAAAACCTGTACTGGACGAAGCGATGTTTGCTGCGCTGCGGGCCTTGAATAAGATGCGGAGTATGGAAGGGGAACGGATCTGGACAGACCTCCAAGCACGTGTTCGGGCTATGCGGGCGTTGTTAAAGAGAATGGAAGTAAGACGCCCGGCCTTTATCAAGGAATACAGGGACCGGATTAAACAAAGGGTTGAAGAATTCTCAAGAGAATTCATCGACCCGGAAGAGTCCCAGCTTCTCAAAGAGATTGCCATTCTTTCAGAAAAAGGGGACGTGACAGAAGAGTTGACCCGGATGGATTCCCACCTTCTGCAGGTGGAACGTCTCCTGAATGAAAAGGGAGCTGTTGGACGCCGGCTTGATTTCATGATTCAAGAAATGCATCGCGAAGTGAATACAATCGGCTCGAAATCCAATGACAGCGCACTGCTCGAGATCGTCATCCAATGGAAAAATGAATTGGAGAAAATGAAAGAACAAGTGCAAAATGTCGAATAACAATTGTGTTTATCACTAGTTTTTTCATATAATAGAGTTAGTGATTACAGTGCTTGGTCAGAAGAAGGAGGAGTCAGCTTTGAGTTTGAAGTTAATTAACATCGGCTTTGGAAATGTAGTTTCTGCCAACCGCATTATCTCGATCGTTTCACCGGAATCTGCGCCCATCAAACGTATTATTACCGTTGCACGTGACAATAATAAACTAGTAGATGCTACATACGGCCGTCGAACGAGAGCCGTCATCATTACCGACAGCGATCATGTCGTCCTTTCCGCCGTTCAGCCGGAAACCGTAGGGCAGCGGGTAATCAGCCATGATGAGATTTCAGATGAAAATTAGGGGGACAAACTGAAGTGATTGATCAGAAAGGAATTTTATTTATACTGTCCGGCCCGTCCGGGGTCGGGAAGGGTACTGTACGAAAGGCTTTGTTCGAACAGTCGACAGATTTGCGTTATTCTATTAGTATGACGACACGCGAACCTCGTGAAGGGGAAGTGGACGGCGTCGACTATTTCTTTAAAACGAGAGATGAGTTTGAGACATTGATTTCCCAAGGACAGCTCATTGAACATGCCGAGTATGTCGGCAACTATTACGGAACACCCCGTCAATATGTGGAGCAGACGCTTGAGGAAGGGAAAGACGTTTTCCTGGAAATCGAGGTCCAGGGTGCGATGAAGGTCCGCGAGAACTTTCCGCAAGGGGTATTCGTCTTCTTAATTCCGCCTTCTTTGGAAGAATTGAAAGACCGCATCGTCAACCGCGGTACCGAGACAGAAGATAAAGTGAAAAACCGTCTGCTCGCAGCTAAAGAAGAAATTGATATGATGGATGCCTATGATTATGTTGTCGTCAACGATGACATTAATCATGCCGTATCGAAAGTACAATCCATCGTAGCCAGTGAACACTGCAAGCGTGAGCGTGTAGCTCATCAATATAAGAAAGCATTGGAGGATGAATAATTATGATGCTGGAACCGTCTATTGACTCCCTACAGAAAAAAATTAAATCCAAGTACACGATTGTAACATTATCTGCCCGCAGAGCCCGTGAATTGAAACAGGGCAGCGCGCCGATGGTCGAAAACCCGAACTCTTTTCAACAAGTAGGTGTCGCTTTAGAAGAAATCGACAGCGGCAAGTTGAACTTCATCGAGTCTGATGAAATCCAGGCCCGTACAGAAACGCTATAAAACCGGACGTTCGTTATGCGTTTGGTCCATAAGAAGTACAAAAGCCGCGCTCATTCTCTGAATCCAGCGCGGCTTTTACTACGTAGCAAACATATATTCCAGTCGAGCAAAGGGGAACGTCTTATGTTAAAAGGAAAAAACATTGCATTGGGAGTCTCCGGCGGGATCGCCGCTTATAAAGCTGCTGCATTAACGAGCAAGCTGGTACAGGCAGGTGCGAACGTGAAGGTGATCATGACAAACAGTGCGCAGCAGTTCATCACGCCGACTACGTTTCAGGCGCTTTCCAGACAGCCTGTATACACCGATACTTTTCATGAACAGGACCCATCCCAAATACAGCATATCGATGTCGCGGACTGGGCAGACCTGTTCCTCGTCGCTCCTGCTACAGCCAACGTGATAGCGAAGATGGCAGGTGGCCATGCGGATGATATGTTGACGACGACACTGCTTGCCACAGAAGCACCTGTTTACATTGCTCCTGCGATGAATGTCCATATGTACAGTCATCCTGCTGTGATGAATAACATGAAGCAGCTGGATGAGTGGGGCTTTCGATTCATTGAGCCCGGAGAAGGATATCTTGCCTGCGGCTATGTCGGGAAGGGTAGGCTGGAAGAACCGGAAACGATCGTACGCGTGCTCGAAGGGGAAATGGACCGTAAAAAGATATTGGAAGGGAAACGTGTATTAATTACGGCAGGACCGACCAGGGAAAAGATTGACCCTGTCCGTTACTTCACCAACCCGTCGACAGGGAAGATGGGCTTTGCCCTTGCCCGCCAGGCCGCAACGCTTGGAGCGGACGTCACTCTGATTGCGGGACCGGTTCAGCTGGATACACCCCCGGGCGTAAATCGCTTCGATGTAACAACGGCAGAAGATATGTTTCAGGCTGTGATGCAGCATTATCCTGATCAGGACATTGTCATCAAATCAGCTGCCGTCGCCGACTACCGACCGAAAGTCACCTATGAACATAAAATGAAAAAACAGGACGGGAATTATGTCGTGGAGATGGAGCGGACGAAGGATATTCTTTTCGAGCTGGGCCAGCGCAAGGAGCACCAGTATTTAATTGGCTTCGCAGCTGAAACCAACGATGTGGAGCATTATGGGAGGAAAAAGCTAATCAATAAAAACCTGGAT
The DNA here is from genome assembly GCF_001592845.1 of Halobacillus sp. KGW1. Classification (NCBI taxonomy): domain Bacteria; kingdom Bacillati; phylum Bacillota; class Bacilli; order Caryophanales; family Bacillaceae; genus Halobacillus; species Halobacillus sp. KGW1. The sequence goes on from NZ_LSOC01000002.1 coordinate 664,957, forward strand.
GCCATCGTGATCAACAATGTAGGAGATCCGGGGGCCGGGTTCGGAACGGATACGAACGCCTCTCTATTCCTTACGAAAAAAGGGCAGGAGCAGACGTATCCGCTTCAGAGCAAAGACGAGCTTGCCGCCCGGATACTGACAGAAGCATACGGGGAGCTTGTGGAGCGTGACACCCCGTGACAATTGCCAACGTCATCGTAGATGTTCCATCTCAAAATACGGATCGACCCTTTGATTATAAAGTTCCGGAGAAATTTGAAGGCATCGTTCAGCCGGGCGTCCGGGTGATCGTCCCCTTCGGCCCGAGAAAAATTATGGGCTACGTCGTCTCTTTATCCGAAACAAGCAGTTTCCCGTCGGTAAAGAACATCACGGATGTACTGGACGTGCTTCCTACGCTGACAAAGGAACTGTTGGAGCTTGGTAAATGGCTTTCCCGTCAGACGCTCAGTTACTATATATCCTGCCTCCAAGTTATGATTCCTCAGGTGATGAAAGCGAAATACCGTAAGGAACTTTGGAAGTTGACGGAGGAACCGCTCGTGCCGGAGCTGGATCGGCTCTTTGATGGAAGGGGTGTCGTTGATTTCGAGGAGTTCGAACGATCCGGCATCAGCTACCGTCTGTTGAAGAAGCACATGGATGACGGCGAAGTGGATGTCCATTATGAAGTGAAGAGCAGAGAAACGAAGAAAGTCATTCCGATGGTGGAACCTGCACTTGAACCACTGCAATTGGAGGAGAAATGGCAGGACATATCCCCGAGGGCCAAAAAACAGTTGGCAATTGTTGAGTTTTTCATTGAATATCCGCATGCATTAGAGAAGAAGCGGCTGCTGTCGCTTCTTTCGACAACCCCGGCTTCCTTGAAGCCGCTTATAGAGGATGGGACGCTTCGCGAATATAAGCAGGAAGTGTTCCGCGATCCCTACGGCGAGAGAGAGTTTGAGCGGACAACCCCTTTTCCGTTAACGGATGAACAACAGTCTTCCATCACGCCGATCCTCCGTTCTATTGAACAGAAGCAGCATGAAATTTTTCTGCTGCACGGAGTGACCGGAAGCGGTAAGACGGAAGTATACCTGCAATCCATACAGGAAGTGATCGATAAAGGGGAAGAAGCAATCATGCTGGTGCCGGAAATCGCGCTGACTCCGCAAATGGTGGAACGATTCAAGGGAAGGTTCGGGTCAAAAGTGGCTGTTCTGCATAGTGCCCTTTCTGCAGGGGAGAAGTATGATGAATGGCGGAAGATCCAGCGCCGGGATGTTCAAGTCGTCGTGGGGGCAAGGTCTGCCATTTTCGCTCCTTTTACGAATCTCGGATTGATTATTATTGATGAAGAGCATGAAACCAGTTATAAACAGGAGGACAGAACAAGATACCATGCGAGGGACGTCGCCATCAAACGCGGGGAGACGCACCGATGCCCCGTCGTTCTCGGAAGCGCGACTCCGGCTCTTGAAAGTTACGCCAGGGCGGTCAAGGGAAACTATCACCTCCTAACGATGAAAAAACGGATGAACGAAGCGGTTATGCCGGAAGTAGAGCTTGTCGATATGAGAGAAGAACTTCATGAAGGGAACCGTACGATGTTTTCACGGGTGTTGAAGGAGAAAATAGAGGACCGTATTGCCAAAGGAGAACAAATCGTCTTGTTCTTGAACAGGCGTGGTTATTCTACATTCGTCATGTGCCGGGACTGCGGTCATGTGCAGGAATGTCCACACTGCGATATTGCCCTCACCTATCACAAGCGGCAGAATAAATTGAAATGCCACTATTGTTCCCACGAAGAACCAATGCCTAAGGAATGTCCGGAGTGTGAAAGCAAAACGATTCGTTTCTTTGGTACTGGAACGCAGAAGGTGGAGGAAGCTTTGCAGGAGCTTATACCAGAAGCGCGCGTACTCCGAATGGACGTGGATACGACCCGGCGCAAAGGTGCTCATGAACGGCTTCTGAAACAGTTCGGTGAGAAAGAGGCGGATATTCTACTCGGAACACAGATGATCGCAAAGGGGCTGGATTTCGGAAATGTTACGCTCGTCGGAGTGCTCGCGGCCGATGCGATGCTCAACCTTCCTGACTTTCGCGCTTCAGAAAAGACGTTCCAACTCCTCACGCAGGTCAGCGGCCGGGCAGGGAGACACGAAAAGGCGGGGGAAGTCGTCGTCCAGACGTACACACCCGAACATTACAGCATTGAACTTGCAAGCACGTACGATTTTGAGCGTTTTTTCCAGGAGGAAATGAAGCTTAGGAAAGCGTTCCGGTACCCGCCTTATTACTACTTAACGCTGTTCACGGTTTCTCATCCGAATCAGCTGAAAGTTCAGGAAGTCACCCAGAAAATAACGATGTTCATGCAGCAGCAATTGTCCGATGGTGCCTTTGTACTGGGGCCGACGCCGTCTGCGCTGACCAGGATCAATAATAGATATCGCTATCAATGCATGGTAAAATACAAGAAAGAACCAGAGCAGCGGAAATTCGTGGAACGGATCCTGCATTACTATGAAGAAGAAATGAAACAAGAAAATGGATTACAAATCACGGTTGATTTTCAACCGTACCAGCTTATGTAAGCTGTCGTCAGAAGGGAGCAACTAGTCATGACAAGAATCGCATTCATGGGAACACCGGACTTCGCCGTCCCCGTTCTCGACCGCATCATAGAAGAAGGATACGAGGTCGTCCTCGTCATCACCCAGCCTGACCGCCCGAAAGGTCGTAAAAAAGTAATGACCCCGCCGCCCGTCAAAGTGGCTGCGGAAAAGCACGGCATTCCTGTATTTCAACCGGAGAAAATCAAGAACGAATACGAAGAGGTCTTGGCTTATGACCCGGACTTGATCGTTACTGCAGCTTTCGGACAGATCCTGCCGGAAGCGTTGTTAAAAGAACCGAAGCACGGATGTATCAACGTCCATGCATCCCTGCTCCCTGAATTCAGGGGAGGAGCACCGATTCATTACAGCATCTTAGCAGGTAAGAAAGAAACGGGCGTTACGATCATGTATATGGTCAAAAAGCTGGATGCCGGCGATATGCTTGCCAAAACAGTTGTCCCAATTACGGATGAGGACCACGTCGGAACACTCCATGATAAGCTTTCGGAAGCCGGTTCCGACCTGTTGGCCGAAACGCTGCCGAGGCTGTTGGCCGGGGAGATCACACCGGAGAAGCAGGACGAAACCCTCGTCACTTTTGCTTCGAATATTAAACGGGAGCAGGAGCTTATCGACTGGAACAAGGATCAGCAGACCATCTATAATCATGTGAGAGGCCTCCACCCTTGGCCTGTCGCCTATACGTATTGGAACGATAAACCAATGAAGATCTGGTGGGTGGAGAAAGTGGACGGCACAAGTTCCGAAGTAGCCGGAACAGTCACAGGGATCGAAGAGGACGGTTTTCTTGTCGCCACCGGAGACGGGAAAACGGTCAAGGTTACGTCCCTGCAGCCGTCCGGCAAGAAAAAAATGGACGGCCAGGCCTTTATTAATGGATCCGGTCAATCATTAGAAATCGGAGATCGTCTGGGGGAGCAGCATGACTAAATTTTTACTTAGAGAGACGGCTCTCGATCTATTAACGAGAATCGGAGATCAAGGCGGCTTCAGCCACGTACTGCTGGATAGAGAAATCAATAAACAGGATTTCTCCAGGCAGGACGGCGGGCTGTTGACAGAAATCGTATACGGCACTCTTCAGCGCCGCGATCTCATTGCTTATACGATTCAACCTTATATACAGAAACAAAAGAAAATAAAGCCCTGGGTACGCTGGCTTCTTTATATGTCCGTCTATCAAATGATGTTCCTTGAGCGGGTTCCGGATCATGCAATCATCCATGAAGCGGTAGAGATATCGAAGAAACGCGGCCACAAAGGAATCGCATCGTTTATGAATGGTGTGCTGCGTAACGTACAGAGGAATGGTGGACGGGATCTGGATGAGATTACAGATCCGGTGGAAAAGCTTGCGATCCGAACGAGCCACCCACTTTGGCTTGTCAAACGTTGGGCGGAGCAATATGGAGAAGAAGTGACGGAGGCGATGTGTGAAGCGAACAACCGCCATCTGCCGATGAGCATCCGAATTCAACCGCTGCGGATGGACAGAGAAGAGGTAGTTTCCAAACTTGAAGAAGACGGGCTTACCGTAGAGGAAAGCCAGCTGTCCCCGCAAGGATTGATCGTCACTGGTGGTGCCATACTTAAACACCCGCTGTTTTCGGAAGGATATGTAACCGTACAGGATCAAAGCTCCATGCTTGTTGCGGAGATGATGGATCTTGCTTCAGGTATGACTGTCCTTGACGCCTGTAGTGCCCCCGGCGGCAAGACGACACATATCGCGGAGAAGATGGCAGATGAAGGGGAAATACTGGCTTATGATCTGCATGAGAAGAAAGCGAAGCTTGTAGAGAAGAAAGCAAAACAGCTGCAGTTGACTTCGATTACGGCAGGGCAGGCCGATTCTCGAAAACTCGGCGAGAAACATGCGGCAGAACACTTTGATCGTATTCTGCTCGATGCTCCTTGCTCCGGACTTGGTGTTTTGCGCGGAAAGCCGGATATAAAGTATCATAAAACGGAACAGGATATATACTCGCTCCGTTTAATCCAGGATGATCTCCTCGATGAGATGGCACCTTTGTTGAAATCAGGCGGCAAGCTTGTTTATAGTACGTGTACAGTAGACCGTCATGAAAATGAAGAAGCTGTGAAGCACTTTCTTTCCAAACATCCAGAATTCCGTGTGGATCCTTCGTTTAAGGAAGATCTGCCACCTGCTTTGAGGGACGGCATCGGCCTTTCTGAACACGGACTTCAGCTATTCCCGCACGAGTGGGATACAGATGGATTTTTCTTGACCCGATTGATCAAACAATAACTCGGAGGGTGCATCGGTTGTATTTCCGGTGGCCCCCGGGAAATCAAAAGTAGGTGAGTCTATGTTAGGCTATTTTCTTACAGACCAAGGGCAAGTTCGCAATCATAATGAAGATGCGGGTGGTGTGTTTTCCGAAAAAGCACCAATCCTCGCTGTCGTTGCCGACGGAATGGGCGGCCACCAGGCGGGAGACGTTGCAAGCCGGATGGCAACCGATCATTTACATAACAAATGGAAAGAATCCGGCACTATAGCGACTCCGGAAGAGGCAGAGCAGTGGATGATAGAAACGGTTCGGTCCGCAAACGATGAAATAAAAGCATATGCGGATGAGCACGAGGAATGTCAAGGGATGGGGACAACGATTGTTGCAGCTATCAGCACGGACCAGTTTGCGACAATCGCTCATATCGGAGACAGCCGTTGTTACCTTTCGAATGCATATGGGTTCCAGTCTGTAACAGATGACCATTCTTTAGTCAATGAGCTGGTACGGACAGGGCAGATCACGGAAGAAGAGGCGGAACATCATCCCAGGAAGAACGTTCTGTTGAAAGCTCTCGGAACCGAATTCGGTTTGGAACCGGATGTCCGCACGCTGGAATTTGAAAAAGATGACCGTCTTCTTTTGTGTACAGACGGATTGACGAACAAGGTGAATGATCAGGAATTATCTGAGCTGAAAGATTTTCATGGGGAATGGGAAGATTTTTGCCGTCGATTAATTGAACTGGCCAACGCACGGGGCGGAGAAGATAATATCACCCTTGCTGTCGTCCATTATGATTCGGCAACCCATGAGAAAGAGGGTGTACAATAATGCTCCAGGACCGTCTCCTTAATGACCGTTATCGCGTAGGGGAGATGATCGGCGGCGGGGGTATGGCAAACGTTTATCTCGCCCATGATACCATCCTCAACAGGGAGGTGGCCGTCAAAGTCCTACGTTTAGAACACGGGAATGACGAGGAATTCATTGCCAGGTTCCACCGGGAAGCACAGTCTGCCACAAGCCTTTCCCATCCTAATATCGTCAACATCTATGATGTCGGGGAAGAAGATGACATCTATTACATGGTGATGGAATACGTGGACGGAATGACCTTAAAGCAGTACATCCAACAGCACAGCCCGATTGACGCTTCCGATGCCGTCGATATCATGAGGCAGGTAGCCTCTGCGATCGCCCATGCCCATGATAATGAAATCGTTCACCGGGACATAAAACCGCAGAACATATTAATTGATCACTATGGACATGTAAAAGTAACAGACTTCGGGATTGCGATGGCGTTAAGTGCTACTTCGCTGACGCAGACGAATTCGGTGCTCGGCTCCGTCCACTATTTATCACCGGAGCAGGCACGCGGCGGTGTCGCTACAAAGAAATCTGATATTTATTCTCTTGGTATTGTTTTCTTCGAACTGCTGACAGGACGCCTTCCTTTCTCCGGTGAGTCTCCTGTGTCCATTGCTTTAAAGCATTTGCAGCATGAGACACCGTCCTTGAAACGATGGAATTCGGACCTTCCGCAAAGCGTGGAGAACATCGTTCTGAAAGCGACGGCTAAAGATCCCTTCCACCGATATGAGTCTGTATTGGATATGGAACAGGATATTGAAACGTCTTTGGAACTCGATCGGAGAGATGAAGCGGCTTTCGAAATACCGCAGGATGACGAGGAAGAAATGACGAAGGCCATCCCGGTCATTACAAATGATGTGTATGGTGAACAGACCGAAGAAGACACGATTATCCATTCTCAGCCGAATGGTGTCCAGACTCCTGCTGAGGAGGAAACGCAGGAATATAACCAACCTCCTGCTCCGGCGAAGAAAGGCAAAAAGAAAAAGAATAAAAAAGTAAATAAGCCGAAAAAACCGAAGAAAAAACGGAAAGTCTGGCCGTGGATCGTCACGATCCTTATCCTTCTGCTTTTGGGTGGCGGAACGGCAGCTGCACTTTATGTTCCTGGATTTATTCGGCCGGCAGAAGTCGAGATGATTGATGTCGCAGGCATGGAATATGAAGAGGCTTACAGTGAATTGAGCGATTTGAACTTAAAAGTGAACCGGGAAACGATGTTTTCAGAAGATGTCGAAGAGGGAATGGTCATTCGGACGGATCCGGAAGCCGGCCGTACGGTTCAAGAAGAGTCTGAAGTAACCGTTTATTCAAGCCTTGGAAGAGAACGGGTCGAATTTGAAGATTACACAGGGGAAGATTTCGACAGTGTCGAAGAGGAGCTTCGGGATAAAGGGTATTCTGAAATTGAACGAATACCTGAAACGAGCGATCAGCCTCCGGGAGAAATTACGGCGCAGCTGTCCCCGGAACCCGGGACGAAAGTACTTCCGGATGAAACGAAGGTCATTTTCCGTGTCAGCAGCGGCCCACCGACCATCGATTTAGGTCGGCTGGATGATATGACGAAGGAGCAGGCGGAAAGTTATCTTGATAATCGTAATCTTAAAATGCAGGTAGTGGAAGAGTATTCCGATGAGGTGGACAAGGGACGCGTCATTACGCAGGATCCAGACCCATACACAGAAGTCAAGGAAGGTTCGACGGTAACCATTACTGTTTCCTTGGGTCCGGAGGAAAAGCCGCCTCGGGAGGAGACCGTCTCGGTAGAAGTGCCTTTCGATGAGGCTTCGGAAGAGACCGAGCAGCAGGTGCTCATTTATGTGGATGACTTGGAACGGGATATGGAAGAGCCTGTCATTGAGGAGACCATTACCGAGACGACGTCGTTCGATATAACATTGACGATTGCCGAAGATACGGAAGCAGCGTATAAAGTTCAAAGGGGTGACGAAGTCATTGCAGAAGAAAGTGTATCGTATTAAGAAGGTGAAATCATGGCGACAGGCAAAATAATCAAGGCCTTAAGCGGGTTTTATTATGTCCTTCATGAGGGAGAAATTTACCAATGCAGAGGGAGAGGTAACTTTCGGAAGAAGAAAGTGTCTCCTCTCGTCGGTGACATGGTCGAATTCAAAGCGGACAATCGGGAAGAAGGGTATATTTTATCTATTGAAGAACGGAAAAATGAATTTGTGCGGCCGCCGATTGCCAATGTGGATCAGGCTCTGATTGTAACATCCGCTACCCGACCGGATTTCAATGCGCTTCTCCTCGATCGTTTCCTTGTTCTTGTGGAAGCGAAACGGATTGAACCGATTATCGTTATTTCGAAAATGGACCGTCTGGATGAAGATCAGGTGAAAGAGATGCAGCATTATGAGACGATGTATGGCGAAATCGGCTATCCCGTTATCCTGTCTGCTGTCAATGATCCAGAAGCGATGGACTTGATCCAGTCCCATCTTGCAGACCGCACGACTGTGATTGCCGGTCAGTCGGGGGTAGGGAAATCCTCTCTCTTAAATTCCATCGATTCCAGGTTGTCCATTGATACGGATGAAATATCAGAGAGTCTCGGCCGCGGGAAGCACACGACGAGGCATGTGGAACTCTATGAAATATCTAATGGGCTTGTAGCAGATACGCCGGGGTTCAGTTCGCTTGAATTTGCAGACTTGGAACTGGAACAGCTGCCGGAGTGCTTTCCGGAATTTGTGGCGGTTCAGGATGGGTGCAAATTCAGAGGCTGCCTGCATCATAAAGAGCCTAAATGTGCGGTGAAAATGGAAGTAGAGGCAGGTAACATCAGCAGCCAGCGCTACCAACATTATCTGCAGTTCCTGGAAGAAATACAGAATAGAAAGCCGAGGTATTAAACGATGACAAAAATTGCACCATCCATCTTAGCATCCGATTTTGCTAAACTGGGAGAGGAAATTAAAGACGTCGAGCACGCAGGCGCGGATTATATCCATGTAGATGTCATGGATGGACATTTCGTTCCAAACATTACGATCGGCCCTTTGATTGTTGATGCGGTCCGCCCGGTGACGAGCCTTCCGCTTGACGTCCATTTAATGATCGAGAATCCGGAAGCTTACGTGGAAACGTTCGCCAAAGCGGGCGCAGATATTCTAACGGTCCATCAGGAAGCGTGTCCGCACCTCCACCGCACCATCCAACTGATTAAAAGTCACGGGGTGAAAGCAGGTGTGGTCATTAACCCTGCGACACCTGCCGAAGCGATTCGTCCTATACTGAAAGACGTGGATCTTGTATTGTTAATGACGGTCAATCCTGGTTTCGGTGGTCAGTCATTCATACATTCTGTACTGCCTAAAGTCAGCCAGATCGATGCATGGAGAACGGAAGAAGCGCTGGATTTTGAAATTGAGATTGATGGCGGCGTCAATGAAGAAACGGCACGCCTTTGCACCGAAGCCGGTGCTGATGTCCTCGTAGCAGGAAGCGCTGTTTTCAATCACCCCGACCGTAAAAAAGCGATAGATGCGATTCGCAGCTCTTTATAAGGGGAAGAAGCTCAAATGATTGCCAGCAGGCATCCATTTGAGCTTCTTGTTTATTCATCATTAATCTTGGAGGGAATCATATGAACCACACCATCGTCGTTGTCGGAGGAGGACCGGCAGCTTACATACCAGACCTGAAACAGACAGTGCAAGGGGATTGCCTGTGGATCGGTGCAGACAAGGGAGCCGAAGTACTGATCGAGCAAGGCATTAAACCGGATCTTGCCATCGGAGACTTTGATTCTGTATCACTGGAAGTATTAAGGCGTATTCAGGCTTCGGCAGCTGAAACACGTATATATCCGGATGAGAAAGATGAAACCGATCTTGAGCTTGCTGTGATAGAAGCACAAAAAAGAAACCCTGCGCATATTTTATTAGTCGGAGTGACGGGAGGAAGGCTTGATCATTCCCAAGCTAACATTCAGCTGCTTTACACGCTTGCAGAACGGGATGTGAAAGCGACCATCGTAGATAAACAAAATCGAGTGGAATTAGTCAAAGCCGGAGAGCATACGATAGAAGCGGATGAAGAATACCCGTACATCTCTTTCCTGCCTGTCACCCTGGATGTGTCAGGGCTTACTCTAAAGGGTTTTTATTATCCACTCACAGACGCATATGTACCTTATGGATCAACCCTCTGCATTTCGAACAGGCTTCTTGAAGATACGGGTACTTTTTCCTTTCAGGCAGGCATACTCTTAGTAATAAGAAGCAAAGACTTGACTAATAGAGGGTAGAGAAGGGTTGTTCCATCAGTTATAACAGGAGGAGGGGGCTCTTTGAAATTTTATACTATCAAACTCCCGCGGTTCGTCGGGGGCATAGTGCGTGCAGTCATAAGTACATTCAAAAAAGACTAACAGGCCCAACAAAAAAAGCACCCGGAATCCGGGTGCTTCTTTTGTTCAAAGAGTTATACGCGTTGTAATTTGCCTGATTTTAGCTCACGTGCAGTAACGTAAACTTTCTTAGGCTTACCATCTACAAGAATACGTACTTTTTGAAGGTTAGCTTTGAATTGACGTTTATTAGCGTTCATCGCGTGTGAACGGTGGTTACCTGAACGTGTACCTTTACCAGATATAACACTACGTGCCATGAAAAATCCCTCCTGTTACATAAATCATCAGATACTTAGTAACTTTATCATATCAAAATAAGGTTTGCAATAAGATAGGTCGAATTATATCAAGAATTTCTTCTTGACAGATACATGGATATGTCTCAAAGTATATAAGGGATATTCAGATCCTTTTCGGGAATTGAAGCAGAATTCACCTGTGAATCTTATGTTATAATTGAGTAAGAATACGAGGATTATAAAGGAGGATCTATATGTCCGTGGATTTGAACAACCAATATGGTCATATCACTATTAGTAATGAAGTAATCTCAACGATCGCCGGAGGGGCGGCAGTCGAGTGTTATGGAATTGTCGGCATGGCTTCGAAGAACCAGATACGGGACGGCCTGTCCGAAATGCTCCGTAAAGAAAACTTTTCCAAAGGGGTCGTTGTCAGACAGGACAAAGATCGCCTTCATATAGATATGTTTATCATCGTAAGTTATGGGACGAAGATTTCTGAGGTGGCTCATAACGTCCAATCTCAAGTGAAATACACACTGAACAAAACAGTCGGTTTGTCCGTTGACTCTGTGAACATCTTTATCCAGGGAGTCCGTGTGACAAGCGCATAAAGCAGCGGTTGCAGTCAAAGGAGGACGTAAGTGTGACGGTAGAAAAGCTAGACGGCAAAATGTTGGCCGAAATGATTTTACAGGGGGCGCATCATCTGAAGAGAAATTCCCAGATGATCGATGCCCTAAACGTATTTCCCGTACCAGACGGAGATACAGGAACGAACATGAACTTATCCATGACCTCCGGAGCGGAGGAAGTGAAAACCGTAGATCAAAATCATGCAGGGGCAGTGGCGAAAGCACTGTCCAAGGGACTGCTTATGGGCGCCCGTGGGAATTCCGGTGTCATCCTTTCTCAAATCTTCCGTGGTTTCTCAAAAGTTAATGAAGATAAGGAAACGTTGACAACGAAAGATTTCTCGGCGGCTCTTGAAGGCGGCGTGGATACAGCCTATAAAGCGGTTATGAAACCGGTAGAAGGAACAATTCTTACCGTAGCTCGTGAAACAGCGGAAGGTTCGGTGGAAGCTGCAGAAAAGCACACGGCTTTCATTCCGTTTATGGAAGAAGTGGTAAAAGCTGCGAAAGCATCGCTTAAACGGACCCCGGAACTGCTTCCTGTTTTAAAGGAAGTCGGAGTCGTGGACAGTGGCGGCCAGGGTCTTGTAACCATTTATGAAGGATTTCTTGCTTCCTTGAAAGGGGAAGAACTTCCGGCAGTTCAGGAAACCGTATCCATGGATGATATGGTCAATGCAGAACATCATAAATCTGCTCAGGATTTCATGAATACGGAAGATATCGAATACGGCTATTGCACGGAATTCATGGTGAAATTCGAAGAGGACAAGCTTGCGGAAAACCCTTATGATGAGGATGCATTCCGCAACCAGCTCAGCGAAATTGGTGATTCCCTCCTAGTCGTTTCCGATGAAGACTTAATTAAAGTGCATGTTCATGCCGAGTATCCCGGCGAAGCGATGACGCTCGGTCAGAAGTACGGCAGTCTCATTAACATGAAGATCGAGAATATGCGTGAACAGCATACATCTATTGTAGGAGACAAGAAAAAAGGCGCTAAGCAGGAAAAGAAAGCGCCATACGGTATCGTCACAGTAAGTATGGGGGAAGGGATCAGGAAATTGTTCGAAAGCCTCGGCGCGACAGTTGTCATCCAAGGTGGACAAACGATGAACCCTAGTACCCAGGATCTGTCGGAAGCGATCAAGGAAGCCCATGCAGACCGTGTGCTCATTCTCCCGAACAATAAGAATATTGTGATGGCGGCGGAACAGGCGGCCGAGCTTGCTGATGTGGAAGTAGCCGTTATTCCGACGAAGACCATTCCGCAGGGAATGAGTGCTCTTCTAGGATTTAATCCGGAAGCGGATCTTGACACGAATAAAGAGGAAATGAGCCAGCTGATGTCCGAAGTGAAAACCGGACAGGTTACGTATGCGGTACGAGATACCCAGATCGATGGACTAGCCATTGAAAAAGGCCATTTTATGGGGATCGCGGAAAGTAAAATACAAACAACGGCAAAAGAAGCGTTAGAGGCAGCGAAGGCTCTGCTTCGCGAGATGATCGATGAGGATGAAGATGAAATCCTGACCATTCTTACTGGTGAAGAAGTTGAAGAAGATGAAATTGGTCAGTTGGAAGCGTATATTGAAGATACGTTTGAAGATTTGGAAGTGGAAGTTCACACAGGTGGACAGCCGATTTATTCCTATATCTTCTCTATTGAATAAAATATAGAAAAAGAGATCAGAGCATACAGCTCTGATCTCTTTTTTTATATTATCATAAAAGCGTGCTGCTCAGGACAACACTGTTCCTGCTACCTGGTTGCCGGCTTAAGCCGGAAGTTTCTGCGGATGGACAAGAGAACCATGCAGATATAGGCAAGGACTAAAGCCGTGTAAATAATGGCGATGGAGGTGTCTCCAAGCTCTACTGTATTCAAAAGCGTTCGGATATTTGTCAAAACGATGAATCCACCGGCGAGGACACCTAATACGAGAGACGGCATTATTTTCACAAGCCAGGCAGCAAGGGGGGCCGCAATAACCCCGCCGATCACAAACGCAGATACGAGCAGCCAGCTGAATTGCTCCCAGCCAAGAAAGATAAGAAACCCGAGGGTCGCAGAAACAGTGACGATGAATTCGCTGGTATCTACCGTTCCAATCACTTTTCGGGGTTCAAGCTTCTGTCTTGCCAGGAGAACGGGCGTATTCACTGGTCCCCACCCGCCGCCGCCGACTGCATCAAGAAAACCTCCGATAAATCCAAGTGGAAACAAAAAGCTCTTTTTGAAAGGCCGCTTCTCCTGGGGCCGCTTCTGTCCCATGGTAAGGAAACGAATGATGATATAGATTCCTAATACGAGGAGGAAGAGTGATATGTAGGGTCGGATAATTTCTCCTGGAACCCAGCTTAATACAGCTGCACCGAGAAAAGCGCTGATGGCACCGGGAACAGCCAGAATAACGACGAGACGCTTATCGACATTCCCGAATTTATAGTGAGAGAAGCCGGAAGCGGCCGTCGTTGCCACTTGAGCCATATGAATGGATGCAGAAGCTACTGCCGGAGCAAGTCCATAGGCAAGCAGAATCGTTGAGGAAGTCAATCCGAAGCCCATGCCGAGAGCACCATCGACTAACTGAGCAAAAAATCCCACTAATGCGAAAACAATTAATTTATTCAATCCAACCTCTCCTTTTACCCTTTAATTCCAGCTCCCATATGGTGTATGATTAATCATATGAGAATACTTGGTTTTATGTGTGAAGAGGTTTTCTACAAAAATAAAAAAACCCTTCACACAGAAGAGGCTTTCGTTCCTCTCCTTATCTTTCAGACAATGTCTGCTGGATGGAGCACCTTTAAAAGGTTGCTGCGGGATCGTTGGACCAGTTTCCTCCCCCGGCTCTTCATAAGGATATAGTATCTTGCTTTGATTACTTACCAAATTAAAGCAGAGGGGGACCATTGTCAATATTAAAAACAGAAAAGTTGTAATTTTTAAAAAACCTGTTGACATATCTTAGAAAGAAGCCTACTATTTGAATCAATTAGTTTTTTTGAAATATCCAACCGACTAATTTTTCTTATCTAGAGAGGTGGAGGGACTGGCCCAACGAAGCCTCGGCAACGGGTCTAACCGTTAAAGTTAGACGCTGTGCCAATTCCAGCAGATGCTGAAAGCATTTGGAAAGATAAGAAGGACGTATCTTACTTTCAGACGCCCTTCTTCTTTTCCGGAAGAGGGGCGTTTTTATTTGGAGAAAGGCAGGCGAGTGTATGGGAAACTTACTTACGTACCAGCATTTTTCCGGTGATCCATTCAAAAATGATCAGCCAGAGGATGATACGAAAGGCGCGAGAAAGGTCATTCAATGGGCATACGACCAGTATGGTTCTGACGTGGTTTATGCGTGCAGCTTCGGCGCAGAAGGAATGGTACTCATCGATCTGATTTCGCAGGTCAAACCGGATGCGGATGTCGTTTTTCTCGACACAGGTCTTCACTTCCAGGAAACCTACGATTTGATTGATAAAGTGAAGAAGCGGTATCCGGCGCTTCATATTCATATGAAATTACCGGAGCTTACAGTGGAAGAACAGGCAGAAAAGCATGGTTCCGCTTTGTGGAAGAGACAGCCGGACCAGTGTTGTTACATCCGGAAGATCAAACCGTTGGAAGAGGCACTGTCCGGTGCGGTTGCCTGGCTTTCCGGCCTGCGCAGAGAACAGTCCCCGAGCAGAGCGAAGACGGATTTCATCAACAAAGATGAACGGTTTAAGTCCGTGAAAGTTTGTCCACTGATACATTGGACTTGGGACGACGTATGGCATTATATCCGACTAAATAGCTTGGATTACAATGCTTTGCATGACCAAAACTATCCAAGTGTAGGATGTATTCCTTGTACATCCCAGGCCGTCGGCGACGACCGCTCCGGCCGCTGGAAAGGATTTAATAAAACGGAGTGTGGTCTTCACACCCCGGGCCCATCAGAAACGAACTAATCGAAACGAACTAATAGGAGGATGTATGAAATGGCAGTCATTAAACCCCATGGAGGGAAGTTAATCAATAGATGGAACGAAACACCGGAGGATTTACCGAAGGACAGTATCGAACTGGATGGAATGGCTCTCAGTGACGTGGAGCTGATCGGTAACGGAGCATACAGTCCGCTGGAAGGGTTCCTGAACAAGGAAGACTATGAATCCGTCGTCGATACGATGCGTTTGAAAGACGGGACACCCTGGAGCATTCCGATTACGCTGCCTGTAAGTGAAGAGAAGGCAGAATCGTTAGGAAAAGAAGCCAAGCTTATCCATGATGGAACGGTGTACGGTGTGATTGAGATCGAAGACATCTTCAAACCTGACAAAGAAAAAGAAGCGCAAAAAGTATATTTAACTACGGACCTTGCTCACCCGGGTGTCAAAAAGTTGTTTGAACGCCCCGACTATTATGTATCCGGTACTATCCAGGTTTTTGCTTCGTCAGCAAAAGAACACGGAGAAGAGTTTTACCTCGATCCGAAAGAAACGAGAGCACTTTTCGAAAAGAACGGATGGAGGAAGGTTGTCGGTTTCCAAACAAGAAACCCTGTCCACCGCGCCCACGAATATATTCAAAAAGCGGCCTTGGAGACGGTTGACGGTCTATTCCTGAACCCGTTGGTGGGCGAGACGAAGAGCGATGACATACCAAGTGATGTTCGGATGAAGAGCTACCAGGTACTGCTTGATCATTACTATCCGAAGGACCGCGTGACCCTGGCCGTTTTCCGTGCAGCCATGCGCTACGCAGGTCCAAGGGAAGCGATCTTCCATGCCATCGTCCGTAAAAACTTCGGCTGCTCTCATTTCATCGTCGGCCGTGACCACGCTGGAGTAGGCGACTACTACGGAACGTATGACGCACAGAAGATATTCTCTCACTACGACGAAGGCGAACTTGATATTACTCCGATGTTCTTTGAACACAGTTTTTATTGTAAGGCATGTGAAGCGATGGCCTCTCACAAGACGTGCCCGCACGATAAGGAAAACCACGTCATCCTTTCCGGAACCAAAGTCCGTGAGCTGTTACGGAGCGGGGAGAAACCGCCGAAGACATTCAGCCGCCCGGAAGTTGTAGAAGTTTTGATTGAAGGGCTGCAGGCGAAAGCTGCAGACGTAAAGGGGTGAAGGGAATGGAACGGAATCTTACTTGGCACGAAGCATCTGTAAGTCAGGAATCCTACCGGAAGAAGAATGGACACCACAGTGGTGTCCTCTGGTTCACGGGACTTTCCGGTTCCGGCAAGTCCAGCATCGCCAATCAGCTGAACCATCTCCTGCATGAGCGTGGTGTTCATACGTATCTTCTTGATGGCGACAACATCCGTCACGGATTGAATGCGGATCTCGGTTTTTCTGAAGCGGATCGTACGGAAAATATTCGAAGGATTGGGGAAGTCGCAAAGTTGTTTGCTGATAGTGGGACGATTGTACTGACAGCATTTATCTCTCCGTTCAAGAGTGACAGGGAGCAGGTGCGCGCCTCAATTCCAGAAGGGGACTTCCTTGAGGTTTATGTTGAGTGTCCATTGGAAGCTTGTGAAGCACGTGATCCTAAAGGGCTTTATAAAAAAGCCCGCTCCGGAGAGATCAAAGGCTTTACTGGAATCGATTCTCCATATGAAGCCCCCGAAACACCGGAAGCTGTTGTTTCCTCTCATCAATATGATATCGAAGCATGTGCCGAACAGCTGTTGCAGGTTTTGGAAGAAAAAGGGTGGATACCGAAGGGAGCATCATAGATGGCTAAGGTTTATATTGTCGGAGCAGGACCAGGTGATTATGATTTGATTACGGTCAAAGGGCTGAAAGCAATCCAGCAGGCGGACGTTATTCTGTATGACCGGCTCATCAATCAAGAATTACTCGATGAAGCCCCGGATCATGCGGAGCTTATATTCTGTGGGAAACGGCCGGATCATCACGCCTTGACACAATCAACAATCAATCATCTTTTGTGTAAATATGCGCTTCAGGGCAAAACAGTCACTCGATTGAAAGGCGGCGATCCGTTCGTATTCGGGCGCGGTGGAGAAGAGGCGGAAGAACTTTCCCGACGCCAGATCGCTTTTGAAATTGTTCCCGGAATTACCTCCGGTATCGCGGCTCCCGCTTATGCAGGCATACCTGTCACCCATCGGGAATACAGTTCTTCCGTAGCCTTCATCTCCGGGGTAAGTAAGCTTGGCATTGAAGAGGATGCTTATTGGGAACACGTAGCGAAAAGTATGGACACTCTTTGTATATACATGGGTGTGAAGAAGCTGCCGGATATCTGCGGAAAACTCGTGAAACATGGCAGAGGGCTCGATACTCCTGTCGCTCTCGTTCGATGGGGCACGACGGAACAGCAGGAAACCGTTACCGGGACGCTTGAGGATATCGTTGCTAAAGCTGCAGATATGAAGAACCCGGCGATGATCGTCGTTGGTGAAGTTGTGAAATTGCGTGAGCAGCTGCAGTGGTTTGAATCGATACAGCAGGAGGACCAGGTGGACATCGCAAAATCGATTGTCGGCTGAATGAAAGGGGGAGAAAGATGGACGCAGTTCTCTATGTCAGTCATGGAAGCAGAAAGAAAGAAGCAACAGAGCAGGCGCTTGATTTTTTGAGTAAAGTCCAGGAAGAGATCGGCATTCCCCTTTTCGAACGATGTTTTCTTGAATTAGCCGAACCAGACATTGAGGAAGGAATCCACCGTCTTGTCAAGAAGGGTGCGACGAGAATCGCCGTTTTACCGGTACTGCTTCTGAGCGCGGGGCATTATTTTGAAGATATACCGGAGGAGCTTGATAAGGCGAAGCTGCGCTTTCCTGGTGTTGAACTGCATTACGGGGAACCCCTCGGAGTACAGGAGCGTATTATCGACGTCCTTGTTGATCGAGTAAGGGACATTGTTGCAGGGAATCAAACTCCTAATATCCTTCTCGTTGGAAGGGGCAGCAGACATCCATCAACAAGAACAGCAATGGAATTTATTGGAGAGCGCTTGCGGAGCAAAGCGGGTGCGGACAGTGTTCATGTTTGTTACCTTGCCGCAATCACTCCAAGCTACGATGAGGCTTTTCATGCAGTGTTGGAATCGGGTAAGCCCACCGTCGTCGTCCCGTACCTGTGGTTTACCGGAGTACTTCTCCGTTCTATGGAAGCTAAGGTGCAAAAGGCTGCGGAACAAGGATATGCGGTGAAGATTTCCGGACATTTGAATGACCATCCTCATATGATCGAAGCGATGGCGGATCGTGTGAAAGAAACGCTGGTGGGAATGAAGACACCTTGAGAGGAGACTTCCTGTGAACAGTCACTTACCTATGATGGTGGAATGGAAAGGGCGGAGAGTCGTCGTTGCCGGCGGTGGGCGCGTCGCGCTTAAGCGGGTGAAAACGCTGATGACCTGCCTCGCAGAAATAATCGTTGTCAGCCCTTCCCTCCATCCCGAGCTTTCCCTGTTGGAGAAGAGTGGGGAGATTACTTGTTACCGTCGAACGTTCACTAGTTCCGACAGCAAAGGAACGGACCTCCTGATCATTGCTACAAGCGACCAAAAAGAGAATGACCGTATTGCTGCTTTAAGTGAAAGGATACCACTGATCAACAGAGTGGATGGTGGCAGCGGGGGGAATGTACACTTTCCGGGCTTCCTTAAACGCGGGAGGCTGACAATATCCGTATCAACCGACGGAGCGAGTCCGATGCTTGCCTCCAAATTAAAACAACGCCTGGAAAGCGAATACGGCGAAGGTTATGGGGAGTATGTTGACTTCTTACATCACTGCCGTACGCTGCTTAAAGAAAGCAGTATGAACAAAGAAACACAGCATGATTTTTTAAGAGAAATCCTCAAGGAGGACTACCACGATACAGAAGCGCAAAAGCGGGTGCTTGATGATATACATAGCTATAGGAAAGGGGGAGGGACGTGTCAGGATTAACGAATAAACACATAGGTGTGGCAGCGGATCGAAGGTCGGAAGCCATTACTTCTCTTATAGAAAATTTAGGCGGCCGTGCCTCTGTCTATCCGATTCAAGGGAAGCAGGTGCTCCACGAAGAGCGCTGTGTGAGAAATGTCAAAGACTATCTGGATGAACCATTCGACCTTGTCGTCTTAACAACCGGAATCGGTGCAAGGACGCTTAACAATGCAGCCTCTGAAAGGAAATTGTCCCGTGCTTTTGTAAAAAAGCTGAACACGGAAACGCTTGCTGTTAGAGGTTCGAAGACAATGGATTGGTTAAAAGAAAACGAGATACAGCCGGCCCTCGTTGCGGCAGATGGGACGATGAAGGATCTTGTGGAGCGCATTCAGAAAGAAGCGGCTTCGGGTGGAAGGTTGTTCCTGCAGGCGTATGATCAGGATGATGCCGTATGGAAGGAATCCTTGGAACAACTTGGATTTTCCGTCTATTTATCAAAGCCTTACACATTTGAAAAGCCATCTTTGTCCATTATCGACAATTTGAAGAATGCTATTTTTGCGGGGGAACTGGATGCGGTGGTGTTTACGAGTAAAACTCAGGTGAAAAACTTGTTTGAAAAAGATGCGGATCGCAGCCGTCTCACCGCTTCCTTCGAAAAGGACGTCACAGCCGTCGCCGTTGGCAAAGTAACAGCAGAGGAGCTTGCCGGTCAGGGAATATCCACAGTGATTCAGCCCGCCCGTCCGAAAATGGGGGCGATGGTCGTCACACTTGATCGCTACTATAAAGCGAAAGCTTCCGAAATAAAAAAATAAAGGTTTTATGGAGGTGGAAATGTTGTCCTTACAAGTCAGCAACAGTCCGTTCAATAAAGATCAGGCGGACTTGTTAAACCAGTTATTAACATCATTAAGTAATCATCAAAAAATATGGTTAAGCGGGTATTTGGCATCTTCCCTGGCTTCAACCGAAGCAGACCCTGCTGCTCAGTCTCACCCTTCCACTACAGAGGAGAAGGCTGCTGCAACGAGGAGTATTACCATCCTCTACGGATCTCATACGGGAAACTGTCAGTCACTGGCAGAACAGTACAAGGAAACGTTGGATAAGAAGGGGTTTGAAACGACGTTATCAGCACTGGATGACTTCAAACCGAAGGCTTTGAAAAATGTAGAGGATCTTCTCATTTTGACCAGTACGCATGGAGAAGGAGACCCGCCGGATAACGCGCTGTCGTTTTATGAATTTATCCATGGGAAGCGTGCACCGAAGCTGGAGGGGGTTCGGTATTCGGTTTTGGCACTTGGAGACAGCTCTTATGACTTGTTCTGCGAGACCGGTAAAGTGATCGATGAGAAGCTCGCTGAACTTGGCGCGGAAAGGATGTATCCGAGGGTCGATTGTGATCTTGATTATGAAGATCCCGCGGAGGAGTGGTGGCGGGGCGTTAGTCAGCAGCTGGGTTCTGCGTCAGAAACCAATTCTCCTGCTGCAGCTGCTGCACCGCTTACGGACGACGTACCGGTCCACTCCAAATCTAATCCGTTTCAGGCGGAAGTGTTGGAGAACATCAATTTGAACGGGCAGGGTTCCAACAAAGAAACCCGGCATTTGGAGATCGACTTGGAAGGGTCCGGTCTGACCTATGAGCCTGGAGACAGTCTCGGAATCTATCCCCAAAATGAGCCTTCCTTGGTAGATGCACTGATTACAGAGATGAATTGGGATCCGGAGAGGTCCGTCTCAGTCAATAAGCAAGGGGAGGTCCGTGCGCTTAGAGAAGCGCTGCTGACCCATTTTGAGATTACGGTTCTTACCAAGCCCCTCCTCGAAAAGCTCGCTCCTTTTACTTCTAATGAGAGTTTAGCGGATCTCTTGACAGATAAAGAGCAAGTTTCCCAATACATTCACGGGAGGGATCTGTTGGATTTCGTCAAAGACTATGGACCTTGGGAAGTCGATGTCGATGCATTCCTTACTGCATTACGTAAGATTCCAGTACGTCTATATTCAATTGCCTCAAGCCTGAAAGCCAACCCCGACGAGGTTCATTTGACGGTAGGGGCGCTTCGCTATGATTCTCATGGGAGAAAGCGGACGGGAGTCTGTTCCGGACAGTGTGCCGAAAGGACGAAACCCGGGGATCAGCTTTCGGTTTTTGTACAGAAAAACCAGAATTTCAAGCTTCCGGAAGACACGACTCGGCCGATCATCATGATCGGCGCTGGTACTGGTATTGCACCTTACCGTTCCTTTATGGAGGAATGGGAAGAGTCGGAAGCGGAAGGGAAGTCATGGCTGTTCTTCGGTGAACAGCACTTCGTGACGGACTTTCTTTATCAGACGGAATGGCAGAAATGGATCAAAGACGGCGTTCTGACGAATATGGACGTTGCCTTTTCCAGGGATACCGATCAAAAGGTCTATGTGCAGCACCGCCTGCGTGAAAAGAGTAAAGAGGTCTTCCAATGGATTGAGGAAGGTGCTTACCTTTATATTTGCGGCGATGAGAAACACATGGCGAAAGACGTGCAGGAAACCCTGCTTGATATCTTCCAGCAGGAAGGCGCTTATACAAGAGAAGAAGCAGAAAATTATTTGACAGAACTTAGAAAATCAAAACGCTATCAGAGAGACGTTTACTAATAGCGGGAAGGAGTTTTACGGATGTCTGAACACAAAACATTGCATAAACCGGAAGGTCCTCCGAGTGAAATGGAAGAGATTAAAGAAAAGAGCCGGTTTTTACGGGGCGATCTTGTCGAGAGTTTCCAGGAGCCGCTTTCTGCAAGCATTCCTGATGATCAAACGAAGCTTTTGAAATTTCACGGCAGCTACATGCAGGATGACAGGGACCTGCGGAACGAACGAAAAAAGCAGAAATTAGAGCCGGCGTATCAATTCATGATCAGGGTGCGCCTTCCCGGTGGTGTGGCGACTCCCGACCAGTGGCTGGCTATGGATCGTCTGGCAGACCAGTACGGCAATGAAACGCTGAAACTGACGACCCGTCAGACGTTTCAAATGCACGGTATTTTAAAATGGAACATGAAGAAGACGATACAGGCGATGGATGCCGTATTGATGGACACCATTGCGGCATGTGGCGATGTGAACAGGAACGTCATGTGTAACGTTAACCCTGAACAATCCGCCCTTCATAAAGAAGTGTATGAGTGGTCGAAGAAAGTGAGTGAACATCTCCTTCCGCGGACAAGAGCTTATCATGAAATTTGGCTGGATGAAGAAAAAGTGGTGGACGGTCAGGAAGAAGAGCCGATTTACGGACCGCTGTATCTGCCGAGGAAATTCAAAATAGGCATTGCCGTTCCACCTTCCAATGACGTCGATGTGTTTTCACAGGACCTGGGGTTCATCGCTGTATTGGACGATGGAAAGCTGCAGGGATTCAACGTCGTCGTTGGCGGGGGGATGGGAATGACCCACGGCGACACTTCGACATATCCGCAGCTCGGTCGTACCATCGGCTTCTGTGTGCCGGAGCAGGTGGTTGATGTAGCGGAGAAAATTTTGACGATACAGCGGGATTACGGCAATCGTTCCAATCGTAAGAACGCCCGGTTCAAGTACACGGTTGACAGATTAGGAGCCGATCAGATTCTGGAGGAACTTAATCGTCGATTAGGTTATGCGTTGGAAGAAGCGAAGGCATATCATTTTGATCACAACGGGGACCGGTACGGCTGGGTCAAAGGAGAAGACGGGACCTGGCACCACACATTCTTTATCCAGAATGGACGCATCAAGGATGCGGAAGGGTATAAATTAAAGGAAGCACTGAGAAAAATAGCGGAAACCCAAATCGGGGAATTCCGTCTGACCCCCAACCAAAACCTTATCATCTCACGAGTATCAGAAGCGGAGAAGCCTGTGATTGAAGCATTGATTGAACAATACGGGTTGTCGGACGGCAGCCAGAATTCTGCTCTCCGTCGAAATTCAATGGCATGTGTTTCGATGCCGACTTGCGGATTGGCGATGGCGGAGGCGGAGCGGTATCTCCCGACATTGATCGACCACCTGGAAGAGATTTTAGATGAAGCCGGATTGAAAGAACAGGAGATCGTTATCCGGATGTCCGGATGCCCGAATGGGTGTTCCCGCCCGGCGTTGGGAGAGATCGGATTCATTGGAAAAGGGCCTGGCAAATATAACATGTATCTCGGAGCTGGATTCACAGGGGATCGTTTGAATAAATTGTATAGAGAGAACATTGGTGAAGAAGAAATCCTTAAAGAGCTGAAACCGATGATTCACCGCTATGCGAAGGAAAGGGAAGAGGACGAGAAATTCGGAGACTTCGTTATCCGCAAAGGCTATGTAAAAGCGGTGGCATCCGGTCTTGATTTCCATGAGTGAGGAACCTGAAGATTGATCTGGGCATATGTTGGTAGGGTATAACTTCAACCAAAGAGGTGTCCCTATGAAGAATAAAAACGATCATTTGCCGGATTTGTTTCAGCAGGATTTGGAAGATGTGATGAAAGTAGTTGATTCCTTTTTTGGAGATGCCTTCCAGAAGCTCGATCACTATATCCAAACCACCACTATTCCGATAGAGGTGGTTGAAACAGACAAAGAATACACGATTGAAGCATATCTTCCGGGAGTTAAGCGAGAGCAGATTCATCTTGAACATGTCGGCAGCCAGGTGAGAATCAGGGTGGAGGGTTCCGAGGATCGTTACGTTCATGATCACTCCATGAATTATTTTAATCAGAGCCGTTCGTTTACTCGGAAAGAAAGAATCATTCCACTTCCATTCACTGTTTCAGACACTGTCTTTCGGGCATCTTTCCAAGACGGCCTGCTGACGATTTTATTTAAAAAGCAGGGTTCGTCTATCATTCCTATTGAAGATTAAAAAAGAAGACGTTTCAACGTCTTCTTTTTTTGTTTTCTTTTCTGCCTATTCACATAAACATGAAGAAAGGAGCAAACAAGGGGAGGTTTTATTCTTGCCTATGGTCTGGGTACCCTATCCCTATTTCATGTATGATTACCGGATTCCTGCTTATGTTCAAGTCGGCAGACCAGCTTTCCCTGAAGTCGACAGCAGCTTGTTTCGTCAATCTGCGAAGGCAGCGAAACAAATGATGAACGGGGCAGAGAAAGTGATGGAGCGGGTGGAGGCATCGAAGGAATTCGCCGATGAGCTAATGGAGGCAGCTCAGCGGTCGAATCGTCCAAAGGTGGAACAAATGATTAAAGAGGCTGGAGCAGTGGGAGATTTCGACTTTGATTATAACCCGGAGAGGATCAAAATTCAGTGGAAAGGCACGGCTGGAGGGGTGGACTGCTGCAAAATGACCGTAATGCTCCGCTGGCGTGTCCAAAGAGGTTAGGGATTTGTAGCGAAATAAAAAACCGGCTGATCGCCCTTCTTCAAGAGAAAGGGTGCAGCCGATTTTTTCAGAGAACGGGTAAATACGTTCAACTGTATTAATGTCCAAGTGAACGAACGATAAATTCAATGAGAAAGATCATGGCGATAAGAACGACCGGTGCCGACAATTCCCTTTGCTTTCCAATAGCAAACTTGACAATAGGGTAGGCAATAAATCCAAAAGCCATCCCATCTGCTATGGAATAAGTGAACGGAATCATCACAATGATAAGAAAGGCCGGCATGGACTCTGATAATTGGTCAATCGGAATCTCTTTGATGTTCTGCACCATAAGGGCCCCGACGATGATTAGAATCGGCGCAATAGCTGTAGAAGGCACCATAGAGATCCAAGGGATTAGAAAAAGCGTCCCGATGAACAACACAGCCATCGTCAAGCTCGATTTTCCGCTTCTACCACCTGAGGCTATAACAGCTGCACTCTCTGCGGATGAAACAGTAGGCGAAGTGCCGAGGAACCCTGTCGTAAGTGCGGAAAAGGCAGACGCCTGATAAGAACGTTTGAACTTCCCTTCTTGATCAAGCATTCCCAGCTGTCCGTGGATCAAACCCATGTTTTCAAAGATGAGTACGATCGCCAGCGGAAAGACCGCCATCCAAAAACCGAATTGTCCAATGGTTGAAAAGTCCGGCATATAGGCGAAGGATTGGCTTCCGAGAGAAATGGGATCTCCTTTTTCACCAAGAACGCCGGTGAACTTCGCAAGAATCGTTCCTGCGACCATCGTGATCAGGAAGTTCCCAGGTACATTTCTGGTGAAGAGGAAAATGCCGATGAACAGCGTCAGGATACTCGTCATTACGAGTGCTGACGAGGGGTTTCCAAGGGCAATCAACGAGTGATCGCCTTTGACGACAAGTCCACCTTTCTCCAATCCGATCAATGTAAGGAATAAACCTAATCCGACCGTAATGGCGTGCTTCAAAGAAGAAGGGATCGCCTGCTTCAGCCAGTCTCCAAGCTTCGTAAATGCTGTGATGAGAAACAGTATCGAAGCAACGACGACAACGGCCAGCCCCTGCTGGAAATCCATTCCTGTCCCTTCGACAATGGAATAGGCGAATAAAGCGTTGACCCCCATACCTGGTATCAGAACCATAGGTGCGTTCGCATATAAGGCCATGATCAAACAGCCTAGTGCACTGGCAAGAATCGTTGCCACCATTCCGCTTTCAAGCGGAAGTCCGGCACTCTCCATGATCTGGCTGTTGACAGCTACGATGTAAACAGTCGTAAAATAGCCGATTAAACCTGCCAGACCCTCTTTCTTCCAGTCTGCACGATTGCTTTGCTGATTGAGCATTTCAATCTCCTCTATGAAGTTATCCCTCTCCCACCCGGTTACCGAGTAACCCACAACCATCTATTTTACTCTTGATTAAAGTATCTTACAAGCAGCATTATTTGTATTCTAGTAAAATGGAGGTGAAAATCTCAAGTTTGTGATAAGATGATAGGGGATTATTCGATGTTAGTAAGCGTTTTCTTTCGTGCAATAGAGACAGAAACAAGGGGAAGGTGAAACAAATGAAATATCGTTCTGTTTTCGATATCATCGGACCTGTCATGATCGGTCCGTCCAGTTCACATACAGCAGGTGCGGCCAGGATAGGCAGAGCCGCACGTCATTTATTCGGCAGAGAGCCCAAATATGCGCATATCCATCTGTATGGATCATTTGCAAAAACTTATAAAGGGCACGGTACAGATGTCGCGATTATCGGAGGGCTGCTCGATTATGATACCGACGATCAGCGGATCCGGGAATCTTTGGTAACAGCAAGGAAGAACGGAATGAAAATCCGTTTTTATGAGGAGGATTCCCATACGGATCACCCGAACACCGCCCGCGTCAAAATAGGTGATGAGGATGGAGAACTTGAGCTTGTCGGCATATCCATCGGAGGCGGTAAGGCGGAGATTACGGAGCTGAACGGCTTTGAACTGCGTTTGTCGGGAAGCCACCCTGCCATTTTATTGATTCATAATGATCGTTACGGAGCAATTGCCTCTGCGACGGCGGTCCTTGCCAGGAATGAAATCAATATCGGTAGAATGGAAGTATCGAGGAAAGCGCAGGGAGAACAGGCGCTTATGGTGATCGAAGTGGATCAGAATATCGACGACTCCGTTTTGAACGAGTTGGAGCGTGCTGATCATATTACACAAGTAGCCAAAATATCAGACTGACAACAAAGAAAGGGGCGATCCCATGTTTCGCAACGTAGCAGAGCTTGTTGAAATGGCAGAGAGTCAAAACATACAGATCTCGGAAGTGATGATCCGTCAGGAAATGGACGTGAAGCAGCTGACGAGAGAAGAAGTGATCGAGCAGATGGAAAGGAACCTGTCTGTAATGGAGAAAGCAGTTGAGGATGGACTGAAAGGGGTAAAATCCCACAGCGGCCTGACCGGAGGTGACGCCGTACTCATCCAAAATTATATGAAGAATCATACTCCTTTATCCGGTAATCTGATGATGGACGCCGTAAGTAAAGCAGTTGCCACTAACGAAGTCAATGCGGCAATGGGGACGATTTGTGCGACGCCGACAGCTGGAAGTGCCGGGTGTGTCCCGGGTACATTGTTTGCTGTGAAAAATCAATTGAAACCGACGCGGGAACAGATGGTACGGTACTTGTTTACGTCCGGCGCTTTCGGATTCGTTGTAGCCAATAATGCTTCTATTTCCGGTGCGGCAGGCGGCTGTCAGGCGGAAGTAGGTTCTGCTGCCGGTATGGCAGCTGCGGCCATTGTAGAAATGGCAGGAGGCACTCCTTCCCAATCAGCGGAAGCGATGGCGATAACACTTAAGAATATGCTAGGTCTAATTTGCGACCCTGTAGCTGGATTGGTGGAAGTTCCGTGTGTGAAAAGGAACGCCATGGGGGCATCGAACGCAGTCGTAGCTGCAGATATGGCGCTCGCAGGTGTGACGAGCCGTATTCCATGTGATGAGGTTATCGATGCCATGTATAAGGTGGGACAGCGCATGCCGTCAGATTTCCGTGAAACAGCCCAGGGGGGGCTCGCCGCCACTCCAACAGGAAGAGAGCTTGAAGCGAAAGTGTACGGAATCTCGTTGAAGAAAGAGTGAAACCATTGCTGCAACAGTCTATCAGTGAAGTGAAAGGTGTAGGACCGAAACTGGCAACGAATTTGAATGAATTGGGTTTGTTTACGGTCGAGGATTTATTGTTTTATTTTCCGCACCGTTATGATTCTTATGAAATTAAACCCCTGACAGAATTAGAAAACAATGAGAAGGCGACAATTGAGGGACAGGTCGTCTCCGATCCTGTCCTCAGTTTTTTTGGTAGGAAAAAGTCGCGGTTGACGTTCACGTTGCAGGTGGAACAGTTCGCTGTGAAGGCTGTAATGTTCAATCGCGCTTTTGCCAAGAAACAGCTGAACCCGGGAGATACCGTTACGGTGACGGGGAAATGGGACCAGCAGCGGCTGCAGATTACAGTCAGCCAGTTCAAAAAAGGCGAGTCGAAAGAACAGGAACCGATCCAGCCGGTTTATACGCTGAAAGAAGGAGTCAGCTTAACGACACTCAGGAAAGTGATCCGTACAGCTCTTGATGCGTATGGGCAAGACGTTCCTGAGATTCTCCCTGAAGAGTTGACATTGGGATATAAGCTTCCGGACCGCGTACAGGCTTTAAGACAAATGCATTATCCCGACAGCAGGGTATTGCTTAAGCATGCGAAGCGCCGGTTCATCTATGAGGAGTTTCTTATCTTTCAGCTCAAAATGCAGCTTCTCCGTAAGTATCACCGGGAGGCGAGTGAAGGGCTTGTCCAGCGGTATGACAACGGACGCTTGACGGAGTTCGTACAGGCCCTGCCATTCGAACTGACCTCGGCTCAGAAAAAGGCGCTTGCGGAAATTCTCCACGATATGAAGCATCCGCATCGAATGAACCGCCTGCTGCAAGGGGATGTTGGTTCAGGTAAAACCGCCGTAGCTGCCATCGGTCTTTATGCATCCATCACCGCCGGTTTTCAAGGAGCGCTCATGGTTCCTACAGAAATTCTTGCTGAGCAGCATTACCAATCGCTTAAAGAAATGTTTAGTGGACGTGCCAATGTCGCTCTGCTTACAGGTTCCATAAAGGGGAAAAAGCGACAGGAAATATTGGAGGCTGTTGAGCGGAAAGAAGTAGATATCCTGATCGGTACTCATGCGTTGATTCAGGACGAGGTCGTGTTTTCCGACCTGGGATTCGTTATTGTTGACGAACAGCATCGTTTCGGTGTCAAACAGCGGAGAGCCCTTCGGGATAAAGGTTTACATCCGGACGTACTGTTCATGACGGCGACACCGATCCCCCGGACGCTGGCCATAACGGCTTTCGGGGATATGGACGTCAGCGTCATTGATGAAATGCCTGCAGGGAGGAAGCCGGTAGAGACTTATTGGGTAAAAGGTGAGATGACCAACCGCGTTTTAAGCTTTATTAAAAAAGAAATTGACCAGGGACATCAAGCTTATGTCATCAGCCCGTTGATTGAAGAGTCGGATAAACTGGATATACAGAATGCTGTTGATCTCTATCATCAATTAAGTGCTGTGTTTGAACCGGATGTTTCCGTCGGCCTCATGCATGGACGCTTACATAATGAAGAGAAAGAAGCCGTCATGGAACGGTTTGCAGCTAATGAGCTGAGTATTCTTGTATCTACGACGGTGGTGGAAGTAGGGGTGAATGTTCCGAATGCGACCATGATGGTCATCTACGATGCCGAGCGCTTCGGACTTTCTCAGCTCCATCAGCTTAGAGGCCGTGTCGGCAGGGGCTCTGATCAAAGTTACTGTATTCTGCTTGCAGACCCTAAGGGCGATGTGGGCAAAGAGAGGATGCGGATCATGACCGAAACGAATGACGGCTTTGAACTTTCCGAGCAGGATTTGAAGCTCAGGGGGCCAGGAGATTTCTTCGGCAGGAAACAAAGCGGCCTTCCGGAATTCAGAGTCGGAGATATGGTTCATGATTACAGAGCGTTGGAAACGGCGCGAAAGGATGCGGCTGATCTCGTCCTTTCTGATTCATTGGAGCGAGATCCGCGCTACCACTCTTTGAAGGAATTGCTGTATGAGGATAAGAGTATTCTTGGGAATGTATTGGACTGAGAGGTATGCTTTCTTCCTTCAGGGTTCCGGCAGACAAGCCGGAACCTTTTATTTATGAAAGAGAACCGGATGGAATTTTCAGAAAAATAACCCCCTCCTTGCGTAATCGGACATGGTATTATATATTACTATTAGTACCTAGTCATAAAGTCGAGCGTTTATGCTAGATGAACGGTGGAATCAATATGAGAAAACCTAAGAAGATTCGTCAGGAAGAATTGAAAAATCAAATTGACCGTGTGCCTTTTATTACGGATGAAGAGCTTGCAAAAACCTTTGGTGTCAGTATACAAACCATTCGTCTCGACCGGATGGAAATGGGGATTCCGGAGCTTCGTGAAAGAATTAAATCTGTTGCGAATCAGGAATGGAACGGTACGGTGAAAGCTCTGCCTATCGAAGAAGTCATTGGTGAGGTTGTAGATCTTGAATTGGACGACAGGGCTATTTCCATTTTGGATATTCGTCCCGACCACGTATTCTCGCGTAATCACATTGCGAGGGGGCACCACCTGTTCGCCCAGGCGAATTCACTTGCTGTAGCCTTGATCGACGATGAACTTGCTTTGACTGCCCGGTCCACTATACACTTCTCCCGTCCCGTCAAACTCGGGGAGCGCGTCGTTGCCAAAGCGACTGTCCAAGGAGAAGGGGAGAAGGGCAGAACGATTGTCAAAGTCCACAGCTACGTCGGTCAGGAAGAAGTGTTTGCGGGTACATTTGAAATGTACCGTTCTAAACAATAGAAGGAGATGGAAGAGATGAAACTCGTCATAGATGCGATGGGAGGCGACCATGCTCCGGAAGCTGTCGTGAAAGGAGCCGTCCAGGCAGCTGATGCCATTGATGGACTGCACATCACGCTGGTCGGAGATGAATCGCTGATCTCCCCTTACTTGAAGGGGCAGGAAAACGTAACGGTAATACATACGACAGAAATGATTACGGCGGAGGATGAACCTGTAAGAGCTGTTCGAAAGAAGAAGAATGCATCCATGGTTCTCATGGCGAATGAAGTCAAGGAAGGAAGGGCTGATGCCTGCATTTCCGCCGGAAATACGGGTGCCCTGATGAGTGCGGGACTATTCATTGTCGGCAGAATGAAAGGTGTGGATCGTCCGGCGTTAAGCCCGACACTTCCTACCATAGACGGAAAAGGATTCTTAATGCTTGATGTCGGTGCGAACGTTGATGCGAAACCGGCGCATTTACTGCAATATGCCGTCATTGGCTCCATTTATGCAGAACAAGTCCGCGGTTTGGAACGTCCCCGTGTCGGACTGCTGAATGTAGGTACA
Source organism: Halobacillus sp. KGW1 (assembly GCF_001592845.1). Classification (NCBI taxonomy): domain Bacteria; kingdom Bacillati; phylum Bacillota; class Bacilli; order Caryophanales; family Bacillaceae; genus Halobacillus; species Halobacillus sp. KGW1. The sequence continues at coordinate 695,779 of NZ_LSOC01000002.1, forward strand.
GAAGAAGGAAAAGGCAGCGATTTGACGAAGAAGGCGTTCCAACTGATGAAGAATGCTCCGATTCATTTTGTCGGAAATGTGGAAGCACGTGATTTGCTGAATGGTGCAGCGGACGTCGTAGTGACTGACGGTTTCACAGGTAACGTCGCATTAAAAACAATTGAAGGTACGGCTATGTCGATGTTCTCTATGATTAAACAAACATTCATGAGTAACTTTAAGACGAAGATTGCTGCTGGTCTTGCTAAAAACGATCTGAAAGGATTGAAGACACAGCTTGATTACTCGGAGTATGGAGGAGCAGGGTTGTTCGGTTTAGCAGCACCTGTTATTAAAGCCCACGGCTCGTCTAACGAAAGAGCCGTTTTCAACGCCATTCGTCAAGCTTGTCAGATGGTGGAGTTAAATGTGACAGAAACTATTGCGGAAACGCTCAAACAAATGGATTCAGAGGAGGATGAATCATGAAACGTATAGCAGCAGTATTCCCAGGACAAGGCTCTCAAGAGGTAGGCATGGGGAAAGCGATGTATGAGGCTTACCCTTCTGTAAAGGAATTATTCGACCGTGCGGATGAAGCGCTCGGTTATTCACTCTCGACCCTCATGTTCGAAGGTCCTGCAGAAACCTTGACGAAAACGGAGAATGCCCAGCCGGCTCTTCTTCTTAATAGTGTAGCCATCCAGATGGTCTTGGAAGAAGAAGGAATAAAACCGGCGATGACGGCTGGTCACAGCCTTGGTGAGTACAGTGCGCTTGTCAGTGCTGGTGCGCTGGATCCAATTGATGCAGTGAAGCTTGTTCACGTGCGTGGAAAATTGATGGAAGAGGCTTTCCCGACGGGTAAAGGGACGATGGCAGCCGTGCTGGGTCTTGAGCGTTCTGATATCGAAAAGACGCTGGAAGGCTTCGACGGTGACCTCACGGTAGATTTAGCCAACATTAACTGTCCTGGACAAATCGTTATTTCTGGTACGAAAGAGGGCGTGGACAAAGCTTCTGAAAAACTCTCCGATGCCGGAGCGAAGCGTGTCCTTCCATTGAACGTAAGCGGACCTTTCCATTCCAGATTGATGAAACCGGCCAGTGATGAATTTGCAGAGTATTTGAATCGTATAGAAGTGAAAGATGCGCAGATTCCGGTCTATGCAAATGTGACGGCAGCGCCTGTAACAGACGCTGGAACGATCAGGAACTTGCTTGTTGAGCAATTGTATTCACCGGTCCGTTTCCATGAAATTTTAGACGCGTTCGTCGAAGAGGATGTCGATGCCATCGTCGAAGTAGGTCATGGGAAGGTGCTGAGCGGCCTTGTTCGCAAAGTGAAGCGCAGGATGAAAACGTTTAGTATCCAGGACCCTGATACTATGCACGCATTCTTGGAATGGAATAAGGAGGAGTCTTCATGATTTTACAAGATCGATCGGCTCTTGTTACGGGAGCTTCCAGAGGAATAGGAAAAGCGATTGCCCTTGAGCTTGCAGCAAAAGGAGCAAAAGTGGCAGTTAACTTCGCCGGAAGTGAAGACAAAGCCGAGGCAGTCGTTCAGGAAATCCGTGAAAACGGCGGAACAGCTATTAAAATTCAGGCGAACGTGTCTGATGCAGATGATGTGAAACGAATGGTGAAGACTGTTGTGGATGAGTTCGGCAGTCTGGATATTCTTATTAACAACGCTGGCATCACGAAGGATAACCTTCTGATGCGGATGAAGGAAGAAGAATTCGATGCCGTCATCGACACCAATTTAAAAGGTGTTTTCCTTTGTACGAAAGGTGTGACGCGTCAGATGATGAAGCAGAAGTATGGCCGTATCATCAATGTCGCGTCCATCGTCGGCGTCTCCGGAAACCCCGGCCAGGCGAACTACGTAGCTGCAAAAGCCGGTGTCATAGGAATGACGAAGTCGAATGCTAAGGAGCTTGCCGCGCGGAACATTCATGTCAACGCGGTAGCGCCGGGGTATATTGCTACGGATATGACCGATGCTTTGACAGATGAACAGCGGGAGCAGATGCTTAATCTGATTCCTTTATCCCGTCTGGGTGAAGCGAAAGATGTCGCGCGTGTCGTGCGTTTTCTTGCCTCTGAGGACGCAGATTATATGACAGGCCAGACGCTTCACATTGACGGCGGAATGGTGATGTAACAAACGTGGCGGAAAAGGTTATTGGATAAGTCCTTGCGCTTTTTCCGGCACCTTACTATAATTACTGAAGGGAGGTGAGGTTCCAATGGCAGATACATTTGATCGCGTAAAACAGATCATCGTCGATCGTCTCGACGTTGATGAGTCCAAAGTGGTTATGGAAGCTTCCTTCAAAGAAGATCTAGAAGCAGACTCTCTTGACGTAGTTGAGCTAGTAATGGAGCTTGAGGACGAGTTTGATTTGGAAATTTCTGATGAAGAAGCTGAAAAAATCAATACAGTAGGCGACGCTGTGAATTACATAAGCAGCCAGTCGTAAGGAGAATCGCTGTCCGTTTTATACGGGCAGCCTTTCCTGTATTTCAGAAATTCTCAGTAAAGGACAAGGTGATTTATGGATGATTTTTCGAGTTTCCAGAACAAAATTAACATAAAGTTCCGTGATATTTCGTTACTGGAACAAGCTTTCACGCATTCATCTTATGTGAATGAGCATCGGAAAACCGACCGCGAAGACAACGAGCGTCTCGAATTTCTAGGTGACGCGGTCTTGGAACTGGGAGTATCCCAATACCTGTATCGGGAATTTCCTGATATGGCAGAGGGGGAGCTGACGAAATTCAGGGCTTCCATCGTTTGTGAAGTCTCTTTGGTAGAGTTTGCCAATGAGTTGAATTTCCAGGAGCTTATTCTTCTCGGTAAAGGAGAGGAAATGACGGGTGGACGCAACAGGCCTGCACTTTTGGCTGACGTGTTTGAAGCGTTCATCGGAGCCCTCTATTTGGATCAAGGCTATGACAAGGTCATACAGTTCCTTCAAACTTACGTTTATCCGAAAGTGAAAAAAGGTGCTTTTTCTCATGCGATGGATTTTAAAAGTCAGCTGCAGGAATTCATACAACGAGATAAGAATAGTAAAATTGAATACGAAATCGTCGAAGAAAGAGGACCTGCCCACAGCCGCGAATTTATTGCTCACGTCCGTATCCAGGATGATATCGGTGGAATCGGAGTCGGACGGACGAAAAAAGAAGCAGAACAGAAAGCTGCCCAGCAGGCGCTGGAGAATCACGGAGCGATTTCATAAAAAAAGACCGTCCACGGCAACTCATTTCATGCCTGGCGCGGTCTTTTTTTAGCTCTAATTGGATACGGCCCTGTTACTTGCGGTATTGTCCGAGTTCCGTAACGAAGGCTTGTATCTCGGAGACGCTTAAACTGCCTTTCATCTCAATAATGTCATGAAGGGATTTGATTTCTTCATAATTATTCAAATCGTAGTCTTCCGGATCCATAAGGGAACGGTTGACGACTTGCAGTTTATCTGCCATGTCATGGATGATCACGGCCAGATTCTCTTGGCTGGCTTCTTGTAAACTCAAGGTGTTTCCTCCTCCAGTGCGCTTAATAGTACTAGTACATATAATAAATCAGTTTCATCGTTTTTTAAACCCTCATCGGATAAAGAGGCGGAACCTTCCTACCGTAGGGTGTGCGAATATGATAAAATATACAAGTTGAGTGACAGATAGATTTGTGAAAATACAGGAGGATGAGTATGTTCCTCAAACAATTGGATACTATTGGATTTAAATCATTTGCCGAACGGGTAACCGTCGACTTTGTAACAGGTGTGACTTCCGTCGTCGGTCCTAACGGCAGCGGAAAGAGTAATATAACCGATGCTATACGCTGGGTGCTTGGTGAGCAGTCCGCTCGTTCCCTGCGCGGTGCGAAGATGGAAGATATCATCTTTGCAGGCAGTGAGACAAGAGCGCCATTAAATATGGCGGAAGTAACTTTAACATTAGATAACACCGATCAGGCACTTCCTCTTGACTATCAGGAAGTCAGTGTCACAAGACGAGTGTATCGTTCTGGTGAAAGCGAGTTTTATATTAATAACCAAACATGCCGTTTAAAGGATATTGTCGATCTATTTATGGATTCCGGCCTTGGACGGGAAGCTTTCTCTATCATCAGTCAAGGGAAAGTGGAAGAGATATTAAGTTCGAAGGCAGAAGAACGCAGATCGATTTTTGAAGAAGCAGCCGGTGTGCTTAAATACAAACAGCGCAAGAAAAAAGCGGAATATAAACTATCCGAGACACAAGAGAACTTGAACCGTGTCGAGGATATTCTTTATGAAATTGATGGTCAGCTGGAGCCTTTGAAGGAACAGGCGGCTATTGCTAAAGATTACTTGGAGAAGAAAGATGAATTGAAACATATAGAAATCTCCCTTCTCATCACACAAATTGAGAAGCTGCACGGAGAATGGCAGGCACTTTTGAAAGACCTCGAGAAAATCAAAGCGGAAGAGGCTTCCTTACAATTAAAGATTGATAACAAAGAACAAACAGTCTTGAAGCAGCGGTCGGACATGCAGGCGTTGGATGAGTCGATTGAAGATCTTCAGGAAACATTGCTGGTTCTCACGAAAGACCTTGAAAATTTTGAAGGTAAGAAACAACTTATGAAGGAACGCCATAAACATTTCGAAGAGAATAAATCAAAGCTTGAAGAAGCATACGAAGACCTTTCTGAAAAACTGGAGAGGTTGAAGGTGACCGCGGAAGAAGAGACGAAGCGCCTTGAGGAAACCAAACAGATCCGTAAGGAAACGAGGCGGGAACTCAACCAAACGAACCAGGCCCTGAATAAAGATGTCAACCGGATCGAAGAACAGATCGAAGATTTGAAGAGTGAGTACATTGAACTGTTGAATAAACAAGCGGCCAAACGGAACGAGAAGCAGCTTTTGGAGAAACAGTTAAATCAGATTCATTCCAAAAAAGGATTGCAGAACGATAAGTTTAAAGATTTAAGGGATGAACGAGCCAAACTGGAAGAACAGCTTCGGTTGACCACTTCTGAACAAGAAGAAGTTAAGAGTGAGAGGCAAAAGCTGGAATCCACGATTCAATCATTAACGGCTCAGGTGGAGCAGAGCAGAACGGCTTACCAAGAGTCGCAGGAGAAATTGTATAAAGGCTATCAATATCTGGAGAAGATGCGTTCCAAGAAAGAGATGCTTGAGGATATGAAAGAAGACTTCACCGGTTATTTCCAAGGCGTCAGGGAAGTGCTGAAGGCTCGTCAGAAAGGGCAGCTCCCTGGTGTGGAAGGAGCGGTTCTTGAACTCATTGACATCCCCTCTGATTTAATAACGGCTGTTGAAACGGCTCTCGGAGCTCAGGCGCAGCACATCGTGGTCAAGGATGAGCGGACAGGGAGACAGGCGATTCACTGGCTGAAGAGCAACAACAAAGGGAGGGCGACGTTCCTCCCTTTGGATGCCATTCAGGCACGCTCTGTCTATGGCGAAGAAAAGCTTGGCGGTCAGCCCGGGTTTGTGGGTATTGCGGGAGAGTTAGTAAAGTATGAGGAACCTTATGGAAAAGCGATTCAGCACCTGCTCGGTCATATCGTGATTGCGGAGGATTTGAAGAGTGCCAACCAGCTTGCAAACTATTTGAACCGGAAATACCGAATAGTGACAGTAGACGGGGATGTTGTGAATCCGGGCGGTTCGATGTCCGGTGGTGCAAAGAAACAGTCCAACCAGTCCCTGTTTACAAGGGAGAAAGAACTGCAGGATCTCACAGCCAAGATCGGTGAGTATGACCAGAAGGCGAAAGACATGGAGCGGAAGGTTATGCAGCTGAAAGAGCAGCTCACCCTTCAAGAGAAGGAAGCAGCCGGACATAATCAGGAACTCTCCGAATGGAAGAGGGAAGAATATGAGAAGGCATCGACTTTGAGAGAGCTGGAACTTAAATGGAACCATCTGAATGACCAACTGCAGCTTTTCGATCAGGATCAGGCCCAGTATGATCAGGACAGGGAAGATGCCCATGATCAATTAAATAACCTGGAGAAAGTCCTTGCATCGTTAGCGGAAGAACTTACACTGATTCAGAAGAAAATCGATGAACTGACGGACACGAAAGAACGCCAGAAGTTGGACGAAGCAAAGCTGACCAACCGAAAACAGGAGCTTGAGATCAAGCTTGCCGAACAGGAATCAGCCTATTCCAATCAGCAGGAGAAAACCGGCCGTTACTTGGAGGAGAAAGCACTCATTGAACAAGAGCTCCGTGGAAACCGTTCCTCTTATCAACAGTTGATGGAAGTTGCAGAGTCCAACCAAACGGAAGAAGAACTGCTCGAACTGATTGAGGAGACGAAGCAGAGGAAGGAAACGACTTCTGTCCTGATCCAGGAACGCCGGAAAGAACGGAATGAATACGGCGTCTCCATTCAGAGGGCGGAGCAGTTGTTGAAGGAATTAAAACGGAACCACCAGAACTTTATCCAGGACATTCAGCAGAAAGAAGTCAAAGCTAACCGCCAGGATGTAGAGCTCGAGAACATGCTTTCCTACTTGCAGGAAGAATATGTCATGACCTTTGAGAAGGCGAAACGGGAGTATGCCCCTGTAGAGGATATGGCTGCAGCAGAGACGAAAGTGAAACTGATCAAGCGCGCCATTGAAGAATTGGGAACTGTAAACATCGGTGCTATTGATGAGTATGACCGTATCCTTGAACGATATGAGTTCTTAAAGACCCAACAGGACGACCTGTTGGAAGCGAAACAGACGCTTCATACGGTTATAGAAGAAATGGACGGAGAGATGAAGCGGAAATTTGAAGACACGTTTACGAAGATCCGTAACGAATTCGGAGAAGTGTTCCGCAGTCTCTTCGGAGGCGGAAAAGCCGACCTTAAACTTACCGATCCTGATAATATGCTTGAAACAGGTGTCGATATCGTCGCCCAGCCACCAGGTAAGAAACTGCAGAATATGAGTCTTCTGTCGGGAGGGGAACGGGCGCTGACTGCTATCGCGCTGTTGTTCTCCATCCTGCGTGTCAGACCTGTCCCGTTCTGTGTCCTGGACGAGGTGGAAGCGGCTCTTGATGAGGCAAATGTCGACCGGTTTGCAAAGTTCCTGAAGGAGTTTAGTGCGAAAACCCAGTTCATCGTCATTACTCACAGGAAAGGGACGATGGAAGAATCAGATGTACTCTATGGTGTGACGATGCAGGAGTCGGGAGTATCCAAACTCGTCTCTGTCAGGTTGGAAGAAGCACCGGAATTATTGGAAGCGTAGGAAGGATGAGTCGATGAGTTTTTTCAAAAAGTTGAAAGAGAAGTTTGTGAAGAATGAAGAAACAGAGAAAAAGGAACAACTCCCTTTAGAGCAAGAGGAAGAAACAGAGCAGGAATCCCTTGATGGAGAGACCGAAGTCAAGTCGGAAGAGGTACCTGCCCCGGAAAAGGACACGTCTGAAGAAACCGCCGGTCAAGCATCACCTGAGCAGTATCCTTCTTCTACAGAACAGGAAGAAGTTGAGGAAGCCGATGAAGAAGAAATCCAGTCGGAAACGGAAACAGACGTGGAGGAAGAGAAAGACACCATCGCCTCGAAGTTCAAACGAGGCCTTCAAAAGACAAGGAACTCCTTTTCCAGTAAAATAAACGACCTCGTCGCCAGGTACCGCACGGTGGATGAAGATTTCTTCGAAGAGCTGGAAGAAGTACTCATTTCCGCAGACGTCGGTGTGACAACCGTCATGGAAATGATTGAAGAGCTTGAAATGGAAGTAAAAAGAAAGAACATTAAAGATCCACAGCAGGTGAAGGAGGTCATTTCCGAGAAACTGGTGGAAATCTATTACGGAGATGATGATGCAGGTGAAGTGGAAGGCCTGAAAGAAAACCCTGATGGTTTGACCATTTATCTCTTCGTAGGTGTAAACGGCGTCGGAAAGACGACGACAATCGGCAAACTTGCACACCGCCTGAAGTCAGAAGGGAAGAACGTAACGCTTGCAGCAGGAGATACATTCCGTGCCGGTGCGATTGAGCAGTTGGAGGAGTGGGGTAAGCGTGTCGGTGTGAACGTGACGAAGCACAGCGAAGGAAGCGATCCCGCAGCCGTCATCTTTGACGGGATCCAGTCAGCCAAATCAAGAAATGCCGATGTGCTCATCTGTGATACGGCCGGCCGACTGCAGAACAAAGTCAATTTGATGAATGAGCTTTCCAAAGTGAAGCGCGTCATCGAAAGAGAAGCTCCGGGGGCTCCTCATGAAGTACTGCTCGTCCTTGATGCAACAACGGGTCAGAATGCAATGAGTCAGGCGAAGACATTCGCAGAAGCGACCGATGTTTCCGGTATCGTGCTTTCCAAGCTTGACGGGACGGCTAAAGGTGGAATTGTCCTTGCCATCCGTAAGGAGCTGGACATTCCGGTTAAACTGGTCGGCCTCGGTGAGAAAGTGACCGACCTTGAGAACTTCGACGCCCATGCATTCGTCTACGGTTTGTTTGCTGACATGATCGATGAGTATGAAGAGGACGAAGAAAAAACGTCTTAAGCCTTGACATCTGGGGACAGGCTCCGTTAATATTTATGTGTAAAGGTATTTCACTTAACAAGGAGTGCTTCCAACGTGCTGGAAAAAACGACACGTATCAACTATCTTTTTGATTTCTACCAATCGTTGTTGACTCCTAAACAAAGAAATTATATGGAGTTATATTATCTCGAAGATTACTCGCTTGGTGAAATATCCGAAACCTTTGATGTCTCGCGTCAAGCGGTTTATGATAACATTCGCCGAACAGAGACGATGCTGGAAGAATATGAAAAGAAACTTCTGCTATATGAAAAATTCCAGAAACGCCAGCAGGTGATCAAAGAAATGGAAGCAGAAATAGAACAAGAGAAGCTTCCAGAACGATTCCATGACTGGCTGGAACAACTACAAGAATTAGAATAGGGGGGGCTTTCAATGGCTTTTGAAGGTTTATCCGACCGTTTGCAGGAAACGATTAAGAAAATCAAAGGCAAAGGGAAGGTGACCGAACAAGATGTAAAAGAAATGACGCGTGAAGTTCGCCTCGCCCTCCTCGAGGCCGATGTAAACTTCAAAGTCGTCAAAGACTTCGTCAAGCGCATTAAAGAGCGCGCGATCGGCCAGGAAGTAATGGAAAGCCTTACTCCGGGGCAGCAGGTTATCAAAGTCGTCAAAGAGGAACTCACCGAGCTTATGGGTGGGAACGAAAGCAAAATCGCCGTCGCCAAACGACCACCGACTGTCATTATGATGGTCGGACTTCAAGGTGCCGGTAAGACGACGACCACCGGAAAGCTTGCCAACCTCCTAAGGAAAAGCTACAACCGCAGCCCGCTGCTTGTCGCAGCAGATATTTACCGCCCGGCCGCCATCCAGCAGCTGGAGACGCTTGGCAAGCAGCTGAGTATGCCTGTTCATGCGGAAGGAACGGAAGCGAATCCTGTGGATATTGCGAAGAATGCTATCGCCAAGGCGAAGGAAGAGCACTATGATTATGTGCTGATCGATACCGCCGGCCGACTGCATATTGATGGAGATCTGATGGGAGAACTGCAGGAAATCAAAGAAGCGGTCAACCCGGATGAAATCTTCCTCGTCGTCGACGCGATGACAGGGCAGGATGCCGTCAACGTAGCGGAAAGCTTCGATGAGCAGCTAGATGTAAGCGGCGTACTCCTGACAAAACTGGATGGGGATACCCGCGGTGGTGCGGCTCTTTCCATTAAAGCAGTAACAGGGAAGCCGATTAAGTTCGCCGGTATGGGAGAGAAGCTCGATCAGCTTGAGACGTTCCACCCGGAACGTATGGCATCCCGTATTCTCGGGATGGGGGATATGCTTACACTCATCGAGAAGGCACAGACCCAGGTTGATGAAAAGCAGGCGCGTGAGCTTGAAACGAAGATGCGTACAGCCTCTTTCACTTTCGAGGATTTCCTTGAGCAGATGCAGCAGGTGAAGAATATGGGGCCGTTGGATGAGATCCTTAACATGATCCCCGGCGCCAATAAGATGAAAGGCTTGCAGAACGTCTCGTTTGATGACAAACAGATTGTTCATGTGGAAGCGATTATCCAGTCGATGACCAAGCATGAGCGTCAGGATCCGTCCGTCATGAACGCAAGCCGCAAGAAACGGATCGCCAAAGGGTCCGGAACGTCCGTTTCCGAGGTCAACAGACTTTTGAAACAGTTTGAAGAAATGAAGAAAATGATGAAGCAGATGAGCAATACCAAAGGGAAAAAAGGTAAAGGATTTAAATTTCCGTTTATGTAATGGAAAAAACCTTTACACACCATTGAACTTCTGCTAAAATCTAAATCTGTGTGAAACATTAAAGAAATTTTGGAGGTTGTTAAATATGGCAGTAAAAATTCGCCTGAAACGTATGGGTTCTAAACGTAACCCATTTTACCGTGTAGTAGTAGCAGATTCCCGTTCTCCTCGTGATGGTCGCATCATCGAGCAAATCGGAACATATAACCCAGTCGCTAACCCTGTAGAGGTTAAGATCGACGCTGACAAAGCGATCGACTGGATGTCCAACGGCGCGAAGCCAAGCGACACGGTTCGTAACCTATTCTCAAACGAAGGCATCATGAAGCAGTTCCACGAAAAGAAAAACCAATAACGAAGTAGTGGTGATCCCATGAAAGCCTTAATCGAAACGATCGTCACTCCGCTTGTCGATCATCCCGAAGACATCAAGGTGGACGTAAAAGAAGAAGATCATAAACTGATTTATCATCTTTCCGTCCATCCCGATGATGTTGGAAAAGTGATCGGAAAGAACGGGCGGATTGCGAAAGCGATTCGAACTGTCGTGTATGCGGCAGGCTCAGATTCCGATAAGCGAATCTATTTGGATATCATGTAAGAAGGGAGAGGGAGAACCTTTCCCTTTTTTACTAGTTTCATGTATGAAACGCATGAGGAAGCGGTGGTGAGGGAACGAAGATGCAGATCATCAGAAGAGTCCCGGTAAAAGAAGTACTGACCAATAATAGCCGTGCAGAGATGAAGCGGAACTTCGACCAGAAATGGAAACAGCTTGATCAGGAATGTGAGCAATTGATGTTCGAACAAAAGAAGTTGGAACGTAAACCCGGCCTCTCGAAGCAGGAAGTCGAGAAGAGATTCTCTAAAGAAATCAGCCGGAGAAAAGATCAGCTTCGCTGGTTGGAATATCAATCGACACAGCTGGACATCCTGCCTGATGGAAGTGAGCTCAAGACGGACGAAGTAGACGTATTAGTCACCGTCCACGAAGGCGATTGTTGGAAGGACATAACACAGGAACAGGAAATCGTCATTAAAGATGGAAAAGTCATACGAGCGAGGTAGTCATATACATGGATAAACAATTGTACAACGTCGGAAAAATTATTAATACACACGGCATCAAGGGGGAAGTAAAGGTCCATCGCGTTACGGATTTTGACGAACGCTTCCAGCCGGGACAGCAGCTTTACTTGGTTCAAGAAAACAAGGAGCCGAAACCCCTCGTCATAACGACGCACCGTATCCATAAGGGGTTCGATCTGATTCGATTCGAGGAACATGGTTCCATTAACGATGTAGAACAATATAAGAATGGGAAGCTGATGGTTTCCGAGGAAGCTCAGGCTCCGCTTGGCGAGCACGAATTTTACTTCCATGAAATCATAGGCTGTGCGGTGTACTTGGAGACAGGGGAAGAGCTTGGTTTGATCAAGGAGATTCTGACACCTGGTGCGAACGACGTCTGGGTTGTCAAGCAAAAACAGGGCGCAGATGTCCTTATTCCTTATATAGAGTCTGTTGTAAAGCAAGTGGATGTAGATAACAAGACGGTGGTCATCGATCCAATAGAGGGGCTGCTTGACTGATGCATATCGATATTTTGACGCTTTTTCCTGAAATGTTCAACGGGGTGCTGCAGACTTCTATTATGAAGCGGGCTCAAGAGCAGGGAGCCTTCACTTATAATTATGTGAATTTCCGGGATTATACAGAGAACAAGCATAACAAAGTGGATGACTATCCCTACGGTGGTGGTGCAGGACTCGTATTATCACCCCAGCCGATCTTTGACAGCATTCAGGCCATCAAAGACAAATCGGAAAAACCACCACGGGTCGTCCTTTTATGCCCGCAGGGAGAACCGCATTCCCAGAAGAAAGCGGAGGAATTGGCGCGGGAAGACCACTTAGTGTTCATATGCGGTCACTATGAGGGGTATGATGAGCGGATAAGGGAAGAACTTGTAACGGATGAAATATCACTCGGAGACTATGTGTTGACGGGTGGGGAACTCGGGGCAATGGTCGTTATTGATTCCGTGGTGCGGCTTGTACCAGGTGTCCTTGGTAATGACCAATCAGCTCCGATGGATTCCTTTTCCAACGGGCTGCTTGAACATCCACACTATACAAGACCAGCCGACTTCCGCGGACGTAAAGTTCCGGATGTCCTTCTGTCAGGCAATCATGCCAAGATTGAAGAATGGCGCCACTATCAATCCTTGAAACGGACATTCGAGCGTCGTCCGGATTTGTTAAAAGACAGGGAACTCTCTGATAAGGAGAAATCTTGGATCAGGGAATGGGAAAATAGCTGAGAGCTGTTGAACTTTGCCCGGTCCTGTGGTATATTAATCTTTGTGCTTAAACGAACGGTTTAAGTGGAAAACGATGTTCCGCTGTTTCATAGAAAACACGAGCATTAGTTAAAAAGGAGTGAAGATCATGCAACAATTGATTCATGACATTACAAAAGAACAGCTTCGTACAGACCACCCAGACTTCCGTCCTGGTGACACTGTAAAAGTACACGTGAAGGTAGTCGAGGGTACTCGCGAGCGTATCCAGGTATTCGAAGGTGTTGTAATTAAGCGCCAGAACGGGGGAATCAGCGAAACATTCACTGTTCGTAAAATTACTTACGGTGTAGGCGTTGAGCGTACATTCCCTGTTCACTCTCCACGTATCGCTAAAATCGAGCGTACTCGTCGTGGTAGAGTACGTCGTGCGAAACTTTACTACTTGCGCAACCTGCGTGGTAAAGCGGCACGTATTAAAGAAATTATCTAATTTCAAGAGAAAGGAGCTTGCATCTGTCAAGCTCCTTTTTTCTAGTCAAGAAAGATTTGGGAGACAGCTTTTTAACTGTTTCGAATGCCCAGGAAGCGGGGACTAGTATGAAACAACAATGGTTAGATTGGATAAAGGCTTTCGTCATTGCAGCTGTACTTGCTGTCGTGGTACGTGTATTTCTGTTTGCGCCGGTTGTTGTTGAAGGGCCGTCTATGCTGGATACACTACATAGCGGGGATCACTTGATCGTTAGTAAATTGAACTATACATTAGGCTCTGCGGATCGTTTTGATGTCGTAGTGTTTCATGCGACTGAGCGGAAAGATTACATTAAACGTGTCATCGGTCTGCCCGGGGATCACATTCAGTATGAAAATGATCAGCTGTTCGTAAACGGAGAACCGGTGGACGAGCCTTTCCTTGATGAAAGAAAAAGCGAACTTCCCGAGGGTGTGCGTTTCACCGAAGACTTCTCCATGGAAGAGCTGCCCGGATCGTATGAAGTTGTTCCGGAAGGGCATCTGTTCGTGCTTGGGGACAATCGCAACAATTCCACAGACAGTCGGATGCTCGGCATGATCTCCGATGATCAAATTGTCGGACAGGCTGTTTTGTCCTACTGGCCGCTTAATCGGGTCAGTCTTGTTAATTAGGAGGTTTACGATGACTATTCAATGGTATCCCGGCCACATGGCCAAAGCAAAGCGGGAAGCGGCAGAGAAGTTGAAGCTCGTCGATTTCGTTATCGAACTTGTCGATGCAAGAGCACCTTTCTCTTCCCAGAACCCGATGCTGCATGAAATATTACAAGAAAAACCTAAGATGATCGTCCTTATGAAGAAGGACTTAGCCGATCCGCAGAAAACAGCAGAGTGGATCGAATATTTTGAAGCGTCATCCATCCCGGCAGTCGCAATTGAAGCAAATAAAAAACAAGATGTACAACGAGTAGTCCAGAAGGCGAAAGAGCTGGGCAGGGAGAAGCTGGAGAAATTGAAAGCAAAGGGCGTTCGACCGCGTGCTTCCAGAGCAATGATTCTTGGCATCCCGAACGTTGGGAAATCCACTCTCATCAACCGTCTTGCCAATAAAAAGATGGCCAAGACCGGCGATAAGCCGGGGGTAACGACTAAGCAGCAGTGGATCAAAGTGAAGAAGGAATTTGAGCTTCTTGATACTCCAGGGATTCTCTGGCCGAAGTTCGAAGAAGAAGAAGTAGGTTATCGTCTTGCGGCCATCGGAACGATCAAGGATCAGATCCTTCCGAAAGAAGATGTGGCAGCTTATGTTCTTGATTACATGAGAGACCATTATCCTGCTTTGCTTGAGGAGAGGTTCGGATTCGACCGTTATGATGATATCATGGAAGCTTTCGAACAGATTGGTCGGAAAAGAGGGTGTCTCGAGAGCGGGGGCGTCGTCAATTTTGAGAAGGTGTCGGATGTTATCCTTCAGGATCTAAGATCAGGTAAATTCGGCTTGATCAGTTTAGAAAGTCCGGAATAAGGAAGAAAGCGCACAGGAATAGCTGCCTTGCGCTTTTTTCTTATGTAGAGAAGCTAATGATTGCAGAGATGTTTCCGATAAAAGAAGAAAGGTAGTGGACGTACTGTCATGTCAAAACGGACGATTGCAGAGATATCTAAAAGGATAAAAGAAGGAACGATGACTTCAGCAGATTGGGAGGCGTTCCAAAGAGATGAACGAAAAGGTGTCCAGAAGCTCTTGGAACGTTATTTGAAAGAGAAAGAAAAAAAAGCAGAGCAGAAAGCTCAGTTCGAGGAGAAACGTCAATTTGAAATTGCATGGATTTCTCAAGGAAAGCAGGCGATTGCAGGAATTGATGAAGCAGGAAGAGGCCCGCTTGCTGGACCGGTCGTTGCTGGTGCCGTCATTCTTCCGGAAGGTTTCTATCTGGAGGGTCTGGATGACTCTAAGAAGCTTTCATTAAAGAAGAGAGAAGCGTTCTTTTGCCGAATTACGGAGGAGGCCGACTGGGGCGTAGGTGTCGTATCAAGTGAAGAGATCGATCGCTTGAATATCTATCAGGCTACCAAATTGGCGATGAAGAGGGCAGTAGAGCAGCTATCTGTATCACCTGACCACCTGCTTATTGACGCCATGGAGATCGATTATCCAGCCTGCAGCCAGACAAGCCTCGTTAAAGGTGACCAACGTAGTGTATCCATTGCCGCTGCGAGCGTCATCGCCAAAGTAACTCGAGATCGCTATATGGCAGAACTGGAAGAGGCGTACCCTGGTTATCATTTCCGGTCTAATCAGGGGTACGGGACGAGTGAGCATTTAGAGGCGTTGAGAACGCTGGGAGCGACACCTGCCCATAGAAAGAGCTTCGCTCCTGTGAAATCTGTCTTGTAAGAAAGGGCGTATAATCATGTTGAATGGTATTTGGTCCAAACTCGGTCCGATTATCCAAAACGCTGCTATAAAGGAGACCCCTGGTAAGAATCAGGTAGTGCGAGGATATGTGTCAGAGCGCCCACAGGGTACTAAAACGGTCGTCGAAGTCGGCGGCCGCTCTTTTTCTATTCATACCCAGTCTAACGTTAAAGAAGGCAGAACCTACTTCTTTAAAGTACTGGAAACGGAACCTGTGATGAAGTGGAAAGCTTTGCGCGAAGGGCGGCATGCAGCCATGCCTGCCCGGACCGGAGGAAGACAGCCCCTCTCCACAGATAAAGCAATGCTGGATAAATTCTCCGTCTTCCCCCAACCACATACCGCTCCATTCCTTCCTCTTTTACAGAGTGATCGAAACAGTGCCGAATTCATACAGGTCATGGCCAGGAGCGGGCTTACGGTACCTCCTGCGCTGATTAACAGCTTGGTGAGGAAAGCCTCCCATTCTGTCACTGCAACATTTGCCAAGCTGGAACAAGCACTCTCTCAAGCTCCGATATCACGACGTATCAATAAGCTGCAAGGCGTCCTGACACACTTCACTGCAGAGAATTCCTCGGAATCGGCAGCCGGATCTGCTGCAGCGAAACTGTTACGGGAAGTCGCAGAAGGAGACCGAAGCTCGTATCAGCTCTTCCGTCAAATTGGTTTAATTTCCACCCAGTCCTTTTCATCCTATCGTTCTGCCTGGCTTCAATGGGCAGAAAACGGGGAAGAATCACCTCCCTTTCCACAAAGCCTGGAAAAGATGGCGGAAAAACTAAAAGGGGTGTGGGATGTTGTCCAGTCTCGAGAGTTGGTTGATCCCCCTACTATTATGAAGACATCTCTTTCACATAAAGCACCTCTTCTTGCTTTTGCCACCACGTTGGAAAAAGGGATGATAGAGGATACTGCTTCTCCTCCTGGTTTTTCTTCTCCGGCCGTAGACAAAGTGTGGCCTGATTTACTTAGTCGTCTTCATCATATAAGAAACGATCCGGCCATGATTGACCTGCTGGTGGACTGGGTCAGCCGATTAAGCATATTCCTTAAGCTTTCGGAAAAGGAACATGCATACATTCGTTTGAAAGCGGCTGTTGCCAGTTACGGATTCGATTCTGAAAAGCGGATGGTTTCAGGAGAACCACAAAGAGACAGCCTGAAATCTCTGTTGCTGCATCCGGAATCAAAAGCCCTGCTGACCCCGCAAGTACTCAAGGAGACTCTGAACACGTTAAATAAAATGCAGTCGATCTCACGCAGGGAGACGGATCAAGGAGTACAGCTGTTTCTTCAGCTCCCTGGAGCCGTCTTTCATGCTTCCGGTGACATTTACATAACCATGGACGGGAAGAAGAAGCGGAACAGCTCAGCTTTGGACCCGTCATTCTGTCACATCCTATTTTATCTAAATCTTGAAAGCCTGGACGAGACGGTCCTTGACCTTCGAATCAATAATAAAAACGTATCCGTACTCGTTGAGCCGGGGGCAAAAGGAGCGGGTGCCCTTGTCGAATCCTATAAAAAAGAGCTGGAGCAAGGTTTGTCGGAGCAGGGATACCGGCTGGTAAAGTTTCATGTGTATGATTCCAAAGAGACCTGTGCTCCGAAGAAAACTGCAACGGATAAGAAAGGAGTAGATGTGTGGATATGAACAAGAAACAGAAAAGGGCGGTCGCCCTCCGGTATCAATCGGGTCATCATGCGGCACCGGTAGTAAAAGCGAAGGGGACGGGCAGCACGGCCGATCGTATTCTACAAAAAGGGGAGCAGCACGATGTTCCGGTCCATGAAGACCCGACTCTCGTGGAGTTATTGTCTGAACTGGATTTGAATGAACACATTCCGGAAGATTTGTATCATGTCGTTGCTGAAGTTTTCGCTTTCGTCTATAAAGCTGACAAAGAATGGGGAAATTCTTAATGCATAGATTATGTTTACATAATAAAATATCTGTCAATCTTGCGAATTTTTCGACAGAAATCTAGCTTAGTATGGACAATTGATAGCGTTTTTTTATACAATGGACATGCAGTGAAAAATGATGGGAGGATGAAACATGAATATTCACGAGTATCAAGGAAAACAAATCTTGCGTGATTTCGGCGTTTCTGTGCCGAACGGCCACGTAGCATATACCGCAGATGAAGCTGTTGAAGCAGCGGAGAAATTAGGTAGCAGCGTGACTGTAGTAAAAGCACAAATCCACGCAGGTGGACGTGGGAAAGCCGGAGGAGTCAAGATTGCCAAGAATCTTGATGAAGTGCGTACATACGCGGAAGAGATACTGGGAAGCACCCTGGTAACCCATCAAACTGGTCCAGAAGGTAAAGAAGTAAAGCGCTTACTAATTGAAGAAGGCTGCGATATTCAAAGTGAATATTACATCGGGCTTGTCCTTGACCGTGCAACAAGCAAAGTAACAATGATGGCCTCAGAAGAGGGCGGAACAGAAATCGAAGAAGTAGCAGAAGCTACACCGGAGAAAATTTTCAAAGAAGTAGTTGACCCGGTGACAGGCTTGACGCCGTTCCAGGCGCGCCGGTTGGCGTTCCAAATCAATATTCCGAAGGAGGCGGTCGGAAAAGCTGTCAAGTTCATGCTCGGACTTTATGACGTCTTCGTACAAAAGGATTGTTCTGTAGCTGAAATCAATCCCTTAGTCACAACCGGAGACGGAGACGTCATCGCTCTGGATTCCAAACTGAATTTTGATGACAATGCTTTGTTCCGTCAGAAGGATATTGCTGAACTTCGCGATTTGGATGAAGAGGATCCGAAAGAAGTAGAAGCGTCCAAGTATGACCTTAGCTATATTGCATTAGACGGCAATATCGGTTGTATGGTAAACGGTGCGGGCCTGGCAATGGCGACTATGGATACAATTAAACACTACAGTGGTGATCCTGCTAACTTCCTTGACGTAGGAGGCGGTGCGACTGCGGAGAAGGTAACCGAAGCGTTTAAGATCATCCTGTCCGATGAAAACGTAAAAGGAATCTTTGTGAACATTTTCGGAGGAATTATGAAGTGTGACGTCATTGCCCAGGGCGTCGTAGAGGCGACTAAACAAATCGGGCTTACGCTTCCACTTGTCGTACGTTTAGAAGGAACGAACGTGGATGCAGGGAAGAAAATTCTTGAAGAATCCGGACTAAATATCACTTCTGCAGATTCCATGGCAGAAGGTGCACAAAAAATCGTAGAACTGGTCAAGTAAGAAAGGTGGGGAAAACGGATGAGTGTCTATATTGATAAGAATACAAAGGTAATAGTCCAAGGTATCACAGGTTCGACTGCACTATTCCATACGAAACAAATGGTGGATTACGGTACACAAATCGTCGGAGGAGTGACACCTGGTAAAGGTGGAACCGAAGTCGAAGGTATTCCGGTATTCAATACTGTGTCAGAAGCTGTAGAAAAAACAGGAGCCAACGCATCCGTCATCTATGTACCTGCACCATTCGCAGCTGACGCGATTATGGAAGCGACAGATGCAGAGGTTGATCTCGCTATCTGCATTACAGAACATATCCCGGTTTTGGATATGGTTAAAGTAAAACGATACATGGAAGGAAAGAAAACGCGCCTTGTCGGTCCTAACTGCCCTGGTGTTATTACTCCGGATGAGTGTAAAATCGGTATTATGCCGGGCTACATCCACAAAAAAGGACATGTCGGAGTTGTATCCCGTTCCGGAACACTCACATATGAAGCGGTTCATCAGCTGTCAGAGTCCGGTATCGGCCAGTCGACTGCTGTCGGAATCGGCGGTGACCCTGTCAATGGCACAGACTTCATCGACGTTTTGAAAGCTTTCAACGAAGACCCAGATACAGAAGCCGTAATTATGATCGGGGAAATCGGCGGAACGGCAGAAGAAGAGGCAGCCGAATGGGTAAAAGCCAATATGAAGAAGCCGGTCGTTGGATTTATCGGAGGCCGTACAGCACCTCCCGGCAAGCGTATGGGGCATGCCGGTGCCATTATTTCAGGCGGTAAAGGTACAGCTGACGAAAAGATCCGCGTCATGAATGAATGCGGAATCGAAGTGGCGGAAACCCCTTCCGTTATGGGAGAAACGCTTATAAAAGTGTTGAAAGAGCAAAATCTCTTCGATAAATGCAAGACCCACTAAGTAACTAAGGCGGAGGCCGTGTCGATCTAAAGGCACGGTCTCTATCTAATGGAAAGAAGGTGCCTGATTGAATAACAGGAGAACACGTTTGATCGCCCTGCATCAAATCCCGGGAATGTCCCGTTCTTTGTTAAAAAGGATAGGGAGAGCAGATTCAGATCTGCTGTTACCGTACCGTGCCGATGCGGAGGAGCTTGTCCATATGCTTGGTATTTCCCCCGTCCGTGCTGCTGGTATCATTCATCATAGGAACGACCCTAATATAATGAAGAAACTCGACAAAATCTTACAACACGGCCGTGTTGTTACATGGTTCGACAGGCATTATCCACCCCTTCTCCGAACAATCCCAGATCCTCCTCTCATTTTATATCTCCAAGGAGACGCTTCTCTATTACACCCCTTTCGCCCGTTGAGCGTCATTGGAACAAGAAAGCCTTCCAAATATGCCTATCCTGCGATGACGTCCGTTCTAGTCCCGCTGATAGAAAAGGGCTTTACGATCATCAGCGGAATGGCCAAGGGAATCGATCAATATGCCCATCAGCTGGCAGTGGAAAATAAGGGAAGAACGATAGCTGTGCTCGGTTCCGGTTTTCATCATGTCTATCCCCGTAATAATGAGAGTCTTTATAGAACCCTCGCTGAAACTCAACTCGTTATCAGTGAATATCCGCCGGATCAGCCGCCTAAGAAGTATCACTTTCCAGAAAGAAATCGTATTATTTCCGGTCTATCTACAGCGACGTTTGTAGTGGAAGCCCGCCTTAGAAGCGGGACCCTTATAACGGTCGATCAGGCTCTCGAGCAGGGGAGGGACGTCTATGCTCTGCCAGGTCCGGCGGGAAGTCAAACGAGCGAAGGGTGCCATCGGATGATCAACGATGGTGCGAAACTTGTCCATACCTATGAGGATATATGGGAGGACTGGGAATAGAAATTGGGATCGTTTCCTTTTCGCTTCCATATCCGACCGATATTTCATTAAATTGTAACTTTTTTCACGCTCCCGAACATATGTATTGCCAAAAGGTGCCGTTTCCATATATTCTGTTTATTAAACGTACCGAACCGTTTCCTCAAAAGGTTGATATCACGCTGTTTTTCGTAGGAAACGCTTTCCTGTTCCGAGAATTCAAAAGGAGATAATTTCAGGGTGAACAGGGAGATACTTAAGGAGATGCGGCTTAGCTCGGGGCGTTGTTTTTCAAGAAACATGTTTGACAAACGGTTTCATTGTATTTAATAATAGGGAAGATTTATTTATGAAAAATTATCAAAGAATGGAACAGAGAAATTTACCTCTATGGGAGGAACCTACATGGCAGATTATCTTGTAATCGTTGAATCACCAGCGAAAGCAAAAACAATTGAACGCTATCTCGGAAAAAAATACAAAGTGAAGGCTTCACTTGGTCACATCCGCGACTTACCGAAAAGTCAAATGGGTGTGGATGTTGAAAATGAATTCGAACCAAAATATATAACCATCCGTGGTAAAGGACCCGTCCTGAAAGAACTGAAAACCGCTGCAAAGAAAGCGAAGAAAGTATATCTCGCAGCCGACCCCGACCGTGAAGGGGAAGCAATTGCCTGGCACCTTGCCCACAGCCTCGATATTGATGATACCTCCGACTGCAGGGTCGTCTTCAACGAAATTACGAAGGAAGCGATCAAAGATTCTTTCAAACATCCGCGTTCGATCGATTCGGATCTCGTTGACGCCCAGCAGGCACGCCGGATTCTTGATCGCCTTGTTGGATACAACATCAGCCCGATCCTTTGGAAGAAAGTGAAGAAAGGTTTGAGCGCCGGGCGTGTGCAGTCCGTAGCCGTAAAAATAATTATCGATCGGGAAAATGAGATTAAGAGCTTCGAGCCTGAAGAGTATTGGACGATCGACGCTGATTTCTTGAAGGATAAGGAAGCTTTCCAAGGATCATTCTATGGTGTTGATGGGAAGAAGCAGGAATTGAAGACAGAAAACGACGTTAAAGAAATACAGAGCCGTATGAAGGGAAAAGATTTTTCCGTTGAAAAAGTCAACAAACGAGAACGCAGACGGAATCCGTCCCTTCCGTTCACGACTTCTTCTTTACAACAGGAAGCGGCGCGGAAATTGAACTTCCGGGCCAAGAAAACGATGATGATCGCACAGCAGTTATATGAAGGGATTGATCTTGGCGGAAAACAAGGCACGACGGGTTTAATTACCTACATGCGTACAGACTCCACAAGGCTGTCTAATTCCGCTAAAGAAGATGCGAAACAGTATGTGGAAGGCCACTTTGGCAAAGAGTACCTGGGTGCAGATAAGAAAGCGAAGAAGCAGGAAGGAGCACAAGACGCACACGAAGCCATTAGACCGACGGGTGCCGACCGTGATCCTAAAGCTATGAAGAGCATTCTTTCCCGCGACCAGTACCGCCTTTATAAACTGATTTGGAATCGTTTCATCGCCAGTCAGATGGCTCCTGCCGTACTCGATACGATGACTGTCCACCTTTATAATGAAGGAGTGGAGTTCCGTGCCACAGGATCAGAAGTGAAATTCAAAGGTTTCATGAAGGTATATGTGGAAGGAAACGATGATAATAAAAAAGAGAAAGATAAACTGCTTCCTCATCTGGAAGAAGGAATGACGGTGAAAGCGGAAGAAATCAAGCCGAATCAGCATTTCACCCAGCCGCCTCCGCGATACACAGAGGCCCGCTTGGTAAAAACGCTGGAAGAACTTGGTATAGGTCGTCCGTCCACCTATGCTCCTACACTCGACACCATTCAGCGTCGTGGGTACGTAGCCCTTGATAATAAGCGTTTTGTACCGACGGAATTAGGGGAAATCGTCTTAGAACAATTGAAGGAGTACTTCCCTGAAATCATTGACGTCGACTTTACGAAAGAAATGGAAGATGACCTCGATGCCATTGAAGACGGCAAGGAGGAGTGGGTGAATATCATCCAGCACTTCTACAAAGGTTTCGAGCCCCGCTTGGAAAAAGCGGAGAAAGAAATGGAAGAAGTGGAAATCAAAGACGAACCGGCTGGGATTGATTGTGAGAATTGCGGTCATGAAATGGTCTACAAGATGGGCCGTTACGGAAAATTCCTCGCCTGCTCCAACTTCCCGGAATGCCGGAATACGAAGCCGATCCTTAAAAAGGTAGGCGTCACTTGTCCGAAGTGTGAAGAAGGCGAAGTAGTGGAAAGAAAAAGTAAGAAAAACCGGAAATTCTTCGGTTGTGAACGGTACCCGGAATGTGATTTCATTTCATGGGATAAACCGATCAGCCGCCCTTGTCCGAAATGTGAATCGCTTCTTGTGGAGAAGAAAGTCAAGAAGGGCACTCAAATCCAATGTACAAGCTGTGATTATAAAGAAGAGCCGCAGGCATAATCCGGTTATATAAATAAGAGCCTATGACTATCCTTATAGTTGTAGGCTCTTTTCCCTTTTTGATTGACACCGGAAGTAGGTGGCGCTATAATTACGGTTTGGTAAGGCTACATACTTGACAGCTGGTTAAATAAGGTTGGACCCATGACTAATGACTTAAACATGCTCAAGTCGATTGCTTATAGTTGGAAACAATTCAGAATTTTGTTACATTTTTATTAAATCCATTGTTATTCGGAACATGCATGTGATAAAATTTAAGCGCCTTTGCGAGGTGACAAAAAACGATGCAGAATTATAAAGAAGAATTCATGGAATATCTTCAGATTGAGAAAAATGCTTCACCATTGACCGTGAAACATTACGGAAGAGACATCGATGAATTTGCTGATTTTCTGCAATCTGAAGGCTTCACTATACACGACTGTGATTACCCTGTGATCCGGGTCTTTTTATCGAGGCAGCATGAGCACGGGTACTCCAGAAGATCGGTTTCTCGAAAAATATCTAGTCTGAGAAGTTTCTTCCGCTTTTTAGAGAGAGAAGAGGTTCTCGCGAATAATCCCTTCATCAACGTTTCGCTTCCAAAAGAGGATGCACCAATCCCTGAATTCTTCTATTCAGAAGAACTGGAGCATTTATTTACGGTAAGTGACCTTGATACCCCTCTTGGACAGAGGGACCAGGCGCTTATCGAGCTACTGTATGGAACAGGTATTCGGGTCAGCGAATGCGTGAGAGTGGAAATGGGAGACATCGATTTTTCTCTGCGTACCGTCCTGGTACACGGGAAGGGGCGAAAGGAAAGGTATGTCCCGTTCGGCCAATATGCGGGAGAAGCACTTGAAACCTATATCAACAGCGGCAGAAAAGTTTTGTCTGACAAAAGGACCGAAGCGACGAATCGAGTGTTTCTAAACGCTAAAGGTGGACCTCTCCGGGCCGACGGTGTTCGTCTGATTTTGAAGAGAATGGTGCAGAAGGCAGCGCTTACTGTGGATATTCATCCGCATAAACTGCGTCACTCCTTTGCCACTCATCTTCTGAACGAAGGAGCCGATCTCCGTGCAGTTCAGGAACTGCTTGGACATGAGCACCTGTCTTCTACACAAATTTACACCCATGTTACGAAAGACCGGTTACGGAATGTTTATATGAATGCCCATCCAAGAGCAAATAAGAGGTGAAGGTTATGGATCAACAATTTCATGCTACAACGATATTCGCAGTACAGCATCAGGGGAAAAGTGCGATGAGCGGTGACGGTCAGGTTACCCTAGGAAATCAAGTCGTCATGAAACATACCGCACGTAAGGTGCGGCGATTATTCAATGATCAGGTGCTCGCTGGTTTTGCCGGTTCTGTTGCAGATGCATTCACTCTTTTCGAGAAGTTCGAAGGGAAGTTGGAGAGTTACGACGGCAACCTTGCAAGAGCATCGGTAGAGCTTGCAAAAGAGTGGCGGAGCGATAACGTTCTCCGTAAGCTGGAAGCGATGTTGATCGTAATGGATAAAGAAAACATGTTTCTAGTGTCTGGTACAGGGGAAGTAATAGAACCGGATGATGGTATTTTAGCCATCGGTTCCGGAGGTAATTTCGCCCTCAGTGCAGGAAGAGCGCTTAAGCGCTATTCCCCAGAGCAGTCCGCGGAACAGATAGCCAGAGCTGCACTTGAAATTGCAGGTGAAATTTGTGTATTCACTAATGATCAAATCATTTTGGAAGTTCTCGATTAAGGGGGCATACGTATGTCATTAAATTTAACGCCTAGAGAAATCGTCGAAAGGCTCGACCAATATATTATCGGCCAGGGCAGTGCCAAGCGTTCTGTCGCGATCGCTCTTCGGAACAGATACCGTCGCATGCAGCTGACGGATGACCTGAAGGATGAAATTGTTCCGAAGAACATCCTAATGATGGGACCGACGGGGGTAGGGAAGACAGAGATTGCCCGCCGTCTTGCCAAACTGGTCGGTGCGCCATTTGTAAAAGTGGAAGCGACGAAATTTACGGAAGTAGGTTACGTCGGACGCGATGTAGAGTCCATGGTTCGTGATCTTGTAGAGATGGCTGTCCGTATGGTTAAACAGGAGAAGATGGAAGCGGTCAAAGACCGTGCAGAGGAGCAGGCGAACAAAAGACTCGTCAAGCTGCTGGTCCCTTCCAAAAAGAAGCAGGGCAACAACTTTAAGAACCCGTTTGAGATGATCTTTAATCAAGGCGGTCAAGAGGATAAGGATTCCGCTGAGGATAAAGACGAAACGGAAATTGAAACGAAGCGTAGCCGCATCAGACATCAGTTGGATCTCGGCGAGCTTGAGGATCGCATGGTCACAATTGACGTGGAAGAATCTCAAGCATCCATGTTCGATATGCTGCAAGGTTCCGGGATGGAACAGATGGGAATGAACATGCAGGATGCTTTCAGCCAGTTCATGCCGAAGAAGAAGAAGAAACGGAAGCTCTCTGTTGCAGAAGCCCGAAAGGTATTGACACAAGAGGAAGCAGGCAAGCTTGTGGATATGGATGAAGTCGGACAGGAGGCCGTTTCCAAGGTGGAACAGTCCGGGATGATCTTTATCGACGAGATTGATAAGGTGGCAGCGAAAGGAGACAATCAGGCGAACGTCTCCAGAGAAGGGGTTCAACGTGATATTCTGCCGATCGTTGAAGGTTCAACGGTCGTCACGAAATACGGCCCCGTATCGACCGATCATATTCTGTTCATTGCTGCCGGTGCCTTTCATATGGCTAAACCGTCCGATCTCATCCCTGAGCTCCAGGGAAGGTTCCCGATCCGGGTCGAATTGAATAAACTGAGCGTCGCGGATTTCAAGAACATTTTGACAGAACCCTCCAATGCACTTTTGAAACAATATAAAGCATTACTTGAAGTTGAAGGTATAAAGGTTGAATTTTCTGACGATGCTATTACTAGACTTGCAGAAATCGCTCACGAAGTGAACCAGGAAACCGACAATATAGGAGCTCGGCGTCTCCATACAATCTTGGAGAAGCTGCTTGAGGATCTATCCTTTGAAGCTCCTGACGTTACGATGGAAACGATCGAGATTACACCACAGTATGTAGACAGCAAACTATCATCTATTGTAAAAAACAAAGACTTATCACGATTCATTCTATAAGGATGAGATCAACAAGGAGGAAACGCACATGAAACTTCTAGAACGTGCACGCAGAATCAATGCTATGTTACAAACAACAACAGGAAAATCGGTGGATTTCAATGAAATGTCCGCAACGATGAGAGACGTTATCGAAGCGAATACATTCGTTGTAAGCCGCCGTGGGAAGCTGCTCGGCTTCGCCATCAACCAGGAAATTGAAAACGAGCGCATGAACGCAATGTTCTCTGAACGACAGTTTCCACAGGAGTATACCCAAAATTTATTCAACATTAAGGAAACGACGCCGGACATCGATATTGACAGCGAGTATACGGCTTTCCCTGTAGAGAACAAGGAATTGTTCAAAGAAGGATTGACGACAATCGTACCAATCATCGGAGGTGGTCAGCGCTTAGGAACGTTGATCCTGAGCCGTCTGAACGGAAGTTTTAATGATGATGACCTGCTGCTTGCTGAGTATGGTGCAACCGTTGTCGGAATGGAGATCCTGCACGAGAAGACAGAAGAGATTGAACAGGAAGCCCGCAGTAAAGCTGTCGTTCAAATGGCAATTTCTTCTCTTTCCTACAGTGAATTGGAGGCCATCGAGCATATCTTCGATGAACTGGAAGGTAATGAAGGACTACTTGTTGCCAGTAAAATTGCAGACCGTGTCGGAATCACACGTTCCGTCATTGTAAACGCGCTTCGTAAGCTTGAAAGTGCGGGTGTCATCGAATCACGCTCATTGGGAATGAAAGGTACGTATATCAAAGTGCTTAATAATAATTTCCTACTGGAGCTTCAAAAGCTTCGTACGAATTAAAATAATAAAAAAAGCCGCTTTCAGCTGAAAGCGGCTTTTTTTATGCAATAATTACATAATTATCCTTAAATGACTTACATAAGTAGTATTTTGAATATTTGACAAAAAATTAATACAATTCGACAATTAACTATGTCATAATGTTCATTATAATAGAAGACCTGTACATATGTAACTATTTTCCATATTAAGGGGATTAAAAACCTAGTTCTTTCGATGTGTTTGGCGAGCTTCTGTAAAAATCATTCGGGAAAGATAGACAGAGGTATACAAATTTTTTTAAAATTGTTTCTGTAATCAAAGAAAATGTCGAATAAAGGAAACAAAGGAGATGCCGATGACCATATTCAGTAGTACTTTTTCCACATTGGAACAGGCTTTAAACTTCACAACAGCTAAAAACAGAACAATATCCAACAATATAGCTAATGTCGACACCCCTGGATATAAGGCTAAAGGAGTAGCTTTTCAGGACGTGTTGAATGGAGAGCTGGCTTCTATTCAGACAAAACGGACAGATGAGCGCCACATTGATTTCCGGGCTCGTACGTCCAATTCTTTTCATACCTTTACTAAAACCGGGACGACGTACAGCCATAACGGCAACAACGTAGATGTGGATAAAGAAATGAATGACCTTGCTCAAAATCAAATTCAGTATGAGGCACTGGTCGATCGGATGAGCGGGAAATTCAAAAGCTTGGAGTCGGTGATAAAAGGAGGTAGATAGGGTGAGTATATTTCGGGCAATGAATACAAGCGCGAGTGCCTTGACGGCTCAGAGGTTGAGGATGGATATTGTATCTTCCAACATAGCGAATGCCGATGCTACACGAGCGGTTCAGAATGAAAACGGTGAATGGGAGCCATATCGTAGAAAGATGCCGGTATTCCAAAGTGAAGGTTCTGGCTTCCGTAGTCATTTGTCGCAGGCCCGGACCGGTTCTGGAGAGGACGGCGGCGTAAAAGTGTCAAGGATCGTAGAAGATCCAGAACCCTTTAAAACGGTGTACAACCCTAACCATCCAGACGCTGACGAAGCGGGATATGTAGAAATGCCGAACGTGGATCCCTTGCAGGAAATGGTTGACTTGATGAGTTCTACAAGATCATACGAAGCCAACGTAACAGCTGTCAATGCATCAAAGAATATGCTCATGAAAGCTTTGGAAATCGGAAAATAAGGAGGGACTGGTATGGTCGAAATGACTTCCATGATGAATACCCCGGTGCAAATGTCCTCAGCTAATGGATCCCAGTGGAAAAAAGCCGTATCTGCAGGGGAAGCCCAGGGGGCCTTTGCAAATCAGCTGAAGCAGGCGATTGAACAGGTCAATGAAGCACAAATTGCTTCGGATAATAAGACGAAGGCGCTTGCTCGTGGGGAGATTGATGATCTGCACGACGTCATGATTACATCGCAAAAAGCGAGTGTAACGATGCAGATGGCAGTGGAAATGCAGAGCAAAACAATTGAGGCATACAAAGAAATCATGCGTATGCAGGTTTAATTATTACCGAACGATTATCAGCACTAAACCATTCGCGTAGGTTGTGCTTTTTTTGGGGGCAGCTATGAAAGAAAAAATAAACGCATACAGAGAGAAAGTCGTGTCGTTTTGGAAAGAGCGGAAAAAATCACAAAAGGGCTGGATCATTGGTTCCGTTGCAGCTGTCATTCTGGCCGCAGTCTTGCTTGCTGTCTTACAAGGCGGTTCCAAGATGACACCACTTTACAGCGATTTGACGCTTCAGGAAATAGGCCAGATCAAATCAGAATTGGATACAAGAGGCATTCCTTATGAATTGGATAAGGGCGGAACGACGATACTCGTTCCGGATACAGAAGCGGAGTCGCTGCTCGTTGATCTTGCTGCGTCCGGTCTTCCGAACAGCGGAAGGATCGATTACGGATTCTTCAGTGCCAACACATCATGGGGGATGACGGACAATGAGTTTGATGTCATCAAACTGGATGCGATGCAGACCGAGCTTGCCAATCTCATGAAAGGGATCAGTGGAATCCAGGATGCCCAAGTAATGATTAACATGCCGGAGGAGCAGGTGTTTGCATCGGAGCAGGGGCAGGAAGCCTCAGCATCCGTCGTCCTGAACGTACAACCGGGAGCAAGTATCGAACAGCCTCAAGTAGAGACGCTGTACAATCTGGTATCAAAGTCTGTTCCTAATTTATCTAAAGATAATATCGTCATCATGGATCAGAATTTTAATTATTTTGACATTAATGATGCTTCCTTAGCTGGGAGCTCCGACGCTTATACATATCAACAAAATGTCAAAGAAGATATTGAACGGGACATAAAACAGCGCCTGCAGCGGATGCTTGGTACCATGATCGGTCAACAAAAGGTCATGGCAACCGTAACTGCAGATATCGATTTTACAAAAGAAAACCGTGTCGAAGAGCTTGTTGAACCGGTTGATCCTGAAACGATGGAAGGACTGCCGGTAAGTGTGGAGCGCATTGAAGAAACCTATGAAGGCGGCGTTCCGGAAGGCGGCGTTCCAGGAGCAGGAGATGAAGATGTAGCCAACTACCCTGCAGGTGAAGAGGGCGGAGACGGCGATTATGAAATGAATCGCGAAACGATCAACAACGAGTTCAACCGGATCAAGAGAAATATTGAAGAAAGTCCGTATAAAGTAAGAAATCTTGGTATTCAGGTTGCTGTGGATAACACAAAAGGGACAAATGCAGAGGGCGAAGTTGAATATTTGACCGCCGCAGAGCAGCAGACCGTAGAAGAGGGCATTCAATCCATTGTCGACTCCATGATAACGACTTCCATCGATGCTGGTTATGAAGATCAAATTGAGGCAGACGAGAATGTGTCGATCGTCTTCCAGGAGTTCAATGGCAAACCGGAAGCCCCTGAAGCACAGCCGGGAATTCCTCTGTGGGTGTATATTACTGGCGGCGTCCTCGCTCTACTCATCATCCTGCTCTTGATCTTGTTGTTCCGACGCAGGAACGTAGAGGAAGAGGAAGAATACGTCTATTTTGAAGAACCACTGATCGAGCAGCGGTCGAAAGAAGTGCAGGAGATACAGGAGAAAGAAGACGAGTCCACACAGAAACGGAAGCAGCTGGAGAAACTGGCGAATGAGAAGCCGGAAGATTTTGCGAAACTATTGCGGTCATGGATTGCAGAAGATTAAGGGGGTCTGAAGGATGGCCTTAAGAAAGACAAGATTAACAGGAAAACAAAAAGCTGCCGCCCTGCTTATAGCCCTTGGGCCGGATGTGGCAGCAAAAGTGTACAAACATTTGAACGAAGAAGAAATTGAACAATTAACGCTGGAAATTTCATCGGTACAAAAAGTCGATGCAAAAGAAAAAGAAGAGATTTTGGATCAATTTCATCAAATTGCCCTCGCCCAGGACTATATTTCCCAAGGCGGAATCGGTTATGCGAAAACGATACTGGAGAAAGCGCTTGGACCTGCGGAGGCCGCCAATATCATTGGACGGTTGACTTCTTCGCTGCAGGTGAGGCCGTTTGATTTTGCGCGCCGGGCCGATGCGGGACAGATTTTGAATTTTATACAAAATGAGCATCCTCAGACGATCGCACTGGTGCTCTCCTACCTTGATTCAGAGCAGTCAGGTCAGATACTCTCCGAGCTGCCACAGGAGCTGCAGGGGGATATAGCGAGACGAATCGCCACGATGGATTCCACTTCCCCGGAAGTCATCAGCCAAGTCGAGCAGATTCTGGAGAAGAAGCTGTCGACTACGGTTATGCAGGATTACACCGATACGGGCGGTATACAGGCGGTTGTGGAAGTGTTGAACGGAGTCGATCGCAGTACAGAGCGGACGATCCTTGACTCTTTGGAAATACAGGATCCGGAACTGGCGGAAGAGATTAAGAAGAGAATGTTCGTATTCGAAGATATTGTTGCTCTTGATAATCGTGCGATACAGCGGGTCATCCGTGAAGTCGATAATGACGACTTACGTTTGTCCTTGAAAGTCTCCAGTGAAGAAGTAAAGGAAATGGTATTCAAGAACATGTCCCAGCGAATGGCCGAAACCTTCAAAGAGGAGATGGAAATCATGGGTCCAGTCAGGCTTCGTGACGTGGAAGAGGCACAGACAAGGGTCGTGTCTGCAATCCGGCGCCTTGAAGATATTGGTGAAATCGTAATCGCCCGAGGCGGAGGAGATGACATCATTGTGTAAATCCAATCAACACGGACGCGTCATTGAACTCCGGCAAGTTGCAATCGGCCCGCGCGGAGAGGAGTCCCGTCACCATGCAGAGCTTCAAGAAGCGAAGCAGGAGCAGAGAGAAATACTCCGTTCAGCAGAAGCGGAGCGGGAGCGCATTCTTCAGAAAGCAGAAAAAGAAATAGAACAGTGGCGAAAGACATGGGAAGAAGAAAAGCGTCTTATTACAGAAGAAGCGTTTAACGAAGGCCGCCTGGATGGCTTTGAAGCAGGAAGGATGGAAGGTTTTGAGTCATACAAAGAGAAGATCTCGGAAGCCAACCGGGTCATGGGGCAGGCTAAAGAGCAGCATGACAGAGTGGTGGAAGAAAGTGAACAAACCATTCTTCGATTAGCAGTCGCTTGTGCGGAGAAGGTCGTTAAAAAGCAGCTGGATCAATCCGATGACTACTTTCTATCTTTGGTAAGGCATGCCGTCAAAGAAGTCCAGGATCAGCCGGAAATTACAGTAAAGCTTCATCCGGATCAGTACGAACTTCTCCATCACCAGATGGAAGAACTCCAGAGATTGGTCGACGTTCACACAAAGCTCGTCCTTTATGCAGACATAGAACTTTCCCCCTACGCCTGCGTCATCGAATCTCCCTTTGGGATGATTCGTGCAGGAGTGGACAGTCAATTGTCCGAACTCAGGGAGAAACTGTTTGAAGCCGCGTTTGGAGTGGACAGCGATGAATGAGTCGATCTATCAGGAAGCAATCCGGCAGGCGGATACATATAAACGGTTCGGTAGGATAAAACGCGTCGTAGGCCTGATGGTTGAATCGAAGGGACCGGACGCATCCGTGGGGGACCTTTGCTATATCCATTCCCCATCTGGGAAAGTGGCACCAGTGGCAGCGGAGGTGGTAGGTTTTCATAACGAAAACATCCTGCTGATGCCGTTCCAGGAAGTTCGGGAGGTCAGTCCGGGAAGTCTTGTAGAAGCAACAAAGCAGCCGCTGAATGTCAAGGCAGGCATTGGTCTGATCGGGAACATTCTCGATGCAATGGGTAATCCGCTGGACGGGAGCGCGCTGCCCAAAGGTCTAAGACCGTATCCGACCGACCAGGCCCCCCCGAATCCTTTGGAGAGACCACCGATCAAAGAGCCTATTCAGGTCGGGGTGAGAGCCATTGATTCACTTCTGTCTGTCGGAAAAGGACAGAGAATCGGAATCTTCGCCGGAAGCGGAGTAGGAAAAAGTACGCTGATGGGAATGATTGCCCGGAACAGTTCGGCCGATTTGAATGTCATTGCATTAATTGGCGAACG
Source organism: Halobacillus sp. KGW1 (assembly GCF_001592845.1). Taxonomy (NCBI): domain Bacteria; kingdom Bacillati; phylum Bacillota; class Bacilli; order Caryophanales; family Bacillaceae; genus Halobacillus; species Halobacillus sp. KGW1. The sequence continues at coordinate 728,280 of NZ_LSOC01000002.1, forward strand.
CGGCAGGGAAGTACGGGAATTTATTGAGAATGATTTAGGAGAAGAAGGAAGGAAGCGCTCGATTTTAGTTGTCGCGACCTCCGACCAGCCGGCATTGATGCGGGTCAAAGGCGCCTATACAGCGACGGCGATCAGTGAATACTTCCGAGATCTTGGATATGACGTTAACTTGATGATGGACTCGGTTACAAGGTTTGCTATGGCACAAAGAGAGATCGGCTTAGCGACAGGAGAGCCGCCGACAACGAAAGGTTATACGCCGTCGGTTTTTGCAAAACTTCCGAAACTTCTGGAGCGGACTGGTTCCAGTGATAAAGGAACGATCACAGCCTTTTATACGGTACTCGTTGATGGCGATGATCTGAACGAACCGATATCAGATACCGTCCGCGGTATTCTGGACGGCCACTTCATTCTTGACCGCAAAATTGCGGAACAGGGGCAATATCCTGCTCTTCATATTTTGAAATCGATCAGCCGGGTCATGAAGCAGATTGTATCGGAATCCCATATCGAGCGTGCCCAGCAGTTGAGGTCGCTTCTTTCCACTTACGAAGAGAATAGAGAATTGATCCAGATCGGTGCGTATAAAAAAGGCTCCAGTAAAGAGATCGATCAAGCGATCCATTATCATCCTTCCATTATGGAATTTTTGAGGCAGGGAATTCATGAACCGTCAACCTTCGAACACTCGGTGGAAGATTTGAATCGTTTGTTTTCATAAAAGAGAGGTGAATGCATGACTACCATTCATACGTTCGAGAAGATACGAGACTTGCAGGATCGGGATAAAAAAGAGAAACAGCGTACACATGAAAAGGCGGTCGATCAATTCGAAGAACATGCCTATAGACTGTATGAAGCATTAAAGAAAAAAGAGGATGCTATTCAAGCCTTTAATTCCACGATGGAGAAGAGAGCGATCCAGGCTCATGCGTTCCTCCAGCATCAGCAGTATATTGCACGTCTGGAAGAGATCATTCATTCGCTTCAGCCACTGGTTCAGCAGGCAAGGCGGAAAATGGATCGGACGCAAACGAAGCTCACAGAAGCCTACAGAGAAGTGAAGAAATATGAACGCTTAATTGAGAACAAAGAAGAGAAACAGAAACAGTACGCCAAGCAGGAAGAAAATAAAAATATGGATGAAGTGTCCATGGTCCAGTATTTAAACAGGAGGAACAGGTGATCGGATGGCAAAGAAACTACCAAAGCAGCAAACAGGAGGCAGCCGTTTTCTAAAGATATTTTCGGCTGTTGTCTTTCCGCTCCTCTTCCTGGTTGTATTGACCGTGATCGTGATGACGCTCATGGGTTACAACGTTTTTGAACAGGTGGAAAAGTACGGAGCTAACATACCCGGCATAGCAGATACCACTTCCACGGATTCGGCGTCCTCAGAGGAAACGGATAAACTACAGGCGATGTTAGCTAATAAAGAAGCGGAAATCGAACAATTAAAAGAGCAGGCTTCGGCTGGGGATGCAGAAAAGAAAGACATGGAAAACCAGATTGTACAGTTGGAGAAAGAGCTCGAAGGGACGACCGAGGAACGGGGGGAGGAAGATGTGGAAGAAGACAGTGCAAAAGACATTGCTGCATCCTTCCAGAAGATGGACCCGGAAGAAGCCGCTCCAATCATCTCCACCATGAATCAGGACTTGGCTGTTCAAGTACTTCGTTTGATTGCAGTGGAAGAGCGAGGAGACATTCTCGGCCAGATGGACCCAGAGATAGCCGCCTCTTACGCAAGTGCGCTCATCGATTCTTAAAGGAACCGTTCGAAAGGAGGTGATAGCAATGGATTGGAACGTTTTGTTTAGTGGACAAGCTAACCCTCAACCTTTACAAGGACAAGCGGTTCAAACGACATCAACCCCTGATTTTGCCCCTCAGTTCAAGGAGCGATTGGAAGGAATGATCGAAGAGGCAGCTGCTTCAACGCCGACTGCGGGTGCAGCGAAATCGGATGGGTTGGATGAATTGGGGGAAGAACTCCGGTCTATATTCCAGACATTATACGACAAGCTACCGAGGAGCGAAGAAGAAGAAGAGAGGCTTGATGTGATCGGCCTGCGTTTGGAACAGTGGCATGCGCTTCGGTATAGAACCGCCGCACCAGGACAACAAGACGTACATAACCAACCGTTGGACTCAGAAGGTATCGAGCAGATTTCTAATAACGTGAAACGTTTGAACGTTTTCCGTGAGGTAACCACGGCGTACGAAAAAAGGGATGCGGATGCTTTCCTTCTTCGCATGGTGGAAGAGCTTCCTTACTTGGCGAAAGACATTTCGGTAGAAGCTATGAATACGGGCATCGGTAAGAATCAGCCGGAAGTTACTCCGGCAGCGAACGGGACTTACAAAAAACGGAATGTTGATATATCTATAGATAGCCTGAAAGAAGAGCTGTCCTTTTTACCGGAAAGGATTTGGAATGACAGTGCATCCCTCAGGGAGGAGCAAAAAGGGTCTATTCCATTTGCGCCCTCTATGAATGAAGGCCAGGTCTCGATTAATGATGGCGCAGAGTTGATAAAGTTGGAAGGACATTTGAAAAAGGAATGGAATGCTTTGCTTCACACCTTGATGGAGAAGGGAGTGGAGGCTGATAGCAAATCCCCCTTACTCTCAACTATTCTTCATCGTATGGAGCAATGGGACAGTCTGCATAACAGGGAGCTTCCGGTTCAGCATGAGATACATAGAGAGCTGTCTCCAGATGGACAAGCTTCGGCGGTCCAAACAGCAATAATTCCAGAGAATCTTTCCAGAGCAATAGACCGTGCGTTTGATGCAGGGGATATCTTACAATTTATCCATTTAACAACGTCGGAACTTCCTTATTTGGCGGATGCTGTTAAGTTAGACGGCCGCTTCTCAGGCTTGAATCATTACGGCCGTATAAACCAGTCGAACAGTAACCGCGGGTTAGTACCGCCTATAAACGCAGAAGCATCTTCACAGAGCGTCCGCACCGATGGACCCAAAGCTTCGAGTGGCCCTATTACTATCGATGTGGAGACAGAAGAAACGATAAAAAGTTCTGTTGTGGAAGTTTTGAGAAATTTCCTTCAGCAAATGCGCGCCCATCCATCCAAAAGTATTTCGAAAACATTTTCCATGAATCCGGAACAATTAGGGAAGATGACCGTCCAATATACGGCTGAATCAGGGGAACCGGTGCTTGATATAAAGGTGGAAAATAAAGCAGCCTTTACCTTGTTAAAACCACTTCAGGCAGATATCCGCACCCAGCTTCCTTTAAATCAGCTGTCCCTTACATTGGCTGAAGGGAATCGTGCCGCCGCTTCGGATGTCAGGACGGAGGGGGAACATAAACCGGCTGCCATGACCGTATCACAAGACCTTTCGAAAAGAGTGGTTAAAGTATTGGAAAGAGTGACGGAAGGCAGGCAGGCTCCACCCCCGCAATCGACTACGCTGGCAGTGAGAAATGCCGTTGTTGCCCAACAGCAGCTTGGTCTCTATGAGACGGGGAACCGATCAGGGGAACAAAAGGCCCTAGGTATGGCAATTCGCTCAAAAGAAGCCCTTGATCCAAGGACGGCTCCTTCTGCTTCTATACCTCTTCTTCAAAAAGAGGCTGCGGCTCGCATAGACGGTAATGCGGATAAAGCTGCTTTCCAAGTGCTCCGAATGTCTGAACAGCCGGCTTTTCCTTTGGCTGAAACTAAGACTTCCGGACAAGAAATGAAGCAGTGGGTGAAGGATTTAGAACAGTTTGTCCAAAAGAGCAGGATGCTTACGGACCTTCATGGCAATAAAGAGCTGCGCATCCAGATGAAACCTGGAAACCTTGGTGACTTGACGGTGAAAGTGGCTCAAATCAACGGCGAGATGGTCGTGAAGCTTATGGTAGGCAGCCAATCTGCAAAAGAGGTGATTGAAGGAAACCTCCACCACCTGCGCCACGTGTTCTCTCCACATCAAGTCGTTGTCGAAAGGACGGACACCCCTGCCGGCGGCCTTGCTTATCAAGAAAGCAAAGAACAGGAGGAATCCGGCAGCAAGCGAAATGGACAGGGTTCGTCCCCGGACCGCGAGCGCGATGATACGGAAGAGGATGGTCCAACGTTTGAAGAATTGTTAAGAATGAATGAGAAAGTGTAGGTGATTCCATGACAGCCATTGACCCGTCCATCTATTTGAAAAATCAGCAGAAGCAGACGTCTGGCAGTAACATTCTCGGTAAGGATGATTTCCTCAAAATCTTGATGACGCAGATACAGAACCAAAATCCGCTTGACCCGATGGAGGATAAAGAGTTTATCGCGCAGATGACCCAGTTTTCCAGTTTGGAACAAATGACGAACATGTCGCAGTCTCTGCAGAGCTTCCTTGACGGACAACAGTCTCCCCCTCTCATTCAGTACAGTCATTTGATCGGTAAGGAAGTATCTTACGCGGTCACAAATCCGGAAACGGGAAGCGAGGAAGTCAAAGCAGGGCAGGTGGTATCGGTCAAACAGAAGGATGGAGATATCCTTCTTGAAATAGAAGACGGAGCCGCGGTTCCTGTCGGCAGCCTCACACAAATCAAAGACGTGAAGGTGGAGGAATGATATGGATCCGCGTATACAAGCTCTCCACCGACCGCTTACTATCCCTAAAAATGCTCCTGTTAAGAACGATTTTCCTTCTTTCAGGGATGTATTGGAGGAAGCGAAAGAGGTCAAGGTCAGTAAACATGCAAAGCGCAGGCTGGAGGAGCGGAATATTGACATCAGCGAAAACATGTGGGGAGAAATAGCCGGTAAAATGTCCGAAGCGAAACGTAAAGGCATTACCGATTCTCTCATCGTTACGGATGATGCGACATTAATCGTAAGCACGAAAAATAATACGGTAGTGACGGCACTTGATCGTGAAGAGTCCGCCTCGCAGATTTTTACAAATATCAACGGAACGATCTTTATAAGCAAATAAGGCCGGACCCGCAATCAGGGAAGCCTTTAACGCCGCGGAATGAACGAAGCGGCGTCATACAATTTAAAATCGAAAGGAATGGTTGGTATGTTACGTTCACTTTATGCAGGGGTTTCCGGAATGAAAGGGTTTCAAACGAAGTTGGATACGATCGGTAACAATATTGCAAACGTCAATACGACGGGATTCAAGAAAGGGAGGGTTTCCTTCCAGGATATGATGAGCCAGTCCGTTAAACCAGCAGAAGGGCCGAATCCTGATACGGGTCGTGGTGGTTTGAACCCTTCTCAAGTGGGCCTGGGATCAAAAATTGGCTCCATCGATACGATTCATACACAGGGGAACAATCAAACGACAAACCGCGCTCTTGATGTAGCTTTGGAAGGAGACGGGATGTTCGTTTTAGCGGAGGGTGGCGTCACTTACGATGCAAACGATAATCCAACTAACTTTACTTTGGGTAATTCGTCCCTGAGCTTTACGAGAGCAGGTAATTTTTACCTTGATAATAGTGGGGCTATCGTAAATAACAGCGGTAAATATGTAATGGGAGAGGAAGGCATTATTACCATTCCTGAAAATGCTCTAAGTTTCAGCATTCTATCTGATGGTACCGTGTCATATGTAAACGAAAATCAAGAAGTACAAGTGGCAGATAGAATTGCTCTGGCCAGTTTTTCCAATCCTGGTGGATTAGAGAAAATAGGGGGGAATGAATACCGTATGACAGATAATGCCGGGTTCATTAGTTCTCAAGGCGATGATGGTCAATTGAACGAACTGGAAGATCTATCTATATCTGGCCAAAACGGAACGGGACAGATGGTTTCCGGTTCTCTTGAAATGTCGAACGTCGACCTCGCCGATGAATTTACGGAAATGATCACAGCCCAGCGCGGGTTCCAGGCGAATACAAAGATTATCACGACATCGGATGAAATCCTCCAAGAGCTCGTCAACTTGAAACGATAAGCCGAAGGGAGGGGGAGGGCATAACCGCCCTCCTGTGAATCTATGATACCTTTAACGAAATTGAACGGGGACCCGTTTACGATTAATGCTCTGTATATTGAGCAGATTCAGTCCCATCCGGATACGACGATCACGACCGTTTCCGGCCGGACGATTCTTGTGAGAGAGTCCGAAGAGCAGGTCGCTCGGTTAGTAAAGAAATATTACCAGGGAATTGGTTTGCTGCGCGTCGTACAAAAGGGTGGTGAAGAGGAACGATGAAACTATTTAAAATCATGGTAATTTCATTCAGCAGCCTTTTAGTACTTGGAGTGATCGCCTTTGTTCTGGTGCTTAATATGGGTGATACAAAGAAAGCCAGTGGAGAACGCTCCATTGATGACATCGTAGATTCTTCCTATACAACAGAAGAGATCACTACAGACTTGGAGAGCGGAGACTATGTCCGCATCAGTTTTCGTATTGTCGCCGACAGCAAAGATACGGTGAAAGAGTTGGAGAAACGGGACTTTCAAGTACAGAATATTCTTTTGAAAGAGCTTGCTGTAATGGATGCGGAGTCCTTCCAGTCCGGTCTTTCGGATCTTGAAGCCACGCTTAAACTTAAGCTGAATGAATTTATGGATGAAGGCTCTGTCACAGATGTTTATACAGTCACCAAAGTGCTGCAGTAAATGCAATAGGAAAGGGGGGTGAGGTATTGGCTGAAGAAGTTCTTTCGCAGAACGAGATCGATTCCTTACTTTCTGCCCTCTCTACAGGAGAAATGGATGCAGAGAAATTAAAACAGGAAGAACAGGAGAAGAAGGTAAGAGTCTATGATTTTAAGCGGGCTCTCCGTTTTTCGAAGGATCAGATCAGAAGTTTATCGAGGATCCATGAAAACTTTTCCAGACTATTAACGACGTACTTCTCCGCGCAGCTGCGTACGTATGTCGATATTGAGGTCGCATCCGTAGATCAGCTTCCCTATGAGGAGTTTATCCGCTCGATTCCGACGATGACGATTTTGAACGTTTTCCATGTTCCTCCTTTAGAAGGAAGGATACTTATGGAGGCAAATCCGAACGTCGCTTATGCCATGATGGACAGAGTGCTCGGTGGAAAGGGAAGCAGCGTGAACAAAGTGGACAATTTGACGGAAATTGAGACGACGATCATGTCCCACCTCTTTGAACATGCGCTGGAAAATTATCAGGAGGCATGGGGATCCATTGTTGATATGGAACCGGAACTGGAGGATTTTGAAGTCAACCCTCAGTTCCTTCAACTCGTATCACCGAATGAAACTGTCGTGGTCGTTTCGTTGGAAACGACTGTAGGTTCTACGAGCGGAATGATTAACATCTGCATTCCTCATGTCGTATTAGAACCGATTATTCCGAAGCTGTCGGTACATTACTGGATGCAGAAGGAACAGCCGAAGGAACGCGATCCGGTTGAACAGGAAGCACTCACTCAAACCATTCGCGGTACCGAGCTTGATATTCGAGCGGTATTAGGAGAGGCATCGATGTCGATCGAACAGTTTTTAGATCTGAAAGCAGAAGACGTCATCCGCCTGGATCAGCCGATAGGAAAGCCGCTTATGCTGCGGGTCGATGAAGAGGATAAGTTTTACATACAGCCGGGGAAATTAAACAATAAACTGGCCGTGCAAATTTTAGAAGAGTGTCAAGGAGGTGCCGGACATTATGACGGATGACATGTTATCACAGGACGAAATTGATGCACTATTGAACGGAGGCGGAGGAGATGACTCTTCTGCCGAACTCGATAAGGATAAGAAAGATACACCAGAAGCGGAACGTCTCTCTGTTTTGGAGGAGGATGCTTTAGGGGAAATCGGTAACATCTCTTTTGGCAGCTCCGCTACTGCCCTGTCTTCGCTCCTCAATCAGAAGGTGGAGATTACAACTCCGACGATATCCGTCGTAGACAGGGCTCACTTACCGGAAGAATTCCCGAAACCGCATGTCGCGGTAGGGGTGACGTACACGGATGGGTTCAGCGGCGAAAATGTGCTCGTGATCCAGACCGAAGACGCAGCGATTATCGCGGACCTCATGCTGGGGGGAGATGGAACCTCTCCCGATGCTCAGCTCAGTGATATTGCACTTAGTGCAGTACAAGAAGCGATGAATCAAATGATGGGCTCTGCCGCGACCAGTATGTCGACGATTTTTAATAAAAAGGTGGATATTTCTCCGCCTGCTATCGACGTTCTGGACTTGGAGGTGGATAAGGGTACCGAACGGATTCCAAACGAAGAAGTGCTTGTTAAAGTTTCCTTCCAGCTTAAAATTGGAACATTGATTGATTCCAGCATTATGCAGCTGATCCCTGTCCGTTTTGGGAAAGAGATGGTGGAAGAACTGCTGAACCCGGAAGCGAAAGAAGAACCTGAACAAGTTACGGAATCTCCGCGCGTGGAAGAATCAGCGCAAAAAGATCCGGAACCCCCGTCTGTGAAAGAAACTGCCGAGCAGGCGGCTCCGGAGCCGCAGTATGTAGGCGCGCCTTCAGGGTACGGCATGGAGAAGGCAGACATTCAGCATGCAAGTTTCCAGGAGTTTGACCAAAGCAGTGCCATGACGCCTGCGGCTCAAAACAATCTGGATATGTTGATGGATATACCGCTTAAGGTAACCGTAGAACTAGGGCGGACGAAGCGCACCGTGAAAGAGATACTGGATTTATCGGCAGGCTCCGTCGTTGAACTGGATAAGCTGGCTGGTGAACCTGTCGACATTCACGTCAATGACAAACTGATGGCAAAAGGCGAGGTTGTCGTCATCGATGAGAACTTTGGTGTGCGTGTCACCGATATTGTAAGCCCGAAAGAACGATTGACTAAACTACGTTAATGGATAAATAGGAGGAATAGATATGGGAGAACGAATACTAATTGTTGATGACGCGGCTTTTATGCGCATGATGGTAAAAGATATTTTGACGAAGAACGGATATGAAATCGCCGGGGAAGCGGAAGACGGCCAAAAAGCGGTCGACTTATATAAAGAAGAAAAGCCGGATCTTGTAACGATGGATATTACTATGCCTGAGATGGATGGAATCACAGCTTTAAAGGAAATTAAAAGTCATGATCCTCAGGCAAAGATCATTATGTGTTCCGCGATGGGACAGCAGGCAATGGTTGTGGATGCCATCCAGGCCGGTGCCAAAGATTTTATAGTAAAACCGTTCCAGGCGGATCGTGTCATCGAAGCGATTCAAAAAGCGTTAAGTTGAAGAAGGAATGCACATGCGCATTGCAGCCAGAGTCATCGTCATCCTAGTCATGTTCGGGAGCCTCTTGGGTAGCCATCCTTGGACGGCCCTCGCTCAGCCATCCGTCGTCGAATGCATGGATAATCCGGATCTTTCCGGATGTCCGGATGACGACGGAGGGGAGAATCAAACCGTTAACGGTTCGGAAACAGAGGCGCCGTCGGGAGGGTCGCTGGTGTGGAACGTCATCAAGCTTATCCTAGCCTTGGCCTTCGTTGTCGCTCTCATCTATGCATTACTGAAGTTTTTTAATAAAAAGAACAGGCTCTTCCAGCAGAATCGCACGATGGAGAACCTCGGTGGATTGAACCTCGGCCCGAACAAGTCCGTTCAGGCAGTTAGAATCGGCGGGCGCGTCTTCATTTTAGGCGTAGGTGATTCCGTGCAGGCAATTACGGAAATTACAGATGAAGAAACGATAGACGCATTGAAGAAACAAGATATGTCATCCGGCTTCACGGAGGTCATTAAGAAAAACCTCCATCAAGGAAGGTCGGAAAATAAATCAAGTGATTTCAAGCAGTTATTTGAGACCCAGTTAAAGGAAATGAAAGAGAAAAGGAAACGGCTGCTGGACAGGAAAGAAGGGGGCGGCGGGGATGAATGAATTTGTAGACATTTTTTCAAGCTCTGACCCCGGCAGTGTCGCTACTTCTGTAAAACTTCTGCTCTTGCTGACCGTTTTGTCACTTGCGCCGGGAATCTTGATCCTGATGACCAGTTTTACAAGAATTCTGATCGTATTGTCCTTTGTTCGGACATCCCTTGCCACCCAACAGATGCCGCCGAACCAGGTTCTTGTCGGTATTGCATTATTTCTAACGTTTTTCATTATGGCTCCTACTTTCCAGGAAGTGAATGAACAGGCGTTGACGCCGTTGTTTAATGAGGAAATTACGCTTGATGAGGCTTATGAAGAGGCCAGCGTGCCGATGAAGGAATTTATGGGAAAACATACGAGGCAGAAGGACCTTGCGCTATTCATGAACTATTCCGGCATGGAGGCACCGGAGACGATTCAGGATGTCCCATTAACGACGCTCGTTCCTGCCTTTGCCATCAGTGAATTAAAAACAGCCTTTCAAATGGGCTTTATGATATTCGTACCTTTCCTAGTCATCGACATGGCCGTGGCGAGCGTGCTTATGTCGATGGGTATGATGATGCTGCCGCCGGTTATGATTTCCCTTCCATTTAAAATCTTGCTGTTCGTCCTTGTAGACGGATGGTATCTGATAACGAAATCATTACTAGAAGGGTTTTAGGACAGGAGGTACAGGATGGATACTAATATGGTTATCTCATTTGCGAAAGAAGGCATTTATACGGTACTGCTCATTTCCGGACCGGTACTCATACTGGCTCTTGCTATTGGATTGGTAGTAAGCATCTTCCAAGCGACGACCCAGATCCAGGAACAGACGCTTGCCTTCATACCGAAAATTGTTGCTGTATTAATCGGATTGATTGTTTTCGGTCCCTGGATGTTGACGAACATGGTGGAGTTCACAGCAAATATATTCAACAACCTTAATGTGCTGGTCGGTTAACGGATGCTTGAATCTATTGCTCTTATGAACGTACCGGCGTTTCTACTGATATTGGTTCGGATCACGGCTTTTTTTGCCACCCTGCCGCTGTTTTCCTACCGTACGGTACCAACACAGCACAAGCTTGGCTTCAGTGTTTTCCTTGCAGCCATTCTTTATTTTACGATACCGCTTCCGGCAGTCTCTCTTGATGCAGAATACATACTCCTTCTATTGAAGGAAGCAGCGGTGGGGATTGCTGTCGGATTAATCGCCTATATCGTGTTGGCAGCTATACAAATCGCCGGTGGATTCATCGACTTCCAAATGGGTTTCGCTATTGCCAACGTCATCGATCCGCAGACAGGAGCCCAAAGCCCTCTTGTCGGTCAGTATATGTATATCGTTACGCTCATCCTCATTCTGGCTGTCGATGGTCACCATTTAATGATCGACGGAGTGTTCTACAGCTATGAGTGGATCGGGCTTGACCAGCTTTTGCCTTTAAGGGAAGACGGATGGATCGAATATGTCCTCAACGCTTTTAATCATATGTTCATCACGGCATTTCTTCTTGCTGTGCCGATCGTCGGGTGTCTGTTTTTCGTCGATATTGCGCTCGGCATTATTGCAAGGACGGTCCCGCAGCTAAACGTTTTCGTGGTCGGGCTTCCGCTGAAGATCTTTGCAGGTCTTGCCGTGCTGGTCATAGCCATGCCGTTTTATATTTTCTTAATCCATAAATTATTTGAAACGATGCTTGATACCATGCGCGGCTTGATGGTACTGTTCGGAGGCTGATCGATGGTTTATTTGCAATTGGATCTTCAATATTTTGCTGCTGATGAAAAAACAGAAAAAGCAACGCCGAAGAAACGTCAGGACACGAGGAAAAAAGGCCAGGTCCCGAAGAGTCAGGATGTCAATACGGGTTTTCTGCTGCTTTTGGTCTTCGGTGTTCTGTATTTAACTGGAGGATTCATGAAGGAGACGATGACCGGCATGTATGAACATGCTTTCACCGATTATCTCTATATGGATCTGACCGAAGAAAGGACGGCTTCTGTCTTCCTGGAAATGACGACAGAGGCAGCGAAGGTGGTCGCTCCGGTTATGGGAATTGCCATCCTTGCAGGGTTAGCATCCAATCTTCTGCAGGTAGGAGTGATGTTTACGAGTGAGCCGTTGAAGATGGACTTGAAACGCCTCGATCCGATTAAAGGTGCAAAACGGATTTTTTCAGCCAGAGCACTTGTGGAACTGCTGAAATCACTATTGAAAATCAGCGTCATCGGCATCATTTCGTTCTCTGTCATTTGGTATTACAAAGATGAAATGATGCTGATGTCTCAAAAGAATGTGGACGCGGCGCTGGCATTCTTCGGAACTACCACTGTCATCATGGGTCTTGTTTCCGCCCTGGCGCTGCTCCTATTGTCTGTTCTTGATTATACCTATCAGCGGTATGATCACGAAAAGAACATCCGGATGTCGAAGAAAGACGTCAAGGATGAGCATAAGAACATCGAGGGAGATCCGCAGATCAAGGCGAAAATCAAGGAGAAACAGCGTCAGATGGCTGCAAGCAGGATGATGAGTGAAGTGCCAAAGGCGGATGTCATTATTACCAACCCCACGCACTATGCCATCGCCATTAAATATGACGAAGCACAGTCCTCCGCACCAATCGTCATAGCCAAAGGGGTGGATGTCCTTGCTATGAAGATCAAGGAAGTGGCAAAAGCGAACGGGGTACCTGCCGTGGAGAACCGTCCGCTGGCACGTTCTCTCTATCAGCATGCAGAACTCGATCAACCCATTGATGAACAATTTTACAAGGCCGTTGCGGAAGTGTTGGCTTACGTTTATCAATTGGAGAAAAAAATGTAACAGAAAGGAGTGCCCCACATGTCAGCAAGAGATTTATCTGTACTCATCGGTGTGATTTTAATTATTATCATGCTCGTCATACCACTTCCGGGGTGGCTTCTCAGTTTCTTCATTCTTATCAATATCACGTTAGCTCTCATCGTCATCCTTGTATCTATGAACATGGAAGAGGCATTACAGTTCGCCGTGTTCCCCACTTTGTTACTCTTACTAACATTGTTCCGCTTGGGGTTGAACGTTTCCACTACCCGTTCCATTTTGTCAGAGGCGGATGCAGGCGGTGTCGTGGCGACCTTCGGGACGTTTGTAATCGGTGGAAACCCGCTTGTCGGATTCGTCGTCTTCATCATCCTGATTATCATCCAGTTCCTTGTCATCACAAAAGGGGCAGAACGGGTGTCCGAAGTGGCTGCCCGGTTCACATTGGATGCCATGCCGGGAAAACAAATGAGCATTGATGCTGATTTAAATGCCGGTATGATCAACGAACATCAGGCGAAAGACCGCCGTGAAAAGATTGAACAGGAAGCGGATTTTTACGGAGCGATGGACGGTGCGAGTAAATTTGTCAAAGGAGACGCTATTGCCGGAATCATTATCGTTCTGATTAATATCATCTTTGGACTGATCATCGGGATGGTCCAGATGGGCATGTCATTTAATGAAGCGATTGATACGTATATGCGTCTGACGGTGGGAGACGGGCTTGTCAGTCAGATTCCTGCTTTGCTTATCTCCACAGCTACCGGGATTGTAGTTACGAGGGTTGCGTCTAAAGGCAATTTGAGCACGGATGTAACGAGCCAGCTGCTTCGCTATCCGAAGCTGCTCTATATTGCGGCCATCACTATATTTCTGCTCGGCCTCACCCCGATTAACTTCTTTCTTACGACCTTGATTTCTTCCGTTCTCGCCTTCGGGGCTTTTTGGCTGTCGAGAGAAGACAAAGCTCCTTTAATTGAAGAACCGGAAGAATTGGATGAGGCAGACGGCAATCAAATGAAGTCGCCTGAAAATGTCGTCCAGTTAATCAGTATGGATCCGATAGAATTCGAATTTGGATATGCGCTTATTCCCATTGCGGATACAAGCCAGGGGGGAGACCTGCTCGACCGGATTGTTATGATCCGCCGGCAGCTGGCGATCGAACTTGGTATTGTGATCCCGGTGGTTCGGATCAGGGATAATATTCAGCTGGGCCCGAATGAATACCGGCTGAAGATTAAAGGGAATCAAGTAGCCGAAGGGGAACTGCTGCTCGATCACTTTCTTGCTATGAGTCCGGAAGGGGATGACGGAATAGAAGGCATTGATACAAACGAGCCGGCATTCGGTCTTCCTGCTAAATGGATAACGGAAGAACAAAAGGATGAGGCGGAGTTGTCTGGGTACACGGTCGTCGACCCTCCTTCCGTCGTCTCCACTCATATTACAGAGGTCATTAAACAACAGGCCCATAACCTTCTCGGTCGTCAGGAAACGCAGCAGCTCATCGATCACCTGAAAGATTCCTATCCAATCCTTGTCAATGAAGTGACTCCTGAACCTTTGAGCGTCGGGGATATACAGAAGGTCTTATCCAAGCTGCTCCGTGAAAACGTCTCTGTCAAGAATCTGCCGATTATTTTTGAAACCCTTGCTGATTTCGGCAAAATGACGAGTGATACGGATCTCCTGGCCGAGTATGCAAGACAGGCGCTCTCCGCTCAGATTACCGGCCAGTACCGGTCGGCGGATAACCAGGTAAAGGTGATCACCGTTTCCGGTAAAGTGGAGAAAATGATAGCAGAAAGCATCCAACAAACGGAGCATGGCAGCTATCTTGCCCTTGATCCAGACAGCCAGCAAGCAATCATTCAATCCATAGCAGAACAGGTGGAGCAGATGTCCTTACAGGAAGAAACGGCCATTATTCTTTGTTCTCCTGCTGTTCGGATGTATGTGAAGCAGCTTTTGGATCGCTTCCTTCCACAAGTAGTCGTCCTCTCTTATAACGAGCTGGAACCAAGTGCCGAGGTACAAAGCATAGGGGTGGTGAATGTGGCATGAAAATAAGAAAAATCCAGGCGCCAACGATGCCAGAAGCGATGAAGAAGGTGCGAAAGGAGCTTGGAGCGGATGCCGTCATTTTGAATTCTAAAAACATAAAGACTGGCGGATTCCTCGGTTTTTTCAAGCGTGAGCAGACGGAGGTTATTGCGGCAATCGATCCGGAAGACCAAAAAAAACAGGGCAGTGAACTAGAGGTAAACATGCCGCCATCCAAGGATGAAGAGGCAATCGTGAAAGAAATCCGGCAGATGAAAGAACTGCTGTTAAAGAAGGATTCACACTATCCACCTCTCTATCAACACGCCTATGAATATTTAATTTCTAAAGAAGTGGAGACAGATCTTGCCGGCTACTTCGTTGATGCACTGCTGGAAAAATACGAGCAGACAGAAGATACGGAGGTGTTAAAGCAACGACTGACAAATGAAATATACGACCATTTGAAGGGGTTGAGTTTCGGAAAGTCGACGTTTTCTAAACCTTTTGTACATCTGGTCGGTCCCACGGGAGTCGGGAAGACGACCACCCTTGCAAAACTGGCAGCCGACGCTATACTTCACCGGCAGCAGAAGGTTGGATTCATTACGACGGACACCTACCGAATCGCTGCTGTAGACCAGCTTAAGACGTATGCCACCATTCTCAATGTTCCTCTGGAAGTAGCCTATAATGCGGATGATTTCAAGGCAGCAAGAGAAAAGTTCGCAGATTATGATCTTGTCTTCGTAGATACCGCAGGGCGGAATTTCCGTGATGCTGCTTATGTAGAGGAATTGAAAGATTTAATTGATTTCGACAACGATTCGGAGAATTTTCTCGTGTTGAGTCTTACGAGCAAGCTAGTTGACATGAAGGCGGTTTACAAAGAATTCAAAGATCTTCCTGTCGATCAGTTGATATTTACGAAGATGGATGAAACAGTCCATATCGGAAGTGCTGTCAATATGGCTTCATCCACAGGAAAGGGAATTGCGTACTTCACCAATGGTCAGGATGTGCCTGATGATAGAAAAGAAGCATCGCCTATGTACCTTGCCAGGTTGCTGATGGAGGGATTCGCTCATGAATGACCAGGCACAGCAGCTCCGTCAGAGGATGGAAAACGATACCGTTCCTACGGCGAGGACGATTGCAGTCATAAGTGGAAAAGGCGGAGTAGGAAAAACCAACATATCTGTTAACTTCGCATTGACACTTCAGAAAAAAGGAAGACGGGTGCTGCTGATCGATCTGGATATCGGAATGGGAAACGTTGATATTTTATTAGGAGTGACTCCGGCTTATTCTTTTCCTGACTTATTCCGCAGGGGATTATCCGTCAGAGACATCATAGAGGAAGGTCCTGCCGGGCTTGGCTATATTTCCGGTGGATCAGGGTTGTCGGACATTTTTCATATGGATGAGGGGGACTTTGGTTTCTTTCAAGATCAGTTCCGGCAGCTATTGGAAGTCTATGAGTATATTATTCTTGATATGGGGGCGGGAGCTACTGAAGAAAGCCTTGCTTTCATACGCTCGGCCGATGAAGCGGTGCTGGTTACGACGCCTGAGCCGACGGCAATGACGGATGGATATGCCATGATCAAGCATGTAGTCCAAAGGGCGCCGGATCTGCCAATTTCCGTTTTAGTAAACAGGGTTCTGGATGCCCGTGAAGGGCGTGAAACCATGGACAAGCTCAAAACAGTAGCTATGCGCTTTCTTAAAAAGGAGTTGAACGAAACAGGCCTCCTTCCTGATGACAGCGCCGTTCTTAGAGCGGTAAGGCGACAAAGGCCCTTTGTGCTTGATTCTCAAGGGAGCAAGGCAGGAACGATGATGAAGCATATCGTCGGAAATTATTTAAACGAAAAGCAGCCGGAGCGGACCGGTAAATTTCTTTATAAGCTGAAGAATCTGATGTTTGCAAGGGGGAAGCGATGAACAAGATTCGGGTTCTTATCATAGACGATTCGGCTTTCATGCGCCGGATCTTAACGGATATTTTGGAAAGGGATGCCAGAATAGAAGTGGTGGCTGCTGCAAGAAACGGTCGGGATGGGCTTGAGAAAATGGAGGCCCTTGAACCGGACGTGATTACATTGGATGTAGAAATGCCGGTGATGGACGGCTTGACCACCCTTAAAATCATTATGCAGAAGCGTCCGACGCCTGTCGTTATGGTGTCAAGTCTAACCAAGGAAGGCGCAGACAGCACCATTAAAGCCCTGAGCTTAGGTGCGGTGGATGTCATTCAAAAGCCGTCCGGATCCATTTCCCTTGATATGGAAACGGTCCAGTACCAGGTGATAAGGAAAGTGATAGCTGCGGGAGGAGCCAATGTTACTGCTCTTCCAACTTCCACTAAGCAGGAAAAGCAAAGGACCCACCCACGGTTAAGGGCGGAAAACAGAAGGAACTTAATTGCCATCGGAACATCGACCGGCGGCCCCAGAGCCCTGCAAGAGGTTCTTACCTCGTTGCCACGGGAGCTTCCTGTTCCCGTCTTAATCGTCCAACATATGCCGAAAGGATTTACGAAATCTCTCTCTGAGCGTCTCAACAGACTGGCAGAGATAACGATCAAAGAAGCGGAAGACGGCGAACGTTTGGAACGGGGGACGGCGTATATCGCTCCTGGAGATTTTCATTTGACCGTCCGTGAACGGGGCGGTGAATGGTACACGGTGCTGGACCAGACGCCTGCTCTGTCCGGGCATCGCCCTTCGGTCAACCGGCTGTTTTCTTCCTTGTCAGACTTGGCGGGTGTTACTCCATCCGTAGTCGTCATGACGGGGATGGGAGCAGACGGTTCGGAAGGTTTGCATAAATTGAAACAGAAAATCCGGCACACCTACAGCATCACACAGTCCGAAGGGACGTGTGTCGTATACGGGATGCCTAAAGCAGCAGTGAAGTCGGGGTTGTCGGATGAAGTAGCCGATTTAGAGGATATCAGTAAGGCTTTAATCCTGTCACTCCAAAACGGAAGGGAGTAAACGCAATGGAAATGAATCAGTATTTAGAAGTATTTCTCGATGAAAGCAGAGAGCATTTGCAAGCGATTAATGACCACCTGCTCGTACTAGAAAAGAATCCCGAGGATTTAAGCATTGTTAATGAAATTTTCCGTTCCGCTCATACGTTGAAAGGAATGTCTGCCACGATGGGGTATCAGGATCTCTCTGATCTGACACATAAAATGGAAAACGTCCTGGACGCCGTTCGCAACGGGAACATTATCGTTGATGGTCCGGTCCTTGATGTCGTCTTCGATTCCGTTGATGATTTAGAAGCGATGGTCGTGGATATAGCCAATGGAGGAAATGGAGAGAGGGATGTGCAGAAAGTCGTTCGCATGCTTCAATCCATAGAGGAAGGCACTGCGGCTGGTCAGTTGGATGAAGCGGCTGCGACAACAGCCGATCCCCTGCCCGAGCAGGGTCTTCCAAAGGTTGATGAATATACCTCCGCCGTCCTTCGCCAAGCGGAGGAGCAGGGACATATTAATTATGAGGTTCGGGTTCGTTTAAGGGAGGACTGCCTGCTCAAGTCGGTCCGCGTGTTCATGATATTTGAAGTTCTCGAACAAATAGGGGAAGTGCTGCAAACGAATCCTTCTGCAGAAGATTTGGAGAATGAAGCCTTCGAAGAACAGTTCACCGTCTTGCTGACGACAACAGAACCGGCGGAGGAAGTAAAGGAGAAAATTCTTCAGGTTTCGGAAGTGGAGCAAGTGGACGTTTCTCCTTATGAGCTTCCTGAACAAAAAAAGGCGCAGGAGATAAAAGAAGTACGAAAAGAAGAGACGAAGGAAGAGTTAGAATCAGAGAAGAAGCAGATTGGAAATAAAACGATACGAATCAATATCGACCGATTGGATGCATTAATGAATTTGTTTGAAGAACTTGTCATCGATCGTGGGCGGCTGGAACAAATTTCTAATGAAATGAAGCATGACGAGCTTCAGGAAACGGTAGAGCGGATGGTCCGGATCTCCGGTGATCTGCAGAGCATCATTTTAAATATGCGTATGGTGCCTGTTGAACAGGTGTTTAATCGCTTTCCAAGAATGGTTCGTCAACTTTCAAGGGATCTCCATAAAGAGATCCATCTCTCCATACTTGGAGCAGAAACGGAGCTGGATCGAACCGTCATTGACGAAATCGGTGATCCGCTTGTCCACCTTATTCGTAATGCGCTTGATCATGGGATTGAAAGTCCGGAAATCCGCACAGCGCAAGGGAAGCCCCCGGCAGGAAGTTTGGAGCTCAAGGCTTACCACAGCGGAAACCATGTGTTCATCGAAATTACGGATGACGGTGCCGGAATAAATAGGGATAAGGTAATTGAAAAAGCTGTTGGTAACCGGATAATCACACGGGAACAAGCGGAAACCATGACGGATTCGGAAGTGTTCGAGTTGATCATGGCAAGCGGCTTCTCCACTGCTGATACTATTTCTGATGTTTCCGGCAGAGGAGTCGGCCTTGATGTCGTAAAGAATACGATTGAATCTCTGGGGGGAGCCATCACGATTGAGAGTGTCTCCGGAGAAGGGAGCAGATTCTCTATTCAGCTTCCTCTGACACTTTCCATTATTTCCGTCATGCTTGTGGAAGTCCAGGAAGAGAAGTACGCAATTCCGCTTTCTTCTATAATAGAAACCGCGATTGTCAAGAAGGAAGACATCCTCCATGCTCACAATAAGAAGGTCATCGACTTCCGCGGGCGGGTCGTTCCACTTGTTTTCTTAAAAGACATCCTTCATGTACCGGAATCGCTGGAAGAAAAGGAGCATTATTCCGTTGTTATCGTTCGAAAAGGAGAAAAAATGGCAGCTCTCGTTGTCAATACGTTCATTGGACAGCAGGAAGTCGTGCTGAAATCACTCGGAGAGTACCTCTCCGGTGTATTCGCCATCTCGGGGGCTACAATACTTGGGGATGGACAGGTAGCGCTCATTCTGGACAGCAATGCACTAATTAAATAGGAGGGATAGAAATGACGGAACAAAGCCGATCCATTAGGAAAGTCATCGTCTTTCAAATCAATAATGAAGAATATACGGTCCCGGTTGATCAAGTAGGTTCTATAGAAAGAATGATGCCGATCACCCGTGTTCCGGGGACAAGTGCATTTGTTAAAGGTGTCTTAAATCTGAGAGGAGTAGTCACTCCTGTCATTGACCTTAGAGAACGATTCGGCCTGCCGTTCAAAGAAGCTGATGAGAGAACGAGGATTATCACGGTAACGGTGGGAGAGCTGAATGTCGGGTTGATTGTGGATGCAGCGAATGATGTGCTTGACCTGGACGAAACGGAAGTCGAACCACCGCCTGAGATTGTCGGTACCGTAGAGGCGGAATATATACAGGGTGTTGCTAAACAGGAACACAGGCTTCTCATTTTGTTGAATTTGGAGAAAATCCTCTCAGAAGAAGAAGCGAAGAGCTTACAAAAGGCTGGAAATTAATGGAGGATAGCTTCAGCTATACTAAGGCACACATAGACGTGTGGAGGGAGATAGGGACGATCGGCGCCGGACATGCTGCGACGGCCCTTTCCCGTCTTCTGGGCAGAGGCTTTGACATGCATGTTCCCGATGTCCATGCTGCTGGTTTCGATGAGGTGCTGAAACTTGCTGGAGGGAGCGAAGAAGAAGTGGTAGGAGTCTGCCTGCAAATCCACGGCGACGCCTCTGGATATATGTTCTTTCTTTTCTCTCCTAAACAAGCCGCCATGTTCGCAGACCACTTGACTTTTGCGGCCGGGCAGTCATATAGGAACGATCCGACGCTGGCTGTATCTGCCGTCAAAGAACTTGGGAACATTTTGTCCGGCTCGTATTTAGCAGCATTGAACCAAATGACAGCACTCACGATGTACCCGTCCATTCCTTCTTTATCCAAGGATATGGCAGGTGCCGTCCTCAGTGAAGGGCTGGTTCGAATTGCCGTTGACAGGGACACTGCTCTGGTTATAGAGACGGTTCTGGTGGACCGCGAGAAAGCGGAATCGATGAAAGGGCACATTTTCTTCTTTCCGGATCCTGTATCCTATGACCGTATTTTTAAGTCGTTGGGAATTCAAGCGGATGGGTGAGATAGGGATGCTCATACGTGTAGGGATAGGGGAGATGGCTGGTGTGAAAGCTCCGGACACGATTCGTACGTCGGGACTTGGTTCTTGTGTCGGAATCGTCCTTTACGAAGAGAGGTCAAAGTTCGCGGCCATGGGTCATATCATGCTGCCGGATTCGACGGTTTCAAGGAATGCGCGGAACCGGGCCAAGTATGCAGATACAGCTGTAGAAGATCTCTGCCGACTAATAAAAGAGCAGCGTGTTCCCCTACATAAGGTTAAAGCGAAAATTGCCGGTGGGTCACAAATGTTTCAGTTCGGGGAGGCAAATGACACGATGCGGATTGGGCCGAGGAACGTCAAAGCGGTACGTCAGTGTCTCGCAAAGGTTCATATTCCGATTGTCGCAGCAGACGTTGGGGGATCAAAAGGAAGAACAATTGAATTCGATCCTTTCACCAATGCCCTTAAGATACGAACGGTCGGGGCGGGGGAACGGATTATATAATGGGACAACGATCCAATAAACAAGCGGGGAGGATGAAAATGGCCAGCTGTTTATCTCCTCAGGAACAACAGTGGTGGGAACTTTGGACGAAGAAGCAGGACGTAGATGCTGTCAACCACTTAGTCGAGCGATATGATTATCTTGTAAATTACCACGTACAAAGGATATCTGCCCACCTTCCAAAAAGCGTGAGCAAAGATGATGTCCGCAGCCTGGGCATGTTCGGTCTCTACGATGCGTTGAAGAAGTTCGATCCGACAAGAGATTTGAAATTCGATACCTATGCATCTTTCAGAATCAGGGGCTCCATTATGGACGGTCTCAGAAAAGAGGACTGGCTCCCAAGATCTGTCCGGGACAAAGCTAAGAAGGTGGAACAGACGACAGAAAGGCTGGAGCAGAAACTGCAGCGTCCTCCTACCTCATGGGAGGTGGCTGCAGAGCTTGAGGTCACGCAGGCAGAAGTGGAAGAGATCGTGAAAGACTCTCTTTATGCGAACGTCCTGTCTATGGAAGAAAAACCGAAAGACGGCAGGGAAGATCATAAAGAAGGAATCGGCTACTCCATCCCTGATGAACAGACCCGGACACCACAGGACTCCATTGTACGAAAAGAAAACTTCCAGGAGCTTGCAAAAGAAATACGGCAGTTGAATGAAAAGGAGCAGCTGGTAATCAGTTTGTTTTACCATGAAGAACTGACGTTGACGGAAATTGGTCATGTGTTGGAGCTGACCACGTCCAGAATCTCGCAAATTCATGCGAAAGCAATATATAAACTGCGTCATTCCCTACGGGAGATGATAGAAGCATGACGGAATATCAACAGAATTGACAGGTGATTAGATGACAGGATTTCTATTATCCATAAGCTTCCTGATCGACGGGGTGCTGCTTTATGCTATTTTTATACTGATGAAGCGAGTCAAACAGGCAGGGGAACTGGAAGAGCAGAAGCAAGAGACCGCTTCTGAAATAGACGACCTGTTTACTTCCTATTTAGCAGAGCTGAAAGATGAGAATGAGCGTTTGATGGCATGGGTGGCAAATACTCCGGAACAAAAGCCGGTCACATACACCGATGAGCACCAAGCGAAAGCATCTATTCGGGAGAGTGCTCCGGTTTATACTCCCCCCGTCCCTGTAGAAGGAACAGAAGTTATTTATGAGCGTTCCCTGCAGTCGCAGGTGATCGACATGATGCAGAGCGGCCTTACCATTGAAGAAACAGCCCGGAAATTAGATAGAGGAAAGACCGAAGTGGAGCTGTTGTACAAATGGAGCCAAAAAACTAGCGAAAAAACTTGAACGTCCTCCGCTCTTGTGGTATATTTACTGACGGTGTCAATACACACGCCTTTGGATTCTCCGGTGAGGTTGCTCTTCACAAGAAGAGTTCACTAGAGGAAATGATAGAGGCGGAGGATACTAAAAAAACCTAACAGGAGGAACTAACATGTCAGTAATTTCTATGAAACAGCTGCTAGAAGCTGGTGTTCACTTCGGACACCAAACCCGTCGCTGGAACCCGAAAATGAAGAAATACATCTTCACGGAGCGTAACGGGATTTACATCATCGACCTTCAGAAAACTGTGAAGAAGGTAGACGAGGCATTCAACTACGTGAAAGAGGTCGCTGCTGACGGCGGTAACATTCTTTTCGTAGGTACGAAAAAACAAGCGCAGGACACTGTCCGCGACGAAGCTACTCGTTGTGGCATGTACTACATCAACCAACGTTGGTTGGGTGGAACGCTTACTAACTTCGAAACAATCCGCAAACGTATCTATCGTTTGAAAGATATTGAGCGTATGGAAGAAGACGGTACGTTCGACGTACTTCCTAAAAAAGAAGTTGTCGACATGCTTAAAGAGAAAGATCGTCTTGTTAAATTCCTAGGCGGAATTAAAGAAATGAAGAGCCTTCCGGATGCAATGTTTGTCATTGACCCTCGTAAAGAGCGCATCGCAATCGCTGAAGCTCATAAATTGAATATCCCGGTTGTAGGTATCGTTGATACTAACTGTGACCCAGACGAAATCGATTATGTCATCCCAGCAAACGATGACGCAATCCGTGCCGTTAAATTGTTGACTTCCAAGATGGCAGACGCTGTTCTTGAAGCGAAACAAGGGGAAGAAACAGAAACAACGGAAGAAACAGAAGCTGCAGTAGAAGCTGCTCAAGAGTAAAAAAGGGTCAAAAAGGTGATAAGGGGACGTACCTTTATCACCTTTTTTAAAGAGACTTTCTTTAATATTCCGCCTCTCATCCTTGACCAGGACAGAGAAGCGGCTTCGATTTGTATATTAACAAGGAGGCTTTAACAATGGCTGTAAATGCAAAAATGGTAAAAGAACTTCGTGAAAAAACTGGCGCAGGTATGATGGACTGTAAAAAAGCGCTGACAGAAACTGATGGTGACATGGACAAAGCGATCGAGTGGCTTCGTGAGAAAGGTATCTCCAAAGCTGCTAAGAAAGCAGATCGTATCGCTGCAGAAGGTTCTGCTGCAATTGAAATCCAAGGGAACACGGCTGTTCTTTTCGAAGTGAACTGTGAAACAGACTTCGTAACAAAGAACGACCAGTTCAAAGAGCTTTTGAAAGAACTTGGTCAACACCTGGTTAACCAAAAGCCGGCTACTGTAGAAGAAGCGCTTGAACAGAAACTTCACGGTGATGGAGAAGTTCTTAGCAGCTACATTACAGACCGCGTAGCGAAAATCGGTGAAAAGCTTTCCCTTCGCCGTTTCGTAATCAAAGAAAAAACAGATAACGATGCGTTTGGTGCTTACCTTCACATGGGTGGGAACATCGGTGTCCTTACCGTCCTTGAAGGTTCTACAGACGAAGCGGCAGCTAAAGACGTTGCGATGCACGTAGCGGCTGTAAGTCCTCGTTATGTATCCCGTGATGAAATCCCTGCCGAAGAAGCAGACAAAGAGCGCGAAGTTCTTAAGACTCAGGCGCTTAACGAAGGCAAACCTGCCAACATCGTTGAGAAAATGGTAGAAGGACGCATCAACAAGTTCTTCGAAGAGATCTGCCTGCTCGACCAAAGCTTTGTTAAAGATCCTGACCAGAAAGTGAAACAGTTCGTCGCTTCTACAGGCGGACAAATCACTGGTTTCGATCGTTTCGAAGTAGGAGAAGGTATGGAGAAACGTGAAGAAAACTTTGCTGATGAGGTAATGAGCCAAGTTAAAAAATAAGGATAGTGAAGAGTAGGGGACACTGTCGGTGTTCCCTATTTTCAAACATGCTACATAGTGGCAGATGTGCAAGCAAACAGGAATAGCAAAATTCACGGGAGGTTACTATGACTACAGCTCGTTATCGTCGTATCGTATTAAAATTAAGTGGAGAAGCTTTGAGTGGTAAGGCAGGATTCGGATTGGAGCCGAGCATCATCAAGTCTGTCTCTAGACAAGTGAAAGAAGTAGCGGAACTGGGAGTAGAAGTTGCTGTCGTCGTCGGAGGCGGAAACATCTGGCGCGGAAAAGTCGGTGCAGAAATGGGCATGGATCGTGCGAATGCCGACTATATGGGAATGCTCGCAACGGTTATGAACTCTCTTGCACTGCAGGACAGCCTGGAAAACCTCGGTATTCCGACCCGTGTTCAGACATCTATTGAAATGAGACAGGTAGCCGAGCCATATATTCGCAGAAAAGCGATCCGCCACCTGGAGAAAAAGCGTGTCGTCATTTTCGCTGCGGGTACAGGTAATCCGTATTTCTCTACGGATACGACAGCGGCCTTGAGAGCTGCTGAGATTGAAGCCGACGTCATTCTTATGGCGAAGAATAATGTTGACGGTGTTTACACAGATGATCCAAAACTGAATGAAGATGCTGTCAAGTACGACCAGCTCTCTTACATGGACGTCCTTAACGAAGGGCTTGGAGTCATGGATTCCACTGCATCTTCCCTATGTATGGACAACGATATCGATTTATTGGTATTCTCTATTACAGAAGACGGTAATATCAAAAAGGCCGTAATGGGCGAAAATATTGGAACGATCGTGAGGGGGAAATAATCATGTCTGAAGCCGTGATTAATGAGACAAAACAACAAATGGAGCAGGCGGTACAAGCTTTTTCTCGCCAGTTGGCGACAGTTCGTGCCGGACGCGCCAATCCATCTATCCTTGACAATGTGTATGTGGACTACTACGGAGCTGCGACGCCGTTGAACCAGCTTGCACAAGTATCCGCACCAGAGCCACGTCTGCTTGTCATTACACCATATGATAAGACTGCGATTGCTGAAATTGAGAAAGCAATCCAGAAAGCGGACCTTGGGTTGTCTCCATCCAGTGACGGAAATGTTGTCAGAATTAACATTCCTGCACTGACAGAAGAGCGTCGTAAGGACCTTGCCAAAGTAGTAGGCAAGTACTCGGAAGAATCGAAAGTACAAATTCGTAATATCCGCCGCGATTCCAACGACAAACTGAAGAAACTTGAAAAAGACGGCGAACTCACAGAAGATGATCTTCGATCTTATCAGGAAGATGTCCAAAAGGTAACGGATCAGCACATCGTCAAAATCGATGAGTTGGCCAAAACGAAAGAAGAAGAGATCATGGAAGTTTGATCTTCTTCCTGAACTCATATGCCTTGAGGTGTATAAGCCGCGCTGTAGATGTTTGGCAGCGCGGCTTTCATTTTGTTTCCATCATATAGAACGACATATCGTCGAAATATAGTATATAATAGAAAGATGGAAGAAACGGACTGGAGGATTCAACATGCCAATCAAGTTTCCATTTGCCAAAAGAAAAAAACAACCGAAATCCCAGCCGCTCGGGCTCGATTACGATCATATTCCGGAGCACGTGGCAATCATCATGGATGGAAACGGCCGTTGGGCGAAGAACCGTGGAATGCCGCGAATTGCCGGGCATAAGGAAGGTATGGGAGTAGTGAAACGGATCGTGCGTTATGCGTCCGATATCGGCGTGAAGGTTCTCACTCTGTATGCATTTTCAACTGAAAATTGGAAACGCCCGAAAAAAGAGGTCGATTTCCTGATGAAGCTTCCTGTTGATTTCTTAAATACATATTTGCCTGAACTGATCGAGAGAAATGTCCGGGTCCAGACCATCGGAGATTTTGATGTCCTGCCACCTCATACGAGAAAGGCAGTCAAAGAAGCGATGGAAAAAACAAAGAACAACGATGGACTTATTCTTAACTTTGCACTCAACTACGGCAGCCGCTTTGAAATGGTGCAGGCAGTCAGGCAGATTTCTTCCAAAGTCCAGTCAGGTGAACTGGTCCCGGAAGATATTAATGAAGAGGTTTTCAGTAAGGAGCTTTATACTTCCGACTTGATTGAACCGGACCTCCTGATCCGTACAAGCGGGGAACAGAGGCTTAGTAATTTTCTGCTTTGGCAGCTCGCCTATGCAGAATTTTGGTTTACTGAAGTATATTGGCCTGATTTCAATGAGAGCCATTTTGAGAAAGCTCTCTATGATTTTCAAAATCGTAAACGTCGTTACGGCGGAGTATAAGGTGTGATTAATCTTTATGAAGCAAAGAACCATTACAGCAGTAGTTGCCGCATTGATCTTTATTCCGATCATCATGCTCGGAGGATGGCCGTTCCAGGCGTTCGTGTACATCATTGCGAGTATCGCTTTGCTGGAACTCATACGTATGAAAAAAATCGCTAGATATTCAGTCGCTGCAGGACTTGGTCTCCTGCTTATGTGGGCGCTTATGTTTCCTTATGAAGTGTTTGACGGTATTGTGGCGGATGAGGATTTAATTACGAAGTCCGAAATAACTCTTCTGGCCGTTTTAGTGTTGTTGAGCTACACGGTACTCGTCAAGAACCGCTTCACTTTCGATGATGCCGGATTTCTCCTGCTGTCCGCCATTTACATCGGAATGGGATTTAATTATTTGATCGAAACACAACAGGCGGGACTTGAATATGTGTTTTTCTCCTTGTTTGTTGTTTGGGCGACGGATACAGGTGCTTATCTGTTCGGCCGTTCATTTGGAAAGCACAAGCTCTGGCCGCAGATCAGTCCGAAGAAGACCATTGAAGGATCGATCGGGGGAATCGTACTTGCCTGCATCGTAGCCGTCCTGTTTCAGTGGGTCTATCCACTTGATCATTCTTTGATCGTCATCCTGCTTGTCACGATATTGGTTTCTATTGCAGGACAGATCGGTGATCTGGTCGAATCTGCATTTAAAAGACATTATGCCGTTAAAGATTCCGGGAAAATCCTCCCTGGACATGGAGGCGTGCTTGATCGATTCGACAGTTTAATCTTTATTCTGCCGATCCTCCATTTAATTAATTTCATTACGGTCTAAAGGGGGAGTATGAGAGATGAAACAAATAGCACTGCTCGGGGCGACAGGGTCCATTGGTATTCAAACCCTCGATGTCATCCGACTGCATCCCGACGAGTTCCGTCTGTACGCAATGGCGTTCGGAAGGAATATTGAAAAAGCTTTGCCGCTCATCAAGGAATTCCAGCCTGAAATGATAGTCGTTCAGGATGAAGAGACCAAAGACAAGCTGGAGAAAGAAATAGAAGGTATTTCTGTCCTTTCTGGATCCAAGGGTTTAATTGAAGCCGGTGTAGCCGATGCTGTGGATGTAGTAGTCAATGCCGTCATGGGAAGTGTTGGACTTCCGGCGACGTTGAAAGCCATTCAGGCTCAGAAAGTAATTGCGATTGCCAACAAAGAGACTTTGGTAACAGCCGGTCATTTAGTAATGGCAGAAGCAGAGAAGTACGGCGTTGAACTTCTCCCGGTAGACAGTGAGCATTCTGCCATATACCAGTCCCTGAACGGGGAGAATCCAAAAGATATAAATAAACTGATCATCACCGCTTCCGGTGGGAGCTTCCGGGACCGGACACGTGAAGAATTAAAAGGGGTAACAGTGGAAGACGCCCTCAAGCATCCGAATTGGAGTATGGGAGCTAAAATCACCATTGATTCTGCATCCATGATGAATAAGGGGCTTGAAGTGATCGAAGCACACTGGCTTTTCGGTGTACCTTATGAACAGATTCATGTTATTCTTCATAGAGAAAGCGTCATCCATTCCATGGTGGAATACTCCGATCGAAGCGTGATTGCCCAGCTCGGAACACCGGATATGAAAGTGCCGATCCAGTATGCATTGACATATCCGGAACGGAAAGAGCTTCCGATTACGAAGCCGTTAAACCTTGAAGAGATAGCTGCGCTTCATTTTGAAAAAATGGACTTTGCACGTTTTCCTTGTTTGAAAATGGCGTATGAAGCAGGAGCTTCGGGTGGTTCGATGCCGACGGTGCTTAACGCAGCAAATGAAGAAGCGGTGCAGCTTTTCCTGGAAGGCAAAATATCCTTCCTCGATATTGAGAAATACATTGCACAAGCATTGGAAAACCACACAAGGATTCATAACCCGGACTTGTCTACCATAATTTCTATAGATGAGGAAACGAGAAAGAGCGTCCGTTCTTTTCTTGTATAACGGTTTTAATGGGAAAGGTGTTCGCCTTTCCTGGCTGCTGCAGATTGGAGCCGTAAAGCGGACGAGTCTGCTCGATAACAATGCCATAAAAGAAGGAAGGTGCTTCATTTGACTACCGTGATTGCATTTATACTCATGTTCGGGCTTTTGGTTTTCGTTCATGAGTGGGGGCATCTTATTTTCGCTAAGCGTGCAGGGATGCTCGCCCGTGAATTTGCGATCGGTTTCGGACCCAAGATCTTCGCCTTCACTCGAAACGAAACACTATACACCATTCGGCTGCTGCCGGTCGGTGGGTACGTTCGGGTAGCAGGGGAGGATCCCGAAATTGTTGAATTGAAAGCCGGTCACCATATCGGTCTTGAATTCAACCAGGAAGGAAAAGTGAATCGGATCATCGTTAACAACAAGTCGAAGCATCCACACGCGAGAGTCATCGAAGTGGAAAAAGCAGATCTCGATCATAACCTTCTGATTGAAGGGTATGAAATCGATGAGGACGAGAAACTTTTCTTTGAAGTCGATCCGAAGGCGATGTTCGTCATGGATGAGAAGGAAACGCAGATTGCTCCATACGATCGTCAATTCGCATCCAAAACAGTGCCGCAGAGAGCGATGCAGCTATTCGCCGGTCCTTTAATGAACTTTGTACTAGCCATTATTCTGTTCCTGATCCTTGGATTTGCTCAGGGTGTGCCGTCTGATGAAGCGAAGCTTGGTACCATACAGGACAATTCGCCTGCAGACCAGGCGGGGTTAATGGCTGGTGATCGAGTGACTGCTGTCGACGGACAGTCTGTCGACACGTGGGAAGAATTCACGACGATCATCCGCGAACATCCGGATGAAGAAGTTGCACTTACGCTTCAGAGAAATGACCAAACGCAGGAAGTGAATGTTACTCCTGCTGCGGTAGAGGCGCAGGATATTACCATCGGTCAAGTCGGCGTTTCAAGGGCATTTGAGGATTCTTTCGCTAAGAAGCTGACGTTCGGATTCACGCAGACCTACGAGTGGTCCACGCTTATCCTTACGAATCTCGGAAAGCTTGTAACAGGCCAGTTCTCGCTTGATATGCTCTCCGGACCTGTCGGCATTTATGATGCCACCGACCAGGTCGTCCAGACAGGTTTCACGAATTTCGTCATGTGGACGGCGATCCTTAGTATCAATCTGGGGATTGTCAATCTGCTGCCGCTTCCGGCACTGGATGGCGGACGTCTGTTGTTCGTTGGATTAGAAGGAATCCGAGGAAAGCCGATCGATCCTCAAAAAGAGGGTATGGTCCATTTCATCGGTTTCGCACTATTGTTCCTGCTGATGCTTGTCGTCACCTGGAACGACATTCAACGGTTATTTTTATAGAAAATATGGCTGGAAGCCTTCAGGTACAGGTTGATTCCTAGGCTTCTAGCTTCTTTTATTAATCAAGAACTGAGGTGTCACTATGAGACAAAGTCAAATGTTAATTCCAACGTTGAAAGAAAACCCGGCTGATGCGGATATTAAGAGCCACCAGCTGCTCGTCCGGGCAGGTTACATACGCCAGATTGCATCTGGAATTTACAGTTTCCTACCAATCGGCAAACGTGTATTGAATAAAGTAGAAGCTATCGTACGTGAAGAAATGGAGAAAATCGGTGCTCACGAAATGGCGATGCCCGCTCTTGAGCCGTCTGAATTGTGGAAAGAAAGTGGTCGTTGGACAACCTTCGGGTCTGAGCTGATGCGGATGCATGACCGAAACGGCCGTGAATTTGCGCTGGGTGCCACACACGAGGAAGTAATCACAAGCCTTGTCCGTGATGAGGTGAAAAGTTACAAGCAGCTGCCGCTGACCGTCTTCCAAATTCAAAACAAATTCCGTGATGAAGCACGTCCTCGATTCGGACTGCTTCGCGGCCGTGAATTCTTGATGAAGGATGCTTACTCGTTTAATGAATCGTACGAAAGCCTTGATGAAACGTATGACAAAATGTTTCAGGCTTACTCTAATATTTTCAGCCGTTTAGGCTTGAACTTCCGAGCGGTCATTGCTGACTCTGGAGCAATGGGAGGGAAGGACACGCATGAATTCATGGTGCTGTCGGAAGTAGGGGAAGACGTGATCGCTTATTCCGATACGTCCCGTTATGCAGCGAACATCGAAATGGCACCGGTCGTGACTAAATACGAGAAGTCCAAGGAAGCCTCCAAAGAAATGGAGAAAGTCGAAACACCAGGTAAGAAAACGATGAAGGAAGTCGCGGACTTCCTTGGTCATGATCTCGATAAGGGTATGAAAGCGATCCTTTTCCAAGTGGACGAAGCGTTTGTGATGGTTATTACACGCGGAGATCACGAAGTCAACGATGTGAAGTTGAAAAATCTGTATGACGCCGGTGTCGTAGAACTAGCATCGGAAGAAGATACAAAGCGGCTCCTTGGAACGGGTTTCGGTTCTCTTGGACCGGTTAATGTGCCGGAGGACGTGGATGTTGTAGCAGACTTTGCCGTGGAAGCACTTGTTAATGCTTCTTGTGGGGCAAATGAGGAAGGGTATCATTACACAAACGCAACGCCCGGTGTAGATTTCCAAGTGAAGCAGTATGCAGATCTTCGCTTCATTCAGGAAGGGGATCCTTCCCCGGACGGTGAGGGTTCCATTAAGTTCGCGCGGGGAATCGAGGTTGGTCACGTGTTCAAGCTGGGCGAATTCTACTCGGAACGCATGAACGCGACATTCTTAAATGATCAGGGGAAAGCGAAAACAATGATCATGGGATCATACGGAATCGGTGTCTCCCGGACAGTAGCTGCCATTGTGGAACAATATCATGATGAGCGCGGCATCACTTGGCCGGCCAATATCGCTCCTTACAAAGTTCATCTTTTATCCATGAATCCGAAGAAGCAGGAGCAGAAGGATTTGGCAGAAGAAATTTACGGGATGCTGCTTGAAGCGGGCATCGAGGTCCTATATGATGATCGTAAAGAACGTGCCGGAGTCAAGTTCGCAGACAGTGACCTGTTCGGTGTCCCGCTCAGGATAACGGTAGGAAAGCGTGCTCCTGAAGCAGTGGTTGAACTGAAAGAGCGTGCAACCGGAGAACAGAAGGACTTGGAAACAAATGAAATCATCGACTATGTGAAAAACTGGTATCAGGCATAAGAATCGATTGGAGAACACATACCCTTGCTGCGAGAAACTTTAGCAAGGGTATTTCCATGATGACCTGTGTTCTGTGGAAGAGGAGGAACCCTTATGAGCGTATCCAATCAGGAGAAAATGCACTATCTGCTGGAACAGATCCAATTTCCTCATGATTTGATTGAGCCTCATTTCAAAGACAGCCGTCTCGAAAAAGTGGTCGTTTATCGGGAAAGGAAAGTATGGCACTTTCATTTTCAACTGCCTAAACCGCTGCCGCCGTCTGTCTATGAATTGTTTACGTCCAAACTTACGAGCGCGTTCCGCGCCATTGCAGAGGTTTCCTGGACGATGGAAACGACAGAAAAAGAATTGACACCATCAGACGTTTTGGAATATTGGCAGGCGTTCATCCGTACTCTGAAGAATTTGACGCCTGGTTACAAAGACTTACTTATGGAACAACAGCCTGAGGTTAACGGAAATAAGATTATGTTAACTTGCAGGAATCTTGCAGAAAGCCACGCGGTCCAAAAGAATCTCGAAGAACCGCTGAAGCAGTTCTGTTCCGTCACAGGGCTTCCGCCATATATGCTGTCGACACGTGTGAAAGAGGAGAAGGAACAAATCAAGAAGTTCCAGGAAGAGCGGCAGAAAGAAGACAAAATTCTTGTGCAGCAAGCGGTTAAAGAACAGGAAGAACGCGCAAAAGAGAAGGATGATACAAAACCGAAAGGGCCGCTTGAAATCGGGTATAAGATTCAGGATGATATTGTGATGATGTCGGACATTCTGGAAGAAGAGAGAAAGCTTGCTGTACAGGGGTACGTGTTTGATGTAGAAGTAAAGGAACTTCGCTCAGGTCGACACCTGCTTCTATTGAAAGTTACGGACTACAGTGATTCCTTCTCCATTAAGATGTTCTCCCGCGGCGATGATCATGCAGAAATGTTCAAGCATGTGGAAAAAGGCATGTGGGTAAAGGCCCGGGGAAGTATCCAGACCGATAATTTCACGAATGAATTGACGATGATGGCTAATGACATCAATGAAGTGAAACCAAATCTCCGCAGAGACGAAGCACCAGAAGGGGAGAAACGGATTGAATTGCATGCGCACACGACGATGAGTGCGATGGACGCTCCTGTTGCTCCGTCCCGTCTCGTCAAACAGGCGGCAGATTGGGGGCATGAGGCGGTAGCCATTACGGATCACGCCGTCGTCCAAGCCTACCCGGATGCCTACGCAGCCGGCCAGAAGAACGGCATAAAAATCCTTTACGGTGTGGAGGCGAATCTCGTTGATGACGGGGTGCCCATTGCTTATGAAGCCCAGGACAGGGAGCTCGAAGACGATGTCTATGTCGTTTTTGACGTAGAGACTACCGGACTGTCTGCCGTATATGATCAGATTATTGAGCTTGCAGGAGTGAAAGTGAAGGGCGGAGAGATCATCGATCGCTTTGAGTCCTTTGCAAACCCTCATCACCCGCTGTCTCAAACGACAATCGATTTAACTGGTATTACGGACGATATGGTAAGGGATGCGCCGGAGATCGGGGACGTCCTGAAGGATTTCCATGAGTGGATGGCAGACGATATTCTCGTCGCCCACAACGCAAGTTTCGATATGGGATTCCTAAATGCAGGGTTCAAGCGTATTGATTATGGAAAAGCAAAGAACCCGGTTATCGATACGCTTGAACTTGCCCGTTTTCTTGTTCCAGAACTTAAGAACCACCGTTTAAATACGTTGTGTAAGAAATTTGATATTGAACTTACTCAGCACCACCGTGCGATTTA
Source organism: Halobacillus sp. KGW1 (assembly GCF_001592845.1). Taxonomy (NCBI): domain Bacteria; kingdom Bacillati; phylum Bacillota; class Bacilli; order Caryophanales; family Bacillaceae; genus Halobacillus; species Halobacillus sp. KGW1. The sequence goes on from NZ_LSOC01000002.1 coordinate 761,976, forward strand.
TGATGCCGAGGCGACCGGTTATCTTTTGTGGAAATTGTTAAAACGTGCGTTTGAAAGAGGAATTACCAACCATAAGAACTTAAACGATTATATGGGGGAAGGGAAAGCTTATCAACGTTCCCGGCCTTTTCATTGTACGCTTCTAGCTCAAAACAGTACTGGTCTTAAGAATATTTACAGGCTCGTATCAGAAGCACATGTTAACTATTTTTACCGTGTACCGCGCATCCCCCGTTCTCTATTGTCTAAATATAGAGAGGGGATTTTGATCGGCTCCGGCTGTGATAAAGGTGAGGTGTTTGAAACGATCATGCAGAAGTCGGAGGAAGAGGCAGAGAAGGTTGCCGAATTCTACGACTACATTGAAATCCAGCCTCCAGGAAACTACAATCACCTGATTGAGAAAGATCTCGTTCAGACAGAAGCGCAGGTGCTGGATATTCTTAAGCGTCTCGTCGCTATGGGAGAAAGACTTGGAAAAACGGTCGTCGCTACAGGGAATACCCACTACCTGGAGCCGCATGAAAAGCAGTACCGGCAGATTCTCGTCTCCTCCCAGAACGGAAATCCTTTGAACCGCCAAACTCTTCCTGAAGTCCATTTCAAGACAACCAACGAGATGATAGAAGAATTGTCGTTTCTAGGTAAGGATAAAGCGAAGGAACTGGTCGTCGACAACACCCATAAAGTATCCGGGTTGATTGAAGATGTGAAACCCGTAAAAGATGACCTGTACACCCCGAATATCGAAGGGGCGGAGCAGGAAATCAGGGAGATGTCTTATAACAAAGCCCGCAGCATATACGGCGAACAGATACCGGACCTGATTGTTAAGCGTCTGGAAAAAGAACTCGACAGTATTATCGGTAACGGTTTTGCGGTCATTTATTTGATTTCCCAGAAACTTGTAACGAAATCGCTTGAGGACGGTTATCTAGTGGGATCTCGTGGTTCCGTCGGTTCTTCCTTTGTTGCTACGATGACCGATATTACAGAGGTGAACCCACTCCCGCCTCACTATGTTTGTCCATCCTGTCAATACAATGAATTCTTCACAGATGGTTCTGTGGGGAGTGGATTCGATCTTCCGGAGAAAGAGTGCCCGGAATGTGGTACATCCCTTAAAAAAGACGGTCAGGACATCCCGTTTGAAACGTTCCTTGGTTTCAAAGGGGACAAGGTTCCGGATATTGACTTGAACTTCTCCGGGGAATATCAGCCCCATGCCCACAACTACACGAAAGAGTTGTTTGGTGAGGATAGTGTGTACCGGGCGGGTACGATCGGTACGATTGCGGAGAAGACGGCCTATGGGTACGTGAAAGGCTATGCTGGAGACCATCAGCTTCAATATAAAAATGCAGAGATAGACAGGCTCGTCCAGGGTTGTACAGGTGTCAAAAGGACAAGCGGACAGCACCCCGGCGGGATCATCGTTGTTCCGGATGATATGGAAATTTATGATTTCTCTCCGATCCAGTATCCGGCGGATGATACGAAATCCGAGTGGAGAACGACCCACTTTGACTTCCACTCCATCCACGACAACTTGCTGAAGCTTGATATTCTCGGGCACGATGATCCGACGGTTATCCGCATGCTTCAGGACTTAAGTGGAATCAATCAGAAGGAAATACCTGTCGACGATCCGGAAGTGATGAAGATTTTCAGCGGACCGGAAGCACTTGGTGTAACAGCAGAACAGATCATGTGTAAGACAGGGACGCTGGGAGTACCGGAATTTGGTACACGCTTCGTCCGGCAGATGCTTGAAGATACGAAACCGAAGACGTTTGCCGAGCTAGTTATTATATCAGGTCTGTCCCACGGGACGGATGTATGGCTTGGAAATGCGGAACAGTTGATTAATGACGGTATTTGTACATTGCCGGAAGTTATCGGGTGCCGGGACGATATCATGGTTTATTTGATGCACAAGGGTCTCGATCCATCTCTTGCTTTTAAAATCATGGAGTTTGTCCGTAAAGGACGGGGGCTTCAGGATGAGTGGATCGAAGAGATGAAGAAGCACGGGGTGCCGGACTGGTATATCGACTCCTGTAAAAAGATCAAATACATGTTCCCTAAAGCCCACGCAGCAGCTTATGTCCTGATGGCGGTCCGAATCGCTTACTTCAAGGTTCATTATCCCATTTACTTCTATGCTGCTTACTTTACAGTTAGGGCAAGCGACTTCGAATTGGAAACGATGATGAAAGGAGCGGACGCTATCCGCTCGAGAATTCAGGAGATACAAGGGAAAGGCCTTGACGCAACGCCGAAGGAGAAGAGCTTATTGACTGTTCTTGAGCTTTCCCTTGAGATGGCGGAACGTGGGTATGGGTTTAAGAATGTGGACCTTTACCAATCGAGCGCTACAGACTTTCTAGTAGAAGGAGATTATCTGATCCCGCCATTCAACGCTGTGGACGGACTTGGAACGAATGCCGCGATCAATATTGTAAATGCAAGGAAAGAAGGCGAATTCTTATCCAAACAGGATTTAAGGGAACGCAGCCGTATTTCTAAGACCGTTCTCGAATACTTGGATAACTTTGGCTGTTTGGAAGGGATGCCGGAAGAAAACCAGCTTTCTCTATTCTAATCTTCCTGCTTTGTGAGAGCCCGTGTCATTTTCTTCATGTGTTGCATAAATGAAGCATGTATGATATATTTCTAATGGTGAGAAGAGCGATACGAACGGCGGAAGAGTGGGGAAACCCACTCTTTCGTCATATTCCAGGCTCTTGCTTGTGGTTAAACTTCGATGCATCAGGGGCTTGGATGCCCACGAGACGAACCGCTATGATTTATGTCATAGCGGTTTCTCGTGACATTTTACGTATATGCCTGAACCTGCGTAATGCTTTTTAGTCAACTTAGATAAACGGCTATGAAATCTGCAAATCCATGCAATACTAATAGAAGCAAAGCATTGCAATTGAAGGAGGGAAGAACATGAGTAATCATGTCACATCCGTCACTGAACGTCTCGTTCAGCCTATATTGGATGAAATGAATTTGGAGCTTGTCGACGTGGAATACAAGAAAGAAGGACAGAACTGGTATCTGCGAGTCTTCATTGATAAAGAAGGCGGCATCGACATAGAAGAATGCGGACAAGTATCTGAACAGCTGAGTGAGAAATTGGACGAAGAAGATCCAATTGAAATTCCTTACTTTCTAGAAGTCGCATCACCAGGTGCAGAGCGACCGTTGAAAACGGAAGCCGACTTTAAGAAGTACGTCGGGGAATATGTCTATATGAAACTATACGAACCGATTGATGGAGAGAAAGAATTCGAAGGGACACTTACAGCCTTTGAGGATGGGGTCGCTTCCGTCGAAATCACCATCAAGACGAGAAAGAAACAGTTGGACGTACCATTTGCTAAAATTGCAAAAGCAAATCTGGCTGTCACGTTTAATTAAGGGGGAGAAAACCGTTGAGTAGTGAACTATTTGATGCCATGGATTATCTAGAGAAGGAAAAAGGCATCGACAAAAACCTGTTGCTTGAAGCTTTGGAAGCAGCTTTGATCTCTGCATATAAGAAAAATTTCAATTCTGCAACGAACGTACGTGTGGATATTAATGAGCAGGAAAGTGCCATGAAGGTGCTTGCTCGTAAAGAAATTGTGGAAGAGGTTATGGATCCACAACAGGAGATTTCCTTGGAAGAAGCAAAAGGCATCGATCCTAACTATCAGCTGGAAGATGTTATAGAGCTTGAAGTAACGCCCATGGATTTCGGTCGAATCGCAGCACAGGCTGCGAAGCAGGTGGTAACACAGCGCGTACGGGAAGCAGAACGAGGTATTATTTACGGAGAGTACGTCGATCGCGAAGAAGACGTCATGACGGGTATCATTCAGCGTAAAGACCCGCGTTTTGTTTATGTCAACTTAGGCAAGATCGAAGCCCGTCTCCCTGAGGGAGAGCAGATGCCTACCGAAACTTACGAAGTGCATGACCGCCTCAAGGTGTTCGTCACGAAAGTAGAGAACAGCAACAAGGGTCCTCATATTTATGTGTCAAGAACACACCCAGGACTGCTTAAGCGCCTGTTCGAAATGGAAGTGCCGGAGATCTATGATGGTACGGTCGAAGTTAAATCCGTAGCGCGTGAAGCAGGTGACCGCTCGAAGATCTCCGTTTATGCAGAAGATCAGGAAATCGATCCGGTCGGTTCTTGTGTCGGTCAGCGTGGACAGCGTGTACAGGCAATCGTCAATGAGCTGAAGGGTGAAAAGATCGACATCGTGCAGTGGTCCGAAGATCCTGTAGAATACGTATCCAACGCTCTCAGTCCATCTAAGGTTATCGAAGTCCTCGTAAATGAAGAGGATAAAGCAACGACCGTTATCGTTCCGGATTATCAACTTTCCCTGGCAATCGGTAAGCGCGGGCAGAACGCACGCCTGGCAGCCAAGTTGACAGGATGGAAAATTGATATAAAGAGTGAGAGTGAAGCGCTTGAACAGGGAATCCTGACTAAAGCTTCCTCTGAAGGTGAAGACGCATCTGACCTTGACGAAGATTTGTTTGAAGAATAAGGAGGGGTGGTACGATGACCCATTCCAAGAAACAACCCATGAGAAAGTGCGTCGTGACACAGGAAATGGTGCCGAAACAACAGTTGATCCGGATTGTCCGCAATAAAGAGGGAGAAATTTTTGTTGATGATACCGGTAAGAAGAACGGCCGAGGCGCCTATTTAACGAAAGATCTCGACGTCATAGCAAAGGCGGAAAAGGGCCAGGTGCTCAACCGCCATCTGAAAGCAGATGTCGATGCCGGCATTTATCAACAACTTAAAGATATAGTGCAGGCAGAACGAGCATGAACAAGCCATATTTGAACTTGCTCGGCATGGCCATGAGAGCCGGTAAATGTACGCTTGGCGAGGAATCCATCGTCCGTGATATCCAGAAAAGACGGGCGAAACTGGTTCTCATTGCAGAAGACATCGGCCCGCAAACGAAAAAGAAGCTCACAGACAAGTGCAGCTTTTATGAAATACCTTGTTATACCGTGGACGATCGCCAAACATTGTCCCAGGCCATCGGAAAGACAGGGAGAGTCGCGATCGCAGTTCTAGAGAAAGGATTCGCTGAGAAATTGCAATCGCTGCTCGATGAATCCATTCGGGGGTGAAAGATTTATGAGTAAAATTCGCGTATACGAATATGCAAAGAAAAATGAACTATCAAGCAAGCAGGTAATTGAGAAACTGCAGAATCTAAATATAGAAGTGAACAACCATATGTCCACATTAGAAGATGGAGCTGCAGAAAAGCTGGATAAGGCTTTCGGCAAAGGGCAGAAAGCTAACAGCTCTAAAGGAAACGCTCCGAAGAACAACAGCAAGAAGCCGAATAATAACAACAAAAACCAGCGTAACAAAGGTCAAAAGCCGGCGCCACAGCAGCAGAGGAAGCCTAAGAAACAGATGCCTGAGAAGATTACGTTCGCAGGCAGCCTGACTGTAGGGGAACTTGCTGATAAACTGAACAAAGATTCTTCTGAAATCATCAAAAAACTTATGTTCCTTGGCGTCATGGCTACGAAAAACCAGGAATTGGACGCGGATACAATTGAGCTTATCTGTACAGAATTTGATGTCGAAGTGGAAGAAGAAATCATCGTTGATGAAACAGATATCGAGAACATGACGTTTGACGATGCACCTGAAGACTTGAAAGAGCGCCCGGCGGTTGTAACGATCATGGGTCACGTTGACCACGGTAAAACGACGCTTCTGGATCAGATTCGTAATACGAAGGTAACCGAAGGCGAAGCCGGAGGAATCACGCAGCACATTGGTGCTTACCAAATTGAAGAAAACGATAAGAAAATTACGTTCCTTGATACCCCTGGTCACGCTGCGTTTACAAGTATGCGTTCCCGCGGTGCACAGGTAACTGACATTGCGATTCTCGTCGTAGCAGCTGATGATGGAGTTATGCCTCAAACAAAAGAAGCAATCAGCCATGCGAAAGCGGCGGAAGTACCAATCATCGTAGCTGTGAACAAGATGGACAAAGAAGGTGCTAATCCTGAGCGCGTGATGCAGGAATTGATGGAATATGAACTCATCGCCGAAGATTTCGGTGGAGAGACGATCTTCGTGAAGATGTCTGCCGTTAAAGGTGAAGGAATCGATGATCTCCTGGAAATGATCGTACTTGTTTCCGAGATGGAAGAATTAAAAGCAAACCCTGAACGTCCGGCATATGGTACTGTAATTGAAGCGGAACTTGACAAAGGCCGTGGGCCGGTTGCGACCCTTCTTGTACAGAACGGTACCCTTAACGTAAGTGACTCTATCGTTGTAGGTAATACGTGGGGACGTGTACGTGCCATGGTCAACGATATCGGCCGCCGAGTTAAAGTTGCTGGTCCATCGACACCTGTTGAAATTACCGGTTTGAACAACGTACCGCAGGCCGGCGACCGCTTCCTGGTTTTTGACGATGAGAAGAAAGCCCGCTCCGTAGGGGAAGCTCGTGCACAAAGACAGCTGGAGGAAAATCGTTCCGCTACAGCTAAAGTCAGCCTTGATGATTTGTTTGAACAGATCAAGCAGGGAGATGTCAAAGAAATCAATTTGATCGTCAAAGGGGACGTGCAAGGTTCTGTCGAAGCACTTGCAGGTTCCTTGGAGAAGATCGAAGTGGAAGGCGTCAAAGTTAAGATCATTCACACAGGTGTAGGTGCAATTACAGAGTCCGATGTGACACTTGCATCCGCATCCAATGCCATCATTATTGGTTTCAATGTCCGTCCAGACGGGAATGCTAGAAAAGCAGCGGAGTCCGAGGATGTAGAAATCCGTCTGCACAATATCATTTACAAAGTGATGGAAGAAATTGAATCAGCGATGAAAGGTATGCTTGATCCGGAGTACGAAGAAAAAATTATCGGTCAGGTGGAAGTTCGTGAAATCTTCAAAGTGTCTAAAATCGGTACAATCGCCGGTTCTTATGTCACAGATGGTAAGATTACACGCCATTCCGGTATCCGCGTCATCCGTGACGGTGTCGTCATTTATGAAGGTGAAATCGATGCATTGAAACGTTTTAAAGATGATGCAAAAGAAGTAGCCCAAGGATATGAGTGTGGAATTACGGTCAAGAATTTCAACGACATTAAAGTCGGAGACATTATTGAACCATACGAAATGCAGGAAATTGAGCGCGCATGATTATAAGCGCAGAAGTGGATGCTTTTATCTATGATGCGCAGTCCTTGAAAGAGAAGCGTGCCGTATTGAAGAGGATTCAGACGAGGCTTCATAATGAGTTTAACATCGCTGTCAGTGAACTGGAGTTCCAGGATCTCTGGCAGCGGACCCGCCTCGGTCTTGTTACGATTGCGAGCAGTAAGAAGGTCGCAGAACAGACGATGCAGCAGGCTCTCTCTTTCATTGATTCATTCCCAGAGATCGAACGTACAGAGACGAATCTGGAATGGCTTTGATGTTTGTGTAGAAGAGGTGAATAAAGATGAACGATTTACGAGCAAGCCGCGTCGGTGAGCAGATGAAAAAAGAGATGAGTGACATCATCTCTAAGAAAATCAAAGATCCGCGCGTAGGCTTTGTAACCGTCACCGAAGTCAAAGTGACGGGTGATTTGCAACAGGCAAAAGTATATATTTCCGTATTGGGAGACGAAAAACAACGGCATGATACCCTTGTTGGCTTAGCAAAAGCGAAAGGCTTCATCCGTTCTGAAATTGGTCAGAGAATTCGACTCCGTAAAACGCCGGAGATCATGTTTGAATTCGATGAAGCGATTGAACGCGGGAATCGTATTGAAACACTCCTCCGTGATTTGGATGATACGGAAAGCTGATAATGGAATCCGTGCTTGTTTAAGCACGGATTTTATCTGTTCTTTTTAATTTCAGGATGGAGGTGGAAGCTATGGATGGAATCTTACCATTATGGAAACCTAAAGGGTTTACATCTCATGACTGCGTCAGTAAAGCGCGTGGTATGTTGAGAATGAAGAAAATCGGCCACACAGGTACGCTTGATCCGGATGTCGAAGGTGTCCTGCCATTGTGCGTTGGAAAGGCGACGAAAATTGTTCCGTTTCTGACGGACACCGACAAAGTATACGAAGCCGTAGTGACCTTGGGGTATTCGACAGATACAGAGGATGCCGGAGGGAATCAGGTGGAAACGCTCAGCGTGGACAAACCGGTGGATAAAACACAAATTAAAGAGACACTTCGGTCTTTCGAAGGAAGAATTACTCAGACTCCTCCGATGTACTCGGCGGTTAAAGTAAACGGCAGGCGGCTCTACGAATACGCAAGAGAAGGAAAAGTTATCGAACGGCCGACGCGTCATGTGACCATTAAGGAAATTGCGCTTACGTCGGTAGATGAATCTGTTCAGAACGGTACTTTCTCGTTCTCCTTCCGCGCTGTATGCTCAAAAGGTACATACATCCGGACTCTCTGCGTGGATATAGGGAAAGCACTCGGATTTCCTGCTCATATGTCTTCTCTGGTACGTACGAAGACAGGAGGCATTGAGAAAGGGGACTGCTACACCTTCGATCAGCTGCAAGAGGCAGCAGATGAAGGAAGAATCAGTGAATTTCTGCTTCCGCTTCAACGGGGCCTTACCCATCTTCCTGTTCTTGAAGTGACAGAAGCAGAGCAGGCAATGATTGCGAACGGAAGAGTACTGGAGGAGCCGGACAATTTCTCAGAAGACGTTTTTGTAGTCTCCCGTTTGGATACGGCGCTGGCCATTTATCAGAAACATCCGGAGAAACCTGGAAAGATCAAGCCTGTCCGGGTATTCTGAAAGAATAGGAAGCAACAATTACAGTAAAGCGCAGGTGAGTTAATGGAAACGTTTCATTTATCGCAGTCATCGCCTGTAGATCCTTTGGAGATCGAGCCGAATGTAACGGCCGTCGGTTTTTTTGACGGTATTCACAAGGGTCATCAGAAGGTTATAAAAGCCGCGGGTAGGAAGGCAGACGAACTTGGTTTGAAGCGAGCGGTCATGACATTTGATCCTCATCCGTCGGTCGTATTGAAAAACAGCGGAAAAAAGGCAAGGTATATCACACCCCTTGGAGAGAAGAAAGCAATCCTTAAAGAAATGGGCATCGACTACCTATTCGTCGTCCGCTTCGACAAGGGGCTCGCTTCTTTGTCTCCACAAGATTTTGTTGAGCACTATTTTGTAGGACTGCATGTAAAACACGTCGTAGCCGGGTTTGATTTTACTTATGGATATAAAGGCGCGGGATCTATGCGTACACTTCCTGACGATGCCAGGGGCCGGTTGACTCATACAGTCATTGAGAAAGTGGAGAAGGATCAAGAGAAAGTCAGCTCCACGCGGATTCGGAAGCTGTTGGATACAGGGGAGGTCAGTGAAGTAGAACGGCTGCTCGGAAGACCCTTCTATATCACAGGGAAAGTTGTCTCCGGTGAAAAACGGAGCAGAACCAGTGGTTATCCGACCGCAGACATACAGGTGGATGAGAGCTTTTACCTTCCGAAACCGGGAGTGTACGCCGTTTCGATCCGTCTTAAAGGGAAGAAGCTGTTGGGTATGGCGAATTTAGAGCAGAAACCGATGTTTTATGATACCCAGCATGTAAGTCTGGAAGTGCATGCTTTTGATTTTCGTGGAGACTGGTACGGTGAATGTCTTGCGGTGTGCTTCCATCAGCGGATCCGCAGCGAGCGTAACTTTTCTGATACGGAGGAGATTGCGGGCCAGCGGAAGCAGGACGAAGCTGAGGTTCGTACATTTTTTAAGAGGAATTGACGGTTTCCCTTGCATTTCACCTGAAAAAAATGTAGTCTTTACTATGGAACCTTCGCTTGGCGGAACGTAGCTCCGACGTCCGCTCGGGGATAGGGAATTCTTAACTATTTATAGGAGGTGTAGCTATAATGGCTATCACAAAACAACGTAAACAAGAACTAATCAATGAGTACAAAACTCATGACAATGACACTGGTTCTCCAGAAGTACAAATCGCTGTACTTACTGAGCAAATCACGACATTGAACGATCACCTGCGTACACACAAGCAGGACCACCACTCTCGCCGTGGATTGCTTAAAATGGTAGGTAAGCGTCGTAACCTATTGAACTACCTACGTAATAAAGACATTACACGTTACCGTGAGTTAATCAAGAGCCTTGGCTTGCGTCGTTAATGGATGGGAAAAAGCGGGAGTATTCCCGCTTTTTCTGTATGTTTACATACAGAAGGGTGTAAACTGTTCATAGCCCCTTAAGTTGAAAATGAGAGTTATTGAGAGGAGTTAAGTTCTTTATGGCAGAAGAAAAACAAGTGTTTTCCATAGATGTCGCCGGTCGTACATTTTCTGTAGAAATCGGTGAATTGGCAAAACAGGCAAATGGTGCGGCACTCGTCCATTACGGTGATACGACAGTCCTGTCTACTGCGACGGGATCCAAAGAGCCGAAGGACCTTCCGTTCTTCCCATTGACTGTGAACTACGAAGAGCGTCTATACGCTGTTGGTAAGATCCCTGGAGGTTTCATTAAACGGGAAGGACGTCCGAGTGACAAAGCAGTCCTTGCATCCCGCTTGATTGACCGTCCAATCCGCCCGCTGTTTCCAGAGGGTTTCCGTAATGATGTACAGGTTATCAGTTCTGTAATGAGTGTCGATCAGGACTGTTCTTCTGAAATGGCAGCGATGCTCGGTTCTTCGATTTCCCTTGGAATTTCCAATATTCCATTTGGCGGGCCGATCGCAGGAGTGATCGTCGGTCGAGTCGATGGAGAATTCGTCATCAACCCGACTATCGAACAACAGGAGAAAAGTGATATCGATTTAACGGTTGCCGGTACGAAAGATGCGATCAACATGGTTGAAGCCGGTGCGGATGAGGTTGCAGAAGAAGATATGCTTGAAGCAATCATGTTCGGACACGAGGAAATCAAACGTCTGGTAGCATTCCAGGAAGAGATCATTGCAGCGGTCGGCCGTGAGAAAATGGACGTCCAGTTGTTTGACTTAGACGCCGAGCTTAAGAGCAAGGTGGAAGAACAGGCGAAGGATACCATTATACAAGCAATTAAGACGGAAGAGAAGAAAGCCCGTGAGGAAGCAATCGATCAGGCTAAGACAGAAATTCTATCCATCTATGAAGAGCAGGAAGCCGATGAAGATACCTTAAAACAGGTTGCATCGATCCTTGAACATATGGTGAAGACAGAAGTTCGCCGTCTAATTACAAAAGATAAAATCCGTCCGGACGGGCGTGGGGTGGACGAAATCCGTCCGTTGACTTCCCGTGTTGGACTGCTCCCACGGACACACGGTTCCGGATTGTTCACGCGCGGCCAGACACAGGCGCTGAGCGTGGCGACATTAGGGGCACTTGGTGATGTACAGATTCTGGACGGGCTTGACCTTGAAGAATCCAAACGGTTTATGCACCACTACAACTTCCCTAAATTCTCCGTGGGTGAAACAGGACCAATTCGTGGCCCGGGACGACGGGAAATCGGTCATGGTGCACTTGGTGAGCGGGCGTTGGAGAAGGTTATCCCTTCCGAGAAAGACTTCCCGTACACCATCCGCCTCGTATCTGAAGTACTTGAATCCAACGGTTCTACGTCTCAGGCAAGTATTTGTGCAAGTACGCTTGCTATGATGGATGCAGGTGTTCCAATTAAGGCACCAGTGGCAGGTATCGCGATGGGCCTTGTCAAATCAGGCGATGACTATACCATTTTGACAGATATCCAGGGCATGGAAGACGCGCTCGGCGATATGGACTTCAAAGTTGCCGGAACAGCCAAAGGTGTGACAGCCCTGCAAATGGATATTAAAATTGAAGGGTTGTCGAGAGAAATTCTTGACGAAGCTCTCGCTCAGGCGAAAAAAGGCAGAATGGAGATCCTGAACCATATGCTTCAAACAATGCCGGAAACTCGCGGTGAACTTTCTGAGCACGCACCGAAGATCATGACGATGAAGATTAATCCTGATAAGATCCGTGACGTTATAGGACCAAGCGGGAAACAGATTAACCAAATCATTGATGATACCGGAGTGAAGATTGATATCGAGCAGGATGGTACGGTATTCATCTCATCCACCGATGCAGGAATGAACGCAACGGCACGTAAAATCATTGAAGATATCGTCCGTGAAGTGGAAGTCGGAGAAGTCTACGACGGTAAAGTGAAGCGCATCGAGAAATTCGGAGCCTTCGTTGAATTGTTCAAAGGTAAAGAAGGACTTGTCCATATTTCAGAAATGGCGGAAGAAAGAATTGGTAAGGTGGAAGATATCGTATCTCTTGGAGACACCATCCGTGTCAAAGTTAAGGAAATCGATAGTCAGAAACGAATCAACCTTTCCCGTAAAGCCGTTTTGATCGACGAGAAAAAAGATGAAGAAGCGAATGTAAATAAATAATAGTGAGAAGAAGAGCTGGCCCGCCAGTCTCTTTTTTTCCTTTAACAAACAAGTCTAACGTACTCGCATGGATCATATACTGTCTCTAGAGGTGGTTGTCCATGAATAAGAGAACGGTTGGGCTTTTTTTTATTCTGCTGTCATTTTTGGCCGGATTAGTACTTGCCTATTGGACAGTGGAGGAAGTTGTCTCCGTGAATGTGGATGCAGAAGATCCACTATATAAGGAAATAGAAGAGAGAAAATCGAAATACGAGTGGAAGGTGGAAGATGCGCGGATCGATTCTGTCTGGAAGAAGACACCGGGGATTATGGGCAGGAAAGTAAACGTAGAGGCATCCTACAAAAAGATGAAGAAGAAAGGGACGTTTGATTCTGACCTGTTTGTTTATAAACGCATCACACCTAAGGTTTCTCTTGATGATCTCCCTCCTTCCCCCATCTATCGGGGACATCCGGATAAGGAAGCTGTGACCCTTCTCATTAATGTGTCCTGGGGGGAAGAGTATCTGCCGGACATGATTGAGACTCTTTCGGAGCATCAGGTGAAAGCGAACTTCTTTATTGACGGGGCATTCGCAAAAGAATTCACCAATCTTGTTCAAATGATAGAAGAAGAGGGACACACCATCGGAAGTCATGGATATATGCATAAAGATATGGCGAGAATGTCGAAAGAGCAGGCAACAGCCAATTTGGAACAGGCGGATGAGCTTTTATTCGGTTTGACAAAAGAGAACATCACCTATTTCGCCCCTCCTTCCGGCAGCTATTCACAGACGGCTGTGGAAGCAGCGGATGAGATGGGAATGGAAACGATCCTTTGGACCGTAGATACTATAGACTGGAAGAAGCCGACAAAGGATGTGCTGCTTAACAGGGTGCTGGGTAAAGTTCATAACGGAGCTACCATTCTCATGCATCCGACGGAAGTGACGAGAGACAGTCTCGGGGAGCTTATTGAGGGCATTCAGGATAAGGGATACAAGATTACAGCACTGCCTTCATTCTTATCAGAAGAACGTTAGAGGAAGAGGTGCGGTACAGGATGCGCATGAAATCATTGGCTAAAAAGCAGGTCATCGATGTTGATAATGGAGAGAAATTGGGGGTGCTGGGGAAAGCTGATCTTATCATCGATCCCGCATCAGGGACCATCAAATCCCTTGTTATTATGAACCACGGCTTGATCGGCATTGGCACGTCGAAAAAGGAACTGACCATTGAATGGAGTCAGATTAAAACCATTGGGGATGAAACGATCCTTCTCCACAGACGCTGAAGAAAGGATCCAATCATCATCCACCACGGCTTTTTGCTGTGGTGTTTTTTTGTGTTTAAAGCAAATCACTATCTTGGCGTTACGGCATAGGATACAAGGAGATAAGATCATAGAAAGAAGGAGACATCCGTAATGCTAACAGGATATCATGTAGCGGTAATAGGAGGAGATGCCCGGCAGATCGAACTGATCAGGCGCTTGAATGAGTGGGATGCCACGGTGTATTTGGCGGGGTTCGATCAATTAAATGAAAGCTTCAGAGAGGCAGTGGAGCTTGATTTTGAAAGCCAGCAAGCAGAGAAACTCGATGCCGTCATCCTTCCCGTTGCGGGGACGGACGATCAGGGAAGAATTGAGGGGATTTTCTCCAATCAACTCATCGATTTATCGGAAGAATGGTTAAAGCGGACACCGGAGCATTGTCAGATTTTCACCGGAATCACAAACACTTACCTGACTAATCTTGCAAGTCGGGCAGGCCGTAAGCTGGTTCCGCTTATGGACCGGGATGATGTGGCCATTTACAATTCCATTCCCACGGTGGAAGGAACGCTCATGCTCGTCATACAGCATACAGACTTCACGATACACGGATCCAAAGTGATTGTATTTGGTCTGGGACGTGTAGGTGTCGGTCTTGCAAGGACATTCCATCATCTTGGTGCCGACGTCTCCGTGGGAGTCCGGACCCCGGAAAGTGCAGCAAGAGTATATGAAATGGGTTTAAAACCAATTGATATGAATGATATAACAGATAAAGACATGGGCTGCGATATTCTTTTGAATACGGTACCTCATCCTGTTGTCGATGCTGCCATTATAAAGCAGTTGCCTTCTCATGCGCTCATATTGGATCTTGCTTCCAAACCGGGAGGGACAGATTTCAAATATGCAGATAAACGAGGGATCAAAGCTTTACTTGCACCCGGCCTCCCGGGGATTGTAGCACCGAAAACCGCAGGGAGAATTATAGCAGATGTGGTCCAGAGGCTTCTGGACCACAAAGCGCGGAAGGAGAATGGATGATGACAACATTAAAAGGAAAAGTAATCGGTTTCGGATTGACCGGATCGCACTGCACGTATCACGAAGTGTTTCCTATCATGCAGCAGCTTGTGGATAAGGGTGCGACGGTTATTCCGATATTGTCCTATACCGTCCAGAAAACAGATACAAGATTTGGAGATGCGGAGGACCACCTGAAGAAGGTGGAGGAAATCACCGGGGAAAAACCGATCATGACTATACCGGATGCAGAGCCGCTTGGACCCAAACGCCCGCTTGACTGTATGTTAATCGCTCCTCTTACAGGTAATTCTACAAGTAAACTTGCGAATGCTTTAACAGACTCCCCCGTACTGATGGCGGCAAAAGCAACACTCCGAAACGAAAGTCCTGTAGTGCTGGCAGTCTCAACCAATGATGCCCTCGGATTGAACGGGGTCAACATCATGAGATTGATGGCGACAAAGCATATTTACTTCGTCCCCCTTGGTCAGGATCATCCATTCAAAAAGCCTAATTCTCTCGTGGCTGATATGACGCTTATCCCGGAGACTATTGAAGCGGCCCTCTTAGGGAAACAGCTGCAGCCGGTCTTGATCGAACGCTATCCAAATTAAGTGAAACTTTTCATACAGGTATTCTTGGAAATATGATAAAATAACAAAAATAGTGACATATCTTACTATTCTTACAACAACACACAGAGAGAGGATGCCATTTGATGAGTGAAGCAAAACAATATAATGTAGCCGTAGTCGGCGCGACAGGAGCGGTCGGACAGAAAATGCTCGAAACGCTGGAGGACCGTAACTTTCCAATCAACCAGCTTAAGCTTCTGTCTTCCAGTCGCTCAGCTGGATCGAAAGTGACATTTCAAGGAAACGATTATACGGTGGAGGAGGCGACTCCGGAGAGCTTCGAAGGAATCGATATCGCTTTATTCTCCGCAGGAGGTTCCGTCTCCAAGAAACTGGCACCGGAAGCGGTCAAGCGCGGCGCTGTCGTTGTAGATAATACAAGTGCCTACCGGATGGCGGAAGATGTACCGCTCGTTGTACCGGAAGTGAACGAGAAAGATATTGCTGATCATAAAGGAATTATTGCCAACCCGAATTGTTCCACCATTCAAATGGTTGCTGCACTGGAACCAGTGCGCAAAGCCGTGGGGATGAAGCGTGTGATCGTTTCCACGTATCAAGCGGTTTCCGGTGCTGGAAATGAAGCAGCGGAGGAATTAAGGAATCAGTCCCAGGCATTCCTCGATGATACGGATTTGAAAGCAGACATTCTTCCTGTAAAAGGAGATAAGAAGCATTATCCGATCGCATTCAATGCGTTGCCGCAGATTGACGTGTTCCAGGATAATGGATATACATTCGAAGAAATGAAAATGATCAACGAAACGAAGAAGATCATGCATGCCCCTGAATTATCCGTTGCAGCCACCTGTGTGCGCCTTCCGTTCTTCACTTCCCATGCGGAGAGTGTGTATGTGGAAGTAGAGAAAGACGGCGTCACGGTTGAGGAGATTAAGCAGCTTTTGGCCGATGCACCTGGTATTGTCCTTGAAGATGACCCTGCGACACAGACCTATCCAACACCGCTTTCCGCGGCAGATAAAAGGGATGTGTTCGTCGGAAGAATCAGAAAAGATTTGGACGATGATCGCGGATTCCACCTTTGGGTCGTCTCTGACAACTTGCTTAAGGGAGCGGCATGGAATTCTGTGCAGATCGCAGAATGCTTGATCGCGAATGAGTGGCTGTAAACTCATATAAGTAGAGGTGGCCAAATGAAGCTACTTGTGCAGAAATTTGGTGGAACATCCGTCCGGGATCAGGAAAGCAGATCCCGGGCGATCCATCATGTGAAAAATGCTTTGGACGAAGGCTATAAAGTTGTCATAACAGTGTCAGCTATGGGTAGAAAGGGAAGCCCTTATGCGACGGATACGCTTCTTGGGTTAATCGACTTCCCAAAAACAGAAGTATCATTAAGGGAGCAGGATTTAATGATGTCCTGCGGAGAGACGATTTCCTCCATTGTATTTGCTCATGAACTTTGCAAAGCGGGAATCTCTGCTGTTTCCTTAACCGGAGCTCAGGCTGGAATTACAACCAATGAAGAGTTTACTCGAGCGAAAATTACGCAGATGAACCCGGCACGCCTCCTGCAGACTATGCAGACGAAAGACGTTGTCGTCGTAGCCGGCTTTCAAGGTCAGACGCTTCAAGGAGATGTAACAACCATCGGGCGCGGGGGAAGTGATACAACTGCTGCGGCTCTTGGATCTGCGCTGAAAGCGGATTACATTGATATATTTACCGATGTCGACGGCATTATGACGGCGGACCCGCGGATTGTAAAAGAGGCAAGACCGCTCACAAGCATCACATATAATGAAATCTGCAATCTTGCTTATCAAGGTGCAAAAGTGATACATCCTCGTGCGGTTGAAATCGCTATGCATGCGAAAGTTCCAATCCGGGTGCGATCCACTTATTCGGATTCTCTCGGAACTCTGGTCACAGGTACGAAAGAAGAAAGCTTCGGTCAGGACATCCAGGAAAGGACCGTCACCGGGATTGCTCATATGGACGGTTTAACACAAATCAAAGTACTTTCTAAGAAAGACCCCTCCAAACTCCAATCGGACGTATTTAAATCCATGGCTTCGGCTAATATATCCGTAGACTTCATAAATATATCTCCAATTGGTGTCCTTTACACCATAAACCATTTGTACACAGAAAAAGCCGTAGATATCCTAACAGATCTGGGGTATGACCCTGTCATTCGCAGACAGTGTGCAAAAGTCTCCGCCGTAGGCGCCGGAATTACAGGTATTCCGGGTGTAACCGCACAAATCGTGCAATCTTTAACCGATCAGGGCATTCCCATTCTGCAGTCTGCTGATTCCCATACGACTATCTGGGTGCTGGTGAGAGAAGAAGACTTGATTCCTGCCGTCAACGCGCTGCATGAAACCTTCCAATTGAATTCTAGAGCGAAGAATGGGGCGAACCTATCATGAATTTCGGAAAAGTGCTGACAGCAATGGTTACTCCTTTTGACAAATGTGGGGAACTTGATTTAAAACGCACGACAGAGTTAGTGGAATACCTGCTTGCAAACGGTTCGGACGGTTTAGTTGTTACTGGGACGACGGGGGAGTCACCGACACTCTCTGCTGATGAGAAAGTGACTCTGTGGACCCACGTCGTTCAAGTGGCAGGAGGCCGTGCTCCTGTCATTGCCGGAGCAGGAAGCAATAATACACGTGAATCGGTGGAACTTTCCAAACGTGCCGAACAAACAGGGGTGGATGCTGTGATGGTCGTTGCCCCTTACTATAATAAGCCGAATCAGCAGGGGCTGCTTCGTCATTTCCAAGCTGTTGCGGGTGCCGTCCGTCTGCCTGTGATGATCTACAATGTCCCGGGAAGGTCTTCTGTTACCATTGCTCCGGAAACTATCATCGAACTGTCTCAAACGGACAACATCGTGTCAGTAAAAGAAGCAACAGGAAACCTGGACGGAATGGCTCAAATAATTGAAAATACGAGAAGTGACTTTTCGCTTTACAGTGGTGATGATCATTTGACACTTCCAGCTTATGCGATCGGTGCGAATGGTATCATAAGTGTATCTTCCCATATCATTGGTTCAGAAATGCAGCAGATGCTGCAATTATTTGAAAAAGGGGATTATAAGGCAGCGGCGTCTCTCCACAGAAAACTTCTTCCCGTATTCCAAGCGGTTTTCTGCGCGCCTTCGCCTGCACCGGTGAAAGCCGCCCTCAAGAAAAAGGGGATGGACACGGGAGGGATGAGGCTTCCTCTTGTACCTCTCAGCCTGGATGAAGATGCTCTTATCGAAGCGATCATCCGTAAGTTTCCTTAATAGCACATACATCCGCCCTTCCTTCTTGTTACTGAAGGAAGGGCGGTTTTTTTCGACGCGCAGGTTCTTTGAATTGCAGCATGGTAAATCAAAGGATATGCCTGTATGATTCCAATGTGTTTAAGTCATACTACGGGAAAAGAAGAAAAGGGGTCTGATCATACCATGAACGAAGATACGCCCAAAGAAAAAGAAGCCAAACCACAGTCTTCTCTCGTAGATAAAATACAACAGCTGGGTCAGAGCAACGTGCCACAGCCCGGTGATTCCAACATTCACGTCCTGCCTATTATCGGTCAGGTGGAAGGGCATGTGCAGCTGCCACAGCAAAATAAGACAACAAAGTATGAACATTTAATACCTCAGCTGATTGCGATTGAACAAAACCCGAAAATTGAAGGATTAGTTGTCTTGTTAAACACAGTAGGCGGGGATGTCGAAGCTGGCCTTGCCATATCGGAAATGATTGCATCACTGTCTAAACCGACCGTTTCCATCGTCCTTGGGGGCGGGCATTCCATTGGTGTTCCGATCGCCGTATCATCGAATTATTCTTTTATTGCAGAGACGGCGACGATGACTATTCATCCCATCCGTATGACTGGTCTCGTCATTGGTGTCCCGCAAACCTTCGAGTATATGGATAAGATGCAGGATCGTGTCATCAATTTCGTAACGAGGCATTCCAACATTGAAGAAGAGAAATTCAAGGAACTCATGTTCGAAAAAGGCAATCTGACCAGGGATATCGGAACGAACATCGTAGGGAGACAAGCAGTGGAAGCAGGCTTGATCGATGCCGTCGGCGGCGTGAAAGAAGCGATGGGGAAGCTGAATGAGATGATCGAAGCGAACAAAGATACAGGAGAGCAGGTCGTCCAATGAGCATCCTTTACACGCCGCTCAGCGAACAGGACATTTTCCCTCCGGAGAACGAGGCTTATCAAGTGATTCTCCATCAACATGAGAAGTGCCCGTTAAAATGTGCGAAGACGCCGGATGGAAAGAAGCAGATCATGCAGATTCTATCCACAGATCCTGCTCATTATATGGATCCTGAGCTCCAGCCGGGACAATGGTTGGACTCGTAACACTACACCGCCCTATGGTATAATTAGGATAGCTGAAAGAAAAAAAGGATGCCGCTGTCATCTTCTTGGATGGGGAAGAAGAACAGCAGGCATCCTTCTCCTTTCAGCTTAGGGAGGTGGAATCGGAATGGCAAGAAAACGAAAAAAGAAAAAGAAACAGACGAATTTCAAAAGTCAAATAAAATTTGAATTACTCGGACTCTGTTTCCTGTTCCTGGCCGTGATTGGCAGCGGTGCTGCAGCAATCAGTGACGGTGCAGTTCCTGGAGGTCTCGAGCATTTATGGCAGTTCTTCTTCGGCGTATGGTATTTTATCGTATCCTTATTTTTCCTTGTTGTCGGTATTTATCTCATGGTAAAACGCAAATGGCCGACCTTTTTACATAGACGATTAGCTGGTATGTATATCCTTTTGATATCTCTTTTACTGTTTACGCACTTAGAAACATTGTCCGCGGAGCTCGGATCCGGCAATGGCTCCATTCTCTCCATGACGTGGGAGCGGCTTACAGCTATGATGAGAGGGGAAGCCTCCTTTTACACGGTCGGAGGAGGTCTCATTGGAGCTGTTCTCTTATCGATAACCTATTATCTGTTCTCCGGTGTAGGGACAGCGATTGCCGCTTTTTTCTTATTCATCGTAGGACTTATATTTGTAAGTGAATGGTCGATTGGCGAATTTTTCTCGAAGCTCGGCAAGAAGCTGAAGGTGATTGGAAAAGACCAGGTAGAGCGTTTGAAACAGGCAAAAGAGGAGAAAAAATCTCTTCCTGTGAAAGAGAAAGAAGATGTTGAGGAAACCGTAGTTTATGAAATGAACGAAGAGAAAGACGAACCGGAAGAGTTGGAGACTTCGGAGGAGCCTATCATACAGGACTTTACAGAACATGCACGGAAGACGGATAAGCCATCTTCTGAAAGCAAACCAGCAAAAGACCCGGATGATGTCCAATTGGAAACCTCCATGCCGACCGCAGAGCTTGAGAATGTTGATTATCAGCTTCCGAGTCTTGAATTGCTGGACGAACCTAGTTCCACGCCTCAGACACAGGGAAGATCTCATATCCAAGCGACTGTGAAAAAACTTGAGAAAACGTTCCACAGCTTCGGCGTCAAGGCAAAGGTGACTAAAGTTCACGTCGGACCTGCCGTGACGAAATATGAAGTCTACCCGGATGTTGGGGTAAAGGTTAGTAAGATTGTTAATTTAAACGACGATCTCGCCCTTGCCCTTGCCGCCAAGGACATTCGGATAGAGGCGCCGATCCCGGGTAAATCAGCCGTCGGTATCGAAGTACCGAACAAAGAAGTTTCGATGGTCTCCTTGAGAGAAGTGCTGGAGACAGGGAAGTCGAAGCCTGAATCCAAGCTGAGCTTCGCCCTTGGAAGGGACATTTCTGGAGAAGCAGTCATGTCTGAATTAAACAAGATGCCTCACCTGCTCGTAGCCGGGGCGACCGGAAGCGGGAAGAGTGTCTGCATCAATGGGATCATTACGAGTATCCTCATGCGTGCCAAGCCTCATGAAGTGAAAATGATGATGATTGATCCGAAGAAGGTAGAGCTCAACGTTTATAATGGTATACCGCATCTTCTGGCTCCTGTTGTTACGGATCCGAAAAAAGCATCCAGAGCGCTGAAAAAAGTGGTGGCGGAAATGGAAAGAAGGTACGACCTCTTCTCTGATTCTGCAACGAGAAATATCGAAGGATATAACGAATACATCCGAAG
The DNA here is from genome assembly GCF_001592845.1 of Halobacillus sp. KGW1. NCBI lineage: Bacteria > Bacillati > Bacillota > Bacilli > Caryophanales > Bacillaceae > Halobacillus > Halobacillus sp. KGW1. The sequence goes on from NZ_LSOC01000002.1 coordinate 783,437, forward strand.
GCAGAACCAGAATGCAGAAGAAGAACAGCCGCAGCTTCCATATATCGTCGTACTCGTAGATGAGCTGGCCGACCTCATGATGGTCGCCTCCAACGAAGTGGAGGATGCAATCACAAGACTTGCCCAAATGGCAAGGGCGGCTGGCATCCATTTGATCATTGCAACGCAGCGTCCTTCTGTCGACGTTATCACCGGCGTCATCAAGGCGAACATCCCATCTCGAATCGCGTTCAGTGTATCATCTCAAACAGATTCTCGGACCATTTTGGATTCCGGAGGAGCAGAGAAGCTGCTTGGTAGAGGAGACATGCTCTTTACCCCTGTCGGTTCAAACAAACCGACACGAGTACAGGGTGCTTTTTTATCGGATGATGAAGTGGAGCGGGTCGTCGGCTTTTGTGTGGAACAACAGAAGGCTCAATACCAGGATGAAATGATTCCGGAAGAAGAAAGCGAAGTGAAGCAGGAAGTGGACGATGATTTGTATCCGGAAGCCGTCCAAATGGTTATAGAAATGCAGAGTGCCAGTGTTTCTATGATTCAGAGACGTTTCCGCGTCGGCTATACACGTGCCGCGCGGCTGATCGATGCAATGGAAGACAATGGCATCGTCGGTCCTTACGAAGGAAGTAAACCAAGAGCTGTCCTCGTAAGCCAGTCAACAGAAGAACAACATACTTCCTGAGCAAAGGAGCTGCTGCCCGTCAGTAGCTCCTTTTTTAGTTGCAAAAGGAAGATAATTCCATGAAACCAAAAGTCGAATTAGGATGGAACATTATCCCATTAGTATGTAACAAGGGAAAAACCAGAATATCCAATGATTTGACGCGTTAATCCACTGCTGTAGGGAAATGGGCCCGGTACACGGGGGCTATATAATTATCTCTAATCAAAACCCTTTGATATCAAGGTTTCACAGAAGATGCTGTCGTAAAATTCACAAAAATGGGGAAATTGTATTTATTTATTCCTTGTATAGTGTTATATTATTGTAAAAATATGATGTGTCGAACGTCAGAGGTCAGATCTCTCAGATAGTTCAAAAGACTTGGGGTGAAACGATGTCCATTAGACAGGATACTCGTCATCTATACTTACAGGTGATCGAGCAGATAAAACGAGATATTGAACACGGTATTTTTAAAGAGAAACAAAAGCTGCCATCAGAATTCCAATTATCCAAAACCCTTGGTGTATCAAGAGCAACCCTTCGTGAAGCGCTCCGAATACTGGAGGAAGACGGTGTCGTCACGAGAAGGCACGGAGTGGGGACATTCGTCAATTCCAAACCACTGTTTACATCCGGTATCGAGGAGCTCGATAGTGTGACAGGAATGATTTTGAAATCAGGTATGACTCCTGGTTCCCAGTATCTATCGGCGGATTTAATCGACCCCACGGAAAAGGATAAGGCCAGGTTTTCTCCGCTTGAAGTGACATCGCTTGCGAAAGTAGAGCGTGTCCGTACCGCGGATGACGAGCCTGTTGTTTACTGTACCGATAAAATTCCCGAAGGACTCCTTCCCATCGACCATGTCAGGGAAGCGGATTCCCTCTTTCAAGTGCTCGAAGCTTACACCGGCAAGTCGATAGAATATGCCGTAACCCACATAGAACCCATCGGTTACCATGAACGGATTTCCCCGATCCTGAAGTGCGAGCCCGATCAGGCGCTGCTGTTACTTAGACAAATGCACTACTCCCAGGATGATATTCCAATGCTCCTTTCATCCAACTACTTCCGTGCAGATAAATTCAGCTTCCATGTTCTGAGAAAACGTGTGTGATGCTTTCCTGTTTTAGATGACTTTGTGCCATTTTAGGGAGGTGAGGCTGGTTTACAAAGATATTCCTAAGGTTGGTCTTTGCAACTCATACTTAACAAAATCAATTAGGGGGTCATTGTTTTGTTGAAGAATCGTTTTCTTTTAGTCTTTGTTTTACTACTTACGCTTGGTATGGTCCTTGCTGCCTGCGGCGGCTCAGATAACGAGGAAGAATCTGGTGGAGAGGACAACTCAGGAAATGAAGAGTCGTCCGGTTCAGAGGAATCATCCGGTGACTTCTCTGTAGCAATGGTTACAGATACAGGCGGCGTCGATGATAAATCCTTTAACCAGTCTGCCTGGGAGGGTCTTCAGGCCTTTGGCGATGAGAATGGATTCAGTAAAGGAGAAGGCATTGATTATGCGCAATCAGAAAGTGATGCCGATTATGCCACTAACTTGAATCGCCTTGTCCGTCAGAACTACAACCTTGTCTTTGGAATCGGATACCTGCTTCAGCCGGCGATTGCTGATGTGGCAGAGCAGAATCCGGATACACACTTCGCTCTTGTCGACTCCGTGCAGGAAGGTGACAACGTCGTGTCGATCACATTCCGTGAGCAGGAAGGTTCGTTCCTTGCCGGGGTAGCTGCCGCTAAAAAGACTAAATCGAATAAAGTAGGTTTTGTCGGCGGGGAAAACAGCAGCTTGATCAACAAATTTGAAGCAGGCTACGTTGCCGGAGTTAAATCCGTTAATGCCGACATCGAAGTCGAAGTAGAGTATGCAGAAAGCTTCGGTAACCCGGATAAAGGACGAGCTATTGCTTCCAACATGTATGACAAAGGTGTAGACGTCATCTATCATGCTTCCGGTGGAACCGGAAACGGCGTATTCGCCCAAGCGAAAGACATTAAGAATGGCAACCCTGATGAAGATGTCTGGGTAATTGGTGTCGACCGTGACCAGCACGAGGAAGGCGAGATCGGTGATTCCAACGTGACGCTGACATCCATGGTTAAACGTGTGGACCTAGCTGTTCAGGATATTTCCGAAAAATCCATGAACGGAGAGTTCCCTGGTGGAGAAGTCGTTGAATATGGTCTCTCTGATGATGGAATCAGCCTTGCTACTACGAACGAAGAGGCAATGACAGAAGATATCGTTTCTGCAGTAGAAGAATGGAAAGAGAAGATTGTCAACGGTGATGTCGAAGTTCCTAGTACACATGACGAATTGAAGGAATATGAAGATTCATTGTAAACCGTAATGAGAAAAGGCTGGTGAGAGCCGGCCTTTTCTTTTGTCTGAAAAAGGAAAAATCAGCGAATGAAAAGATCGTTCCGGCCCTTTTCATTCGCTGATTTTTAGAGGACATCAGGGGGAGGTAGGAAGATAGATGGAATATGTTATTGAAATGTTGAACATCAGGAAAGAATTCCCGGGGATCGTGGCAAATGACAACATCAACCTGCAGGTGAAAAAGGGAGAAATACATGCGCTGCTCGGGGAAAACGGGGCAGGGAAATCCACGCTTATGAACGTATTGTTCGGACTCTACCAGCCGGAAAGAGGCGAAATCAAAGTTCGCGGAAAAAAAGTGAACATCTCCGATCCGAACGTGGCAAACAACCTTGGAATCGGAATGGTACACCAACACTTCATGCTCGTCGATACGTTCACTGTGACCGAGAATATTGTGCTCGGCAGTGAGCCGACAAAAGGCATGACAGTCGATATTAAAAAAGCGGAAAAGCAGGTAGAAGAACTCTCCTTAAAGTATGGCTTGAACGTAAATCCAAGAGCCAAGGTGAGAGATATCTCCGTAGGTATGCAGCAAAGAGTCGAAATTTTAAAAACATTATACAGAGGAGCGGATATCCTCATTTTTGATGAGCCATCTGCTGTATTGACGCCTCAGGAAATTAAAGAACTAATTACAATAATGAAGAGTTTAGTGGAGGAAGGAAAGTCGATCATCCTCATTACACACAAATTGAAAGAAATTATGGAGGTTTGCGACCGCTGCACGGTCATCCGTAAAGGCCAGGGAATCGGGACGGTGGACGTCGAACAAACAACACCTACAGAGCTTGCTTCTTTGATGGTCGGTCGGGATGTCAGCTTCTCCACGGAGAAAACAGCTGCAGAACCGAAAGACATCTACTTATCTGTTCAGGATCTCCGGGTGAAGGACGGACGAGGCGTCGAGATGGTCAAAGGTCTGAACCTGGACGTCCGAGCAGGAGAGATCGTCGGAATCGCTGGTGTCGATGGGAATGGACAGTCGGAATTGATTGAGGCAATTACCGGATTGAGGAAAGCAGATTCGGGTACAATTAAGCTTCATGATAAAGCCATTACCAACCTCACTCCTAGAAAAATAACAGAATCGGGTGTTTCCCATATACCTCAGGATCGGCACAAATTCGGTCTGGTCCTCGATTTTCCAATTGGGGAAAACATGGTGCTCCAAACATACCATCATCAGCCTTATTCGAAAAAGGGAATTATGAACTTCAAAAATATCTACAAGAAGGCGGAAAGCCTCATTAAAGAATATGATGTCCGGACACCGGATGCGTACACCAAAGCAAGGGCCCTGTCCGGGGGGAACCAGCAGAAGGCAATCATCGGCCGGGAAGTGGACCGGTCCCCGGATCTCATTATCGCTGCTCAGCCGACTCGTGGTCTTGATGTAGGAGCAATCGAGTTCATTCACCAGAAGCTGATCGAGGAACGGGACAAAGGGCGGGCCGTCCTGCTCTTGTCATTCGAACTCGATGAAATTATGAACGTGAGTGACCGCATTGCTGTCATGTTTGACGGAACAATCATTGCGAATGTCACGCCGGAAGAAACGGATGAACAACAGCTCGGTCTGTTAATGGCCGGAAATACGGAACAGAAAGCAGGTGGAGAGTAATGTTTTCAAACCGTATGATCAATATCCTCATCCCTGTCTTGTCTGTGGTTCTTGGACTTCTTGCCGGTCTTTTGATTATGCTTTTCTCTGGATATAATCCGTTGGAAGGGTATGCAGCACTTTGGAATGGCGCCTTCGGAGATGCTTATTTCATTGGTGAAACGATTCGTCAAGTCACGCCGTATATTCTTGCTGGTTTAGCTGTCGCTTTTGCACTCCGCTCCGGCTTGTTGAACATCGGTGTGGAAGGACAGGTCTTCATGGGATGGCTCGCTTCGGTATGGGTGGGTATTTCTTTTGAACTGCCAATGGCCGTCCATTTACCACTTGCCGTCCTTGCCGCGGCTTTTGCAGGTGCCCTTTGGGGGTTCATTCCTGGTCTATTAAAAGCGAAACTCGGCGTACACGAAGTTATTGTAACAATCATGATGAACTATATTGCCCTGTATGTTACCAATTCTCTAATTCGAAACGTTCTTACCGACGGGGAAGATCGAACAGCAAATATTGCTCCTACGGCTTCTTTCCAGTCGGATTGGCTGGCAGAAATGACTTTCTATTCCCGTATTCACTACGGGTTCATTCTTGCTTTATTCATGGCTCTTGTCATGTGGTTCATTTTGAACAAGACGACACGTGGCTTCGAGCTTCGTTCCGTCGGTTTCAACCAGCATGCGTCTAATTATGCCGGGATGAACGTTGGCAGAAATATTATTATGGCTATGGTGATCTCCGGTGCTTTTGCCGGTCTTGCAGGTGCGATGGAAGGCCTCGGCACTTTCGGATTCATGTCTGCCAAGACGAGCTTCACAAACATCGGATTTGACGGAATCGCCGTTGCTCTGCTTGGTGCAAACACCGCTCTAGGAGTCGTTTTAGCGGCATTTCTTTTTGGTGTATTGAAAATTGGAGCCTTGAACATGCCGACCGTTTCCGGAGTTCCTACCGAACTGGTCGAAATTATTATTGCGTTAATTATATTCTTTGTTGCTTCAAGCTATATGATCCGATGGGTCATTCTGCGCTTTAAGAAGGAGGGGAAATAAATGGAATTCATTGAAATATTGAGCCGTATTCTCGGTTCCGCCATTGTATTCGCTACCCCTCTGATTTTCACGGCCCTCGGCGGGGTGTTCAGTGAACGGTCCGGCATCATTAACATCGGCCTGGAAGGTTTGATGATTATGGGAGCCTTTGTAGCCGTCGTATTCAACTTGACGTTTGCTGATGCTCTTGGCGGTGCAACTCCTTGGGTTTCCATACTAGTTGCTATGGTCGTGTCTGCCATCTTCTCACTGGTCCATGCTGTGGCTTCTATCTCTTTCCGGGCCGACCAGGTAGTCAGCGGCGTTGCAATTAACTTCCTTGCCCTGGGTATTGGCTTGTTCTTGACGAAGCAATGGTACGATAAAGGTCAAACTGATTTCGTTTCCAAACCTTTTTACTCGGCAGATGTTCCGCTATTAAACAAAATTCCTATTATCGGTGATTTATTTTTCACCGGATGGTACTGGCCATCCTATTTAGCAGTTGCATTAGCATTCTTGTCCTGGTTTATCCTTTACAAAACACCGTTTGGACTCAGGCTGCGTTCGGTCGGGGAACATCCGATGGCTGCGGATACAAACGGAATCCAAGTGTACAGAATGCGATATATTGGTGTTATGATCTCGGGTGCCCTCGGTGGTCTTGGAGGGGCGGTTTATGCACTGACGGTCGCGCTTAACTTCTCAGGAGGGACGATTCTCGGGCAGGGGTTCATAGCCCTCGCAGCCGTCATCTTCGGTAAATGGCATCCGCTGGGTGCCCTTGGTGCTGCCGTATTCTTCGGGTTTGCTCAGAGTTTAAGTATCGTTTCATCCGATATTTCTTTCCTGGAGAGTGTACCAAGCGTCTTTATTTTAATTGCACCTTACGTGCTGACAATCCTTGCGCTTGCAGGTTTTATCGGCCGTGCCGATGCACCGAGATCTCTCGGGGAAGCCTATGTAAAAGGAAATCGATAAAAATTAAGCCCGGCATAACTGCCGGGCTTAATTTTTTACTTTTTCCCACATATACCTTAGCATTAGCTATAATGGATGAATATGGACATGTCCGTCTATAATAATAAAAGAATAAGAAGGAGGATACACATATGAAATTGACAAAAGAAACGATACTCGATAAAGAAGGGTACCGTCTACATATATTACCTAGCAAGAAATATAAAACGATCACCATTGTAGCTAAATTCAAAGCGCCGCTTAAAAGGGAAGGTATCACGGAACGTGCGCTGCTTCCACATGTGCTTCAGAAAGCGACCTCCAATCACCCCAATATCCGTTCCCTGCAGTCGGCGTTTGAGAACCTTTACGGGACAGCACTTTCCAGCGATGGATCTAAAAAAGGGGAGAACCATGTCATCAGCTTTCGCATGGAAGTGGTGAACGAAGCTTATTTAAACGACGAAGAGCCGATATTAGAAGAAGCACTCAAGCTGTTCCATGAAGTCCTGTTCGATCCCAAAAAAGAAGGGGATGGATTCGATACAGATATCGTCAAACGGGAGAAACAGACGCTTGAGCAGAAGATTACGTCCATTAAGGATGACAAAATGAGTTATGCGAACCTGCGTCTCATGGATAATATGTGCAAGGATGAGCCTTACGCACTCCATGTACACGGGTACTTAGAAGATTTTAAAGACATCACGCCGGAATCCCTTTATTCCTATTATGAGCAGATGATTAAGGGTGATATGCTTGATGTGTATGTAATCGGAGACATTCCCTCCAAAGATGTTGAGTCTTTAACAAGCCGCTTCTTCACGAGGAAAAACAGCGACAATTCGGATAATGACCAAGTCTCTGTGTCCAAACAGGTGGAGGAAGTGAGTGAGATTGTAGAGAAGGAAGAAGTGAAGCAGGGGAAACTTCACCTGGGCTATCGTACGTATACGAAATTCGGGGAAGATGATTATTACGCCCTTCAAATCTTTAATGGAATTTACGGCGGCTTTCCGAGTTCCAAGCTGTTCATGAATGTCCGGGAGAAACACAGCCTTGCATACTATGCTGCTTCACGATTTGAAAGCCACAAGGGGCTGCTGCTCGTATTCAGCGGGGTGGATCCAAAAGATTACAAACAGGCAAAGTCGATTATCCTGGAGCAAATGGATGCGATGAAAGCAGGAGACTTTACTGAACAGCAGGTGGAAGAAACGAAAGAACAGGTCATCAACCAGCTGCAGGAGACAATGGACAATGCAAACGGGTTGATCGAAGTCCTTTATCATCAGATGATTTCCGGTGCAGAGATGCCTGCGGATGAACTGATCGAAAACATCCGCAAGGTGACTAAAGATGATGTCATTAAAATGGCGAACAAGTTAGAACTGGATACGATTTACTTCTTGACTAGCAAAGACGGAGGGGAATAAGCATGGAGGAATTAGTATATAAACAATTGAACGAAACCGTATATCAGGAGACGTTGGATAATGGCCTGAAGGTCTTCCTGCTCTCAAAACCGGAGATGGCGAAAACGTTCGGTATATTCACGACCAATTATGGATCGATCGACCAGACTTTTACGCCGATCGGTCAGACAGAGGAGGTCACGGTACCGGAAGGAATCGCGCACTTTCTTGAACACAAATTGTTCGAAAAAGAAGACCGCGACGTTTTTCAGGATTTTACAAAACTCGGAGCATCCGCTAACGCCTTCACATCTTTCACGAAGACGGCTTACTTGTTCACAGCAACAAGCCAAATTGAAAAGAACGTAAATATTCTTCTTGATTTCGTTCAGGATCCATACTTCTCCGAAGCTTCAGTGGAAAAAGAGAAAGGCATCATTGCACAGGAGATCCGCATGTACGACGACCAGCCGGACTGGCGCGCGTTTTTCGGTACGATTCAGAGTCTTTATCATAACCACCCGGTGAAAGTGGACATCGCGGGAACTGTTGACAGTATTCAGGATATAACCAAAGACGACTTGTACACGTGCTATGAAACGTTCTATCATCCTTCCAACATGACCCTGTTTGTTGCAGGAAACTTCGAGCCTCAGGCTATGATGGAGCTGATCCGTTCCAATCAGGACAAGAAAGAATTTCCCGACGCGCCGGAAATCAACCGCTCCTATCCGGAAGAACCGGCTGCAGTATCTATGAAGGAACACTCCATTACGATGCCTGTGACTACAGCAAAAGCGATGGTCGGAGTGAAAGAGAACGTCAGCGGTTTGACCGGCCAGCAACTGCTTCGTAATGAACTGCTTTCCGGAATGATCCTTGATTATTATTTCTCAAGAAGCGGCATTTTTTATGAAGAACTATATCAACAAGATTTAATTGATGACAGCTTCCAATTTGAAACAGAACTTGATCAGCATTTCGGCTTTACTATTCTCGGTGGAGACACGCGAAAACCGGATGAAATGGCTGCACGCGTTAAGGAAATGCTCCATGAGCTAAAAACAGAGCGGATCTCAGACGAAGACTTCCTTCGAATGAAACGGAAGAAAATCGGTCAATTTATGCGTGCCCTGAACTCCTTGGAATTCATTGCGAACCAGTTCACACATTATGATACGCTCGGAGTGAACTTGTTTGATGTCGTACCAGTCATCGAATCCCTTACAGCAGATGATGCAGATGAATACCTTCAGAATTGGATCAAGGAAGAAGCCATATCCGTCTTCCAGGTGAAACCGCAGGCAAATGCGTAAACGTTGTTTAGTGATCGGAGCAAGCGGGGATATCGGCTCGGCAGCAGCTGCAGCTGTAATCGGCAGAGGATATGCAGTTGGTCTCCATTATCACTCCAATGAAGCGAAGGTCAAGGAACTGGTGAAGGATGTTCCTCCCGAAAATCTGGCAGGAACATTTCAGTCTGATTTATCCAAAGAGGAAGGAATTCTTCATCTTCTTTCTCAGGTCGGGGAGGAGTGGGATGCGTTAGTATTTGCCGGAGGACCGATGTACAGCGGTCTTTTTCAGGATATGGCTGTCTCTGCGCTGGATACGTTATATCATACGCATGTAAAAGCGCTCTGGCTTATAAGCAGGCATCTCCTCCCGTATATGATCCGTAACAAGTCCGGAAACATTGTAGTTGTTTCTTCCATATATGGAACGGAAGGTGCGAGCATGGAAGTTGCCTACAGTTCTGTCAAAGGTGCACAGGACAGTTTCGTAAAGGGGTTAGCCAAAGAAGTGGCACCGAGCGGGGTTCGAGTAAATGCCGTAGCACCAGGCTTCATTAATACGAAGATGAATGAACATCTGCAAGGAGAAGAACGGCTTGCCATTGAAGAAGATATTCCGATGGGGCGCGCAGGAGAGCGGGAAGAAGTAGCGGGGATGATCGGTTTTCTCCTCGGTACAGATGCAAGCTACGTGACCGGACAGGTTCTCCATGTTAATGGTGGTTGGTCCTAAAGTGCATGCATAATATCCTGATACCTTCTCATACTAAACATGAATAAATCATGAGGAGGTTTCAGTGATGTCTGTTATCGATAATTTCGATTCATGGAAAGACTTCTTAGGCGACCGTCTACATCAGGCCAAGGGCCAGGGAATGCAGGAAGGTGCTGTTTCTCAGCTTGCCTATGAAATCGGCGGATACCTTGCCAATTCTGTAGATGCAAAGAACGATCAAGAAGCGGTGCTTCGTGATTTGTGGAATGTTGCAGATGAACAGGAGCAGCATGCGATCGCTAACATGATGGTCAAGCTTGTTCAAAACGAAGGCAACCAGGCGTAACCGGAAAAATCCGCACAGGGTCTCTTGTGCGGATTTTTTACTTTACCTTATTCTAAAGTTTATTTTTGATGGATGTATTTTTTTGTGCAATTCTGTGGTTCCATCCTTTCCTATTTCAAGAAAATCCTTTATGATAGATAAAGAGTTATCACTTGCTTTGACAAATCACGACATTTTTTCCAGAGGAGTTGTGTTATGGAGAAGAAAGAATGGTACTTAGAATATGAAATACAATACAACCGTCCCGGCCTTCTCGGTGACATATCATCCTTGCTGGGAATGATGGCGATTAACATCGTCACGATTAACGGTGTGGAAAACTCCCATCGTGGCATGCTCTTGCTCTGCAAAGATGAAGAGCAGATCACAAGGCTTCGTTCCATCCTGAATACGATGGATACGATTAAGGTGACGAAACTCCGTAAGCCAAAGCTTAGAGACCGCCTGGCAGTAAGACATGGGCGTTATATACATAGTGACATCGATGATCGGAAGACGTTCCGTTTCAACAGAGAAGACTTAGGACTCTTAGTTGACTTCATGGCAGAGTTATTTATGAAGGAAGGTCATAAATTGATCGGGATCCGTGGCATGCCTCGGGTCGGGAAGACAGAATCCGTTGTAGCGGCGAGTGTTTGTGCCAATAAGCGATGGCTGTTCGTTTCGAGTACGCTTTTGAAACAAACGGTTCGTAATCAGCTGATTGATGAAGAGTACAGGGAAGATAATTTATACATCATTGATGGAATCGTTTCTGCAAGGAGAGCGAATGAAAAGCACTGGCAGCTTGTCCGTGAAATCATGAGGCTTCCTGCAACAAAGGTTATTGAGCATCCCGATATTTTCGTACAGGAAACGGAATACAAAATGGATGACTTCGACTATATCATCGAACTCCGTAATAATGAAGAAGAAGAAATTACGTATGAAACTGTGGAAAAGCCGAGTATTTCTATGAACGATGGTTTTTCCATGTTCGATTTTTAGAAATTGGATGGTGTTAGACATGGAAATAGGAGCGAGACTTAAAGAGGCGCGAGAAGAAAAAAGCCTGTCTTTGGAAGCCCTTCAGGATACAACCAAGATTCAGAAGCGATACCTGAAGGCGATTGAGGACAATCAATTTGAAGTGCTTCCGGGGAAATTTTATACCCGTGCTTTTATACGCGAGTATGCATCTGCTGTAGGGCTGGATCCGGAAATGATTATGGAAGAGCACAAAAATGAACTGCCTACATTTGATGAAGAACCGACGATTCAATACAGTCGGGTTCAGAAGGCAAGAAATGAGGCAACTCAAAAGAGCTCCCGGTCGTTCAAGTTCCTGCCGACGTTCTTAACCGTGGCCTTGATCGTGGCAGTGGCGTTTGTAGTCTGGATCGTCATTCAGAGTGTCGGCGGTACGAGTGATGATACGGCGGAGGACGGACAGGGGTCGGACAATGAAATCAGCGTCCCTGCAGACAGCGAACAGGAGGACGAAGAAACTCCGGAAGAGGAGCCTCAGGAAGAAGGAGAGACACCTCAGGATGAAGAGCAACCGGCAGAAGACGACAGCGAAGCCGAGGAACCCGCTTTAAACGCGGAGCTGACGCAAGAAGGTACCGGAGGATTCCCGGAACATGTATACAGCATTTCCGGTGCGGAGGATCGGTCGGTAACCATCGAATTGGAAGGAACCGCGTACTTGGAAGTACAGTCCCCAAAGGGCGGGGAAAACTTGATTACCCCTAAAGAGTACACGACAGGGGAATCGCCTTTATCTCTTGAATTTGATGGACAGAATGAATTGTATATTAAAACAGGGAATGCACCAGGTACCGTCGTGAAAATTGGCGATGAAGTAATTGAATTTCCTGACCCTGAGAAATCCACGCAGAAAATGCTGCTTCAATACCAAGAATAATTATGGAAGGCTGTCCACGCGTGTGTTCCGCTAATTGCGGGAACACTAGGTTTGACCGGGGACAGTCTTTCCTTTATTTCATGTAGGAGTGTGAACAAATGAATTTACCAAACAAAATTACCTTATCCAGAATTTTTCTTATCCCGATCTTTATGATCCTTATGAGCGTACCGTTCAATTGGGGAAGTTTGAATATCGGCGAAAACGAGCTGCCTGTATCCCATTTGGCGGGTGCTGTACTGTTCATCATTGCATCCACGACAGACTGGATTGATGGATATATCGCACGGAAATACAATCTCGTAACGAACCTCGGTAAATTTCTCGATCCTTTAGCAGATAAGCTCCTCGTAAGTGCCGCGCTGATTCTGCTTGTCGAAATCGGTCTTGCTCCGGCTTGGATCGTCATTCTTATCATCAGCCGCGAATTTGCAGTTACAGGACTCCGACTTGTGGCGGCGGGAGAAGGAAGCGTGCTTGCTGCAAGTCAGATGGGTAAATTGAAGACATGGATTCAAATCATTGCAATTTCCCTGCTGCTGCTTCACAATTGGCCGTTCTCCTATATCGGTTTTCCGATGGGGCTGATCGCGCTTTATTTAGCATTGATTATTACGATTTATTCCGGCTACGATTATTTCAAAAAGAACTGGCATGTGATGAGGGATTCTAAATGAGAGCGGAAAAGGCGGAAATCATTGCCGTAGGGACTGAGCTTTTGCTTGGTCAAATTGCCAACACCAATGCTCAGTGGATTTCAAAAGAACTAGCTGCACTCGGTCTTCCGGTTTATAGTCACACAGTTGTCGGAGATAATATGGACCGCGTCCGTACATGCTTCAAAGCAGCGGGGGCAAGGTCTGACATCATCATTGTAACGGGCGGACTCGGGCCTACAGAGGATGACTTGACCAGAGACGCCGCTCAGGAAATCTTTGGCCAGGAACTCGTAGAGCATGAGCCCTCCATGGTGAAGATTCTTGCCGTATTCGAGCGGAATGGAAGACCTATGACACTGAATAACCGGAAGCAGTCCCATGTATTCCAACAGGCTGAAGTGCTGACCAACAGTAAAGGGATGGCACCCGGCCAAATTGTGGAGCACGAAGGCACGATATGGGTCTTCCTTCCTGGAGTCCCATCTGAAATGAAGGCGCTGATGGAAGAGGAAGTTCTTCCGAAATTGCGGGAACGCTTCGAATGGAAGTCACAGATCGTGTCAGAAATGATGCGTTTTATAGGAATTGGGGAATCAAGGCTGGAAACGGAACTAAGCGACCTTATATCCACCCAGACGAACCCGACTATCGCTCCTCTCGCAAGCGAAGGGGAGGTCGGGCTGCGATTGACGGCTACCGGCGAAACGGATGCTGAAGCGCTCCAAAGTATTGAAGCCCTGAAGGAAAAAATATTAGAAAGAGTCGGCGGGCACTATTATGGCAGTGACGCTGTTACGATTGAAGAAAAAGTGAAACAACTGCTTGAGAGCAGGAACTACACGATTGGATCTGCGGAAAGCTTTACCGGCGGCATGTTTATGGAGAACCTTGTCGCCCTCCCTGGAGCATCGGCTGTATGCGAGGGAGGTATCGTTTCCTATACTCCGGCAGCGAAGGAACAAGTTCTGCAGGTGCCGAGTTTTATCATCAAAGAATTTGGAACCATCAGTCATGAGTGTGCCGAAGTGATGGCGTTGAATGCACAGGCAATTCTCCGCACGGACATCGGGATCAGTTTTACAGGAGTAGCGGGGCCGGAGGAAAGTGAAGGGAAAGCGCCCGGGACGGTCTACATCGGTCTGCAGATAGGCGAAAGGAAGCCGGAGGTGCATGAGCTTTATTTTCATGGAGCTCGCGAGCAGGTGAGGCACCGGGCAGTCAAGAAAGGCTTCGAGCTGCTTTTCCAAAGGCTGAAATAGCACTTTATGGAAGCGGGTGGGTGCAGTTTATGAAGTTTCGCAGAGGGGAACTCATAAATTGCACCTCTTTTCTTTTTGAAAAAAAGGGAACAAATATTCGCTTTTTAGTTGGCAAATCGAAGAAAACAAGTTATGATAGGGATAGATATTTTGGAAAGGCGGTATAGTATGAGTGATCGTAAACAAGCATTAGATATGGCATTGCGTCAAATAGAAAAGCAGTTCGGTAAAGGTTCCATCATGAAGCTCGGAGAAAGTGCAGAACAGCGGGTGAACACAGTATCCAGTGGCTCTCTGGCTCTTGATGTGGCGTTGGGTGTCGGTGGATACCCGCGAGGTAGAATTATAGAAATATATGGACCGGAATCATCCGGTAAAACGACGGTAGCGCTTCACGCGATTGCCGAGGCACAAAGAAAAGGCGGACAGGCAGCGTTTATCGATGCGGAGCACGCACTCGATCCCGTGTATGCAAGGGCGCTCGGGGTAGATATTGAGGAGTTACTGCTGTCCCAGCCTGACACCGGGGAGCAGGCGCTTGAGATTGCTGAGGCGCTCGTACGAAGCGGTGCGGTGGATATGGTTGTTATCGACTCTGTAGCCGCACTGGTCCCGAAAGCTGAGATTGAAGGAGAAATGGGAGATGCACACGTTGGTCTTCAGGCCCGTTTGATGTCCCAAGCACTGCGTAAGCTTTCCGGAGCTATAAATAAGTCGAAGACTACAGCGATCTTCATTAACCAAATTCGTGAGAAAGTCGGCGTTATGTTCGGTAACCCGGAAACAACACCTGGCGGTCGTGCGCTGAAGTTCTATTCTTCCGTGCGTTTGGAAGTTCGTCGTGCAGAAACGCTGAAACAGGGGAATGAAATGGTCGGTAACAAGACCCGTCTGAAAGTCGTGAAGAACAAGGTGGCTCCGCCTTTCAAACAAGCAGAAGTTGATATTATGTATGGAGAGGGAATATCCAGAGAAGGTGAACTGATCGACATCGGTACAGACCTTGATCTCATTCAAAAGAGCGGATCCTGGTATTCCTATAATGAGGAGCGACTTGGCCAAGGTCGTGAAAATGCCAAACAGTTCCTGAAAGAAAACGTGGAAATTTACGATGAAGTAAAACGTTTGATTCGGGATCATTACGGAATGGATGCGGATGAACCTTCTGTTGAAGCGCCGGAAGCTGACAGTCAGGAAACGCTTGACGTTTAAAAAGCACAAAAAAGCAGTGCAGAAAAGCACTGCTTTTTTATACATAACCTTTACAAAATCTAAAAGAAAACGTGAAAAAGATACTGATAGTTTAAAATATTTCAATATATCAGCACATACGTGATGGGTTTCCTTGACATTCCTTATGCGCAAGCATAAAATGAATGTGTATCATTTTCATCTTTATACCCTTATATTACCTAAACGAAACTGAAAATGAAACGTTTGTATTTGCCGACAAACGGACCAAGTTCATAGCAAGAGGAGGTGAAAAAATGGATTTAATATCCTCGCTCATCTTCATTTTGCTTGCCCTTATCGTCGGTTCTGTTGTTGGTTATCTTATTCGGAAATCGATTGCGGAGGCGAAAATTTCCAGTGCTGAAGCGCTTGCGAAACAGATTGTGGATGAAGGTCACCGCAATGCAGAATCAGCTAAAAAAGAAGCTCTTCTTGAAGCAAAAGAAGAGAATCAGAAATTTCGTCAGGAAGCGGAGAACGAGATCCGCGAACGCCGCATGGAACTGCAGAAAACTGAAAATCGTTTAACTCAGAAAGAAGAGAATCTTGATCGTAAGAGTGAGACGCTTGACCAGCGTGATTTTTCACTCGACAAGAAAGAAGGGACTCTTGCCGAGAGACAACAACAAATTGAAGAAATGGAAAGCAAAGTGAAAGCTATGCTTCAAGAACAGCAAACCGAACTGGAACGTATATCCGGTTTGACATCAGATCAGGCGAAACAGATGATTCTTGAGAAAGTAGAGCAAGAAGTGTCGCATGAGTCCGCACTAATGATCAAGGAAGCGGAGAATAAAGCGAAAGAAGAAGCGGATAAGAAAGCGAAGAACATTCTTTCTTTAGCTCTTCAACGCTGTGCTGCCGATCACGTTGCAGAAACGACGGTTTCTGTGGTCAACCTTCCGAACGATGAGATGAAAGGAAGAATTATCGGTCGGGAAGGACGCAACATTCGTACCCTTGAAACATTGACTGGCATTGACTTGATCATTGATGATACGCCGGAAGCTGTCATTCTCTCTGGTTTTGACCCGATCCGTCGTGAAACGGCGCGGATGGCACTTGAGAAACTCGTACAGGACGGGCGCATTCACCCAGCCCGTATCGAGGAAATGGTGGACAAGTCCCGTCGCGAAGTGGATGACTACATTCGTGAAGTAGGGGAACAGACGACTTTCGAAGTCGGCGTTCACGGCCTGCATCCGGATCTGATCAAGATTCTTGGCCGCTTGAAGTATCGTACAAGTTACGGTCAGAATGTACTCAAACACTCTACAGAGGTTGCTTATTTGTCCGGTCTGCTTGCCGCAGAACTTGGCGAAGACGAAGTGCTTGCCCGTCGTGCAGGATTGCTGCATGATATAGGGAAGGCAATTGACCACGAAGTGGAAGGAAGCCACGTAGAAATCGGTAAAGAACTTGCGATGAAGTATAAAGAGAATGAGACAGTGATCAACGCTGTTGCATCTCACCACGGTGATGAAGAACCGACCTCCGTCATTGCTGTCCTTGTCGCAGCCGCCGATGCTTTATCAGCAGCAAGACCTGGCGCACGTAGTGAAACGCTCGAGAACTATATCAAGCGTCTTGAGAAGCTGGAAGAGATTTCTGAATCCTATGAAGGAGTCGAGAAATCATTTGCAATCCAAGCCGGTAGGGAAGTTCGGATTATGGTTCGCCCTGATGAAATTGATGATCTTGAAGCTACGCGACTGGCCCGTGATATTCGAAACCGAATCGAAGGAGAACTCGATTATCCTGGTCATATCAAAGTAACCGTTATTCGTGAAACACGTTCTGTGGAGTATGCGAAATAAATCTGATGAAGCGGCCGTTTCGGGCCGCTTCATTTGTTTTTAAGAGGTTTCCTGTTCATGGATCAGGGAATGAAGAAGGAATGCTTTAGAAGAAAGAGGTAGGTTCGCACATGAGAATTTTATTTATTGGAGACGTGGTGGGTTCACCGGGAAGAGAAATGGTGGATGAATACCTTCCGAAATTGAAGCAGAAGTTTCAGCCTGCCGTTTCTATTGTTAACGGAGAGAACGCAGCATCTGGGAAAGGCATTACAGAAAAAATTTATCGGAGATTCCTTGAAAAAGGAGCGCAGGCAGTTACGCTGGGGAATCATGCCTGGGACAAGAAAGAGATTTTCGAATTTATTGATGAAGCAGATTACCTTGTCCGACCGGCCAACTTTCCGGAAGGGACTCCCGGTCGTGGATTAACTTTCGTAAAAACACCAAAAGGAGAAGTCGCTGTTATTAACTTACAGGGGCGGACGTTTATGGCTCCCAATGACGATCCATTCCGCAAAGTGGATGAATTGATAGAAGAAGCAAAAAAAAGAACGTCCATCATTTTTTTGGATTTTCATGCGGAAACGACTAGTGAGAAACAAGCGATGGGATGGTACGTCGATGGCAGAATCAGCGTAAGTGTTGGAACCCATACACACGTTCAGACGGCGGATGAACGTATTCTTCCAAAAGGAACCGGGTATATTTCCGATGTTGGAATGACCGGACCTTACGATGGGATATTGGGTATGGATAGAGATGCAGTCATGAAACGATTTCTGACAAACCTTCCTGTACGTTTCGAAGTTCCGAAAAAGGGAAGAGCACAACTGAGCGCCTTTTTGGTGGATGTAGATGAGAAAACGGGAATGTCTACGAAAGTGAAGCGCATTCTTATTAACGATGACCATCCATTCTTTGAATGATTGTTTGAATTTTGCGACAAATTCATTCATAATGAAAAGGTAATATTCTACATCTCCAAGAATATAGTAGTTATGGAACAACTATAGTGATTGAAGGAGGAGCTAGTAATGGAAGTCTTAAAAGTATCAGCTAAATCCGTACCTAATTCAGTAGCAGGGGCCCTTGCCAATGTTGTAAGAGAGCGTGGAACTGCTGAAATCCAGGCCATTGGAGCAGGAGCATTAAATCAGGCTGTCAAGGCGGTTGCGATAGCAAGAGGTTTCGTCGCCCCGAGCGGCATGGACTTGATCTGCATCCCGGCCTTCACTGATATTATGATTGATGAAGAGGAACGTACGGCAATTAAGTTAATTGTCGAACCTCGCTAGTGGTCCCCTGATGCGGTTGGAATCTCTTATCACCTTCGTATCGTAGATAGATTGTTCATATGACTGAATACTTTCGTAGAATGAAAACGTCGCTTCATGAGTAAGAAAGACATACGCCAAACACGGCGTATGTCTTTTTTTTATAAAAAATTCACAGGACGATCCCTGTGTTGACAACCTTTCTATTGTAAACGTAGTCATTTGTATTTTTACAGTGGACAAACAGGGTTGTTTGTTTTTTTGTTCATGATATAATCCTTGTTATAATAGGTTTAATTAAATATTATGTAGTAAGGGAGTGTTCACTGTGAACGGAACGATGAAAGCTATAGTAAAGCATCAACGTGGACGGGGCGCAGTATTAAATGAAGTGCCGATTCCTCAGATAAGCGAAGATGAAGTGCTGATTCGTGTGAAAGCTACCTCTATATGCGGTACCGATGTTCACATTTATAATTGGGACGAATGGTCTGCGAGCAGAGTACATCCGCCATATGTGTTTGGTCATGAATTCTCCGGTGAAATTGTGGAAGTTGGTGGTAAAGTAAGCGGCTTTTCTATCGGGGACTTCGTCAGCGCTGAAACTCATCTCGTCTGTGGGCAGTGTCCGCAGTGTCTGACAGGGAAATTCCACATCTGTAAAAATACAAAAATCATTGGAGTCGATACCCAAGGATGCTTCGCGGAATTTGTAGCGCTGCCTGCAAGCAATCTTTGGAAAAACCCGAAGGAAATGCCTGTAGATATTGCGTCGATTCAAGAACCGATGGGTAATGCGGTACATACGGTTTTGAACGGGGAGGTCGCGGGAAAAACGGTAGCAGTCATCGGCTGCGGGCCGATCGGGTTGATGGCCGTAGGAGTGGCGAAAGCAGCAGGAGCTTCCCAAGTGATTGCGCTTGATCTTAATGGCTACCGACTTGGCCTTGCCGAAAAGATGGGTGCGACGAAGGTCGTTGATTCGGGGAAGGTCGACCCGGTAGAAAAGGTGAAAGAATGGACGGACGGCAATGGTGTAGATGTCGTTTGTGAGATGAGCGGACACCCTGTCGCCATGGATCAGGGATTCAAAATGGTGACAAATGGCGGAAGAGTATCTATTCTGAGTCTCCCAACTAACCGAGTCAGCATTGATATAACAAACGATGTTGTTTTTAAAGGGGTAGAGGTTCAGGGAATTACCGGCAGAAAAATGTACGAAACGTGGCAGCAGGTATCCAGACTGCTTCATTCCGGGCAGGTGGATGTGAAACCGATCATCACCCATCATTTGAAGCTGGAAGAGTTTGAGCAGGGGTTCGACTTGATGAATCAAGGGTTATGTGGAAAAGTGGTACTACACCCATAAAATAGGAGGAGGATGTTCGATGAAAGGTTTTGAATACTTACAGGAAGAATTAGATGCGATGCAGGAACAGGGAACGTTCCGGAGGTTAATTCCGCTAGAGTCTGCTCAAGGATCCAAGGTAACCATCAGGGGTAAGGAAGTCATTCAACTTTCTTCCAATAACTATCTCGGGCTCACTTCCCACCCGAAGATGAAGCGTGCGGCCGATGAGGCGAATGAGAAGTACGGCGTCGGCACTGGTTCTGTCCGTACGATTGCAGGTACACTCGAAATGCACGAGGAATTCGAGAAGAAGCTTGCAGAATTTAAGCACACGGAAGCTGCTTTGGTGTTTCAATCCGGTTTTACGACAAACCAGGGGGTCTTGTCGTCCATCCTCGGGAAGGATGATGTCGTTATCTCCGATGAATTGAACCACGCTTCCATCATAGACGGAATCCGGCTGACGAAAGCAGACCGCAAAATCTACAAGCACGTGGATATGGAATCGTTGGAGGATGCATTGAAACAAAGCAGTAACTACCGCACTCGCCTGGTAGTTACGGACGGCGTCTTTTCGATGGACGGAAACATCGCTCCGCTTCCTGAAATCGTCGAACTTGCCGAGAAATACGATGCGCTTGTCATGGTGGATGACGCCCATGCGAGTGGTGTGCTTGGGGATAATGGAAGAGGAACGGTCAATCATTTCAAATTGGACGGCCGTGTCCACATTCAAGTAGGAACGTTAAGTAAAGCGATTGGTGTCTTGGGCGGATATGTAGCTAGTACGAAAACGCTGCGAGACTACTTGATCCATAAAGGCCGCCCGTTCTTGTTCAGCACGTCTCATCCACCGGCAGTTACGGCGGCTAATGCTGCAGCTATCGATGTTCTTCTTGAAGAACCGGAATTGATTGAGAAACTGTGGAATAACACAGCCTTCTTCAAGCAAGGCTTACAGCAACTCGGGTTTGATACAGGAATCAGTGAAACACCTGTCACACCAGTGATGGTAGGGGATGATGCGTTGACCCACAAGTTCTCTGATGAACTCTTCGGAGAGGGCGTCTTCGCGCAGGGAATTGTTTTTCCTACCGTTCAGAGAGGGAAAGGAAGAATTCGAACGATCGTGACTGCGGAGCATTCGCAGGAAGAGCTTCAGGAGGCGCTTGATGCTTTTGAAAAAGTAGGGAAGAAGCTAGGTATAATTGAATGAGGAAGAGACCACCATGGTAAAACATGGTGGTTTTTTTCTGGGAAAATTACTTAAATCGAAGGATAACGCTTAAATATTATTTGGAAAATTGATATAATGATACAGTGAGCAGGTACGGTTCGAAAGGAGATCATTATGAACGAACAGCAGAAGAAAGAGATGTCGCAGATCAAACCGGCATCCAGCAGTAACCTGGAACGATTGAAACAAAAAACAAGCGAAGACTTCATGAAATATTTCGAAACTACATATCAGCCTCCTAACATGCGTGATGCCCAACGCCGGAAGCGGAAAGATACAGATGTACTCTATGATTTTCATATTCCTGAGGGTATGATGGAAGCGGGTAAAGGCAAGAAATACTTAATTCGTACTTACGGCTGTCAGATGAACGAGCATGATACAGAAGTAATGGCGGGTATCCTTGAAGCGATGGGCTATGAATCTACGGACACCGCAAAAGAAGCAGATATCATCCTCCTTAACACGTGTGCCATTCGGGAGAATGCAGAGAACAAAGTGTTCGGGGAGATCGGTCATTTGAAACCGCTTAAAACAGAAAATCCTAACCTGATTCTAGGTGTGTGCGGCTGTATGTCCCAGGAAGAATCCGTGGTAAATCGCATTCTGAAGAAACATCCTTTTATCGATTTAATCTTCGGGACTCATAATATTCATAAGCTTCCTGAACTTGTCCAGGAAGCTGTGTTTGGCAAAGAAATGGTGATCGACGTTTGGTCCAAAGAGGGAGATATTATTGAAAATCTCCCCCGCTCCCGTAAAGGCAGGATTAAGGCATGGGTGAATATCATGTACGGATGTGATAAATTCTGTACATACTGCATTGTTCCCTATACCCGTGGGAAAGAGAGGAGCAGGCTTCCGGAGGATATCATTCAGGAAGTTCGTCATCTTGCGGCACAAGGGTATAAGGAAATCACTCTCCTTGGTCAGAACGTGAACGCTTATGGGAAAGATCTGGATGGGGGATACGGACTCGGAGACTTGATGGATGAACTCAGGGCGATTGACATTCCGCGTATTAGATTCACTACGTCTCACCCGAGGGATTTTGATGAGCGATTAATTGAAGTCCTTGCTAAAGGCGGAAATATGCTCGATCATATTCACCTGCCCGTACAGTCGGGGAATACCGAAATTCTAAAAATCATGGGTAGAAAGTATTCCAGGGAAGACTACATGGAGCTCGTTCGCAACATACGTGCGGCTATGCCGGATGCGACGCTTACGACCGATATAATTGTCGGCTTTCCAAATGAAACGGAAGAGCAGTTCCGGGATACGCTCTCCCTTGTCGAGGAAGTCGGGTTCGAAGCAGCCTACACGTTCATCTATTCCCCTCGGGAAAATACGCCGGCTGCTAGGATGGAAGACAATGTATCCATGGAAGAGAAGAAAGACAGGCTTCAACGTCTCAACAAGATTGTGAACAAGCAGTCGGCAGAGGCGATGAAGACGTATGAAGGGGAAATTGTCGACGTTCTGATAGAGGGAGAAAGTAAAAATAACCCGGAGGTCCTTGCTGGGTATACGAAACGTAATAAACTTGTCAATGTCCGGGCACCGCGTGAGGTCATTGGACAGATCATTCCTGTGAGAGTCGTCAAGGCCAAAACATGGTCCCTGGACGGAGAAATGATTGCAGAAAAAGTAGAGGTGAAATGAATGGCACAATACACAAGGCAGCAAGTAGTTGACGAAGCAAAAAAATTGGCTAAAATGATGGCTGAAATAGATGAAATTGATCGTTTTAAGCAGCTGGAAGCTAAGTTGAATGAGAACCTTAAAGTACAGGCTCACATTAAAAAGATCAAAGCATTACAGAAGCAGGCCGTCAATTTCCAAGCTTACGGAAAAAGCGAAGCCCTTCAGAAAATAGAAGGAGAAATTGATCGTCTTCAGGATGAACTGGATGCTATTCCGGTGGTGGCGGAGTTTAAAGATTCGCAGACCGTCATCAATGATATTCTCCAAATGGTCTCCAACACCATATCCCGGGAAGTTACGAATGAAGTCATTCGATCCACCGGCGGAGACGTACTGGAAGGCAAAACCGGATCAGCGAACAAAGATAGTCATGGCTGCAGTCATTAATGCATACACTTCCGTCAGAGGGTTTTCCCCTCTGGCGGATTTTTTTCGTACAATTTTATGGGCTAGTGCATAGAATGAATTAAACACGTCCTTAGACCTTTGCCCTGCAAGTAACTATTCGCCCAACCTCTGCATAGAATGGTTGGTAGAATAAGGAGGAGTGAAAACCCTATGTCTTATTTCGAAAGAGATTACCGAGAAATCATCACAAAGGCCGTCATTGGAAAAGGCAAAAAGTTCACAGAATCTACGCACACCATCAGCCCCTCACACCGCCCGACTAGTATTCTCGGATGCTGGGTCATCAATCACATCTACAATGCTAAGAAGAAAGGAGAACATGTAGAAGTAACAGGAAGTTACGATATTAACGTATGGTATTCCTATAACGACAATACAAAAACAGAAGTCGTCACTGAGCGCGTCAGTTACTGTGATTATGTTAAACTATCCGTCAAAGATGACAACTGTATACATGATGACTTTGAGGTAATAGCAAAAGTAGTGCAGCAGCCGAACTGTCTGGAGGCAAACATTTGTCCAAAAGGACAGAAAATCATTGTCGAGGTTGAGCGTGAATTTATCGTCGACGTCATTGGAGAAACGAAGCTTTGTGTGAAGGTTGACCCACACGGCTGTGATAAGAAAGAAGATTACGAGTATGACTTGTCCTCCGATGATTTTTCTGCGATCGAGACGGACTTCCTGCCATCATCATCCAGTTCTCATCATCATGATAAGAAAGATTGAAGAAAGAATTCCTTGCTGTCTCAGCGAGGTTTTCTTTTTAGGACGAAGAAGGGTTGTGTATCCGGCAGCCCTTCTTATTGTATTTTAGGGAACGAACAAGTTTATAGGAGAGGATTGCGCCTTATGCTATAATGAGTGGAGAACAATTACGTACGTTTTGGAGGATTTACCAATGGCACAATACACACCAATGATGCAGCAATATTTGAAGATCAAGGCAGATCAGCAGGATGCTTTTCTGTTTTTTCGTTTAGGAGATTTTTATGAAATGTTCTTTGAGGATGCCATTCAGGCATCGAAGGAACTCGAGATAACGCTTACGAGCAGGGATGGAGGGTCCAGCGACCGGATTCCGATGTGCGGAGTTCCTTATCATTCTGCTGAAAATTACATAAAACAGCTTGTTGAGAAAGGGTACAAGGTGGCCATCTGTGAGCAGGTGGAAGATCCGAAAGCCGCTAAAGGCGTCGTCAAACGGGAAGTCGTTCAATTGATCACTCCCGGGACGGTCATGGAAGGGAGTATGCTGGAAGAGAAGGAAAATAACTATGTAGCTGCTCTAAGTTCATTTGATGACGGATCTTATGTCGTCAGTTACAACGATTTGACGACCGGTGAGAACAGCGCTGCACTCGTTACGGGTGGTTTCGATGCCGCACTAAGTGAGTTATACAACCGTCCCGTTAAAGAAGTGGTCGTAGCTTCCGACTTTGATGCCGCCCACCAGTCTGTACTCTCCGACCGCTTAGGGTATACGGTATCCCATCAGGACGATGCATCGATCAGTCCGCCGTTTCGACAGCTGGTAGAAGGTGTAAGGGAAGAAAAATTAATATTTGGATTCGGACGTCTTTTGAATTATATCCAGCATACCCAGAAGCGGGCGCTGGATCACCTTCAGCCTCTTCAAATCATCGAATTGAAACAATACATGACGCTTGATATGTATTCGAAGCGGAACCTGGAACTTTTGGAAACGATCCGCAAACAAGGGAAAGCAGGAAGCCTCCTTTCCGTGGTGGATAAGACGATTACTTCCATGGGTGCGAGAATGTTAAAGAAGTGGATGGAACGTCCGCTTCTGTCTGCTGACGCCATTGCGGACCGCCATGATCAGGTGGAGGGTTTCCTTGATCAGTTTATTGAGAGAGAAACACTTCGCGACGAATTAACAAACGTGTACGATCTGGAGCGTCTTGCAGGAAGAGTTGCTTATGGGAACGTCAACGCAAGAGATTTGATTCAACTCCGTAACTCCTTGCAGAAAATTCCGGATATTTTATCAACATTGTCCCGTTTTACACACGGTTCCATCCATAGGCTTTATGAAAAGATTGATCCACTTAAAGACCTCCGTCATCTTCTTGAAGAAAGCATCGCAGAAGATCCTCCCATCGCAGTGAAGGAGGGAGGGATCATCCGGTCCGGTTTCCATGAACAGCTGGATGCCTACCGGGATGCTTCCAAAAATGGTAAGCAGTGGATTGCAGAGCTGGAGCAGAGAGAGCGGAAGGAGAGCGGGATCAAGTCGCTTAAGATCGGTTATAACCGGGTGTTCGGGTACTATATTGAAGTGACAAAAGCGAACCTTAAGTTTCTTCCTGAAGGGAAATATGAACGGAAACAGACATTGACAAATGCAGAACGATTCATTACTCCTGAGCTGAAAGAGAAAGAAACAATGATACTTGAAGCCCAGGAGAAGAGTGTGGAACTCGAGTATGAACTGTTCCTCAAAATAAGAGACGAAGTGAAGTTTTACGTCCAGAAGCTTCAGCAACTCGCTGAACAAATCAGCAGAATCGATGTTCTTCAGGGCTTTGCACAGGTAGCTGAATCCTCTCAATACGTACGACCGACATATCGACAAGAACGAATCGTCGACATTAGAGAGGGGCGCCATCCGGTGGTGGAACAGGTGATGAAGGACAGCACCTTTGTTCCGAACGATATTTATATGGACGAAGAAACGGATGTCCTGTTGATCACAGGTCCTAACATGTCCGGTAAAAGTACGTATATGCGTCAGCTTGCTTTAACGGCTATCATGGGCCAGATGGGGTGTTTCGTCCCTTGTTCATCAGCAGTGATGCCGATTTTTGATCAAATATTCACAAGAATCGGTGCGGCGGACGACCTTGTTTCCGGTCATAGTACGTTCATGGTGGAAATGCTGGAAGCGAATCATGCCATCAGTCATGCCACGGAAAACAGCATGATTCTGCTTGATGAAATAGGAAGAGGGACGAGCACCTACGACGGAATGGCTCTTGCTCAGGCAATCGTTGAATATATCCACCATGATATTAAAGCGAAGACGCTGTTTTCTACGCATTATCATGAGCTTACATCACTTGAGAATCCACTGAAGCGGCTGAAGAATGTACACGTTCGTGCAGAGGAATATGAGGGAAATGTTATTTTCCTTCACCAGATAAAAGAAGGACCGGCGGATGAAAGTTATGGTATCCACGTAGCGAAGCTCGCAAACCTACCGGAGCCTTTGATCGGCCGGGCGACAGAACTGCTGCACCAGCTGGAGAACGGCAGTCATACGGAAGAGCCTTCGTCTGTAGAAGCAGCTGCCAGTCTGGAGGAGGAACAACAACTCAGTCTATTTGTTGAGGAGACAAAACAGAAGGAAGAGAAGAAGAAGTCTTCCTCCGTGATAGAAAAACGGCTGAAAGCTCTTGATTTAATGGAAATGACGCCGATGGAGGCCATGAACGAATTATACAGCCTTCAGAAAGAACTGAAGAAGTAAGGGGGACACAGAGATGGCGCGTATACGCCTTATGCCGGACCATTTAGCCAACAAAATAGCGGCAGGGGAAGTTGTTGAACGGCCCGCCTCTGTTGTAAAGGAGTTAATAGAAAACAGCATTGATGCCGGTGCATCATGGATTAAAGTCGAACTGCTTGAAGCAGGGCTTGAGCGTATTCGGATCACTGATGACGGTTCCGGTATGGAGGAGGAGGACTGTGAGAGGGCATTCCTTCGTCATGCTACGAGTAAGATCAAGGATGAAAATGATCTATTCCATGTCCGTACCCTCGGCTTCCGGGGGGAGGCCCTTGCCAGTATTGCGGCGGTCAGCCGTCTGACGGTACAGACTTCCACCGGCGACGCGGCCGGGACGAAACTGACTCTTGAAGGGGGAAAGCTCCTTTCCAAAACGAAAAGTGATGCCAGAAAAGGGACGGATATCACGGTAGATGAACTTTTTTATAATACGCCTGCAAGGCTGAAGTATATGAAGACGATTCATACGGAACTGGGGCATGTCACAGATATCCTCAACCGGGTGGCTCTCGCTCATCCAGAAGTCCAGATACTCTGCGTCCATAATGAAAAGCAGATTTTTAAAACGAACGGCCGGGGAGACCTCCTTCAGGTGGTTGCCAACATTTACGGGATGAACGTTGCAAGGAAAATGGTACCAATCGAAGCGGAAAATGCAGACTTTAAAATCACCGGCTTTATTGCTAAACCGGAAGTTTACCGCGCATCCAGAAACTATATGTCTACAATCATCAACGGTCGTTTTATCAGAAGCATACCCTTGAATAAAGCAGTCCTTCAAGGCTATCACACGCTTCTTCCGATTGGTAAAAGCCCTATTGTCGTTTTAAACATCGATATGGATCCGATTCTTGTGGATGTGAACGTACATCCGTCGAAGCTGGAAGTTCGTTTCAGTAAAGAAAAAGAATTGTTCGGCCTGCTTGAGGATACGATCAGGCAGGCGTTTCGAAAGCAGACGCTTATTCCTGAGGTGGAAGAAAAGAAAGAAAAACCGGAGAAATTAAAGTCCACACAGACCTCTATGGAGCTTTATGAAACGAAAAAAGAGGAAGCGCATAAGCACCAGGAAGAAACAATCGGCCAGCTGATTGAAACAGACGCACCTGTCGAACGACGGGTGGACAATTATACTGCCCGGCAGGATGTCCTTTTGAAAGAAATGGAAGAGCCGTTCGGCAAAGAAGAACGGACTGTCCCCTCCGTCGATTTAACGAGGATGAAAGAAGAGGAGTCACAGCCGAAGAAAAGGGTGCCGACCATGTATCCGATTGGTCAGCTCCACGGGACATATATATTGGCTCAGAATGAAGAGGGTATGTATATCGTCGATCAGCACGCAGCTCAGGAGCGGATCAAGTATGAATTCTTTCGTGATAAGTTAGCGGAAGTGGAGCATGAAGTACAGGAACTCCTCGTCCCGATGACGTTTGATTTTTCAAGGCAGGAGTCGCTGCGCCTGGAAGAACATAAAGAAGAATTAGAGAAAGCAGGTCTTTTCTTTGAATCATTCGGAGAAACCAGTTACATTATCCGCAGCCATCCAATCTGGTTTCCGAAAGGATTTGAAGAGGAGATCATTGATGAAATGATCCAACAGCTGATCACCGAAGAGAGAATTGATATTCTCAAACTTCGGGAAGAAGCGGCAATACTAATGTCCTGCAAACGATCCATTAAAGCAAATCATTATTTGAACCAGGAAGATATGTTCCGTCTGCTGGAGGATCTTCGTAATTCCACGGATCCATTTACGTGTCCGCACGGCCGGCCGATTATTGTTTTTTTCTCAGAATATGAAATGGAGAAAATGTTTAAACGTGTTATGTGATCGTTTCAATTGTTAAGAAATAACCCCAAAAGAAGCTTCTATTCCAGAAGTTTCTTTTGGGGTTATTTTGTTTACATAATATAATTACGGTCATTATTTTGTCGATTAGCTCGTTAAGCTCCCGTAGGGGAGGGTTAGGATATATTTTTTTGTTGGAGAAGGAACCGGAAATAATTATCAATCTGTTTAATATCATCCGGTTGAATACCGAACCAGGCGCTCTTATCAAAGAAAACGGGTTTGTTATAACCTTTCGTTTCGAGCAGCTGCTTGATCTCACGCATTTCATCTTCCTGCTCATCACTTAAGCCAAGCAGGTAATCAGCGGTAGTATGAAGAGCGTTTGCGATCTTCGTCAGATCATCCAGATCAGGAGAAGTATAATTGCGTTCCCAATTTGATACGACTTGTGGGGATACACCGACTTTTTCAGCAAGCATCGACTGCGTTAATCGTCTTTCCTTTCTAAGCGAACGAATCCTTTCATGGACCAATTCAGTCGCCTCCTTTCCTATACTATATCACATACTAACGAGATGCGATAGTGAAACTAACGAATATTTTGAATATTACTAACGGAAATCGTTGGTTTGGGTAACGAAATCCGTTAGTTTGGCTCGTGAGGTATGATTCTGTAGGGATTCCTGTATAATAGGTATCAGCTTTGTTTAGGAGGTAATGGCTTGAAACCGAAAGTAATATCAGTGGTTGGCCCGACAGCCGTCGGAAAATCGAACCTTGGAGTGCGGATTGCGAAGCGTTTCGACGGAGAGGTGATCAGTGGTGATTCCATGCAGATTTACCGGACGATGGATATCGGTACCGCCAAAGTGACGAAAGACGAGATGGAAGGTATCCCGCACCATATGATTGATATCAAAGGTCCGGAGGAAAGCTTCTCCGTGGCGGAATTCCAGGAGAGAGTCCATGGTTTAATCCATGCCATCACTAATCGTGGAAAGCTTCCTGTGCTCGTAGGTGGGACGGGTCTGTACATACAAGCAACGCTTTATGATTTCAATTTTGCAGAGGAAAAGAAAAGTCCGGAAGTTATGGAACGACTCGAACAGGAGTTGGAGGCTCATGGGAAAGAAAATATGTACAAGCGGTTGGAAGAAATCGATCCAACGCATGCAGCTTCTGTTCATCCGAACAACGTGCGCCGGGTGCTCAGAGGTCTGGAACTCTATGAAACAACGGGGAAGACGATGAGTGAATATCAACAAAACCAGGCATCTGAGTCTCCTTTTGATCCATTCCTCATTGGACTCGAAATGGAAAGGTCCCGTCTTTATCAAAGAATCGATGAACGTGTAGATACCATGATCGCATCAGGGCTTCTTGATGAAGTGCGCACTCTCTTCGAGGACGGGCTGGAAGATTCTCAATCCATGAAAGCCATCGGCTACAAAGAGCTCCTTCCATATCTTAAAGGAGAAGGCACCCTGGAAGAAGCGGTTGCCATTCTGAAGAGAAATTCCAGACGTTACGCTAAACGGCAATACACCTATTTTAAAAACAAAATGGACGTTTGCTGGTATGAAGTATCACCGGAGACGTACGAAGAGAAATTTGAAACAATTTTAGCCGATTTAGCAGGAAAGATCCGATAATACGTAGAAACGTACTAGTATAGATAGAAAAGAGGAGGAAGATCCATGGCTCAAACAGTAAATATCCAAGATAACTATTTAAACCAACTAAGAAAAGAACGTATGCAGGTGACCGTCTTTCTGCTCAACGGTTTCCAATTGAGAGGTGTAGTGAAAGCGTTCGATAACTTTACCGTGCTTCTGGAGACGGAAGGGAAGCAGCAGCTTATCTTTAAGCATGCGATTTCCACCTTCGCTCCGCTCAAGAACATTTCATTGGATAAAGAGTAATACCCTTTTCAAAGTCGAACGTTACAGAAAGCGGGTATCCCGGTAATTGCGGGGTACCCGCTTTCTTTTCCTGGGCGTTTGTCACAGGGGATTCCTTCGATGCGTATGATGAAGAGAATTGAGGAGGGATCCATGTGCAACCGCAAGCGAAAACAGCGAAACCCGGCACGATCAATATCGTCCTTCATGAATCAAAAGATAGAACGGTTCCGGTTGGTAAGGGGAAAAGGGTGGAGAAGTCCGTCCCTCTCTTCCATAGAATTGATGAGTATTTTGCTTCTATTATCGGCATGGAAGATCTAAAGCGGAGAGTGAAGGAGATTTATGCCCAGGTGTTGATTGCGAAGAAAAGGGAAGCGGAAGGGTTAAAGGCAAGTGCCCAAGTGCTCCACATGGTGTTTAAAGGGAACCCCGGTACGGGGAAAACAACGGTGGCCAGGATGGTAGCTGCTCTTTTTAATGAAATCGATGTTCTCGAAAAAGGGCATTTCATTGAGGCGGATCGAAGTGATCTCGTCGGTGAGTATATCGGGCATACGGCTCAGAAAACGAAAGACTTAATTCATAAAGCGCTGGGCGGGGTGCTGTTTATCGATGAGGCTTATTCTCTAGCGCGCGGGGGAGAAAAGGATTTTGGGAAGGAAGCGATCGACACGTTGGTCAAGTGCATGGAAGATCACCATGATAAGTTAATTATCATTCTTGCCGGTTATCCGGAAGAAATGGAAGATTTTCTGACAATAAACCCGGGTCTTGCTTCCAGGTTTCCTATTCAGCTGCCTTTCGAGAATTATCAACCGGAGGAGCTTGCCATGATTGCTTCCGGAATGATCAAGGACCGCGATTATCGAATGACTCGCGATGCAGAAAGGAAGCTTTCCCAGCACCTGCGGCTGGTATGCCGCGAACGAAAGAGAAATTTCTCGAACGCCCGCTACGTCAGGAACATGATAGAAGATGCGATCAGGAAGCAGGCGTGGCGTGTCATCAACGGAACGGATTACAAAAAGGAAACGTTGATGACTTTAGGTGCGTCTGATTTTTGTTTCGATGCTTCAGCTCATTTTATTGACTAGTTTACGGGAAACATGTATTCGGTCCTGCTTTTTGTTATGATGGATGGGGATAGATAGAGAAAAGAAGGTGAAAGCATGAAAGAGACAGCGATTTTAGTTGCAAGAAAAGACCCGCGGGCGGACGAAGAACGGTTTCAGTCTTCCCTTCAGGAGCTTCAATCTCTGACCGAGACGGCAGGTGGAGAAGTCTGTAAAATCATCACCCAGAGCAGGGACCGGGTTCACCCGGCTACTTATCTGGGGCAAGGGAAATTGGAAGAAATTAAGCTGGAGGCAGAAGCTGCCGAAGCGGAGTTAATTATATTCAATGATGAACTTTCACCTGGTCAGTTAAGGAACATATCCGATCGGGTGGAGCGTCGTGTTATTGACCGCAGCCAGCTCATTCTGGACATTTTCGCCGGGCGTGCCCGAACGAAGGAAGGGAAGTTGCAGGTGGAACTCGCTCAGTTGCAATATCTGCTTCCGAGACTCGCTGGTCAAGGTACGGCTCTGTCCCGTCTCGGTGGAGGGATCGGGACGCGTGGGCCGGGAGAAACGAAGTTGGAAACGGATCGGCGCCATATCCAACGCCGGATTGACGACATTAAAGTCAGGCTTGACACAGTCGTACGACAACGGGAGCAGTACCGCAAACGCCGCAAGGAAAATCGTGCCTATCAAATTGCGATTGTCGGATACACCAATGCGGGGAAGTCCACTTTCTTCAATAGAGTGACAGAAAGCCAGTCGTTTGAAGAAGATCTACTGTTTGCGACGCTCGATCCGCTGACGAGGCAGTTGAACCTCCCATCCGGTTTCCGTGTGCTTTTATCGGATACAGTCGGGTTCATTCAGGATCTGCCAACGACACTCATTGCAGCCTTCCGTTCCACCTTGGAAGAGATGACAGAGGCGGATTTCGTCCTGCACATGGTAGATGCCTCTCATCCTGATCATATCCAGCAGGAAAAAACGGTTAGAAAGCTGTTGGAAGAACTGGGGGCTTCGCGGCTGCCGATGGTCACCGTATATAATAAAAAAGATCTCCTTACTGGAGACTTCATTCCGCCGAGCCACCCTTCCTTGACGGTCAGTGTCCACGACCCGATCGATTTGAAGCGTGTGCTTCATAAAGTGGAAGATACATGGAAGGAAGACTGGGTGGAATATGATGTGTTTATACCCGCTTCAGATGGAAAACGTCTGCAGCGATTCCGCTCTTCCAGTATCGTTACATCCATGCTGTTCAAGGAAGATCAGGAAGGGTATGCGCTCCACGGCTTCATTGATCCGGATCACCCTTTAAAACATCAGATATTATAATGTAAGGAAGTTGTCAACATGAATGTACAAGAAGTGAAACAAAGAACAGAAGATACCATTAAACTGCAGCACCAAGCTATTCAAAGCACTGTAGAATACAACCAAGAAAAAGTGCTTCGTGCCTTTCAGGAACTTCGCGTCAGCGATTCCCATTTTCATCCGACGACAGGGTATGGATATGATGACTTCGGACGTGACACCCTCGAAGCGCTCTATGCGGCCATTTTTCAAGCAGAAGACGCACTGGTGCGGCCTCAACTCATATCGGGCACCCACGCCATAACGACCGCCTTGTTCGGCGTTCTTCGCCCTCAGGATGAACTGCTTTATATTTCCGGGGAACCATATGATACGCTGCATGAAGTGATTGGCCGTCCGGATGGAACGGATAAAGGTTCGCTCCGTGATTTTGGGATCGGATACAAATCCGTGCCGCTTCAGGCGGATGGTTCTTTTGACAGAGAAGGCATAAGAGCCGCGATTCATTCCAATACAAAAGTAGTCGCTATCCAGCGTTCCAAAGGGTATGAGGACCGGCCCTCTTTCCTAATCGAAGAAATCCGGTCCATCATTGAACACGTGCGAAGCATCAAACCTGATGTCGTTGTATTTGTAGATAATTGCTACGGAGAATTCGTAGAACGGGAAGAACCGATTCAGGCGGGAGCGGATCTGATTGCCGGCTCGTTAATTAAGAATCCCGGCGGTGGTATTGCACGGATCGGCGGGTACATAGCAGGCCGTAAAGAATTGATTGAACAGTGCAGCTATCGATTGACAGCCCCGGGGCTTGGAAAGGAAACGGGAGCAAGCCTGAATATGCTCCAGGAAATGTACCAAGGCATCTTCCTTGCACCGAATGTCGTCGGAGAAGCGTTGAAAGGAGCAGTTTTCACTGCCAAGTTCCTTGCAGAGCTTGGTTTCCGTACAAACCCATCCTTCGATGCCCGCAGGACGGACTTGATCCAATCGGTTAGTTTTGATACAGCCGATCAAATGATACGGTTCTGTCAAACGATTCAACAAGCTTCTCCTGTCAATTCCCATGTCCGTCCGGAACCAAGTCCTATGCCGGGGTATGAAGATCCGGTGATTATGGCTGCCGGAACCTTTATTCAAGGGGCGAGTCTCGAACTTACAGCAGACGGACCGATCCGTCCACCATACACAGCATTTGTCCAAGGAGGACTAACATATGCCCATGTGAAAATTGCTGTGCAAAAGGCTGTGGACCAGCTTATATCTGAAGGCATGGTGAAAGTGTGAAAGCATTTCCAAAGCATTGGGAACATTAATGTGTAAACATTTCTCACATATGTTGACATATACCTTGCGTATCGTATAATGAAGGTATCATTCTTATGGGAGGAGGGCACATCGATGAGTGATGAAATTCGTCGTTCCATGCCGTTGTTCCCAATGGGGATTGTTCAATCTCTTACTGATCTGACTGCGAGGCAGATCCGGTACTATGAGCAGCATAAGCTGATCAATCCGGCCAGGTCGGAGGGGAATCGCCGCATATACTCCTTTAATGATGTCGACCGGTTGCTTGAAATCAAGGACCTCATCGACCAAGGGGTTAACATGGCGGGGATCAAGAAAGTTCTCAAGCTTGAAGAGAAGCCTGAGAATGAAGCATATAATGAAGAAGAAGTGAAGGAAGTCCATAATGAACTGACTGAGAAAGAGCTTCGTCGTATGCTGCAGCAAGAACTATTCACATCGGGAAGACAAGGCAAGCTAGGAATCAGACAGGGAGAAATGTCCCGGTTCTTTCATTAATCGTTTCAAGGGGGAAATCCAATGGGTTTAACAAAAGAAGAAATTTACAAAAAAATCGATGAAGAAAACGTACGGTTTATCCGTCTCCAGTTTACGGATATGCTCGGTACGATCAAAAACGTAGAAATTCCACTGAGCCAGCTGGACAAAGCGCTGGACGGCATGATGATGTTCGACGGTTCCTCCATTGAAGGATTCGTTCGGATCGAGGAATCCGATATGTATCTTGTACCTGACATCGATACATTCGTCGTTTTCCCATGGTCTTCAGAAAAAGGCAAAGTGGCACGATTCATCTGTGATATTTACAACCCAGATCAGACTCCTTTTGAAGGTTGCCCGCGTTACAACTTAAAGCGCAACCTCAAGAAGATGGAAGAACTTGGATTCTCCGCTTTTAATATCGGTACAGAGCCGGAATTCTTCCTTTTCAAATTAGATGAAAAAGGCGAACCCACGATGGAATTGAACGACAAAGGCGGGTATTTCGATTTAGCACCGACCGATCTCGGTGAAAACTGCCGTCGTGATATCGTCTTAGAGCTGGAAGAAATGGGATTTGAGATTGAAGCATCCCACCACGAAGTTGCTCCCGGGCAGCACGAAATTGATTTCCGTTATTCCGATGCCCTGAAGCATTGTGACGATATCCAGACATTTAAATTGGCAGTAAAAACCATTGCGCGTAAGCACGGTCTTCACGCTACCTTCATGCCTAAGCCGCTCTTCGGCGTGAACGGATCCGGTATGCACGCAAACATGTCTTTGTTTAATGAGAAGGGGAATGCCTTCTTCGACGAAAACGGAAAAGACCAGTTATCAGAAGTCGCTTATCAATTTACAGCAGGGATCATCAAGCACGCGACCAGCTTTACTGCTGTGACGAACCCTACTGTAAACTCCTATAAGCGTCTCGTTCCTGGCTATGAGGCACCTTGCTACGTTGCTTGGTCCGGACAAAACCGCAGTCCCCTCGTCCGCGTACCTACATCCCGTGGGTTGAGCACGCGAATTGAAGTGAGGAGTGTCGACCCATCCGCAAACCCTTATATGGCAATGGCAGTCCTGTTGTCCGCTGGCCTCGATGGGGTGAAGAACAAGCTGGAAGCACCGGCTCCGGTTGATCGCAACATCTATGTCATGGACAAAAAAGAACGGGAAGCGCACGGTGTGAAAGATCTGCCCGCAACCCTTTACGATGCCCTTGTAGAGCTGCAAAAAGATTCGATCATGGTGGAAGCTCTTGGAGAGCACCTTTTCGAACACTTCATTGAAGCAAAGGAAATCGAATGGGATATGTTCCGCACACAGGTTCATCCGTGGGAAAGAGAGCAATATCTGCAAACGTATTAAACCTTAAAACCCTTGGGGCTCTAAGCCTCGGGGTTTTTTTATATGCAAGATCCAAGTGGGTTTACATATGTTTAACCTTTAAAAGGTGCAGGTTGATGAATGACAGTACATCTGGAAGTTGAATGCCTACAGGGATGTGAGAGCGCCCTGCAATATTATTTATAGTAATTCTTATAAGCTGATTTCCAGAAGCCTTTCGTTATGCTGAGGGTGAGGAAATAAAAGGTAGGTTAGGGAAAAAAGAAGCACATATCATAATCATATTTTCAACTTAGCGTCAGGAAGAATTAAGCCGGTATTTGATCGTACATTTCCTCTGGAAGAAGCCAGGGGAACCCAGACATATTTTAAAGATACAGGGAAAATGGGGGGGATTGTATTAGTCCCTGAGGCTATTTGAGTTTGAAATTATATAGAAGCGATGAGGGAAACTAAAATCAACAAGTGAATCAGCCATTCCCTGCATCATCCATAATCTAAAGTTTTCTTAAATGAACAACGTTAGTTACGTAGAGTATGTTTACGAACGTTTGTTTACGCTGTGTTTGACTGGATTGTGTTGCTTCCATTCCCCCTGAGCCTTCGCTCCGGGAGATTCTTACCTCAGTGAGAAGGAATGACCGCTTAGCCTTCTTTTATTAATCTTATAATCAAATCTTCGTAAGTATCCACTTGAGCCTGTAACGTTTCATTTATTTGTTTTAATTCCCTTATACGACGAAGCATTTCATCCATTAACTTGAGTTGTTCGTCATTCGTGCGATCCCCGTCGATATCGTCATACAAACGAATTAACTTATCCATTAACTTATCCACACTACCCCTCCTTAATGCCTGGATTTGAATATTATTATACGGTATAAAATGATTAACTTCCTCAGAATAGTTTTATTTAACTATTCTGATTGTTTTTGTTCTATAGCTTTTATTACATCCGTTTTCACATAAAAGAGGTATGCTTACAAATAGAAACCCTCCTATGCTGATTCTTCCGTCCATAAAGATGTCTGGTTTTGGTCTTAGACGGAGAGCATTCAGGTGGTAATAATGTACCCGGGGTGGTTTTTAGTTTTTTGAATAGGGTAAAATACCTATACGAAAGAAACAAAATAAATAAAGAGTAAGGGGAATGAAATGGTTAGTGCAGCAGATAGAGATGTTATAGAAGAGCGCTTGTTTCGATCCATCAATGATAATTTGGCGATGATATATTTTGGAACTGATCGCAAGGTGCGTTATGTCAATGATCGGTTTGCTGATACAATGGGGTACAACTCGAACCGGGAAATTATAGGGAAGGATCATAAGGAGTTCTGTTTCCGGGACTTTTCTGAAAGTGCAGAGTATCTGCTTTTTTGGGAAAATTTGAGAACCGGAAAGAGTTTTCAGAATAAAATTCTCAGAAAGAACAGGCGAGGAGCAGAAATTTGGCTGGAAGCAACCTACATGCCTGTATGGGAGAATGGAATGGTCAGTGGAATATTAAAAGTTGCAACAGACATATCAGAGCGGCAGCAGGGACTTCAGGACCTTGTCGGCAGGTTGAAGGATATGTCTTACACATTAAATGAAAAGGCGGTCCAAGGATTAGCCTTTCAGAATGATTTAAGTGACAGAGTAGATCAGATTTCTTCGATATCTTCTGAAAACACGGAAACGCTTGGGGAGCTTGGTATTCAAACAACTAAGATCCAGGGAGTGGTTAAGACCATTCGTGATATTGCTTCTCAGACAAACTTGTTGTCATTAAACGCCGCAATTGAAGCTGCGCGTGCGGGAGAGCATGGGAGAGGATTCGATGTCGTTGCAAAAGAAGTGCGTAAATTATCGAATAAAGTAGAAAAATCCATCAGCGAAGTGAATGAAAATGTAGAAAGCATTACTAATGAAATAGAAAATATCACAAAGGGAACGGTGAAGATACAAAAAGATGTGGAGGCTGCTTTATCACAAATTAAGTCTGCAAGTGAGATTTATCATGAGCTTGTCGGAGACGGGGAAGAGTTGGAGGTAAGAGCCAATCACTTGCAAGAAATTATATAGATAGATATAAGGGAGCGGCCGTGAACAGAACGGAGCGCTCCTTTTGTATGATTTTTGGGCTTTAGTAAGGGACAGAAGCGGATATATGTGCCCTATGTTGCGGCAAAATGGAACCAAAGGACAAGAGTGAGCATAATCTTGTTACATAGAAGTAGTTACTATTGCTAAATATTTGTAAAGGAAATTAATAGATTAGTAAAGGAGATCATTATGGCAAGATTAGTCTATCCAAGCGGAAGCTGGAACGGCAGGTTGGTTGCTTTGGATGATGGACATGGGATGGAGACTCCTGGGAAGAGAACGCCGTATATACCTGAGCTGGGGCGTCAAATTAAAGAGAATGAGTTTAATAGAAAGGTCGTTGCTTATCTCTCAGATATTCTTTTATACCATGGCTTCCGTGTGCTGCTTGTTGCACCCACAGATGCGGATACCCCTCTTACGACAAGAACAGCAGAAGCGAACAGGTACAATGCAGATATTTACGTGTCCGTGCATTACAACGCATTTGACGGTTCTTTCGGTGGATCAGATCCCAGCGGAATTGAAGTATATGTGTATCCGGGTTCTTTGAATCGGGAGGCTGGCAGATTGGCAGCGCTTGTCGGCAAGTATTTACGGCGAGGGACGCAACAGAACTGGCGCGGTGTTAAAGAAGGCAATTTTCATGTGTTGCGAGAAACAGATATGCCTGCAATTCTAACCGAAAACGGCTATATGGATAACAGGCGCGAGGCTTTGTTAATGATTAATGAAGCTTTTCAACAAGAAGTAGCAAAGGAACACGCGCAGGGAATCTGTGAGTACTTCGGTGTGGCTTTTAAAGGCGTCGGTGAAACGATCGACAAAAATTACCTTTCTCTTGGGGATACGGGAGAAGCGGTACGTGTGCTGCAGCGCAATTTATTGAAATTGGGCTATTCCATGGGAGGCTACGGGGCCGATGGTTCCTTCGGTCCAGCTACAGAGACAGCTGTCAAAGCTTTTCAGAGGGATCAGGGTTTAAGAGTCGATGGATATTATGGGCCAAATACAAAAAGGGCAATGGAAGAAGCCCTCAAAAAAATGGAGGATGATGAAATGGAAGAGGTTGCAGTTGTCATCAATTCATTTGCTGATTTCCCTGCTGTGGAGACACTTGCTATTCGGGAAAATGCAATGATTGCGTTAAGGCGTACGGCAGAGAGGCGCCAAGTGGCTAAAAAGATAATCGTTGCCGGTGGGGGAACGGCTGGCTTAAAAGGGTCCAATTTTGTTGATCTATCCGGAGCGACGCGTCTGGAGACAGCCCGAAAGATCGAAAATTATTTAAAACGATGAACGGCCCAGGATTTCCCGGTATACTTTCGGCGTCATTCTTCATACAATAGAAGAACAAATGTTCGTAATGGGGTGATGCGTATGCACCAATTATTAAACCGTTCTATGATAGAGCATTTACCGTTAGAAATTATTTATCATGCCCGTGATCAATCTATTTCTCAACGATTAATTCGAGTTATAAGGATGGAGGAAGCCTGTTGCGTGGCTTATTGTTATACACGGAAACAAGTAAGAACGTTCAGATGGGATGGGATTCTTGCCGTGGCAGTTTTTCGTAAAAATAAAGGAACAGAGAAAAGAAGCGGGGCTTAAAACGGCCGCCGCTTCTTTCTGTTTTAATGCACCGTCCGGTATAAACCGACAACTCGTCCTAAAATGGAAACAT
Source organism: Halobacillus sp. KGW1 (assembly GCF_001592845.1). Taxonomy (NCBI): domain Bacteria; kingdom Bacillati; phylum Bacillota; class Bacilli; order Caryophanales; family Bacillaceae; genus Halobacillus; species Halobacillus sp. KGW1. The sequence goes on from NZ_LSOC01000002.1 coordinate 823,234, forward strand.
CATTTAGTATAATCGGTTCCATTGTCGCATTTTCCGGCTGAAGCCTGATGTGGTTCTGTTCTTTAAAAAAGCGTTTAACCGTCGCTTCCTCTTCTTCTGTCATGGCAACGACAATGTCACCGTTCTGAGCTGTCTGCTGCTGTCTGACTACTACCATATCTCCGTCCAGGATTCCTGCTTCTATCATACTCTCTCCCTGTACGATGAGCACAAATGTGTTGTCGTCCGTTCCTGCAAGCGTATCCGGGAGTGGAACGTACTCTTCAATATTTTCGACAGCGGTGATGGGAGACCCTGCTGTGACCTTACCGATCACAGGGGCATAGGCGACCTCGCTTCTGGGAATACTGTGATCCTCTTCTAATTCAATAACTTCAATTGCCCGCGGTTTCGTAGGGTCCCGACGGATAAAACCTTTTTTCTCAAGCCTTGATAAGTGTCCGTGCACAGTCGAGCTGGAAGCAAGACCCACAGACTGTCCGATTTCCCTAACGGATGGTGGATACCCTTTTAACACTACCTGTTCTTTTATGAAATCTAGTATTTCTTGCTGCCGCTTGGAAAGTTTATTCATAGATTAGCACCTCGTACATAGGATTATAGTAACCACATTGTACCATGGAGGGCAAAAAAACACAAACAAGCGTTCGAAAAAAAGTCGTTGACAGGAACGTACATTCGTATATAATTAAAAATATCAAATGCGAACACAGGTTCTTAGGAACGTTCGTTCTTAATATGGAGGGGTTCACATGTTCAATAAACTATCCAAACTGGACGTCACGTACATCATTTTGTTTGTTGTCAGCTTCGCTTTTCTCTATTATTCTATGGTAACGAGCGGATAAGAGAGGGGTTTATTGTAGATGAAGGTTGTTTTGTACTGCCGCGTCAGCACGGAAAAAGAGGCGCAGATCTCATCGTTAAAACGCCAGAGGGCGGAATTGACTGCCATGGCAGAAAATCACGGGTTGGAAATTGTCGATTGCATTGAAGAACAGGCAAGCGGCTACGAAATAGAAAGAGAAGGTATTTTTTCTGTTTTGGAGTACCTTTCTTCAAGACAGGCGGATGCATTGCTGATTCAGGATGAGACGAGGCTCGGAAGAGGGAATACGAAGATAGCCCTTTTCCATCAGCTTAACAGGCTTGGGGTTAAGGTTTATTCCCTTACTCATGAAGGCGAACTTCAGATTTCCGAGTCGGATTCTATGGTGCTTCAGATCGTTGGGATTGTGGAGGAGTATCAGCGGAAAATCCACAATATGAAAATACGAAGAGGAATGAAGAAAGCTGTAGCAGAAGGATATGACCCTTCTGAAAATTTATCCAACAGACACATGGCTCCGGGCCGTGAACGACTCCATTTTCCAATTGAAGAGGTTGTGCGACTTCGCAATAATGATTTGACATTTAAAGATATCGCAGCGACGCTTCGAGGACTGGGATATGACGTTTCTAAAGCGACCGTACATAGAAGGTATAAAGAATACCTATCGCTTGAAAAGGAGACGGAAGAACTGTAATATAAATAGACGATAGACAAGGGTCTGAAGGCTGCTTGTCTTTTTCCGTTTTATGTACCATCGTCTGCTTATCGATCACTAATAAAAAGGAGCAGGATCATATGTTATCCCAAGAGAAAATCAAGCGAATTAATGAGTTGGCCAATAAATCCAAGCAGGTGGATTTGACAGATTCCGAAAAAGCAGAGCAGAAAACGCTCAGACAGGAATACTTGAAAAACGCCCGCAAATCGTTTAAGAACCAATTGAAAGGTGTAACGGTTGTAGATCCAGAAGGAAACGACGTGACACCGGCAAAATTGAAACAGATGCAGAAGAATGAGAAGAAAAATTAACTTCCTCCGCACGCTTAGCCATAAAGCGTGCGGCTTCTTTGTTTAATTTTGCTTATTCAGGGAAAATTAGAACGGTCACGGTTTTATTGAGTCCTGGCGCTTGTCTCAAATGTAATTTCATTATAGGATAATACATGGTACATATGCCTTAACAGAAAGGGGAATGTTTACATGGCTAACAGCCTTGAACAAACATCAATCAATACTATTCGTACTTTATCTATCGATGCAGTAGAAAAAGCTAATTCCGGCCACCCTGGAATGCCTATGGGAGCAGCTCCAATGGCTTACACACTTTGGACGAAGTTTATGGATCACAATCCTAAGAACTCTCAATGGTTCGACCGTGACCGCTTTGTCCTATCCGCTGGACACGGGTCCATGCTTCTTTACAGCATGCTTCACCTGTCTGGTTATGACGTATCCATCGAGGATTTGAAGTCCTTCCGTCAGTGGGATTCTAAAACTCCTGGTCACCCTGAATACGGCCACACTGACGGAGTCGAAGCTACAACTGGTCCTCTAGGTCAAGGGCTTGCAATGGCGACCGGTATGGCGATGGCAGAAGCACACCTTGCTGCTAAGTACAACCGCGGTGATTACAATGTTGTCGATCACTATACCTTCTCCATTTGCGGAGATGGCGACCTTATGGAGGGCGTTTCTCAGGAATCTGCTTCCCTTGCAGGTCACTTAGGTCTTGGGAAATTGATCGTGCTTTATGATTCCAACGACATCTCTCTTGATGGAGATCTGGATCGTTCCTTCAGCGAAAGCGTAGAGAAACGCTACGAAGCTTACGGTTGGGAAGTCATCCGTGTTGAAGATGGAACCGATACCGAAGAAATTGCAGCAGCAATTGAAAAAGCAAAAGCGAATAAAGAGCAGCCTACTATGATTGAAGTGAAAACCGTCATTGGATTCGGTTCACCGAACAAATCCGGTAAGTCCGCTTCTCACGGCGCGCCACTTGGTGCTGAGGAAACAACAGCTACGAAAGAATTCTACAAGTGGGAGCATGAGCCGTTCCACGTACCGGATGAAGTTTATCAAGACTTCAAAGAGAAAATTCAAGACAATGGTCAAGCGAAAGAGCAGGAATGGAACGAGCTGATGAAGCAGTATAAAGAAGCGTATCCAGAGCTTGCCGAAGAATTGGAAACGGCGATCGCTGGTCAGCTTCCGGAAGGCTGGGACAAAGAGCTTCCTTCTTATACAGTAGGAGAAGACAGCCCGGCTACACGTGCGGCATCCGGTGATGCGATCAATGCATTATCCAAAACAGTTCCTTCATTATTCGGTGGTAGTGCCGACCTTGCAGGATCAAATAAAACAGAAGTCAAAGAAGAAGAAGATTTCACACGTGAAAACTATGCCGGAAGAAACATCTGGTTCGGTGTACGTGAATTCGCTATGGCGGCTGCTATGAATGGAATTGCCCTCCACGGAGGTCTCAAGATCTATGGCGGTACGTTCTTTGTGTTCAGTGATTACCTGCGTCCGGCCGTTCGTTTATCTGCTTTGATGAACCTGCCGGTAAACTACGTCCTTACTCATGACTCTGTAGCAGTAGGAGAAGATGGACCTACTCACGAGCCTGTGGAGCAGCTTGCTTCTCTTCGTGCGATGCCTAATCTTGCAGTCCTTCGTCCTGCAGATGGAAACGAAACGAATGCTGCATGGAAGATTGCGATGGAGTCTGAAACGATGCCTACAGCACTCGTATTGACTCGTCAAGGCCTTCCTACACTTGAAGGAACGGAAGAGAAAGCATATGAAGGTATGAAGCGAGGAGCTTATATCCTTAGTGATTCTGACAAAGAAGAGCCTGATGCAATTCTTCTCGCTTCCGGATCGGAAGTTCAGCTGATCGTAGAAGCGCAGAAAGAATTGAAGACAAAAGGATTCGATGTCCGCGTAGTAAGCGTACCGTCCTTTACTCACTTCGAAGCTCAGTCTAAGGAATACAAAGAAGAAATTCTTCCTTCAAACGTTCGCAAACGTCTTGCTGTCGAAATGGGAGCATCCTTTGGTTGGGACCGTTATGTTGGTCTGGACGGCTCTATTATCGGTATCGACAAGTTCGGCGCTTCCGCACCTGGAGATACGGTAATCAAGAACTACGGTTTCACTGTAGAAAATGTTGTGAAACATGCGGAGAACCTTATGAAATAAATAACAGGGAGAGCTTCCGCCTTCGGAAGCTCTCTTCTTTCCTGTTTTACATAATGTAAATCAGCGTCATTTTGACAAAATAACCATGCCTGTCCTTTCATATTATGACAGCATATCCCTCCTGCGCCCTCTATAATAAGCACAAGGAGAGGATAGCGATGCAGTTTATCATTTTTTCCGTGAAAAGAGAGGTTATGGAAAAGTATTACCATAGAGCAGAAGTGCTCAGGCAGTTCTTCCTTGAATGTGTGGAGGAGTATGAGCCGGTTATTCATTACAAGCAGTTGTCTTACATAGTCGATTCTTTTCCATTTTGTGATTTTCCCCTTGCGGAAGGGTCTTTGGAGAAGAAAACGGCCGATTTGTGTCGTCCTTTTTTCGAATTACCTAGCGGCTATGATATAATAAGAAGTAAGAACTATTGTTGTCTCTATTACAGCGAGAGCCTTTGGCAGGCAGAGAGCTCTGTTTTCCACCCGTTAAGGAATACGGATCATTCTTTCTTTATTATCGAATTGTCCGGTCAATATTATGGATGGATTGCCCCGCTGCCTTCTGCCAGACTCTTCTCTTAAAACGGCTATTGTATTCTCATAGACGTTTTACTATACTGTTATGGGAGACAATTCGAAGGAGGAAGACGAAAACATGACACTGGGGATCGTATGGGTTATCATCATAGCCTTGTTGACTCTTGTCGGTGGTGTAGCCCTGGGCTTCTTCATCGCAAGAAGGTACATGATGAACTATTTAAAGAAAAACCCGCCAATTAACGAACAGATGTTACGTACACTGATGATGCAGATGGGCCAGAAGCCTTCACAGAAGAAGATCAATCAGATGATGCGTTCCATGAACAACCAAATGAAATAATGAATCGAGCCTTCTACCGGACGTCTGGGAGAAGGCTCTATCTATGTAAACTTCCATAGATGTTCACACACTTTCGTCGTTTTTCCGATTTTTATTTGATACAATGGTAGGCGACGCAGAAACAAGGGGGGGTGGGCCAATGACAGAAGTCAATGTATTTCTCGCTTTTGGTGCAGGATTTTTATCGTTTATCTCTCCGTGTGTGTTTCCTTTGTATCCAGCTTTTCTTTCCTACATAACCGGGATGAGCGTTCATGAATTAAAGGAAGATAACGGGATGTTGAAAAGGCGCAGCCAGTTGCACACGGTACTGTTTTTGCTTGGGTTTACCACCATTTTTCTGATTCTTGGATTTTCAGGGAGTTTTATTGGTCAGTTTCTCATTCAAAATGAATCCGTGATCCGTCGCTTAGGAGCAATTCTTATCATTTTCTTTGGTTTCGTCATTATCGGCGTCTTTAATTTTCGTTTTTTAATGAAGGATCGCAAAATAGCGTTCAAGAACCGTCCTTCCGGGTATGCGGGAAGCTTTTTAATTGGTTTAGCCTTTTCGCTGGGATGGACGCCCTGTACGGGGCCGATTCTTGCCGGTGTTTTGTCGCTCGCAGCTGACTCTCCGGACTTGTTTTTAGTCATGATGGTTGCCTATTCCCTCGGTTTCTCCATCCCATTTCTCCTGCTGTCTTTCTTTGTCGGCAAACTGGGTTGGATTAAACGACACAGTGCGGGAATCGTAAAGTCAGGCGGATATGTAATGATAGCGGTAGGGATTGCGCTCTATTTTAACTGGATGACGAAGCTTACTTCCTACCTTGCCGGCTTCTTCGGATTCCAAGGTTTCTGATCATGGATTTTCTGCTGTTTTTGTATTATCATGAAAGTACTTGAATAAAAGACAAAGGAGCATTCGTATGACTCGAACGAACGACATCATTCTAAGAACCACAACAACATTGATCGCCTTCATACTGCTCGGCTTTTCCGTGTATCTATTCTTTGCGGGCCACAATAAGCCTGGGGGAGGATTCATCGGTGGTCTGATGACTTCTGCTGCTATCGTCCTTATGTATATGGCTTATGGCATACGTGCCATGGAAAAGATACTACCGGTCAATTTCCGTTACGTCATTCCTGTTGGATTGATTATCGCCCTTGCTACAGGGGCAGGTTCTTTTCTTTTCAATGTACCTTTTCTCAGCCATACAGACGCTTATTTTCATCTGCCGATCTTAGGGGAAACACACTTGGCTACGGCTATCCTCTTTGACTTAGGTGTTTACTTGGCCGTTGTAGGGGTGACGATGACAATCATTTTAACCATCGCCAACGACAGGGAAGAAGCGGAAGAAGCATTGGATTAATTCGTTTACCAGCGCAGTCGGGGACGAAATAAAGAAAGTGTGAATCGGTATGTTCTGGTTAATTGCAAGTACGGTTGCGGCTGCTGGTATGGCTGTTGCCATGATATTTGTCCGACTCCGGGCTTCCAAGCAGCCGGCCAGCATTAAAAAAATTATTCTGCCGCCCTTTTTTATGAGCACCGGGGCGCTTATGTTTGTATTTCCTGTATTTCGGGTGGAGTGGGCACAGGTAGCAGAAGCGCTTTTGATCGGGATGTTGTTCTCTGTTTTCCTGATCCGCTCCTCCAAGTTCGAAATAAGGGGAGATCAGATTTTTTTAGTACCCTCGAAAGCCTTTGCATTCATTCTTTTCGGGCTTCTAATTGTCCGAATCATTTTCAAACTGGTTGTCGGACAGCATATCCCTCTCGGGGAAACAAGCGGTATGTTCTTCCTTCTCGCTTTTGGAATGATCTTCACGTGGAGGCTCGCCATGCTCAGGCAGTATCTGCAGTTGGAGAAAAAACTGGATAGAGGAAAGGACCTGGCATAAAATGCCGGGTCCTTTTTTTATGGTTCCAATAAGGTTTGATAAGGGCGGATGTCGATTTCTTTTTCCTTCAGTTTCTTGACGAGAAATTTATGGTCCCTTTTTGGAGTTGCCAGTATATACCCTTCAATCAAAATGTCCTGAGTTATTTTCTTTTTTTTCTTCTGAATAGCAATTTCCCCAATTCTTCCTGCTATCTTCTGGCGTGCAACGTCACGAAACAATTCTGGAACGGGGGAGACAAGCTCCTCCAGCAGTAACTTATGTTCATCACTCCACATGTGTCTTGTCTCGTCAACATAGTACTCCTCCCAGTCAATAGCTGACTTTCCGTCTTCTTTCGGCATTCTTTTCAGAAATTTGCGGAACATGAAAAAACCGCCGATACTCATAAGTCCGACCATGACTACGATCCACCCGATAATAAATAAAGCGAATCCACCTGACATTTGATCACCTGTTTCAATTTATTGGTAGGTATCGATGACTATATTATAAAAGTTCAGACATCTAATTACAATAGCGCTCCCGAAGGGTCTTTGGTTATAAAATTTGTCGAATTCAGAAAAATTTGCGTTTATTCATTTTACTTATAAATCGTTTTCATTTACAATAAAGATTGCAGATTTGTGAATCTATTACAAATATAGGTCACAAATATACAAATTTGGGGAATGGAGAAGCCGGTCGAACGGTGACACCATTTGAATATTGATGAGGGGGTAACAAGGAACATGGCTAGCAATGCTTTTAATGCTCGCAAACAATTTGACCTTAATGGCAAAACGTACAACTATTATGACTTGAAAGCCTTAGAAGAAGCGGGACACGGTAAGATTTCCCGTCTACCTTTCTCGATCCGTATCCTACTTGAATCTCTGCTTCGTCAACACGACGGACGCGTAATCGCTGATGCACACGTAGAGAGTCTTGCGCATTGGGGAACTGAAAAATCAAAAGGGGAAGACGTACCATTCAAACCTTCCCGTGTAATTCTGCAGGACTTCACCGGAGTACCGGCAGTCGTTGACCTCGCCTCTTTGAGAAAAGCGATGGTGGACATGGGTGGCAGCCCGGATAAAATCAACCCGGAAGTACCTGTTGATCTTGTAATTGATCACTCTGTACAAGTCGATAAGTATGGTACTGCTGATTCCTTGAATGTAAACATGGAACTTGAATTTGAACGTAATGAAGAACGCTACGAATTCCTTCACTGGGCACAGAAGGCATTTGATAATTACCGTGCTGTTCCACCTGCAACAGGAATTGTACACCAGGTTAACCTTGAATACATCGCAAACGTTGTCCACGCTCTTGAGAACGAGGACGGTACTTATGATACTTACCCGGATACACTTGTCGGAACCGACTCACATACGACGATGATCAATGGTCTTGGAGTACTAGGATGGGGTGTCGGAGGAATCGAAGCAGAAGCCGGGATGCTCGGACAACCTTCTTATTTCCCTGCTCCGGAAGTAATTGGTGTGAAACTGAACGGCAGCTTCCCACAAGGAACAACGGCTACTGACCTTGCACTGAAAGTCACTCAGAAGCTTCGTGAACAGAACGTCGTTGGTAAATTTGTTGAATTCTTCGGACCTGGTCTTCAGGAAATGCCGCTGGCTGATCGTGCGACGATCTCCAACATGGCTCCTGAATATGGTGCGACATGTGGATTCTTCCCTGTAGATGGAGAAGCGTTGGAATACCTTCGCTTGACCGGCCGCAGCGAAGAGCAGATCCAAATCGTTGAAGAATACTGCAAGAAGAACAATCTTTGGTACGATCCATCCCTTGAAGATCCGGAATTCACTTCATTGGTTGAAATCGATCTCGGAGATTTGGAGCCGAACCTTTCCGGACCGAAGCGTCCACAAGATTTGATTCCACTTTCCAAAATGAAGGAATCTTTTGAGCAGGCGATCACTGGTCCATCCGGAAACCACGGTTTCGGGTTGGATAAGTCCGAATTTGATAAGAAAGCAGAGATCAAGTTCGAAAATGGCGATACGTCAACAATGAAGACAGGTGCTATTGCGATTGCTGCCATTACATCCTGTACGAACACGTCCAACCCACACGTTATGCTGGGGGCTGGATTAGTAGCTAAAAAAGCCGTAGAAAAGGGTCTGGAAGTTCCGGATTACGTGAAGACTTCTCTTGCACCCGGTTCGAAGGTTGTAACGCGTTATCTGGATGATTCCGGATTAATGCAGTATTTGAACCAGCTTGGATTTAACCTTGTCGGTTACGGATGTACGACATGTATCGGTAACTCTGGTCCACTTCTTCCGGAAATCGAAAAAGCGATTGCGGACAGTGATTTGACGGTTTCCTCCGTTCTTTCCGGTAACCGTAACTTTGAAGGACGTATCCACCCGCTTGTAAAAGCGAACTACCTGGCATCACCACCGCTTGTTGTCGCTTATGCACTTGCAGGTACGGTTGATATCGATCTTAAGAATGATCCGATCGGTAAGGATAAAGATGGTAAAGACGTCTATTTCAACGACATCTGGCCGTCTCAGGAAGAAATCAAAGCAGAGATTTCCCGTGTCGTAACGCCGGAAATATTCCGTAAAGAGTACGAGAACGTGTTTAATTCCAACGAAAAGTGGAATGAAATCGATACGACGGACGAACCACTGTATGATTGGAACGATAACTCCACATATATTCAGAATCCGCCGTTCTTCGAAGGTCTATCAAGTGAACCTGAAACGGTTAAACCGGTAACGGGTATGCGTGTGATCGGAAGGTTTGGCGACTCGGTAACGACCGACCACATTTCTCCGGCCGGTGCTATTCCTAAAGACATGCCTGCCGGCGAGTACCTGCAGGAAAATGGCGTAAGCCCTAGAAACTTTAACTCATACGGATCCCGTCGTGGTAACCACGAAGTAATGATGCGCGGAACGTTCGCAAACATTCGTATTCGTAATGAACTTGCTCCTGGAACAGAGGGAGGTTTCACAACTTACTGGCCTACAGAAGAAGTGATGCCGATCTACACAGCAGCTATGAAGTATCAGCAGGACAAAACGCCGTTGATGGTCCTTGCTGGAAACGACTATGGTATGGGCAGCTCCCGTGACTGGGCGGCTAAAGGTACAGACCTTCTGGGGATCAGAACGGTCCTTGCAGAAAGTTTTGAAAGAATCCACCGTTCCAACCTTGTCATGATGGGTGTACTTCCGCTTCAGTTCCAACCAGAAGATTCTATTGAGTCTCTCGGTCTGTCCGGACGTGAAACGTTCGATGTAGAAGTGGGTGAAAGTGTCAAACCTCGCGATCTTGTCAAAGTGACAGCGACCGATGAGGAAGGCAACAAGAAAGAATTTGAAGTAATTGCCCGCTTTGACAGCGAAGTGGAAGTGGATTACTACCGTCACGGTGGTATTCTGCAAATGGTTCTACGAAATAAATTGAGCTGATCCAATGTAAGAAGATCGTCCTTTGGGCGGTCTTCTTCTTCATATAAAATAGGGACTAGAAGGAATAAAAGAATTCCGTTATTCTTATACATAGAAGTAAATGAGTTTCGGACGGGGGCAGGATATAATGAAGCAATGGCTGGCTTTGGCTTTTCTCCTTGTACTTTTCGCCATGGTTTTCCTTCCCGGTTTTGGAGGGGAAGATGAGGAAACGGGTGAGAGGGATACAGAAGAAAAGCAGGGGGCAGGGATGGTGGCTCCGAATGCGCCGGACGGCTTAGAGGTGGGGGAGGCAGCTCCTGATTTCACCGTGGAGACAGTAACGGGAGAGACCGTCCGTCTAAGCGATTACAGGGGAAAGAAAGTGTTTCTTAACTATTGGACGACCTGGTGTCCCCCATGCCGGGAAGAAATGCCCGAAATGCAAAAGTTCTATGAAGCCTTTTCTGATGAAGTGGAGATCCTTGCCGTAAACGGTACCGGCACCGAAGACGGAGGAATAAGTATGGTGAGAGATTTTATCAGCAGCGGGGAATATACATTTCCTGTTCTTCTGGATGAACAGCTCGAAATAAATGAGACATATCAGATCTTAGCTATTCCGACCACTTATTTCATAGGTACAGATGGAATTATCCAAAAAGAGCGGAGAACAGGCCCGATGACTTATGAATTTATGGTGAAGATGAAAGATGCGTTAAATTAGGAATATTTTTATTGTTTAAGGGAAATACTGCTTATTAAAGGAGAGATTCCCATGAGAAGACACAAACCTATATCCCTGGAAGAACGGATTAAAGAAAACATTCGCTCTATTCAGGCAGATGAGAAATTAATGGCACAGATCGATGAACGGATAGAGAAACGCCACCGAGATCGAATGAAACAAATCCCGTCTTAAACTGGGATTTGTTTTTTTTTTGAATTCCTTCATAAAGTGCCGGACGAAGGGGAAAAGTAATCGTTGACCACTGGATGGTTCATTCTTTTTAGGAGGTTCATGAGATGTCTCATAAACAACAGCATATGTCGAATCAAAAGCCAAACCCGGATCATCGGGCTGATAATGTGGAGCGGTTACAGAATCAGGTGCAGAACACGATAGAGAACATAGAAGCGTCAAATGATGTATTAGCCTACGCGACCGAGGAAGAGCGCCAGGACATCGAGAAGAAAAATAAACATCGAAACCAATCTCTTCAGGCTATGAGGGAAGAAATGAAAGATGAATCCAGGCATCAGCAATATTGATGGTAAGCCGTCCTTGTCAGGGACGGCTTTTCATTTCTCGACTTTAAGCGGTGTTCGTCTACATAACTCGTTGTCTGTGATAAAATGAAAGGCGTTGATAGAAAAGGAAGTGATTGGACATGTTAGATAAGTTAAGGCAATGGTCGGATATAGAGGACCAGCCGCCGATTTCTGAAACGGAAGCATTGCGATATTTAAATGAAAACGAATTACAGGATAAAGAGCTGCAGGCCCTGTTGTATGCGGCACTTGCATATCACCGGATTCAAAGACACGATGGAAAGGATGCGCTTGCCGAGCAGTTTATCGATGAGGCAAGAGTCATGGAGGGAAACCATCCGCTTATCCATGATCTATATGAATCCCAACTGCTGCTGCACGCTTATAAGTTATTAAGGGATACGCCGTTTGAACAGTGGTCCCTTCATGAGACAGATCATGATTCTGCAAAGGCGAAAAAGGCAAGAGTTATATATGAGGATATTAAAGAACTACGGGAAACGTGGGATGGGGATCTTGCTGAGAAGACCATTTTGAATGCATCCACTCGTATGAAAATTTACCAGGAAGTCTATCAGGAATTGACAGACCTTGAAACGATGCTGGAGGATGCAATCGCGTCTATAGAGAACCGAAGAATACGGCTCCCTGTCAAAGACATCAATCAGCGAATGCGACGTTTATCCGACGTTCAGGATGAGCTTTTCAAGCGTTTGCCTGATTTTTTGACAGGTGGTGTGTATGGAAGTCCATTAGAAGCTTTCGACAGGATGGTGGGTTTGAAGGATGTAAAGACATACATTCGCAGGTACTACCATTTTCTTAAATATCAGCAAAGAAGGAAAAGCTTTGGTTTTTCCATGGTCGACGAACCGGGTCTGCACATGATTATTACTGGTAATCCAGGAACAGGAAAAACCACGATGGCACGCCTGCTCGCTGATATTTATCATGAACTGGGGATTCTTGAAACGAAAGAGGTAGTGGAAGTAAACCGCTCCCATTTAGTAGGATCTTACGTTGGACAAAGTGAAGAGAACACGATGAATTATGTGAAACAAGCCATCGGAGGAGTGCTTTTTATTGATGAGGCCTATACACTCCGCAGGGAAGGACAGACAGGAAACGACTACGGTCAAGCCGTTATTGATACGCTCGTCTCTGCTATGACAAGCAAAGAATATGGTGGGAAGTTTGCGGTGATTCTTGCTGGTTATCCGGAGGAAATGCGGCAATTCCTATGGTCCAATCCCGGATTACGCAGTAGATTTCCGGAACAGAATCAAATGGAGCTGCCGGATTATCAGATGGACGAACTCATCACGATTGCCGAAGAAACCGCGCTAGATAACGATTTCTTTTTCACAGAAGCAGCTCGAAATGAATTTGTCTCTTTAATTGAAAGAGAGAGGGTCGATGATTCGTTCGGGAATGCACGGACGGTGAAAAATCTCGTTTTGAAAACCGTTTTCCAAAAAGGTGCGAAAGAAGCGGAGAGAGACAAGCACCACTGGCTTGATCATATGAGAATTGACTTGGATGATTTGGATGTAGAGGAATCTTCTGATACCAGCGAACATTCCCCAATGAAGCGCCTTGATTCCTTAATTGGACTTCACAATGTCAAAGAGGAAGTGCGTAAGCTTTCTTCCTTCGTACAAGCGCAGCAAAAACGGAAAGAACAAGGATACCCGGTTGTACCGATTCAGCTACATTCCGTCTTTTCTGGTAACCCGGGAACAGGAAAAACGACGGTGGCTGATATTTATGCAGGGGTCCTTAAAGAATGCGGCTTACTTAAGCGCGGCCACATGGTCGTCGTTTCGAGAAGTGATCTGGTAGCAGGTTATGTCGGGCAAACCGCTATAAAAACGAAGCGTAAGATCAGAGAAGCTCTCGGAGGCGTACTGTTTATCGATGAAGCCTATTCCTTATATAATGGTGGGCGTGACGAATTCGGAAAAGAAGCAATCGAGACACTCGTCGACGAAATGACGAAGCACAATGAAAACTTAGTGGTCATTTTAGCAGGGTATGAGAAGGAAATGGAACAATTGGTTGACAGCAACCCAGGGTTATCATCCCGATTCAAAAAGTATTTCCGTTTTCCTGATTACGCGGAACAGGAACTGCTGCAGATGACACACTATCAATCGGCTCAATACGGCTATCATTTCAATGAATGGACGGAGTCATTTCTTCTTGAGAAGTTCACCGATCATTCTATTCAGGGGAATGGAAGATTTATTCACAATCTAGTCAACGAAGCCATCCAGTTTCAGGCCATCAGGATTCTGGAAGTGGAAGAAGCGGATATGAATGTATTAGAGCTTAATGATTTTGAGAAAGCTTGGAATATGGTACGGAGGGAGTCGTAACGATGAAAATAGTAGAAACGCCGATACAGGTAAGGTATCAGGAAACAGATATGATGGGGGTTGTCTATCATGCAAACTACCTTGTGTGGTTTGAAATCGGCAGGACGAGTTTCATCGAGGGGATCGGTTTCAATTACGCGGAAATAGAGAAGCAAGGAGTCGTTTCTCCTGTCATCGATGCGAATATCAGCTTTAAGAATCCAGTCCGCTACGGAGATGATGTCAAAGTGCGCACATGGATAGCTGCCTACGACGGTCTTCGCGTATCCTATGGCTATGAAGTGGTGCATGCAGACGGGACCCTTGCCGTTTCCGGTGAAACCAAGCACGTTATTGTAAAGAGTGAAAATTTCCGTCCCGTTTCCATCCGGCGTAGTTTTCCCGACTGGCACGACGCATACGTAAATGCAATGGAGCCGTCCTCCTGATGGCTTTCGGAGTGAAGCGTGAAGAATTGATGGAATGGAAGCGCCGTGTCAAAAACGGGGAAATCGCTTTTCTGACACATTTTTGGCTTGATGATCGCTTTCCGGGATGCGATACAGTAACGAAAGTCGGATGTGCAGATATTCAGAAACTGGAGGAGTGGGGCAAGGTACATGGCCTTGACGGCAAATGGATTCACCGTGACCCCCGTTTTCCTCACTTCGACCTTTTCGGGGATCGTCAGTTTGATATCCTCTCTAAGGAAGGATATGGGGAGCACATTCGCAGATTTCGTTTGAAAAAGCAGAAGGAACGCCCTTAAACCAAAAATAAGACGCCATAAGGCGTCTTATTTTTGGTATTCGAAGGAAGGTTCCTTCCATTTTTCATCTAGTTCCACAAGGAGGGAATGGCCGTCGAAATACCATTCATCATCCGCTTCAATGAAAAAGTGAATCGTTCCTGTATCCGTTTGAGCAATTGGATCGACGGGTTCTGACAGGCTGATGGCTAAAGAAAAACCCGGCTGCAGGCCTCCGACACCGCCGTACCGGACATAGAAACGGAGGTGTCCTTCTTCCTCTATGTCAAGCTCGTCTTTGTACCATTTTGCTGCTTCCTCAGTTACTGTTAAATTCATGATTTCATCTCCTGTTCGTTCAGATGGTCTAATAGTGCTGTATCCTGTGTTTCATCTGTTCAAACCTGTTTCTGCATTATTTAAGGCTGCGTTTTTTATCTGGAACAGGATCGAATCCCCCTTTGTGAAAGGGGTGGCATTTCGAGATGCGTCTTACAGTGAGGTAAAAACCTTTAAAGAATCCAAACCGGCGAAAGGCTTCAAGTCCGTATTCGGAACATGTCGGTTGAAATCGGCATGTCGGCGGGAAGAATGGACTGATGCCCTTCCGGTAAAACTGGATCAATGCAATCATTATGTGTTTCATCGCTTGCGAACCTTAGTTTTGTTCCTGTTTCTTATCATAAGTCACCGTTGCTACTGCATCGTGCAGGTGGATGGATTCTTCATTACGACAGGAAACTTTAAATGCCTCCACAAAGTCGTACTCATACAAATCTGCTGCAACTAGACGTACGATATCCTCGACGAAACGAGGGTTTTCATAAGCCTGCTCCGTCACCATTTTCTCATCCGGACGCTTGAGGACCGGATGAATACGTGCACTGGCATTGCTTTCCGCCGCTTCTAAAAGGGCAGCTTTCCAATCTAAGTCCTGCTCATCGTAATCATCGGTTAATTTCACTTCCATCGTGACATTCCCACGCTGGTTATGCGCACTGTATTCACTAATTTCCTTGGAGCAAGGGCATAATGTTGTGATTTTCCCTGTCAATGCAACTGTTATATCATGACCTGTCTCCCCATCATATTCTACCCGTATGGTTGCATCCGCATGGTTCATGCCTGCAAGATCGGAATAAGGTCCTTTCCGTTCAAAAAACCAAGGGAAGGTTACTTCTACTTCTGCGTCTTTTTGTTTCAGGCGTTCCGCAAGTTCCTCTGTGAACTGCTTCAATGTAGCTATATCGACGGCGAAGCCTTCGTTATGATACTTGTCGAGCTGCTCTGTGAAGCGGCTCATATTTGTTCCTTTACTGCCTTTTTCAATCGAAGAACCGAAAGAAAAAGTACCGATGGTTGTTTGGATCTGAGGTGTGAGGTCGCTCGGAATCCGAATCGGATGCTTTACATTCGAAATCCCGACCATATCGATATCAAATAAGAAATCTTTTCTTGAGTTTTGCAGATCGGCCATTTTATCTTTTTCCATAGGCTTTGTGCGCGGTCCCGGTGCTACGGATCCGAAAAGCTTATGGCGCTCTTCTTTAGAAGGAAGTTGTTTGTTTGTATTAAGCTCTGTCTTGTTCATGACAATGACTCCTTTCAGACCTTCAATATATGTGAAAGTATACAATATGTACTTCTAAATATACAACGGAATGCTTGCAGGATGTGCACTATCCTTTAGGGTATGCTATAAAATAAAGCCTATCCCGGAAAGGATAAGCTTCCTTCATGGATATTCACATCCAGGTAATTTTCGGTTCGGTCTTGTCGATGATCCGTTTAATGTTGGATCGGTGCCGATAAATGACGAAAACCGTAAATAATCCAATGATTATACTCAAACCGAAATCTTTGGTGAGAACGGCTGCAATAATGCCGATAACTCCGCTGATCATCGATGACAGGGAGACATATTTACTGATATACAAAAGGATGAAGAAAGATAAGACCAAAATCAGAAATACGAGCGGGTTCACGCCTAAGATGACACCGGCAGATGTAGCGACCGCTTTTCCTCCTTTGAAACCTGCAAAGACAGGATACATATGTCCAATGACTGCAAATATACCTATGACAAGAGGAATGACGTCAGCACCGGCGAAGAAAGGGATTGCTGCAGCCAAGGTTCCTTTCAGAATATCTGATATTGTAACGATGAGGCCAGCTTTCATGCCAAGTACCCGAAACGTATTCGTTCCTCCGAGGTTTCCGCTTCCATGCTCACGGATGTCTGTACCGTAGCCGATTTTTCCAACAATCAGGCCGGAAGGGATCGAGCCTAAAATATAGGCGAGAACTATATATAGAGCATACTCCATGGCGTTCATCTCCTTTCATAGTAATAGTTTATCATGTGTCGTCCAGTTAAAGAACTGTCTGTCCAAATACTTTTTTCCTGCCGCGAGGGCAAAGGAAAAGGCTGTTGGTCCAATTTTCTGCATTTCTAGTATGTACTGATTAAAGGGAGCGAGGTTCGCTCCGACGACTCTTTATTATACCAATTGAACGGTTCATTACAAGTTTTTTTTGGAGCAGTTCTTAGATAAATGGATAGGGGAAACGAACATGGGGGGATTTGACAGACCAAACTTTCCGCTGAAGGTTTATCCATATAGGAAAATGGATATATAAATATGATGCCAGCTAACTTGTTTACAGGAGGAAAACGATGATTACGTTTAAAGATGTGACAAAAACCTATCCGGATGGAACGACGGCGTTAAAAGACGTTAATTTTGACGTTCGTGAAGGAGAACTTCTCGCCCTCATCGGGCCGAGCGGATGCGGTAAAACGACGACGATGAAAATGATCAATCGTCTCATTGAACCGACGGAAGGATTAATAGAGATACATAACAAGGATATTAAAGAGTACAACATTCATGAACTGCGCTGGAACATCGGTTATGTCCTGCAGGAAATCGCTCTGTTTCCACATATGACCATCGAAGAGAATATTGCCGTTGTACCCGAGATGAAAAAATGGAAGAAAAAGGATCTATCGGCCCGTATCGATGAGCTGATGCATATGGTCGGACTGGACCCTGATAAACACAGGAAGCGTAAGCCGAGTGAATTGTCCGGTGGTCAGCAGCAAAGGGTCGGTGTCATACGTGCTCTCGCTGCCGATCCTGAAATCATTTTGATGGACGAACCGTTCAGCGCTCTCGATCCGATCAGCAGAGAGCAGCTTCAAAAGGATATACGTTCGCTTCAGCAGGAGATTAAGAAGACGATTGTTTTCGTTACCCATGATATGGATGAGGCACTGGCACTCGGGGATCGGATCTGCTTGATGAAAGAAGGGGAAATCGTCCAACTGGACACCCCGCAAAACCTTGTCCTTAACCCGGTGAACAGCTTCGTGGAGGATTTCATCGGCTCAAGAAAAACACCGTGGCAGACGGCGGTCGACGTCATTATGGAACAATCCGGTGATGCTGTTTATTCTGTGGACGATTACGAGAGCGGCCGTGTACCGACTCATGGAATGTTTCATCTTCGCAAGTCCGATGGTACGAACGGCGGAGCAGTCATAGATGGACGCCGGGAGGTTGTTCCGGAACTGGATAATGGGATGGTCTTGAAAGATGCAGTTGCCCTGTTTGAGAAACACAAGTATGACAGCCTGCCTGTCGTTCGCGGCAATAAGCTGATCGGAACACTTTCCTATAAAGATATCGTTCTCTTTCTCAAAAGCCAGTCGAAGGAGGAAGAGGTATGAATCAATTCATCGAGGTGTTCAGCCAGAGACAGGACATTCTGCTTGAAAAGATATGGGAACATCTGCAAATCTCCATTATATCACTCGTCATTGCTACGTTGATTTCTGTCCCTCTCGGTTTACTGTTGACGCGCAAACAGAAAATTGCAGAACCGATCATTGGACTTACGGCAGTCCTGCAAACGATCCCCAGCCTTGCGGTCCTGGCTTTTCTTATTCCGCTGTTCGGGATCGGTCAGACACCGGCAGTTATTGCTTTGACCGCCTACGGACTACTTCCGATCCTGCGTAACACGTACACAGGTATCAAAGGGGTCGATCCTGCTTTGAAAGAAGCGGCTACAGGTATGGGCATGTCCTCTTTCCGAAGGTTGTCTAAAGTGGAACTGCCTTTGGCGATGCCGATCATTATGGCAGGAATAAGGACGTCTATGGTCCTGATCGTAGGGACGACGACCATTGCAGCATTAATCGGAGCAGGCGGGCTCGGTGATCTAATTCTGCTTGGGCTCGACCGCGGCGGCGATGCCAATCTCATTCTTCTTGGTGCGATACCTGCGGCGCTGCTTGCCATCCTTCTCGATTTGATTTTGCGTTTATTTGAACGAACATCAGCGAAGTCCGGATTCCGGTCTTTGATCAGTTTACTGGTAATCGCTGCACTTATCGCTGTGGGTCCGCTCGCATTCGGAGGCAAAGGGAAAGATGACCTTGTCCTCGGTGCAAAGCTCGGGTCGGAGCCTGCTATCCTTATCAACATGTATAAGCTTTTGATAGAAGACGAGACCGACCTCCAAGTAGGCTTGCAGGCTAATTTAGGGAAAACGGACCTGGTCTTCAGTGCACTCGAGGAAGGAAGTATTGATATCTATCCGGAGTTCACCGGAACAGCCATTGTATCCCTCCTTGATGAAGAGGCAGAAAGCAACGATAAGAAGGAAGTCTATCTTCAGGCAAAGCGTGGGATGGCAGAAACGTACGATATGGCTTATTTGGAACCGATGGCATTTAATAATACGTACACGGTTGCCACCACGGAAGAAATAGCAGAACGTTACAACCTGGAAACCATGGAAGATTTAAAAGCTGTGGAAGATCAGCTGACTGCAGGTTTCACCTTGGAATTTAACGACCGACAAGACGGCTATCAAGGGATGAAAGAGCTGTACGGACTCGATCTTGCCGAAGTGAGGACCATGGACCCCGGTCTCCGTCAAGGTGCTATATCGAGCGGAGATGTGGATATCATTGACGCTTATGCCACGGATAGTTATATGGTAGAATTAAATCTAAAAGTGTTGGAGGATACGAAGAACCTTTTCCCGCCTTATCAAGGTGCACCATTGATGAAGCAGGAAACACTGGAAGAGTATCCGGAGCTTGAGGAAATCCTGAATCAGTTGTCAGGAAAGATCTCCGATGAAGAAATGAGAGAAATGAACTATCAGGTAGATTATGAAGACCGTTCCCCGGCTGATGTTGCAAGCGAATATTTGGTTGAGGAAGGTTTAATCGAAGAATAGGAGTCGTTAACGTGACCTTTCAAAATCCATCGAAACAAGAGATAAAAGAACTGCTCCAAAACTCGAAGCGTATTGCCGTCATCGGCCTCTCTGATAAGCCGCACCGTACATCGTATCAGGTAAGCGAGGCGATGCAGCAGGCAGGTTATGAAATCATCCCCGTCAATCCGGCTGTTGAGGAAGTGCTCGGTCAAAAAGCAGTAGCAAGCCTTGCGGAGGTGGAGGGACCCATTGACATTATCAATGTCTTTCGACGTTCTGAATATCTTCCTGAAATCGCTGAAGAAGCCAAAAACGTCGATGCGAAAGCGTTCTGGGCTCAACAAGGCGTTATTCACGAGGGAGCTTATGATATACTGAAAGATGATTCCAAACTTGTCATCATGGATTTGTGTATCAAAGTGGCTCATGCCCTTTATCGATGATATATCTGTGATTTTTCGTTTAAATCCCTGCATCTGCGGGGGTTTTTTCGTTTTTTTTGGAAGAATTATGTTTGCGAAACCATATAAAATCGCTACAATATAACAAGCGATGTTTTTTGTTGTCAGTGCAATACACTTTTTTTGAATGAACAACAAGCTTCTCTTAGGGGGTATAAGAAAGGTCAAGGTAATCCCTGACTTATTCCATAGGGTCTCTTGAGGTTCCATATGTAAAATTCGTTTACACAATCGAACGTTTGTTCTATTATGGTAATAGTTGTTGGTTAAGAAAGGAGCCGATGGTAAATTGTCGAGTCAAAATCAAACATACACAGATGATTCCATACAAGTACTAGAGGGACTGGAGGCTGTCCGAAAGCGGCCGGGGATGTATATCGGATCCACCGATCATCGCGGACTCCATCACCTTGTCTATGAAATCGTCGATAACGCCATCGATGAAGCATTGTCTGGTTTCGGCGAACAAATGACTGTCACGCTCCACAAAGATGGAAGTGTTTCTGTCGAGGATGAAGCGCGCGGAATGCCGACGGGAATGCATAAAACAGGAAAGCCGACCCCGGAAGTCATCTTGACTGTCCTGCACGCCGGAGGGAAATTCGGTCAAGGCGGTTATAAGTCGTCGGGAGGTCTGCATGGCGTAGGTGCTTCTGTTGTAAATGCTCTTTCGGAATGGCTGGAAGTTCATATTGCCAGGGACGGAGAGAAGTTCTATCAACGGTTCGAGAACGGCGGTGTTCCGGTTACGTCTCTTGAGAATAAAGGGAAGACGCGGAAGACAGGTACGACTATCCGATTTAAGCCTGATCCGACCATTTTCTCAGTTACGAAGTTCAACCTGGAAACGTTATCGGAAAGGCTTCGCGAAGCGGCTTTTCTTCTAAAGGGGTTCCGAATCATCCTGGTTGATGAACGGAATGAAAAAGTTCAGGAAGTTTATCAATATAACGATGGGTTGGAGTCGTTCGTCGGTTACTTAAACGAGGAGAAAGATACGCTTCATCCTGTCGTGTCATTTGAGGGCAGCCAGTCCGGTATTGAATTGGATTTCGCTTTTCAATTCAATGATGGTTTTGCTGAGAACATCTTGTCCTTCGTAAACAATGTACGGACGAAAGACGGCGGTACCCACGAGTCGGGAGCGAAGACAGCGATTACACGTATTTTTAATGACTATGCAAGAAGAGCACAGCTGTTGAAGGATAAGGATAAGAACCTGGAAGGTAACGATATCAGAGAAGGGTTTACAGCTGTCATTTCTGCGCGTATCCCTGAAGAGCTGCTGCAGTTTGAAGGCCAGACAAAGAGCAAGCTCGGGACATCGGAAGCAAGATCAGCCGTGGACAGTGTCATCGCTGAGAAGCTTTCCTACTTCCTGGAAGAGAATCCGGACATTTCTTCCATGCTGATTAAAAAAGCGATCAAAGCTAAAGAGGCAAGAGAGGCTGCTCGTAAAGCAAGGGAAGATGCGAGATCCGGCAAGAAGAGGAAGCGCAAAGATACGTTGTTGAGCGGGAAGCTGACTCCTGCCCAGTCGAAGAACGCCCAGAAGAATGAGCTCTATCTTGTAGAGGGTGATTCTGCCGGTGGTTCAGCGAAACAAGGAAGGGATCGAAAATTCCAGGCTGTCCTTCCGCTTCGTGGTAAAGTTATCAATACAGAAAAAGCCAAGATTGCTGACATCTTTAAAAATGAAGAGATTTCCACGATCATTCACACAATCGGTGCGGGTGTCGGAGGAGACTTCACATTAGAAGACTGCAATTACGATAAAATCGTCATCATGACCGATGCGGACACTGACGGAGCGCACATTCAGGTGCTTCTTTTGACGTTCTTCTTTCGTTATATGAGGCCGCTTGTAGAAGCTGGCAAAGTCTTCATCGCTCTCCCGCCGTTGTATAAGGTGAGTAAAGGCAAAGGCAAGAAGGAGAAAGTCGAATACGCCTGGGATGAAGAAGGCATGCAGAAATTATTAAAAGAATTCAAGAATGGTTATTCGATCCAACGTTACAAAGGTTTAGGGGAAATGA
Source organism: Halobacillus sp. KGW1 (assembly GCF_001592845.1). Classification (NCBI taxonomy): domain Bacteria; kingdom Bacillati; phylum Bacillota; class Bacilli; order Caryophanales; family Bacillaceae; genus Halobacillus; species Halobacillus sp. KGW1. The sequence continues at coordinate 845,564 of NZ_LSOC01000002.1, forward strand.
ACGCAGATCAGCTTTGGGAAACGACGATGAATCCGGAATCACGTACATTGATTCGAGTCACCATCGATGATCTTGCTCGTGTAGAACGCCGTGTGACGACACTGATGGGGGATAAAGTAGAACCTCGACGGAAATGGATTGAATCCCACGTCGCTTTCGGAATGGAAGACGAAGCGAATATATTAGAAAATGATAAAATCCAATCGTAAAAGGAGGACCTCCTGTTGTCTGAGGCAGAAAAGTTTTTAGATTTACCATTAGAGGAAGTTCTCGGAGACCGCTTCGGGAGATACAGTAAATACATCATCCAGGAAAGGGCCCTCCCGGATGCAAGGGACGGCTTGAAGCCGGTGCAACGGCGGATTCTTTATGCCATGCACCAAGAGAAAAATACCCATGATAAAGCCTACCGGAAATCGGCAAAAACGGTCGGTACAGTTATTGGTAATTATCACCCGCACGGAGATTCTTCGGTCTATGAAGCAATGGTGCGCTTGAGTCAGACGTGGAAGGTGCGGCATCCGCTTGTGGAAATGCACGGGAACAACGGCAGCGTAGATGGAGATCCGCCCGCGGCCATGCGTTATACAGAAGCCAGACTGTCTGCAATATCTTCGGAGCTCCTGCGGGATATTGAAAAGCAGACGGTTGAATTCATTCCTAACTTCGATGATACGATTGAGGAACCGACCGTTCTTCCTGCCAAGTTTCCCAGTCTGCTTGTAAACGGGTCTACAGGGATATCTGCTGGGTATGCTACCGAGATACCTTCTCATAATTTAGGCGAAGTCATCGATGCGGTAATCATGCGCATCGATAAGCCGAAATCCACAGTCCCTGAATTAATGACGAAGATTCAAGGTCCGGATTTCCCTACGGGCGGTATTATACAGGGGGTTGCCGGAATTCAAAAAGCTTATGAGACCGGCAAAGGTAAAATCGTTCTTCGCGGCCGGGCGGAAATCCAGCAGCAGCGTGGCGGCAAAGAACAGATCGTTATTCATGAAATACCTTATGAAGTGAATAAAGCGAGTATGGTTAAACGGATGGACGAGCTTCGTATTGATAGAAAAGTGGAAGGGATCGCCGAAGTTAGGGATGAGACCGACCGCACGGGCCTGCGGGTGGTTATCGATTTGAAGAAAGATGCAAACAGCGAAGGCGTGCTGAACTACCTTTATAAGCATACGGACCTGCAGATTTCCTACAACTTCAATATGGTTGCCATTCACGAACGGACGCCGAAGTTGATGAGTTTACCTTTGATGCTGGATGCCTATATCCACCACCAGAGAGAAGTAGTGACGAGGCAGTCGATCTACGACTTAAATAAAGCGAAGAAACGTGCGCACATTGTAGAAGGATTAATTAAAGCTATTTCCATCCTCGATGAAGTCATTGCAACCATTCGGTCATCTAAGGATAAAGCAGACGCGAAACACCAATTGATGGTGCAGTATGACTTCAGCGAAGAGCAGGCGGAAGCCATTGTTACGCTCCAGCTCTACCGTCTGACGAACACGGATATTACGGCACTTCAAAAAGAAGCGGCTGAGCTTGCCGACCAAATTGCCTATTTGGAGAAACTGCTTGGTGATGAGAAGGAAATGATGAAGGTCATCAAAGCAGATCTGCGTTCCATGAAAAAACAGTACAGCGAGAACCGCCGTACAACGATCGAAGAGAAAGTGGAAGAACTAAAGGTCGATCTTGAGGTTACCGTTGCAAGTGAGGACGTCATTGTTTCCGTTACGAAAGACGGTTACCTGAAACGGACGAGCCCGCGGTCATACGGTGCCTCGAACGGGGAAGATTTCGCCCTGAAAGACGGAGACCATCTGCTCCGATTGTTCGAGATGAACACAACGGACACCATTCTGTTATTTACGAATCTCGGGAAGTATCTGTTTCTTCCCGTTCATAAACTTCCGGATATACGCTGGAAGGACCTTGGTCAATATATATCCAACATCGTTCAGGTCGATAAGAACGAATTTATTGTGGAAGCCATCCCTATTCGTACATTTGAAGCGGACCGGTACCTCCTCTTCTTTACGAAGAATGGAATGGTGAAGAAGAGCGAATTAGGGTTGTATAAAGCACAGCGGCATTCCAAAGCTTTGGTCGCCATTAACTTGAAGAACGATGATGAAGTAGTGGATGTCCATTTGACAGATGGAAATTCCGATATTTTCATCGCTTCCAATAAAGCATATGGACTATGGTATAAAGAGGAGGAAGTAAATACTGTCGGCCAGCGGGCTTCCGGGGTCAAAGCCATCACGCTTAAGGAAGACGAACAAGTCGTATCCGGACAGGTCTTTAAAGCATCGGAGGACCCTTCCATCCTTCTTTATACCCATCGAGCAGCGGTGAAACGGATGCGTTTGAAAGAATTTGAATGTACAAGTCGAGCCAAACGAGGGCTCATCATGCTGAGAGAGTTGAAGAAAGACCCGCATCAGTTGATTGATGTGCACCTTGTGCAGCGCGACGATCAAATCGTGCTAATGACGGAGAAGGATCAGATAACAGAATTGAAGCCGATGGATTTCAAAGCCAATGACCGCTACAGTAACGGTTCTTACGTCCTTGATACAGAGGAGCATGGCCGGGTGGTCGAAGCATGGCTCAAGTCGGAATATGAAATCCCTTTTCGTGATGAATCCGAGGATACGGATAACGGTTAAGGTATAAGAAGCGCCCTGATATCAGGGTGCTTCTTTTTACCTCGTTGTATTTTCAGAAAAATGTGATAAGATGAATGTATATTCATCGCTTGGAGGTGATGTATGAGTGAGCTTAGGGACAGGATCATTGGACATTCGCTGATCTTATTTGAAAAACATGGGTTTCACGGCGTTTCCGTTCATGAAATCGTGCAGGCTTCCGGTACTTCCAAGGGAGGGTTCTATCACCACTTTCAATCAAAGGATGAACTGCTGTACGTCATTCATGACATGTTTCTTACATATGTATGGAGGGAAGCGAGGGCAGCAGACGACACGCATCCATCTCCGGTTGCCAAGGTACAGGCGATCATACGTGCTTTCGTACACGTATTCGACTTATATCAACCCCACATTTCCGTCTACTATCAAGAGAGCATCTACTTAAAAGCACCCTATGCAGAAAAAATAAATCAAAAACGCGATGAATTTAAGCAGCTGATTTTTCACATTGTGGAGGAAGGGCAGAAGACAGGACATTTCCGAAGGGAGCTTCCTCTTGAAGTTACGGCCATGGCGATACTCGGAATGGTTAACTGGATGTACAAATGGTATAGAAAAGACGGCCCCTATACGATCGAACAGATAGCAGATGTCTACACAGACCTCGTACTTCACCTTTTGTTACCGGGAAGAGAGGACCGGACATATTTTGATCACTTATTGAAGGTGCCTTTTTTTTACGAATAAAAGAAAGCGTTTTCTTTTTTGTTTGATTACAGACCAACCAGTCGGTCTTCCAACTTGTAAGGAGGATATCTATGAATTTTGAATGGACAAAAGAACAGGAAATGACGAGGAACATGGTGCGTGACTTTGCGGATAAAGTTATCGGACCGAGAGCTGTTGCCATTGATAAGAACGCGGAGTTTCCAGAAGATATCTTTAAAGAAATGGGCAAGCTTGGTCTCCTCGGCATTCCGTTCCCGGAAGAGTACGGCGGTTCCGGTGGAGATACGGTGACTTACGCACTTGCTGTAGAAGAAATCGGACGTGTTTGCGGGTCCACAGGACTCAGTTATGCTGCAGCGGTTTCCCTCGGGGCAAGTCCTATCTATTATTTCGGAACAGAAGAGCAGAAACAGACGTTTTTGACACCACTTGCTAAAGGAGAGGGGCTTGCTTCTTTCGGTTTGACGGAGCCGAATGCAGGATCCGATGCCGCTGGCACACAAACCCGCGCGGAACTGAATGGTGATCATTATGTCATCAACGGGGAAAAGTGTTGGATTACTAATGCGGAGTATGCTCGTTCGATAACTGTGACTGCCGTTTCCGGTAAGCGTCCGGACGGGAAAAATATCATCTCTGCTTTCATCATTCCGAAAGATACCAAAGGCATGAAGGTGACGAGTCCGTACGACAAAATGGGAGTACGCGGCAGCAACACATCAGAGATTATTCTTGATCATGTCATAGTACCAAAAGAAAACCTGCTTGGAGATCCGGAGGCAGGATTCAAACAGTTTCTTTATACGCTGGACGGCGGGAGAATATCTATTGCGGCACTTGCTGTCGGTATTGCTCAAGCTGCATTAGACAGGGCTTTAGCCTATGCAAAAGAACGGAAGCAATTTGGCCAACCGATTTCCAAATTTCAAGCTATTCAATTTAAACTGGCCGATATGGCGATGGAAGTCGAGCTTGCAAGGAACATGGTTCATAAGGCGGCTTGGTTGAAGGATAAAGGAAAGCCATTTACGAAAGAATCCGCCTATGCCAAACTGTTCGCCTCTGAAACGGCTTTCCGCGCAGCAAATGAGGCGATTCAGATACACGGAGGATACGGTTATATGCGCGAATATGAAGTGGAACGCTTTCTTCGCGATGCGAAACTCCTGGAAATTGGAGAAGGTACATCAGAAATACAGCGGCTTGTTATCGCCCGCTCATTAGGCTGTTAATTAAAGGAAGGAGGAAGCGTTATGGCTTTATTGGAACAGACCGTTGGGGAACTCTTGTCAGAAAAAGCAGCGCAGCATCCGGATCAGGAGGCTTTTGTCTATCCTGGTTTGTCGATAAGGAAAACTTACAGGGAATTTGAAGAAATGACGGATGAAGTGGCTAAAGGCCTGATGGCTCTTGGTGTTGAAAAGGGAGAACATATAGCTATTTGGGCGGACAACAAGCCGGAATGGCTATTAAGCCAGTTTGCCTCCGGAAAAATGGGTGGCGTTCTCGTAACCGTCAATACGAACTACCGAACTCAGGAACTGGAATACTTATTGAAGCAGTCAGATGCTTCCACTATCATTCTTGCAGAGGATTTCAGGGGAACGTCCTATATGGATATTTTGAAAGAAATCTGTCCTGAGCTTGAAACATGTGAGAAAGGCGCTTTGGAAAGCGAACGACTTCCATTTCTAAAGAATGTCATCGTATTAAGCGAGCGCTCATATAAAGGATGCTACAACTGGCAGGATCTTCTCGATATGGGACTGACTGTTTCAAACGAGGATCTCTCAGAAAGAAAAGAGACGCTTCATTTCCGGGATGTCATTAATATGCAGTACACTTCCGGGACGACAGGGTTCCCTAAAGGCGTCATGTTAAGTCACCATAACATCGTGAATAACGGAAACCAGGTGGCCGACTGCATGCGGCTTACAAACGAAGACCGCCTATGTATACCGGTTCCTTTCTTCCACTGCTTCGGATGCGTACTAGGAACTTTGGCGGCGGTTTCTAAAGGCGCGACAATGGTTATTTTAGAGCAGTTCGATCCTCTGGAAGTATTAAAAGCGGTTACGAACGAATCTTGTACAGCGCTTCATGGTGTCCCGACGATGTTCATTGCTGAATTGAACCATGAAGATTTCGAAAAATGGAAACCGACAACCCTCCGTACCGGCATCATGGCAGGTTCGACTTGTCCGATGGAAGTGATGAAGCGGGTGATGGACGACATGGGTGCAGGAGAAATAACCATTGCATACGGACAGACGGAATCCTCCCCGGTGATTACTCAAACGAGAGCCGATGACCCGATCGACCTTCGTGTGACGAGCGTCGGCCGCGTCCATCCGCATGTCGAAGTGAAAATAATCGAACCGGCCACCGGAGAAGAGCTTCCTCCGGGTGTACCAGGTGAACTGTGCACACGCGGATATTTAGTAATGGCAGGATATTATAAGAATGAAGAGGCAACGGAAGCGGCTGTTGATCCGGACGGATGGCTGCATACGGGAGATGTTGCTGTCTGCAGTACGGAAGGATATATCGAAATTACCGGAAGAATCAAGGACATGATCATCCGTGGAGGCGAAAACGTCTATCCCAGAGAAATCGAAGAGTTCTTATATAAACATCCGGACGTTCTCGATGTACAGATCGTTGGAGTGCCTGATGAGAAATTCGGGGAAGAAGTCATGGCATTTCTCATTCCAAAGGCAAACGTCACATTGGCAGAAGAGGATATTCGTGCGTTTTGTTCAGGCAGTATATCGAAACATAAAATTCCGAAGTATATCTGTTTCGTAGAGGAGTTTCCGATGACGGCCAGCGGTAAAATACAAAAATTCCGTTTAAGGGAAAGCGCGCTTGAAATACTGCAAACAGAAACGTGAGGAGGAAACACCTATGTTTTCCAAAGTATTGATTGCCAACCGGGGAGAAATTGCTGCCAGGATCATTCGGACGTGCAGGAAGATGGGCATTCAAACGGTCGCTGTTTATTCGGAAGCGGACCAGGACAGTGCGTATGTATCCATGGCAGACGAAAGCTACCTTATCGGTAAACCAAGAGTAAGCGAATCTTATTTAAATGCGGATAAAATTCTCGACGTCGCTGTAAAGTGCGGCGCACAGGCCGTTCATCCCGGGTATGGTCTATTAAGCGAACATGCAGGTTTTGCGAGGAAGGTGGAAGAAGAAGGGATGACTTTTATCGGTCCTCCTTCAAAGGTTATTGCCAAGATGGGAGACAAAGTAGAAGCTAGAGCGGAAATGAAAAGTGCTGGTGTTCCGATTATCCCCGGTACGGATGGTTCGGTTGATTCTGTGGAAGATGCAAAGAGAATCGCAGATGAATTCGGCTATCCAGTCATGCTGAAGGCAGCGGCAGGCGGCGGAGGGATCGGTATGCAGGCGGTCCATAATGAGCAGGAATTGGAAAAGGCATTCGCAGGGAACTCGAAACGGGCGGAGACATTTTTCGGAGACGGCAAGATGTTCTTAGAAAAACTGATTGACAAGCCGCGCCATATAGAGATTCAGGTGCTCGCTGACGAACACGGGAATGCCATACATTTATTTGAGCGGGAATGTTCGATTCAACGCAGGCATCAAAAAGTACTCGAAGAAGCACCATCCCCGTCTCTATCTGAAGCAACGCGGGAAAAGATGTATAGAAGTGCTCTGAAAGCGGTGGAAAGTCTCGGCTACACGAATGCGGGTACGCTTGAATTTCTCGTAGACCAGGAAGAGAACCACTATTTCCTGGAAATGAATACGCGTTTGCAGGTGGAACATCCCGTTACAGAAGAAATTACAGGGGTGGATATTGTTGAGCAGCAGCTGCGCATTGCAGCTAAGGAGCCGTTGTCCTTTGGACAGGAGGATGTACAAAGGAATGGGCATGCGATAGAAGTGAGGATTTATGCGGAAGACTCCAATACTTTCTATCCCTCTCCCGGCAAACTCACAAAGCTTCGTCTTCCCGAAGGAGATGGAATCCGTCATGAGACGGCCATCTGTGAAGGTTCTGAAGTCACCCCTTTCTACGATCCAATGATTGCGAAATTAATAGTCCACGGCGGGGACCGTAAAGAAGCCGTAGAACGACTGACGCAAGCCGTGCATGCGTATGAAATAGAAGGAATTAAGTCAAATTTGATGATGTTGAAGCGGATCGTTACGCATGAGAACTTCATCATTGGCGACACGAAAACAGATTTTATTGAGGTCCATTATTTACCGACGTTAACGAAATGAGGAGGATGAAGAGATGAAGGAAGTGAAGGCTTCGATGGCAGGAAGTGTATGGAAATTGGTAGCAAAAGAAGGAGATTCGATAGAGGACGGGCAGGATGTCGTAATCTTGGAGTCAATGAAAATGGAGATACCAATCACGGCAGAATACTCCGGTGTCCTAAAGGAGATGAAGGTTGCAGAAGGCGACTTTGTCAATGAAGGAGATACGATCGCAGTCATTGAATAGGAGGGTCCTATGATCTCATTCCCTGAGAAAGTAAAGATAAAGGAAGTCGGTCCGCGCGACGGGTTACAGAATGAAGCGGTAGAGGTTCCATGGGAGCGGAAGGTGGAATGGATAAATCTTCTTTCTGCTGCCGGGTATGAATATATTGAATTCAGTTCTTTCGTTCATCCGAAGTGGATTCCACAACTGAAGGATGCTGATATAGTGGCGCGGTCCATCGACAGAAATCCCGGAACGACCTACGCTGCTCTCGTTCCGAATGTAAAGGGGTTGCGCAAAGCGCTGGATAACGGTGTCGATGAAGTAGCTGTCTTTATGTCGGCGAGTGAAACACACAATAAGAAGAATATCAACAAAACCATCAACGAGACGTATCCTGTTCTGCAAGAAGTCATCACAGAGTCCAAGCAGGAAGGAAAAAAGGTAAGGGGTTATATTTCTTGTGTATTCGGTTGCCCTTATGAAGGACATGTCCCATTCGAGCAGACAGCAGCAGTCGCAAAGACACTTTTGAAGATGGGGGTGGACGAAATATCTCTCGGCGATACCATCGGGACGGCCGATCCGAAGCAGGTCGACCTTTTTCTTGAGTACATGAAAGAGAGAGTCTCTTTGGAACATGCGGCGCTCCATTTTCATAATACCAACGGAATGGCGCTTGCAAATGTGACGGTGGCTCTTCAACATGGAATCACCATCTTTGATGCATCTCTCGGCGGGCTTGGTGGATGTCCCTATGCCGAGGGAGCTTCAGGAAATCTTGCAACAGATGACCTCGTTCACATGCTTCATCGTATGGGGATCGAGACGGGAATTAATGAAGAAAAACTAAGGAAGGCAGCTGCCTTCCTTGAGCAAGAGCTCGGAAAACGTCTGCCGAGCCATCAAAGACAGATAGCCGCTAAAGAGGAGGTAGGTTGATGGATACGTTCACGAAACTGGAGGCTTTGGATACCCATGTGTATCTGCTGACATTAAACAGACCATCGAGTGCCAATGCCCTTTCCAGCGGGTTATTGGATGAATTGGAAGAAACGCTCAAAGATATTCAGCGGCGGCCGGAGATACGTGTGCTTTTAATAACAGGGAGCGGAAACAAAGCATTCTCCGCAGGCGCTGATTTGAAAGAACGGGCGGAAATGGGCGAAAAAGAGGTATTGGCGGCAGTGGAGAAGATCGGCAGTACGTTTCGACTTCTGGAAACGTTGTCCATTCCAACGATTGCAGTAATGAACGGTGCTGCTTATGGAGGCGGGCTTGAGCTTGCTCTTGCCTGCGATATCCGGTTTATGAGCAGTTCTGCAAAAGCAGGGTTGACGGAAACGTCGCTTGCCATCATTCCGGGCGCGGGAGGTACGCAGCGCCTGCCCCGCCTAATCGGACCAGGGAAAGCAAAAGCTATGATCTACTCTGCAAAGCCGGTGGAGGCGGATAAAGCTCACGCCATCGGTCTTGTCGAATATGTGTATGAGCCGCAGTTCTTATTATCTGAAGCAAAAGATTTCGCCTGTGCCATCGCACGCAATGCACCAACAGCACTGAAACAGGCAAAAAAAGCGATTCAGGAAGGGCTGGATACAGATCTGGAAGCCGGCTTGAAAATCGAACACTCCTGCTACGAAGTAACCATTCCCACCAAAGACCGCCTGGAAGGGTTGAATGCATTTAAAGAAAAAAGGAAGCCGGATTATAAAGGAGAATAAACGTGGAGAAGACGATGCCCAATGAAAAAACTTGGAAAGAAAATAAGCAGCGGATTAAGGCAGGCGGGGCGGAAAAGTATCATGAAAAAAATGCCCAAAAGGGGAAATTGTTCGTCCGTGAACGCCTGAGGCTGCTTTTTGACGACGATATCGATGTGGAAGATGCTTTCTTTGCAAACTGTATGGACGAATCACTCCCTGCGGACGGTGTTGTGACGGGAATAGGAAAAATTAACGGCGAAGATGTCTGTGTGATGGCTAACGATTCAACTGTGAAGGCAGGCTCGTGGGGGGCACGAACGGTAGAGAAGATCATACGCATCCAGGAAACAGCAATGAAACTTAATCTGCCGATGCTGTATCTCGTTGATTCCGCAGGAGCACGTATTACAGATCAAATCGATATGTTTCCGAACAGACGCGGAGCCGGTAGAATTTTTCACAATCAAATAAAATTGAGCGGTCGTGTCCCGCAGGTCTGCCTTCTCTTCGGTCCATCTGCAGCAGGTGGGGCTTATATCCCGGCTTTCTGCGACATCGTTGTCATGGTCGATGGTAATGCTTCTATGTATCTTGGATCACCGAGAATGGCAGAGAAAGTTATCGGTGAGAAAGTGTCATTGGAAGAAATGGGCGGGGCAAGAATGCACTGTTCGGTTTCCGGTTGTGGCGATGTTCTCGCCAAAGATGAATCGGAAGCTGTCCAATTTGCAAGGGACTATTTAAGCTACTTCCCGCAGAGCCATAAGGAGCGGCCGAAGAAAAAGACGCCACTTGCACCGGGAGACTTTGACAAATCCATCGGTGACTTGATCCCTTCCAATCAAAATGCGCCCTTTGATATGTATCAGCTGATAGACAGGTTGATTGATGAAGGTTCTTTCTGTGAAATCAAAAAGAAGTTTGCGCCCGAACTCATTACAGGTCTCGCACGAATCGAAGGAAGAAGTGTCGGTGTGATTGCCAACCAGCCGCGTGCAAAAGGCGGTGTCCTGTTTCCTGATTCTGCAGATAAAGCTGCTAAGTTCATTCAGCTATGTGATGCGTTCCATATACCCCTTCTCTTTCTTGCCGATATTCCAGGCTTCATGATCGGAACAAAGGTGGAACGCGCCGGAATCATCCGGCACGGGGCCAAAATGCTGTCTGCCATGAGTGAAGCGACCGTTCCTAAAATATCAGTGATTGTAAGAAAAGCATATGGTGCGGGATTGTATGCTATGGCAGGTCCTGCGTTTGAACCGGATGCATGTCTTGCTCTTCCGTCTGCTCAAATTGCCGTCATGGGACCGGAAGCAGCCGTGAACGCTGTGTATGCAAACAAAATAGCGGAACTTCCGGAAGAGGACCGTCCCGCTTTTATTCAGGAAAAGCAGCAGGAGTATAAGGAGAACATTGATGTATACAGACTGGCATCTGAAATGATCATAGATGATATAGTGGAACCGGATGCACTTCGTTCTGCCTTGGCTATTCGTTTCCAGGCTTACGAACGAAAGGACATCATCTTCACAGAAAGAAAGCACGGTGTTTATCCCGTTTAAAAAAAGCCCCTGATCCTTCTTGGACCAGGGGCTTTTTTTATTCTCTCTCATTCAAATGGGAAGCACCGATCTTCCTTATTTCTTCGACCGTATCCGGATTTTCAAGCGCACTCAAATCACCGGATGAATGATTCAAATATGCGGATTTGATGGCCCTTCTCATCACTTTCGCATTTCTCGTTTTTGGTAAATCTTTGACGAAATGCATGTGCTTCGGGGCAAGCGCTTTGCCAAGTTTCCTTTCCATATATAGCTGCAATTCTTCTAAAAGGACATCTCCTTCTTCGTACAAGGGGGACAAGATGACGAAGGCGACAGGCTCTTCTCCTTTGATTGCATGCGGGACCCCGATGACACCTGCTTCACTAACGGCCTCGTGATCAACAAGGACCGATTCGACTTCAGCAGGACCAAGCCTTTTTCCGGCTACATTGAGGACATCATCCGATCGCCCGGTAATGGTAAAATAACCTTTTTCATCTTTTAAAGCCCAGTCTCCGTGGACCCACGTGTCTTTAAAACGGTTCCAGTAAGTGGATAGATAACGTTTATCATCTTGATAAAAACTATTTGTCATCCCTACCCACGGAGTTTTGATAACCAGCTCTCCTACTTCATTCGTTACAGATTCCCCTCGCTCATTCCATACATCCGCATCCATACCTGGAAGTGCTGCATTGAACGTGACCGGTTGAATCGGCTTGATCAATACATTTCCTAAAATCCCTCCCGAAATTTCCGTACCGCCGGAATAGTTGAAGATCGGTACTTTTTTCTGACCGGCATGCTTAAACAGCCAGTGCCAGGGATCGGGATTCCATGGTTCTCCAGTGGATGCAATGAGCTTCAAAGAGGTTTTATCATGTTGTCGCAGCCACTCTTTCCCGTGCCTCATTAACGAACGGACGAGAGTGGGGGATATTCCTAAGTGAGTCACCTTGTACCGTTCAACCAGTTCCCATAACCGTGAGGGGGCGGGATAGTCCGGTGTTCCTTCGAAAAGGACGACGGAAGCTCCGTTAATCAGGCCTCCATAGACGAGAAAAGGCCCCATCATCCATCCCATATCCGTGTACCAGAACACCGTGTCCCCTGCTCGGACATCCATACAGATACCTGCGTCAAATGCCGCTTTTATCGGAAAACCGGCGTGAGAATGGACAGCTCCTTTTGGTTTTCCAGTCGTTCCTGACGTATAAATAATCATAAAAGGATCGTCTGCATGCATGGGTTCTGTTTTGAAAGCGTTACCATTTTTCCTTAAAGAAGACCACTGTACATCCCTGTAAGGATTCCAGTCGATTTCTATACCTGTCCTTTCTACAACAATAATGTGTTCAAGGGAAGGACAATGATCAGCAGCAAGGTCTGCTTCGTCTTTCATTCGAATCGATTTGCCGCGCCGGAAGAAACCATCCGCAGTAATGAGAGCTTTTGCCTTGGAAGCCTTTAATCTAGACAGAAGTGCTTCTTCCTTGTAACCGGAGAATGCTGGTGAGAAAACGGCGCCTGTTTTGGACAGGGCGAGCATGGCAATCACTGTTTCGGGAATCATCGGCATGTACAGAAGGACATTGTCTCCTTGTGTGATTCCAAGACTATTCAAACCATTTGCAATGCGGTTCACTTCGTCATGGAGCTCTTGGTACGTATAAGAAAGGCGCACACCATCATCACCTTCCCAGTAGAGAGCGACAGCGTTCTTCTTAAAAGGGTTCCCTGCCCATCGATCCAAAGCCAAATGAGCGACATTCATTATACCACCATCAAACCATTTCGGGAACGCAGGACCGGCGGAGAGATCCAGCGTTTTCTTAAATGGGGTGTACCACTCCACTCCAAGCTCGTTTACAACTTCTTTCCAGAACCAGTCGGGGTCTTCTACAGACTTTTGGTGAAAAGAGTCATAATCAGTAAATCCAAGTTTTTTCATCCATTGGAATAACCGGGTAGATTCAGCCTGTGTGGGATCAGGCATCCATACATTTTCGTGCTTGGACATAAGCAAAAACCCCCAGAATTCAGAATTGTCTTTCTTTTTATTATACATGATTAATAAGGATGGAGGAATGTTTGCGCATTTTTCACAAATAATTCCTTGGAAAAGGTTGAAAATTTCTATCATTTTCTATACGGTGGGAAAAGTCATGGGATATTTATCCACGAATGACAAATGTACAATAAAGGAGAGAGAAAGATGTTTGAAGGAGCAATTACTTTGTTGATACTTGGGGTTGTCGGTATCATCGCCATTATAGCGGGGATCATTACCCTGATTATTTTCCGCCTGCGTTACAAGACAGCGAGTTCCAATGAAGCACTGATTGTTACAGGACCGAAGCTCGGGGACCCGGAGCAGGAGAAGAATGTGTTTGAAGACGATAACGGGAGGTCCGTCAAGATCATCCGTGGCGGAGGCTACCGGCTTAGAATGTTCCAAACCGCAACGCCTATTGATCTTACATCCTTCCAGCTGCAGGTAAACTCAGAAAAAGCCTACACAAAAGAAGGGATTCCGGTTCGGGTGGCAAGTACAGCCGTCATCAGTATCGGAAGCGAACTTGCAATTATGGCCAATTTTGCCGAGAAGTTTTTAGGGAAAAAGCAAAAAGAAAGGGAAGAGGAGCTAAAAGACGTCTTAAACGGACATCTTCGTTCCATCATTGCCTCCCTTCCTATTGAAAAAATCTATAACGACTTCAAAGAAGTTAATACACAAGTGAAGAAAATTGCAGAGTCTGATTTAAAGGGAATGGGGTTCGAAATCACTTCATTCGCCTTGAATGACGTCGAGGATGTAGATGTGGAGAATGGTTACATAGATGCACTGGGGCGTCCTCATATTGCGGAAGTGCAGAAAAAAGCCAACATGGCTGAATCCGATGCAACGAAAGAAACACGCATCTATCAGGCGAAGAATGACCAGGAAGCGCAGGATGAAGAAAACCGCCGTTTGACTGCTGTTGCAGAGTCAAGAAAAGAAAAAGATATCAAAGAAGCAGAATTTGAGAAGGAAACAAACCGCGCCAAAGCGAATGCAGAGCAGGCAGGAGAACTGGAACGTCAAAAGCTCGCTCAGCAGATCAAAGAAGAAGAGCTCCAAGTCCAGTATATTGAGAAAAAACGAGCCGTTGAATTAGAAGCGGAAGAAAACAAACGGAGACGGTCGATTGCAGATGCAGAGGCTTATGAAGTAACAAAACGGGCTCAGGCGGAAGCGGATAATGAAAGAATTAAAGGGGAATCAGAAGCAGAAGTCATTCGTCAACGCGGAATTGCAGAAGCGGAGTCGAAAGAACGAATGGCGAAAGCAATGGAGCATTACGGAGAAGCGGCCATAATGGAAATGCTGATCAACGTTCTTCCAGAATACGCAGAAAAAGTTTCTCAGCCGCTCAGTCAAATCAAAGATATGAAAGTGATTGATATGGGGGGACAGGACAGCAAAGGCGGCACTGCAAAAGTTGCCAGCAGTGTTACGTCTACGATGCTCGGTATTCAGGAATCACTGAAGGAAACGACCGGGATGGATTTGAAGGCGATGCTGGAGAGTTATGTGTCCAGAGGTGCTGTCCATTCCTTTCATAAAGAGGAAGAGAAGTACAAAGAAGCGGCTGCTGCAAAGGAAGAAAGGGAAGACGAATCGAATCAGCCGTCAGAACGAGAGAAGAAAACAGAAGATGATGCAAATCAGCATTAAAAAGAGAGGCGCACAGATCTGGAAAGGTCTATGCGTCTTTCTTTTACTTGTTTTTCCTAATAGATACGTTTAAGGGATAGACCGGTTGGGGTATTATAATTCTCAGGCATATAAACAGCATGGTCTTTTATTTCTTACATAGTTCACAAATACTTAGCCAGTAATTAATTGTTTCAAAATTGAATTAATGGTAAAGTCAAAAACGTAGAGACCTTAGGTGCACATGAAAGGTGCATCGGAAGGTTTACTGCGCAAAAAGGAATACGAGTATGCTAGATGTTACTAGGAGGTAGGATTATGAGAATTATTGTAGCAGGGGGAGACGGTTTTTGCGGTTGGCCGACAGCATTATACCTATCCAAGCAAGGTCATGATGTAACCATCGTAGATAATTTAGTACGCAGGAAATATGACGATGAGCTGCGGTCCAATTCCGTGACACCAATCGCCACTCTGGAAGAACGGGTAGCGAAGTGGAAAGAAGTGACCGGTAAAGAAATCAAGACATTTATCGGGGATTTGAATCATTACGATTTCCTGAGCGAAGTATTCCGTCAGACAGAGCCGGAAGCTTTTGTGCATTTCGCCGAACAGCGGTCCGCGCCTTATTCCATGATTGACCGCGAACATGCGGTCTATACTCAATCAAACAATGTCATCGGTAACTTAAACGTGCTGTATGCCATTAAAGAATTTGCACCGGAGTGCCATCTGATTAAACTCGGCACGATGGGTGAATACGGAACACCGAATATTGATATAGAAGAAGGATATATTGAAATAGAACATAAAGGACGTAAAGACCTGCTTCCTTACCCGAAACAGCCGGGTTCTTTCTATCACTTGTCCAAAGTGCACGACAGCCATAACATCATGTTTGCGTGTAAGATTTGGGGAATCCGTGCGACAGACTTGAATCAGGGCATTGTTTACGGTCTACATACCAAGGAGACGGCGCTTGATCCGCTGCTTGTGAACCGAGTAGACTATGACGGCGTCTTCGGTACGGCTCTTAACCGTTTTATCAACCAGGCAGCAATTGGTCATGATTTGACGGTGTATGGAAGCGGAGGGCAGACAAGGGCTTTCCTTAACATCGAGGATACCGTCCGCTGTGTGGAAATTGCAGCAGAGAACCCTGCTGACAAAGGAGAATTCCGTGTATTCAACCAGTTCACAGAGTGGTTTTCCGTCATGGAGCTTGCGGAACGTGTCCAGCAGATAGCGAAAGAAGAAGGACTGAACACAAATGTCCAACAGATTGAAAACCCGCGAATAGAGAATGAAGACCATTATTACAATGCGGTAAATACGAAACTGAAAGACTTGGGTCTGGAACCGCACCTCCTGACAGATGATGTCATCCGGGGCATTCTTAAAACAGCGATCGAACATAAAGACCGTATTATTAAAGAGAACGTATTGCCGTCCATTACTTGGAAGTAGGGAGTTTTCCGCTTTGAAAATCGCCATTATTACCGAAACATTCCTTCCATCCACGGATGGAGTCGTAACAAGATTAAAGGAAGCAATCAAATACCTGATCAACCAAGAGCATGAGGTCATAGTCATTGCTCCGGATCTTGGAGTGACAGAATATGAAGGGGCGATTGTCGAAGGGGTTAAACCGACAACCATGCCTTTTTACAGATCCAAAGAGTTTTCGCTCCCGCAGCGACGCGTAAAGGATCTGCTTATCAAACATGACCCAGACCTCGTCCACGTCGTTAATCCGGCCCTCGTCGGGGTCTCAGGGGTATATTATGCGGACAAATTAAACTACCCGTTGATTGCATCCTATCATACCCATGTACCGAAGTATCTTGATTATTACAGGCTTTATCCATTCAAGCCGCTCGTATGGTGGTATTTCAGGAAGCTTCACAACTATGCAGATGTCAATTTATGTACATCGAGAGCGATTAAACAGGAGCTTGACGATAAGAAGTTCCATAACGTAAGTGTTTGGGATCGGGGGGTGGCTGTGGATCACTATCATCCGCGGCATCGGACTTCTGCGATGAGAGAAAGGCTTTCCGACGGTAATACGGAGAATAAGCTTCTTGTTTTCGTAGGGCGACTGGCGCCTGAGAAGGAGATCCATAAGCTCAAGCCTTTACTTGAATCAAGGGACGATATATCGCTTGCCATCGTAGGGGAAGGGCCTGTCAAAGACCAGCTGGAAAAGACGTTTGAAGGGACCAATACGGTGTTTACAGGGTTGCTCCACGGAGAGGAACTTGCTCAAGCGTTTGCTTCATCGGATGCTTTAATTTTCCCATCTGTAACAGAGACGCTCGGGTTGGTTATTCTTGAAGCGATGGCTTCGGGGCTGCCGGTTGTTGCAGCGAAGAGCGGGCCTACCATGGAACAGGTAGAAGACGGCAGAACAGGCCTGCTGTTTGAAAATGAGAATACAGAAAGCATGATCGCTGCTATTAAGCGTCTGGAAGATGATGATCTGTATGAAGAACTGTGCAGCAACGCAAGAGCTGAAGCAGAGAAATACAGCTGGCAGAAACCATCGGAACAAATTCTTGATTACTATTATGAAACGATAAAAGTTTTCAACGAGAACGAAAGTCCATCGTCCAAAAAAACCAAAATGAAAGTCACAGAGTAATACTCTGTGACTTTTTTCATTGAAACTTAGTAGCAACTCCGAACCTGAAGAATGATACAATCAACAACGGAACATAAGTTCGTGGAAATATAAAACAAAAGTCGTTTAAGATTCTAACTTACAACTTAGTAGCAACTCCGAAAGAAAAATATAAAACACTCAATAAAATGAAAAAAGACCCGGCATACGTGAAATAAAAGGCTGGAAAACTAGGCAGCCGAATTAAAACTTTACTGGATTCTAAAGAAAAAAGCAATGAATAAATGAGGAAGTATGAACGTGGATTTTGTATAGCAGTCATAAAGATGATCTATAGACGGAATAACTAATAAGTGCAACGTCATGATCATTGCTTGGTTAACAAGGAACGATCAACTGATTCATGGAAGAAAAACAAAGCAGATGAGTAATACGAAAAAAACACAATATGAACAAATTGTGTGGTTTAACAAAGTAAAACCAGTAATTGATGCAATTTTGGATCTGTACATTTTTTATCTACATTGTCTCAATATCAAAAGTATACTTAGTTATTGAGACGGAAAGTCATTATTTTGAATGACTCAGTATAATATATATTATGTAAACTAAGAAAATTATTAAAATAAGTAAGCGAGTCATTTGTCTTCTCTCTTTGTTGGTTAACTGCTATAAGAATGATTTGCGAACATTTGTTCCGGGGGCGGTATTTTTGGCACTTAGCATCTTTCATTCCCTTTGTTTTTCTACTGGCGATGAAGTACTCTAAAAGAAATCATAAGTTAAAGGAACGATTCCATGAAAAAACGATTGTTATTTTCCCTTTTAGCTGTTCTGGTGTCCATAATTAGATATATTTCTAAGAACCCCTCCAGCTGCTGCCGACTCGATGCTTCTTTGGTAGAACCTGGTGATTTGTTGTTCTCTCCAATTGGTAAGAAAGAATCATTTTATATCGGACATGTGGGCATCGTAACTGGAGATAATCATGTGCTTCATTCTGTGCCTGCAGGAATTATCCGAGATCCTCTTCCGTATTACTTACAAAAATTTCGTGGGATCGAACGGTACAAACCGAAACAAAAAGATGCGGGCCTGCGTGCTGCGCAGTATATTGATACTCACTATCCCAATCATACACCTGCAGACTACACAATCATGACGACTCTAGGAAGCAGAAGTCACCAGCAGTATTGCAGTAAGATTGTCTGGCAGGCGTATTATTACGGTGCCGGGATTAATCTGGGAAGACAGCCGAAGCTCGCTGTTGCTGTTCATCCACAAGTCTTAAAAGACAGCCGGTATTTTCTTCGAATGGAACGTTTGACATAACAAAAACGCTGCTGTGAAGCGTTACACAGTAGCGTTTTTGTTTAACTCGTTCATGAAAACGGTCTCGGGTAGTATTTCAATGGATGCTCCCTGACTTAACAGCTGTTCAGCTCGTTCAAGTTTTGTTGTTTTTTCTCCATTTAAATAGTTATCATACGTTTTAGATCCCACCACTACATAATTGGTTGTTGACTCAATCTGAGGGTGCCAAACGGCTCCTGCACGTTTGATTTGTTCTACTGCGTCTTGTCTTTTCAACCCATTTAATCTCCCTGTAAAAGCAATCGTACAATCGGCATACGGGTGATTGTGATTTATTTCTTTGGTTGCTGCAGCAAATGTATGGCCAGTAGATTTCCTGGCCTTTTTTCGTTTGTTGATCCGGGCCGGTTCATATCCACCGTCGAAAATCATGCCATTTGTTGTCCCCGTCTTTTCTATTAAGTCTTTGAGGTTTACGGCGCCAAGTTCTTTTTTTGCTTCAAGAAGGATAAAGGCGGAGGCTTTAGCATCTTCCAGGGCATGGTGGTGATGGAAAGCAAAGCCCAGGTGGTCAGCCACGACATTTAATTTGTATTTTGGGAGATCCCATGTTTTTTTTGCAATATTGACGGTACAGTTGTATGCAAGCATAGGATACGGAAGTTGGTAAGCATCGAGCACAGCTCGAAGTACGCCGATGTCAAACGGGGCGTTATGAGCGACCACCAGCTTCCCTTCCACCATCTGCTTTATCTCCCTTTCCCAAAGAATGTCGAACGTTTCGGCATCAGCTACATCCTCCGGAGTAATTCCGTGTACTTGAATATTGATTGGTGCGAAATAATTGTTCTTCGGTTGGACGAGCCTGTAATACTCCTGAACAATTTCTTCATTATCATACTCAACTATTCCGATGGAACAAACGGAAGAGCGTTCTCTGTTGGCTGTTTCAAAATCGAGAGCGATAAAATTCATAAAATGCTCCTTTATTAACGTTTTACCTCTATCATAAAATGAATGCAGCCTCCCCGTCTATCGTCAAGCCTTATTGTATAAATTTGACCTTGCCACTGGAGTCTAAATTGTAAAAAAATATGGGTGCACACAAACTGAAACTCGTGGAAGACCTGGAGAAACACTAGGCGTCGTTTTGATCGCTTTTGATTCAAAATATAAGAACAAGAAACACGAACATTAGTTCTCCCCTTCGCATTTTTGGCATTTTCGGCATGAAACGAATAAAAAACACATCAAATCGATGTGTTTTTTGTGTTAATTTTTATAAACGCTCCATTTTTGTTCGATCGGTGTCCGCGTTTTCGTTTTTGGTTCGTGATCAAAAAAGCCCATGTGGATGAATCCGACAATCTTCTCTCCCTGTTCGACTCCTAATAAACGACGAACTTTCGGTTCATGAATCTGCGGGTTTGTTTTCCATACGACGCCGAGTCCTCTCTCCCATGCCAGCAGCTGGAAATTCTGAAGCAAGCAGCTGATTGCTCCAAAGTTCTCTTCCCATTGTTTCTGTCGCGGGTCCTCTTCCATAACCGCAATTAAAAAGGCAGTCGGCTGGCTGAAATAATTTCTCCTGTTTTCCTGCATGTCTTTAGGGAATGTCTGAACCAGTGATTCAACAAACCCCTCTTTCTCTTCTTCTGGTATGTAGATAAACCTCCAAGGTTCCCTTAAGCCGTGAGTTGGTGCCCAACAGGCATCATCCAGGAGCTCCTTTACTAATTCCTGAGGGACAGGCTCATTGTTGTAGCCGGTTTTTACTGATCGTCGTTCCCTGATAATTTTTGCTAAATCTGATTTAGTCGTTTCCATTATTGTTCCCCTTTATCTGGTTTATGATAAAGATAATGATAATCCTTCTCAATTATAGTGTCAAGCATCCATTTAACTACTGAAGATACTTAAAGATGTATATTTATCTCCATAAAAAAAAAGAACTTCTTTATCCTTATGGATGATTGAAGTTCTTTTTATATTGTTCGGAGTTGCTACTAAGTATTATTCCGAGTGGTGTTTGATGACAGTTTTACCATCTTTAAACTCGATTTTGGACTGTTTCAGCAGCTGTCCCAACGCCCGTTTGAAAGCTGCTTTGCTGATCTGGAACTGATTCCGGATGGCTTCTGGATCGCTCTTATCATTTAGGAACATGACTCCATCGTTTTCTTGGAGAAAATCATAAATGATCTCGGCATCTTCCTTCATGCTTTCCTGCTTCAAAGGTCGTAGAGTCAGATTAATGGTACCATCATCCTTTACGTCGATTACCCTTGCCGTTACTGTTTGTCCAAGCCGAGGCTCTTCCTTTCGCTCACTGGGATGAATAAAGCCTCTGTACCCTTCTCCTGTAAGGACTGCTGAACCTGATTTAGTCGCTTTATACACTCTTGCGGTCACTTCCTGGTTGATCAACGTTTCCGGCGCTTTCTCCAGATCGTCCATGACCTCTTGTTCCGATATTGGTTCTGCTACAAGGCGACCCTTTTTATCGGTTTCCAGACTGACGAACAAATAGTCCCCTTCTTTCGGCCATGCGGATTTCAGTAACGGGAGTTCATCGGAAGATACGAGAATATCCTTACCTTGAAGACCGATATCGACAAATACCCCCATAGGAGCCATGTACTCGACGACTTCTGCCCATCCATAGGAATCCCTTGTGACATCCGGAATATCCATCGTAGCTGTCTCGGTGCCTTTTTTATCCGTGTAAATAAAAGCATCAACGATCTGACCGATTTCCATCTCGCCCTGGATTTCTTCATCAGGTATGATGATTTCCTTCGTTCCGTCAGTGGCCGCAAAACCGCCGGTGATCTTTTTTAGGATCTCTAATTTTTGTATGGTTCCCAGATTTTTATTTTCGCTCATTTTATAGCCATCCTTTATAAACATAATACTCCCTATTATAGCTTACCTTACCCCGTTTTAAAATGGGCTCTTTATGTAAATGCAAATGAAAAGAGCGCGGCACTTGCCGCGCTCTACGCTGGTGATTAATACCACCAAGAAGCTCCTACAATAATGAGGAGAATAAACAATACGACAATCAACGCGAATCCTCCACCATATCCTTTACTCATTCCAAATCCCCCCTTTCTACTGTATATGCAGAAAGGGGCGAATTGGTTTGGGTGAATAATAATAGAGGGGTTCCGCGCATGGTTTACATAAGTTCGGCCAACAGTTCATAGGAACGCTTTTTCTTATTAAAGTCATAGATATTGGTAATCACTAAGAATTCTTCCGTTCCGTATTTTTCTGCTAAAAGGTCAAGCTCCCTTTTTACATGGTGAGGATCTCCTATAATGCAGCGACGCCTGTTGCTGCGAATCTTTTCAATCTCTTTCTCCGTGTACGTACGTGCGCTCGCTTCTTCTACAGAAGCGATTCTCGTTTCTAATCCTTTCTCCACTTCAAGAAGCCACAAATCCTGACTTGCTGCCAGTCTTTCTGCCTCTTCCTGCGTGTCTGCACAAACGACGAAAACACAAACGTTTACTTGCGGCATCTTTAAACTCTTAGAGGGGCGAAAACGTTCTCTGTAGGTACGAACAGCTTCCTCCCCTTTATCAGGACTGATAAAGTGCCCCATCGTAAATCCAGTGCCATATAACGCTGCGTGCTTCGCTCCACGCTCGCTCAAGCCGAGTACCCACATAGACGGTACTGTCTTCGTGGCAGGGCGAGCTGAAACTCCATAATACTCGTGTCCTTTAGGAATATCTCCATGAAGGAACTGCTGCAGCTCCTTTACCTGCCTGGAGAACGAGTGAAGCGGTTTTTCCATTCCATCCGTCAAAGCAAGCCTCGTCCTTTTTCCACCTCCAGGGGAACGACCGACACCAAGATCGATTCTCTCCGGATGGAATGCTTCCAATACCCGGAACGTTTCAGCAACTTTCAATGGACTATACTGCGGCAGGAGCACTCCACCAGATCCAACCCGAAGCCTTCTCGTAGAAGCCGCGATCTGACCAATTAATATCTCCGGTGAAGATCCCGCGAGGCCATTTGTGTTATGATGTTCTGCTACCCAATAACGGTGATAACCCAGTTGTTCCGTATGAACGGCAAGCTGAATCGTTTGCTGCAACGCTTCTTCTGCTGTCTGCCCTTTTGATATAGGACTCTGATCTAAGACACTCAGCCTCATGTGTGCCCCTCCTAACGGTAAACGTCGGACATAATCTTTTTCAAAATAAAAATCTGTTCCTCAAACAAAAGTTTATATCTCTTCTTCAATACGTCGAACTCTTCTTTCCCATCATCCGTAAGGCTGTACCAATACACCTTCTGACGTTTCCGATCATGTGACTTATAGTCTTCCTTCCGGTATAATAACCCCTGCTCTGTCATTTCATGAAGGGTGTCGAGAAGTGTTGAAGGCGCCGGTACCCAATTGTTGGTCAACTGTTTAAATTCGGCCTTGAAATGCTCACTGATCATCGGTTGACGGAGTTGCAGAAGGTGCATAATATAGAACTTGGTGAACTGAGCAGCACTCATGTTCAAAGCGAATCGCTTCGGATTGTTTTTGTGTGACAATGGTTCCACCTCCATTGATTGCATTGCTTGTTACTATTTTACAATAAATGAGGGGTCTTTTGTCGACTATTACGCACATTCGTTCGCTTATTGTATGTTTTTTTATTTCATTCGGAGTTGCTACTAAGTTTTAAGTGGGATGATTATTGAAAACGAAAGCCGATTTTTCCGAAATTACCGCTGTTCTTTAAATACTCAAATGCCTCAACAGGTTGATCGGGCTTAAACAGCTTGTCTACCTGAGGATGAATGTCATTCTCTTCAATGAATGAAAGCATTTCCCGGAACTCCTCCGCACTTCCCATGGTTGATCCGAGAATGTTTTGCTGAGCATAAAAAAACTTCCGGATATCAATGGTTACTTCATCCTCCGTCGTCGCTCCAAAAGTAACAAGCGTTCCTCCTTTTCTCAGGACCTCCAACGATTTATGGAATGTAGCCTTGCCGATGCTTTCGATAGACAAATCAATCGTTTCTTCCGCGAGCTCCTCTTTCCAATCGCTTTCTGTCATAACTGCAGCATCTGCACCGATCGCAAGCGCTGCCTCCAGCTTTTCTTTCGAACGGGATGTTACGATAACACGAGCTCCTTTCGCTTTGGCGAATTTAAGAGCAAAGGTAAGGACACCACTTCCGATGCCGGGTAACAACACCGTCTGACCTGCTTTAATTTGCCCCCTGGTCACTAAAGCGCGGTAGGCTGTAAGAGCAGCTAATGGAAGAACTCCGGCTTCTTCGAAAGATAGATGCGACGGTTTCTTTTCTACGTGTGCTTCGGAACAGCAGTAATATTCAGCAAATGCTCCATGATCCGGCAACCCTACAATTTCAAACCCTTCCGGAGGATATTCGCTTTTCTTTTCCCAACCGAGACCAGGATTAATAACTACTTCGTCCCCCTCTCGAAATCGCTGTACATCCTCTCCAACCGCTTCGATAACTCCCGAGGCATCAGATCCGGGAATTAATGGCGCATCCGTTCCTTTATGCCTCTTTGTAACCACAGCTACATCTCTTCTGTTCATACCTGCTGTATGTACCTTAATTAATACATCCTTACCTGTCGGCCGCTCCATATTCATTTCCTTATATTGAAGACCTTCCAAACCATCTTTTCGTTCGTGGACAATTGCTTTCATAATTAACGTACCCCTTTCCGTGTCAAGATGCTATTAGTCTACCAAGAAGGAACCGTGGATCCAACTATATTGACTCCAAAATAAAAAGCCCTTTGTCGGTGATAGACAAAGGGCTTGATATTATAAAAGATAGAAGATAGCTGTAAAAAGAAGGGGCAACACTTCCGTTTTAGTCAGCTAGAACTTGAACTTTTACTGTCTTGCGTCCGAAATCAAGTGCAGAAGCACGATCCTTCATGTAAACATCAATTTTGTTTCCGTTGATAGCTCCGCCGGTGTCTCCAGCAATCGCTGTACCATAACCTTCTACATACACCTTAGAACCAAGCGGGATAACGTTAGGGTCAACGGCGATTACTTTAAGGTCAGGATTCGCTTTCAAGTCGATTCCTGTTGCCGTTACACCGCTGCATCCAGCACAGTTTGCTGTGTAAGCAGTAGCAGAAGCAGTGATTTCTTTGACTACATCATTGCTTGTACCTTTATTGGAAGTGTTTGTCTGAACAGCTTCTTTTGTACTCTCTTTAGGTGCACTTGCCTCTTTTGGTGCGCTCGTTTCTTTCGGCGCACTTGCTTCCGGCTGTTCCGTTGTGTTAGGAGCAGATGCTTTTGGCTGGACAGATGCCTGACCGTCTACTTTGAATTGGTCACCAGGGTAAATGAGGGTGGAAGATAGGTTGTTCCACGCCATCAACTGATCTACGGAAATATTGAATTTTTGGCTAATGGCGAACAACGTATCTCCGGACTTCACTGTGTACGTGGATGCGTTCGAAGATTTAGGAGATGTAGAGTTCGTTGCGTCATTGGATACTGTTAACGTTTGATTAGGATAGATGATATTAGAATTCAAGCCGTTCCAAGATTTCAAATCATTTACAGATACGTTATGTTTTTGTGAAATACTCCAAAGGGTGTCACCCTTGTTGATACTATATTCTTCGGCACTGACAGATGTCGCAAATGCACCGGTAAGTGCTACGGTAGCTGCAACAGAAAATACGGTTTTTTTCATGAGATTCTGCCTCCTCTTGTTTGGTCGATCACCTTCGTACTTGCCCCGTGATCAGGTCACATTTACAAGAATACCAGAATCTTCATGGATTTTAAGAACAAACAAGCAACAGTTTGATTGCAAAGATAACATCTATATTTCAGTCCCATTACAAAAAGGGCATTCGTAGCATGAAAATGCCAAAAATACCCTCATAGAGCCTTTTATCGACAGAATTTACGGAATATATTTTCTTTTTTCTTACATTATTGATACCACGACTGTAAGAAATAAAACATAATTTATCAAAAAAAAGCACCTGTCTTATTGCTAAGAACAGATGCTTTCTCT
Source organism: Halobacillus sp. KGW1 (assembly GCF_001592845.1). Taxonomy (NCBI): domain Bacteria; kingdom Bacillati; phylum Bacillota; class Bacilli; order Caryophanales; family Bacillaceae; genus Halobacillus; species Halobacillus sp. KGW1. Next base: position 871,361 of record NZ_LSOC01000002.1, read on the forward strand.
CTATTAAGCGTACATTTTTTTAACTTGCTTTTGAACTTCCGCATCTTCCAGAAACTCATCATAGCTCATCTCTTTGTCTACAATACCGTTAGGAGCCACTTCGATAATGCGGTTGGCAATCGTCTGAATGAACTCATGGTCATGGGAAGCGAAAAGGATGGAACCTTTAAAGTTAATCAACCCTTTGTTCAATGCTGTAATAGATTCCAAATCAAGGTGGTTGGTCGGTTCATCCAACAGAAGAACGTTCGAACCGGAAAGCATCATTTTGGAAAGCATACAACGTACTTTCTCTCCCCCGGACAAGACTTTCGCCTTTTTCAACGCTTCTTCTCCAGAAAACAGCATCCTACCGAGGAAACCACGCAGGAATGTTTCTGTTTCATCCTCTGGCGAATACTGGCGCAGCCATTCAACAAGGCTGAGCTCCGAGCCTTCAAAGAATTCAGAGTTATCCTTAGGGAAATAGCTTTGTGAAGTTGTGATCCCCCACTTATAGGTTCCTTCATCCGGTTCCATTTCACCCGTCAGAATTTGGAACAACGTCGTTTTCGCCACTTCATTGGAACCGACGAAGGCAACTTTATCATCTTTGTTCAAAGTGAAGCTGATCCCGTCCAGCACTTTGACGCCGTCTATAGTTTTTGTAAGGTTTTCTACCGTCAACAAGTCATTCCCGATTTCCCTATCCGCTTGGAAAGCGATGTAAGGATATTTCCTTGAAGAAGGCTGAATATCATCTAATGTAATTTTCTCCAGCAGCTTCTTCCTGGACGTCGCTTGCTTCGATTTAGAAGCGTTCGCACTGAAACGAGCGATAAATTCCTTCAAATCGTTAATCTTTTCTTCCTTTTTCTTGTTTTGTTCCTGAGCCATTTTGAGAGCCAGCTGGCTGGATTCATACCAGAAATCATAGTTGCCTACATAAATCTGGATCTTACCGAAATCAAGGTCTGCAATATGTGTACAAACATTGTTCAGGAAGTGGCGGTCGTGGGATACGACAATGACCGTATTTTCAAAACCGATGAGGAAATCTTCCAGCCATTGAATCGCTTTAATGTCCAGGTGGTTGGTAGGCTCATCCAGAAGAAGGACATCCGGATTTCCAAAAAGAGCTTGTGCAAGAAGCACTTTCACTTTATCAGAGCCCTCCAGCTCACTCATCTTCTTCTCATGAAGATCTTCATCGATCCCAAGCCCCTTGAGAAGGCGGGCAGCATCAGAATCCGCTTCCCAACCATTCATTTCAGCGAATTCTCCTTCGAGTTCCGCTGCACGCATACCGTCTTCTTCGGTGAAGTCGCCCTTCATATAAATGGCATCTTTCTCTTTCATCACTTCATACAAACGGGCATGCCCCATAATAACGGTTTCGAGTACGGCGTAATCGTCATATTCGAAATGGTTCTGCTTCAAGACAGCAAGGCGCTGATCTTTCTTCAGCGATACTTCTCCCGTCTGCGGTTCGATCTCTCCGCTCAAAATTTTCAGAAACGTTGATTTCCCTGCACCATTCGCACCGATAAGTCCATAACAGTTACCAGGCGTGAACTTTATATTGACATCTTCGAACAGCTTTTGATCTCCGAAACGAAGACTCACATTGTTTACATTCAGCATAAATTAATCCTCCAGTGTTAACGTAGTAGACCATTAAGAATTATAACATTCATCCCCTCGGAATGAACAGAAGAAAAGAAAAGCGATTGCTCCATGGCAACCGCTTTTCTTTATGATTGGGATTTATAGTAGAGACTGTTATTTTCCACAACCTGAAGGACTTTATTTTCTTCCTCCATCGGGCTGCCGCACATAGGACACTTCTTATCATCATTCGTTCTAAAGTTATCTCTCATCCAACAGTTACAATCATCGGATGTACACACCCAGATTTTTGTATCTTCTTCTTTGATTTCAGCCTGGTTTTTTTTACCGAAAGCCATGATGTAGCCTCCTTTAGACTTGAAATGATATAAAAGAGACTGACCCGAAAAGCCAGTCTCTTTATATTTGTGTTTTTATATTTTTGTTACGTTTGCAGCCTGTGGCCCGCGGTTTCCTTCTGTAACTTCAAACTCTACAGCTTGACCTTCTTCAAGAGATTTGAAGCCTTCTTCGTTGATCGCGCTGAAGTGTACGAATACATCGTCTTCGCCCTCAACTTCGATGAAACCGAAACCTTTTTCCGCGTTGAACCACTTAACTGTACCTGTTTTCATAGGGATGGATCCTCCAATATTTCTAAAATTAATATGCGTTCATTCATGAAAATCACATATTATGAAAAGTACCCTAAAAAGGATCACTCTTTATAACATGTATTTTCTTAAATTTGGCAAATGGAAACCTTGTCTAAACTATACTATGACTCACCGGTGAAGTCAAGTATAGACGCCTCGCGCCCCTGCTTATTACATTATATCCATGAAGGCGTATTTTATTCCATTCTTTCTATAATTCCACAAGCAATTCTCTTTCCCGCGTTTCCACTCGGCTGCGATTGGTAATCGTCGGGACCTTGATGGATGATGATCGCCTTACCGATCACATCCTCTACTCGAAAACGATCGGTAAAGAAAATCATTCTTGCTCTGCCTTCATTGGAAAACAGAACTGGAAAATCACCTGCGTGGTTTCCATGAGGCTCATTGTCCGGATTCCAGTGGCCTCCCGCAGATGCAAAAGGTTCTTTGCCATCTCCGATCTCACAAACACCTTTTTCATGGATGTGGAACCCGTGCGGGCCGATTTGTGCTCCGTTCTTCGACGCCTGGAAAGCCGGCAGTCCTTCTACTTGAACAAAAACTTCCACGCCGTAAGGCATCTGATAGAATTGAACCGCCCCTTTTAAGTCCGGAGCAAGTGGACTTGCAAGCAGGGACGCCTGTGCCGTTTCAGATGCATACGTCTGACGATACATGCCTTGTCCCTGATAAGGATGGGAATATGGATACATATATACGTCACCTCCCTTTCCTTAGCATTCTATGCTGATTGATCCATCATCATGAATTTATTATAAAAAAACGGCCCCCGTCAGACGGCAGACCGTTTCTCATTTATTTTAATTGCTTATAAACTGCTTCGAGATGGGCTACATCAATAGGGTTTTCCAACGGGTACAACAGTCGGTCAAAACTATCCTGCGTCTGATGCATCCACTCGCTCTGGAATTGCATAAACAATTGGTCCCACTGCTCTTGGTAATGCCTTGTTACAATGCCGCTTTGGCCACCGATCGAATCGCTTAATGCATCTCTAATATAGGAGAGAAGCGTGTCCCTCAGTGCTTCTTTTTCATTACGTTCGAAGAAGGCTCTCGTGCTCTTGACTGCTTTTTTCGATTCTTTCTCGGCTTGCGGATCGATGTGAAGGTCGGCATGAATGGCTGGGAGAGGAACATCCGGCCATTCCGGCTGTTCTAAGTGGATACTTTCTTTGACCTGTTTAAGATCCTGATTAACCTTCATCATGTGGCTGGCAGTTAACTCCCTGAGTGTCTGTTCCATCCGTAGACATACAGCTTTCAGTTCCTGATTCAATTCAAATTCCACCGCTTCTGTATGTTTCCGGTATGCTTCTAAAGCCTGTTCTCTCATATCCTGCCCCCGGCCGTTGATTACGGCAGGATTGAAAAACTGTTTAAAGAAATCGTTGTAATTAAGCAGCATCCGCTCCTGGACATAATGCAGTTGCTTCGCCACTTTATTACGAACCGCCTCTTTCGCTCCAACCGGCTCCTCCTTATAGAACAGAGCCAGCGCAGAAGCCTTTTGTCTTTCCAACAACCGTTTCTCTTCTTTCCTTTGTCCTTCATTCATCCGGCTCGTTGATATAAACGCCTCGACCATCTGCTTAGCTGTTGAAACATCCGCTTCCATCGATTGAATCAAAACGGAAGCAAGCTCTTCATTCAGGAAACTTCGAAACTTTGCTTCAAAAGCTTCCATTCCAGATGACAAATGTTCCTTCTGTTGCTTTTCTTTCAAGGCGAGCAGGCTTGAGACGGAATAGAGCCGCGGTTTACGGATTTGGAAACCAAGCAGCTGCTCTTTCATGTACATCTCGACCTGCTGAAGTTCCTCCTCGGACGCTGCTAAATCTGCCGCATTCAGAAGGAAGAACATCTTATCCATGGCAAAACTGTCCTTCACCCTGCCGAGCTGCGTCAAAAAGGATTGATCCGCTTGAGAGAATGGGTGGTTATAATAAGTAACGAACAAAACAGCATCTGCATCCTTAATGTATTTAAAACTAACATCTGTGTGCCTTGCATTTACGGAGTCTGCGCCGGGCGTATCAACAAGCGTGATTCCCGCCTTTGTCCAAGCACAATCATAAAACAATTCCATGGATTCAATGAAGCAGGACTTCTTTTCATCTGCTACGTAACTTGTAAACTCGTCAAAGGGAGCTTCCATGCGTGTCCCCAAATATTCCCTCATCTCATGGTAGCCTTGCATGAATGCCTCCAGGAAAGAAAGCTGCTTCTGGTCCAAAAGATCACTCTGCGTCCCTTTCTGCCTTACTTCCTCATATAGAAGATCGAGTGTCTCTCTCTGAAGCCCCATCCGTCTCCTGATATCCGCAAGGTCTTCCATCATCTCTTTTTCATTTTTAACGTACACATCAAGCGTCCGATCAGGTTTTTCTATAGACGGTGGGGAAATCTTATTAATCGTTGCCGTTGTTGGATTCGGCGATACAGGCAGGACCGATTCACCAAGCAGCGCATTGGCAAAAGACGATTTCCCTGCACTGAATGCGCCGAATAAAGCGATGGTAAAGGATCGGTTCTTGAGTCTTTCCCGCTTCCTTTGCAGTTGTTCACGGAGACTTTGGAGTCCATCGAGCGGTGCAATGGCATTAATCGTCCGGTCGACTCGTTCTAGCGTTGCATGCATCATACTGGAGGAAGATGTGCGATCCTGATCGGAAAAATCCTCCCCAGCTTCTGTTTCCTGTCGACTCTTCCGCGTAATCCTGACTCCCGCCGTTTCACCTTTTATCCGCTTCCTTCTGTTCTCTAAATCCTTTTCCACCTTCGCTTCTACACTGGATGTGATACTTCCCGTGAAATGGGATCGAAGGCTGTTTTCATAGGACTCGATTTCCGCTTCCTGCGAACGTATTGTTTGATTAATGTGCTGAATTTCTTCATAAGCGGCAAACGCTTCTTCGTGTTTGTCTTTCCATTCCTGCTGCTGCCTCTTAAGTGCTGCCTCCCATTCCCTTTTCCATGCACCGACATAAGTTTTCATTTCCTGTCGGATATCTTTAGCGATTTGATCTGTATAAAGCAGCACATATGCGCCGGTAACGGATGCACCGCTTTCCACTAAAGAACGAAGTCGCTCCTTAGGATATTGGAAATCCATATTCTGTACCTGACTCACCAATTCTGGTGCACGCAGGCCTTGTGTATCGATGATCGACAGCATCCGTTCCCGCAGAGGCCATTGCAGATTCTCTTGAATGGATGCGTTCAATTTTTCATAAAATGTTTCTTCCCGTCTTTTTCGTTCCTCCTCCGTTTTCTTCCCGGAGAAAAGAAGGCCTACTTTAAAGTTCGGCTGCAGTGCCTCGAGAAAAGCTTCTGCGTATTCCCGAAGAGAACTGGGCATTAAATACGCATTAGGAAGGAAGTTCAAGATACGTTCCTCAAATGTTTCCATTCCTCTGTTTAGAAGGTCTTCTGTCTCATGGAAGATACCTTCGTCCACAGGGCTGTTTTCCACTTGATCCAACAGCGTCTGCTTCCGCTCTTTTAGATCTGCGAGGAAGGAGGAACGTTCTTCCTTATATGTACGAACGCTTTCCTCCATGATCATTTCGGCTTCCATCACGGCCTGATGAGAACCTTTGGAAGGACCGAGGTCAAAAAGGGCACGGAAATGTTGAGATAGTTCTGCCCAATCACTCTCCGGATGGAACGAATCCCGCATTGTCGTATAAAATACAGCTTCCGGATGAATCCCCCATGTTTTCAGGGCTGCCTCGATGCTCCGTTTGTATGATTCGAACGTCAACTCTTTTTCTTTGTGTTTATCGATCTGATTAATGACGAGAGAAAAGGGTTTCTTTCTACGCTGCATTTCGTCAAGAAACTGCAGATTAACTTCAGACTGGACGTGGTTGTAATCCATCACGTAGTACATGTAATCCATTTTATGCAAAGAGGCTTCCGTGATCAGTCGATCGGCATCATTAGTAGAGTCCACTCCTGGTGTATCAACAACAGATACATGGGAGGGCAGTCCTCCTTCCGGCCTCTGAATCGTCAGTTCCTTCACCGCATCTCCATCTCTGCATAAATCCTTTACCATATCCATAGAAATTTTTTCTTCATAACATACAGGATCTTCCTGATCAAAAAATACAATTGTCTTTTCTGACCCCGTTTTTAACCGGACAATGTTTGCACTGGTGGGGATGGGACTGGAAGGGAGCAGTTCATGGCCGAGAAGGCGGTTGATCAGCGTCGATTTACCGGCTGAAAAATGGCCGGCAAAGCCGATTATTGTTTCCTCTTCCTTCACCTTTTCTATCAAGTCCAAGAGTTTGACAGCAGAGGCTGCATCCCCTTCCTGATATAAATAGTCGTACACATGCATTAGTTGGTCTAATTTAGAATCCGTCATCGTTGTCATCTCCAAACTCCTTTTCCCGTACATTCTCCCATCATTTTACTCTGAAATCGCTCTCTTACTCAAGAGGGAAATCATCGATGTACGGGATGGGCTCCTGTGTATCCACATGCCCAAGGACTTTTTTTACACGGATTCTTTTCCCGTTCATGAATTCTCCAAAGTCGAAAGAAACCCCGCTGGTATCCCCGCCCAAACCAAAACGAACGATTTTATCTCTGGGTTGATAACTGCATGTATGGATGGTTCCGGACCACTGAGAATAGCGTTTTGAAAATATCGGTCCTGTCGTATCGTTCAAAAAGCGGAAGGCCTCTTCTCCGTTCATTCTTTTTTGCGCATCCATGAGATGACCTAGACGCTCATGCGAATCCGATAAGTGCCTTCGGTTTTCATTTTCCAAATGAAGAAAATGATTGGTACAAACTAGTGCCTCATGAATGCGGACACCTCGCGGGGAACCTTCAATTGTTTTAGTCACACCATTGCAATCTGTTACCACGTAATTAAAGGAGTGGCGGTGAGGGAGCCTCTTCAGCATGTCGACGGCCTCTTCTGTCGTTCTGCACGTCTCAAGTATGATTCTGGTCAATGTGCAGCAAATAAACCCGTCACCAGGATGAACACGGTTGACAAAGTTGTAGCCGATACACAATCCGTAGGCGTTCATTCCATCCGTACGACCTAGAATTCTCTGTCCGGGTCCGATGGTGGGAGTCCCTTTTGTTGGAGCATAAATAAGAAACCTGCCTTCATATGTTTTCGGATGATAGTCATAATTTCGTGTAAAAAAGGAATCGCCTGTCAAAATCGAACAGCCGGACTTATCCCATTCCTGCTGCCACCCGCTGTATTCGTGCACGACATCATCCACGGACCATTTAAGTCCCTCTGCGAGACCGAGCAGTTCTTCCCATAAAGGAGGAAAAAACTCATCCAGCAAATGCTTGACCACTGATTTTTCAGACTTATAATGCCGAACGGAACGAGGACGCCGATTCTTATGGTAGTTCAAAAGACGGGACGATTGTAACCCGCGGCCCTGTTCATATCCGAAATCCCCGTATCCCCCCCGAAAAGCAAAAACGTCCGTATAAATATCCTTCATGCTTTACAGTTCCTCTGCATGACGCCCTGCAATCACGCGATGGAGATCAGAATGATGAAGGATATGGTTATGGTCAACCCCTGGAATCAACAGGACGTCCAATCCCCACGTCTCCTTCACCCAATTCTTAAGGAGTGGATGAACAATAACCTCATCCTCATCACCGATAAAGATGGAAACGCGATCTTCCATGCCGGAAAACAGATCGTTGACGATATTCTCCGGAAACCTCGACAGAAGCAGGCGGAAACTTAGTTTCAAACGGTTGCTGTAATGGAATTCATCTGGTATCTCTGCGACATGCGCATCATCAAAGCGGTGTATGTTCATTTTGTGAAGCGCTACGAGAGCAATCATTTTCTTGTCATGAATGACGTAATCGACATCTGTTTCGGGCTTCCCTTGTTCGGTAGCATCGTCATGATAGACAGGAAGGGTTGGATGGAAGAAGGGAGCAATGAATAGATACTCCTCTGCTATATCCGGATGGAGATCCATCAACCTCAAAATATTCGCGCATCCCATGGAGTGGCCTGCAAGCACAATCCGCCCGTATCCCTGCTTCCGAATGAAGTGGATAAAATCTGATAAATCGTCATCATATTGTCCCAAATAGTCAATATCCCCTCTTTTTCCTTTCTGGTCGTATCCTCTAAGGAGGGGCAGGAAGACATCTGCCTTTCGTTTACAGAAAGATGCGAATTTCTTGTGGTGATCCAGTTCAGCTGTGATTCCATGAATCATAATGATCGCTTCTTTGTTACCGGGTGAACGTTGGAAAGCTATGTAGGGAAGAGAAGAGAAATCCCTTGCCCTGTAGTGGGACCAGGTCGCCTTAGTCATGAATGTCAGCTCCTTTTCAGCAAATAATTACGGAACTCTTCACCGCAAACTTCTTCTGCAAATCTCTTTTCTATTTCATCCACATACGAACGTGATAAATACCGCCCGGCACCCCTGTGGATTTCTTTTGCATAATGGAAAGGGGGCGCACTCTCCGGCTGTTTTTCCCTGACTGTGAATGATAAAGCTTCCACTTGGTTTCCGGAAGCAAGGGCGACAGGGAGCACCATCGGTCGATAGCCGCCCCTGTCGACACCTTCCCTCCTGTAAAGGTATTGTCTTGCTTCCTCGTTAATCTCATACACGACACCTTCAACATTGCCTTCTGCTTCTACAAGATCTGCCCTTGCCCCGTCGGGAAGAGGGTATGTGAATCCAAGGCGGTAGCCCTTCGCCGATCCTCTTCCGGTAACGTTTTGAAATAGACGATCGACCCCATGTTTTGCGAATCGTTCATCATCCATACAGGAACCGTAAGCAAAATAATAGCAGGAGCCCCCGTTTATCAACAGGCGGTGGACTTTCCAATTGCCGGATGCTACTGGTTTTCCCAATGACTCTTCAGAAGCGACATAGACATATGCTTCTTCCTTTCCACTGTCGGTCCAGACAGGAAGGCTTTTTCTTATAAAAGTTCCCTTATCCGTTTCCGGATCATATTCCTCCAAAGCATCGAGAGAAACAAGGTCTCTTTCATCGACCTCATACAACTCCCCATATGTCCAGGCTCCTGGCTCCTCCACAAGCAGCGGATAATAGGATTCTCCTTCATATAGCCTTCCGTTTACACGTGCTTCCTTTGCGAGAAGGGGCGCCTGAGACAACACATGATGGTTTTCCATCCCTGTCATCAAGGATCCATAAACAAATACAAGCATGGGTATCCTCTCCGTTCTTTTTTTAGTGTTCAAATGCCCGAAGCACAGCTTTCTCAACAGCGAACGCAGCCATCGCCCCGAGTCCGTTAACATCACATGCTACTTCATCCCCGTGCATGGTAAAAAGCGTATCCCCATCTACATAGGTATGAGAAGGACGGATGGTTCTAGCCAACCCATTATGGGAGATGGATGCAAGTTTATTAGCTTCCGACTTATGTAACGAAGCATTAGTCAGAAGAACGCCGATCGTCGTATTCCCTTGGAAGGAATCAGTGACTGGTGCCGTGGAGACGTTATTCATCAAATGTGTTTCCGTCCGCAGAAATTCTCCATTTTTATGCAGACCGGCAACTATTCTTCCCGTGCCTGGGTCAACCACATCACCAAAACAGTTTACTGCGATTACCGCTCCTACTTTCACCTTTCCAGATTGGAAAGCATAACTTCCGATGCCGCCCTTCATGCTGTTCTCTCTCCCAAAGAGCTTTCCGACTGTCGCTCCAGTACCGGCACCGTATCTTCCATTGCTGAAGGGAGGGTTCTCCCACGCTATCCGTGCCGCTTCATAGCCCATGGCTGCATCGGGACGGACAGCAGGTCGGGACGGATCAATATCATATAAAATAGCCCCCGGGACAATGGGGACCTTCACCGGGCCTGTCTCAAACCCAATATGGTGTTCTTCCAGCCACTGCATGACCCCGCTTCCTGCAGAAAGACCATATGCGCTTCCTCCAGCAAGAAAAAGCCCATGTACCTTTTGAACCATATTTTCCGATCGCATTAGATCCGTCTCCCTCGTTCCAGGAGCACCACCACGGACGTCAACCCCAGCGACCGCCCCTTCTTTACTCAGGATGACGGTGCACCCTGTTGTACCGGTGTTATCTTCCGTCTGTCCTATAAAAAAATCGGATACGTTCCTGATATCTATTTCTTTCATCCAGCAACCTCCTGTTGTGTTTCTATTTGATCCTTTCAGGGAATCAATATCACTGAAGCCTGTAAAGAAAGGGGTAAGACCATATGAAACGAAAGAGGCTGACGATCCACGGGAGAGTCCAGGGCGTTGGATTCCGGGCAGCAGCAAAGCAGAAGGCTGATTACCTCGGCATATGCGGGTGGGTGAAAAACCAGCCGGACGGGACCGTCTTAATGGAAGCAGAAGGAGAAGAAACGGTACTTAACACTTTTGTCGATGAGATTTCCAAAGGTCCCACGCCCTTCAGCTCCATCCGTCATATCGACCAGGAAGACCGGGAGGATTCTAAGCAGCATAACAAATTTAAAGTCATTCATTAAAAGACCGCAGTTCCGCTGCGGCCTTTTTTTCATTATTTCTGGTTCATCGGGCGAACAATAATTTCATTGACGTTGACCGAAGCAGGTTGACTTACCGCATATCCTACAGCTTTGGCAATATCATCCGCTTCCAGCGGCTTCATGCTGCGCTCCTTAAACATCTCAATCACATCCCCGTCTGTAATGTGATCCGTCAATTCCGTTTCCACCGCTCCAGGGGAAATATTCGTGACACGGACACCCGTCTTCGACAATTCCTTCTCCATCCCCATAGAAAGTGCCTTTACTGCATATTTTGTTGCACTATACACAGTACTCGACGGGAAAACTTCATGACCTGCGACCGAAGAAACATTGATAATGTGTCCAGTATTCTGTTCGATCATTGTCGGTAGGGCTGCATGGATTCCGAACAGTACACCTTTGATGTTTACATCCACCATTTGTTCCCACTCGTCCACGTGATCATTCTTGAGAAAAGACAACAGCATGACACCAGCATTATTTATCAGGATATCTACACTACCGAATGTATCCTTTGTCGTTTGAACAAGATTTTCGACATCTTCCCGCTTCGTCACATCCGTTTCTACAACCTTCGCCTCAACTCCATGCTCCGATTCGATAGCATCGGCCAGTTTTTTCAGACGCTCAGATCTTCGGGCAGCAAGAACAACGTTTGCCCCGTTCGATGCGAGTTCATGAGCGATCGCCTTTCCAATACCACTGCTCGCTCCGGTTATGATAACTGATTTTTTTTGTAGATTCGTCAAGATCCCTACCTCCTAAGTAAGTACAGTTCTTTATGTATCTACCCGCATAAAGGGAAAAGTATGCACCGGGAGGTATCAAAAAAACCGCCTCTCTATATAGAGAGGCGGTTCCTGGTTATGTTACTTACTGTTCTTCAAAGAACTTGCGGTTAATTTCGATGTATGGGGTTTCTTCTTCCGGTACCTCGTCTTCAATGTAGATTGCTTCTACCGGACAAACGGCTTCACATGCACCACAATCTATGCAAATCGCAGGATCGATATAGAACATATCTTTCCCTTCCTCGATACAATCAACCGGGCACACATCCATGCATTCTCCCGCTTTTTCATCTTTACATGGGGATGTAATTACAAATGCCATCGATTTTCTCCTCCTTTACGAATAGAGTTCGTGTGCTTATATTACTATATTCACCGATAATGGTTAAGATAAACACCACCATCTATAATAACGATTTTATCGAAAAATCGCAATTCCTGTAATCATTCGACTTTCTTCGCGTGCGCGTGAAAAAAAGAAGACGATGCCTGGGCATCAGTCCTCCCATATCCGCTCGACGGTATATTCCCCTCCAAACTTCTGAACGAGGAATACATCCGGGCGCGTCAGCCGCTTCCATTCATAGAATCCAATTTCGCGTTTATACTTTTGAAGAAGTAAAGCGAGCAGATTCCCATGTGTCACAAGGAGAACGTTCCCACAATCCTCTTGCTCCAATTCTTCGATGAGGGAGAGGACTCGTTTCTTCGCTTCCTTCGAGGATTCTCCTCCGGAAAGCTTAAGTTCAGGATCCTGGAAGGTATCATGCAGAACTTCTTCCCAGTCATTGAGTGGTTCATGGCTTAATACTCGTTCTTCCAACCGTTCGTCGGTTTCCAACTCTAGCCCTTTCTTTCTGGCATAGGGTTTAATTGTTTCAACGGCCCGTAAAAAAGGACTGGAGATGATTCGGTCCACTTCATGACCGGCGCGGTCAAGGAAATAAGCAAGTGTTTGTGCCTGCCTGATGCCCTGTTTCGTCAACGGCGAATCTTCATGCTGTCCTTCTGTCTCACTATGGCGAACGACTATCAATTTATCCATAAAAAACTCATCCTCCCCTTCCATCAGCTTACCTTCATTATCGCCGATGAATCGAGTGTTTACAAGAAAAGTTGGTGAATTGTTTCACTTTATATACGGACTTTCTGGTATAGCTTCATTAAAACAGCAAACCAGTTCCTAACTATGGAGGGAACGAAGTCTGTCTCTCCACCAGATATTAGGATGTCCAGCTTTTTCCTGCAGTATTCTACCGGGCAACATAAAAAAACCAGAAAGGTTTCGCCCTTCCTGGTCTTATCTGTTTATGCTTCCTTAAAGTATTCTTTATAAAATCCGCCCATGCGGCCGGAATTATCGATGACAAAATAAAATTCTTCGCTCTCATTTTTGACATCATATACTTTTCCAGGTGTTAATACATTGTGGACGACAAATTTCTTGGCGTCGTTGTGAATACACTCCACCTGTTTTGTTGTTTCGTTTTGTTCCCATGTTTTATGAATCATGATCCAACCTCCTCGCTGCTTGCGTGTCTTCTATCATACAACGAACAAAGAGACTCAACAAGAGGTTGTTAAAATGTCCGCTTATACCATTCCGAAGCAGCCTTCACTTCATTAGCCGTCAATTGATGCCCCATCTGCTCCCAATGCTCCTCAACTTCCGCTCCTGCTTCCTCCAACAGTTTTTTCAAATCTTTTGTTTCCTTGGCGGGGCAGATCGGATCATTTTCCCCTGCCCCGATAAATACCGGAAGGCCGGGGTGTTCAGGAAGTTGGATTTCTCTTCTTGGTACCATTGGATGGAAGAGGATGGCTCCTTTCAATGCTTTTTCATAGTGGAACAGAAGACTTCCCGCTATATTCGCACCGTTGGAATAACCGACGGCAATAACCTCTTTACGATCGAAACCATAATGATCTGCTGCTTCATCGAGGAATTGATTCAGCTCTTCTGTTCTAGCGACCAAATCCTCTATATCAAACACACCTTCTTGAAGTCGTTTAAAGAAGCGAGGCATTCCGTTTTCTGTGACGGTTCCACGGACAGAAAGAACCGCTGCTTCCGAATCAATCATCTCAGCTAACGGAAGGAGATCCTGTTCTGTACCACCGGTTCCGTGCAACAATAGCAAAACGTTACCCGATGGGTTGGCCCCTTCTTTATAAATATGTTTTCTGTTCATCATAGTACCCTCCTTGAGTTTAATTTACATAATATAAATACAGTTAATTGTAAGTGTTATTCTTACTTATATTATCTTTAATTCGAGACAATGTCAAAATACTACATACGTATATGCCTTTCCATCCGTTTAAATAAAAGCGGCAGAACGAGTACAATAGTCAATAACCGAATGGTTTGAAGCGAGCTTACGACGGCAGGATCTCCTCCCGTCTGGCCGGCGGTAATAGACATTTCCACTAATCCTCCAGGCGCCAGAGCAAGGACGGACGTGACAATATCGACACCTGTCCAGAATGAAAACAAAAAGGCAAACAGGATCCCTACAGCGATTATGAAAACAGAAAGAGATAGAAAGTAGAAGCAGCTCTTACCTGCACGGACAATCTCCCTCGGCATGATCGTATGGCCGAGATACGTCCCTACCATCAGCTGAGAAGCTGAAAATAAAGAGGACGGGAGCGAATACAGGAAGAGCCCGGAAGTCTGAATGGCCCCAATAACAATCATAGGCAGGACGACGAGCCCTGCGGGTATCTTATGCTTTCCCTTCATGCCGATGAAGAATACGAGAATATAAAAGAGGACCGTCCACAAAGGCCCGTTGACGGATAGGGAATAATCAACCGCGGCGGTATTTTCTCCCCCCCACATATGGGTGACAAAAAAAGGTATAATGAATAAAACACTCATGAGACGCAGCGTATGAAAGATGGTGACAAGCCCGCTGTTCCCTTGCAGCGATTCACTGATAGCGATCATTGCAGATAAACCACCGGGAGAACTTCCGACCATACTCGTCGTCTTATCCATTCCCGTCCGTTTCGATATCCCCAACCCGATGACGAGGCAGATTCCTATCATTAGAAAAGAAAGCAGCGTATATGGAAGCATATATGGGAAAATACTCGTGAACGTATCGGAAGTAAACGTATGGCCGATTTGAATTCCCAACAGGACAAAGGCAATATCTCTTGCTAATGGAAACGTACTGCTTTCCATATGGAAAAGGGATTTAGCAAACACAATGGCCGTCACAGGACCGAGAATGAACGGAATTGGAATGTGGAGCAGCTGGAACATACAACCGCCTAAAAGAGCAATGGCATAGGTGGAGAGTGAAGGATACCTCATGTTTCCCTCCCCTTTCAAATTTTAAATTTTATTAAAGAGGTGCTTTTATGAATAAATGGCTCTACGGATACGATAAGATGAAAAAAAAGTACAGACACATTCATATCAGACCCTATGAAGAAAAGGATTTCGAAACGTTGATAAACATTCAGAAAAAAGCATTCCCTCCTCCGTTCCCCTCTGATTTGTGGTGGACCAAAGAGCAATTAAGTCAACAGCTTGCCGCTTTTCCCACCGGTTGTTTATGTATAGAAGTGGAAGGAACGATCGCTGGTTCCATGACGGCGATGCAAGTACACCTGGATGATGACAAAGACCATACTTGGAAGGAGATCACAGCAGACGGCTCCATGGAGACGCACGACCCGGAAGGGGATACTTTATATGTCGTCGACTTGTGTGTCGATCCGGACTGCCGTTCCCTCGGACTCGGCAGACAGTTGACACAGGCCATGTATGAAATCGTTATTCAGTTCGGGCTGACCAGGCTTGTAGGGGGCGCACGGATGCCTCTTTACCATAAATACAGCCACGAATGGACAGCAGAGGAATATGTGAATCTCGTTATAGCTTCTGAGATACAAGATCCTGTGCTTACTTTTTTGTTAAAGTCCGGGCGGTCTCCCATCCGGCCTGTCCCAGGTTATTTGGAAGATGCGGAATCCTGCAACTACGGTTTATTAACAGAATGGAAAAACCCCTTTCTCTGAATTCTTGTAAAAAGGACAGCCGGTATCCTCTAATCAGGATACCGGCTGTCACCTTGTTTGAAGAACTCCACGTTCCAGCATATGAAAAAGTTGATCGGCCAACTTCTTCACACCAAGTTTTTCTCGTTGTGGAAACAGGATGGAATGGAAAATCAGATCCCCGAGCAGTTCTGTATCGACATCATGATTCCAAATCCCTTCCTCTTTACTGGCATTGATCCAATCAAGCATCTTCTTATATGTCTCCATCAAATTCTGATGGACTTCCGTGCGGATAAAGAAAGCAAGGCTTTTATCCCCGGACTGCAGTTCACGGATCATCTGATCGATATGATGAACCTCTGCATGTTCAAGAAGGACGATCAAGAGCCGGTAGAGCTTTTGGTTCGGTGCGATATCCGCAGGGATTTCAGATATTTTGGATTCCATCTCATCCATCATTGCCTTCATATAGGCGAGGATCAGTGCTTCTTTGTTTTCGAAATAATCATAAAAGGTGCTTCTGCTCACATCAAGCATTGTTGCAAGTTTCTTGAAGTGGATACCTTTGATTCCCTCGGTACGCATGACTTCGCCTGTCACCTTGAATATTTCCTCTTGTGTCAGTGCCCTTTTTCTTCCCACTTCCGTTCCCCCTCATCCTTTCATTATACCATTACCCAAGAAGAATGAGGATGGGAGAACAGGATCATCAGCGGAACAAGTGCTTCAAGTACCCATACCCTTTTTCTTCCATTTCTTCTGCCGGTACAAATTCGAGCGCAGCGGAGTTGATGCAGTATCTCAATCCACCCTTGTCCCGGGGACCGTCATCGAAAACGTGGCCAAGATGAGAATCCGCCTGCTCCGATCGAACTTCTGTCCGGAACATACCATGGGATGTATCCAATTCTTCTTTCACCTTCTCAATGGGCTTCGTGAAGCTCGGCCAGCCGCAACCGGCATCGTATTTATCCTTGGAACTGAAAAGCGGTTCTTTGGAAACGATGTCAACGTAAATTCCTTCCCCTTCATGGTCATGGTATTCGTTCTGAAATGGACGCTCGGTACCATTTTCCTGCGTCACCATATATTGAATATCCGTTAATTGACTGCGGAGTTCCTTTTTATCCTTCGGAAAGCTCCAATGGTTTTTGATGAAATCTGCTCTTCCGGAGCCTTTTTTGTATCGCTTGTAATGAAACTTGCTCTTCTTGTAGTAGTCCTGATGCTTGTCCTCTGCAGGGTAAAAAACTTCAGCAGGGAGGATTTCCGTCACAATCGGAGCTTTAAACTTACCGGACTCCTCCAAACCTTGTTTACTCTCTTCGGCCAAACGCTTCTGTTCTGCACTGTGATAATAAATAGCTGTCGTATAAGACTGGCCTCGGTCTGCAAATTGACCGCCGGCATCTGTCGGGTCAATCTGCTGCCAGAACAGCTGCAGGAGACGCTCATAAGGGAAGATCTCCGGGTCGTAGGTGATTTGCACAGCTTCCCGGTGTCCCGTTGTCTCTGATACAACTTCCATGTATGTCGGATTTTCCGTATGGCCTCCGGTGTAGCCGGAAACAACGGAGTGGATACCCGGACGTTCGTCGAACGGCTCCACCATACACCAGAAACATCCCCCGGCAAATGTTGCTTTTTCTACTTGATTACTCATTATTAAAAACCTCCTAAACGTAGGTTCATGCTTTTCCTGCATGTTCCTATTCTTTCTAATTCATAAAAAAAAATCAAGTGACACGCACAGCCTAAATATACAATTTAGGCTGTGATGCTCCTTGATCTTCTTGCTGCTCGGACTCTGAACTCCCGAAACTGCTCGATTCGGAAGCATTTGACGTCCCTTCTTTCTCTTCCTTTTCCGGCGATGTTTCTTCTTCATCCGGCTCATTCATGATTTTCATCATATTAATCATCGCCGGGATGTTCTTCAACATCGGTCCGTATTGCTGCATCATCGGAGCCGCTGACTGCATCGCTTTCAACGCGGTCTGCATATAACCGATCCATCCTGCCCCTCCGCTTTTAGCAGCTGTGCCTGCTGCACCTAACGCCTTCGTACCCAAACCGGATCCGCCTCCGAAGAATCCCGGGACTGCAGATCCTGCATTACCCAGGAAACCAGGAGCTCCGAAGCCGGGTGCGCCGAAGCCGGGTGCGCCGAAAGCACGCATGGCCCCTCCAGGTCCCCCTCCTTGGAAAAAGGGTGCTGCAGAACGCATCATATTCGGTTGGACGGCTTGTTGAAACCCTCGAAACTGCCCCATAGGAGGGTATGGTGGTTGACCTGTAGGAAACATATAAACCCCTCCGAAACTTTAGAATACTGTAGCATATGCCCTTCTTTCAATCTGGTTTGGGCTCATGCGTCCGGACAATCGGCTGGAAGCTTCCAATCGATAGGTTCTTCCCCATGCTTTTTCAAAAATTCGTTTACGCGGGAGAATGGTTTACTCCCAAAGAATCCACGGTGAGCCGCAAATGGACTTGGGTGAGGGGAAGCGATTACCATATGCTTCTCTGTATCTATAGAAGCGCCTTTTTTCTGTGCGTGTTTTCCCCATAAAAGGAACACTACCGGTCGTTCTCTTTGATTAAGTATTTCTATGACAGCATCTGTAAATCGCTCCCACCCTATCCCCTTATGGGAATTAGGCTGCTTCTCTCTGACGGTCAGGACATCATTCAGAAGCAGGACCCCTTGTTCCGCCCAATGCAGCAGGCAGCCGTGATTAGGTGCTGGGATGTCTAAATCATGGTGCAGTTCTTTATATATATTCCTTAAACTCGGGGGAATGGTAACATCCGGACGAACGGAAAAACTGAACCCGTGCGCCTGTCCCTTGCCGTGATAAGGATCTTGGCCGAGAATGACTACTTTGGTAGCTTCCCTGGGAGTGAAAGCAAGAGCATTCAATATTTCCGACTTAGCAGGATAGACCCGATGCTCTTTATATTCCTCGTTCAACTTCTGTTTCAGTTGAAGGAAATAATCCTTCTCTTTTTCCTCTTCAAGCAACTCATTCCAATCATTATTTAACATACGTACCCCTCCCTCCAAATGGTGCAGTATTTCCCCGTTCTCTTTTAAGATTTCCCAGTCTATATTTCCCGGGCAAGCGCACGTAGCGACAATAGGAAGATTAAACCGTCGTTCCATGTCATACGCTTTTATTTCGTGTCTGATCCTTTGTCGAATACTTGTTCATTCCGTTACTGAAAAGTGAATTCCAATGTGGATCCCCTTACTCCCGCACGGATTTGCAGTTTGGCAGGAATTTCTTCTTTCAGCTGTGGGACGTGGGAAATGATCCCAAGCAGCCTGTTTCCATCTTGGAGACTGCGAAGGCAGGAGATTGCCTGCTCTAAGGAAATTTCATCCAACGTTCCAAAGCCTTCATCAATGAATAAGGTATCCAGCTGGACACCACCCGCATGGGCCTGTACTACATCAGCCATACCAAGGGCAAGACTTAAAGAAGTTTTGAAGCCTTCTCCTCCGGACAGGGTTCGAACCGAACGTTGTTTTCCTGTATGGTGATCAATTATTTCCAAATCCAGCCCGCTCTGAGCTCCTCGTTTGGCAACTGCGTCACTGCGAATCAGCTGATAGCGGTGATCGGTCATCTGATCCAGGCGCACATTTGCCTGAACAAGGATTTCATCAAGATAAGAAGCTAGAACATAACGTTCAAGAGAAAGGCGGAGATGGTTGTCCCCTTTTGCCAATTGGGCTAGTTCTGCAATATCGTAATACTTGGAAGCCAGTTCTCCTTGGTCATCCATGAGCATATTTATCTTCTCCCGGATTTCCCGGTTCTTTCGGTACGCTGCGCTCCGTTCATTGAAAGCTTCCTGCTTAATGGCGAGTATTCGGCGTTTTTCATCAAGGAGAGACTGGAGCTCTTCCAAATCCGGCTTATGCTTATCAGCAAGGCGTTGATCGAGATCTTTCACACGGTCTTTCACTATGCTTTTCCTCTTCTCATAATCATCGACAATACGCTGGTTCTCAGCTATGAACCCCGGAGAACGCACCGCCTGCTTATATGCTTCATGATCATGGAAAGAAAATTGAACGAGCGTTTGATCAAGTTGTTTTTTCGACTTTTTAACAGCTTTATCCAGATCCTCCAAATAACGCCCACCTTCTTCGACAGCGGTTGTCAACTGCTGCAGCTGCTCCTTCTTGGTGCGGTGTTTCTCCTTCAACTCTTCCCACTCATTTAGAGCTTTAACATAGAGACCGCGTCGGTTCTCTGCTTTTTCTTTCAGCGTTGTGACATCAGTGGATGAGAACGCATAATTTTCTTCCATGGCCTGCACCTTGGAAAGGATCTTGACGTGTTGCTGCTCTTCTTCGTGCAGACGACTTCTCGTTTCTTCCTGAGCGGATCGAAGCTTCGCCGAACGTTCTTCCACCTGTTCCAGTTCTTTCGCCGCTTCCGTCAACGATTTCCACATGGCATCAAGCTCTTCAAAGCGCTGCTCTGCCGCTTTCAGATCCTCTTCAGATTGAATAATGGCCCGTTGAATGGCCTGTTCATCCAGCGTTTTCACATAACCATCCCATTCTTCCATGGCCTTCTCCGTCAGCTGTCTCTGCGCTTCTCCAGCCGATGTAACTGTTACCAATTGGCGCTGCATTTCTTGATAAGCAGCATCATCCTCTTGATAAACTTGTTTCAGGCGGTCTAGCTCTTCCTGAGCCGGGACATTTAATGGACGATCGACCGGGCGGGGATGATCGCTGCTTCCACAAACAGGACACGGCGTGTCTTCTTCCAGCTTCAAAGAAAGAGTGTACGCATGATGATGGCGGATTTCTTCGAGAGAATCCTCGTAAGCCTGCTTGGAAGACTGTTGACGGACCTCTGCGTTTTTATACTGTTTCATGAAAGATTGATAGTTTCTGCGCATCTCCTCAAGTTTACGCCAATGCTCCTGCAATTGCCGAAGCCCATCCAACCGCTTATAGAGTACGTCTATTCGCTGCTTCGTTTCATACCAGGAATCGGACGTTTCCCGCTCTTTTCTTCGTTGATTTTTCAATTCTTCCGCACGGTTTTCGCATTTGCCCAATGCTTCCTTCCGCTCGGCCAGCTTCTTTTCCTTCGTTGCAATGGATGTTGTGTATGCTTTGCTGTCTTCGAGCAGTTTATTATAAATGGCTACATTCTCCTGCTCTTCCACTGCTTGCTCCCAAGAGCTTTTCAACTGTTCCCGCTCTTCCTCTTTTCCTGAAAGCTTGTGATAAGCCTCATCGATCTGATGGAATTCTTCACGAATAGTTTTAAGACTTGCAAGTTTATCTTCATACGATTTCTGCCACTTCTGCCATTCCTCCATCCGTTCCTTGTATTGTTTCTCATAGGGAGTGATCTCGGCGGCTCTTCTTGCGGCTTGCAGCTCTTTCTCTGTTTTTTCCACTTCGCTGTGCTTCTGATCCAGTGCGTGCTTCTCTTCATCAAGCGATGCTTTTTCCTCAAACAATTCCAGGAGCTGCTCCGAGTGGTGGTACCGTTTTTTCCATTCATCGACTTCTATTTCTAGTCGTTCCACCGCTTCTTTTTCCGCAGCGACAAGTGTTTCCTGTTTTTCCAGGCGATCATCCAGGCGCGTATTGAAACGGGATAGTTCCTCGCTTTCATAGGTGGCTTCTTGATCTTCCCAAACGACTTGATTCCGTTCCTGCTCGATCTTCCATTCAAACTGTTTGATTTCTTCTTCCAGCTGTTTGGACTGTGTTTTAAAGTATTCGGTTATGTCATCAAAGAACTTCGTTTTGAAGATACGTTGAAGTATCTCCTCCCGTTCCTTACTGTTCTCGGAAATAAGCTTACGGAATTCCCCTTGAGGGATCATGATCATCTTACGGAATTGTTCATAATCTAAACCGATGATTTCCTCAATATATTCGTTGACTTCCTTCACCTTCGATGCAACCAGCTGTTCCTGATCGTTTGTTAAGAGGAACAGCTCCGCACGAGCCGGGTCTTCCTTAAACCCTTCTCCCCGCTCCTTCTTTCTTGTCTGTTTGGGCATTCTTACCACCCGATAGGTTTTCCCTCTCAGCTCGAAGGAAAACTCCACAAACGTCGGATCATTAGGATGGGCGAAGTGACTCCTCATTGTATCCTGATCCCGGTCACTTCCGCTCGCACGCCCGTATAAAGCAAAGCACATGGCATCAAAAATTGTCGTTTTACCAGCTCCGGTAGGTCCGGTAATTAAAAAGATCGATTCACCGCCGAGCATTGTAAAATCGACCACTTGTTCATTCCTGTAGGGACCAAATGCTCCCATTCGAATAGCTAATGCCTTCATATCAACGCCCCCTGTCCTCCTGTTTCAAGTGCTGCACCGCATCTTCCACCAACCGGCTTCGATGCTCTGATATTTCGTCTCCCTTTATATCTTCATAAAAAGATCGAAATAGATCCTGATACGATAATGTCTGTCGCTTTTTCACTTCATGGAGATCTTCCAGATTCGCATAGGTAAGGGATCTTCTTCTCTCCAAATGAAGTATATTAGGATAAACTTGACGTAATTTTCCCATCGGATCAATCAGCTGGCCGTCATCCAATAATCGAATGTGCAGATAATTCTCTGGGTTTCCTGCCGCCTCTCCTACCATAAGATCTTCGAAAAATCCCTCAACGATTTCAAAATCTCTCTCTGGAACAAGGGGAACTTTAGTAAATGTAGTGTCTCCCGACTCATCCATTTCGACAACTGTGACTGACTTTTTATGATTGGCTTCCGAGAAAGAGTACTTTAGAATGGATCCGCTGTAGCGGATATAATCCCTAGTGATTCGCTGGGATTGATGCAGGTGCCCGAGTGCTACATAAGAAAATCCATCATATAATGCAGCATCGACATAGGGACTGCCTCCAATCATGGAGAGCCTTTCTTCGGACTCGCTCTCCATTCCTCCAGCTAAAAAGGCGTGACCTACCCACACGTGCCGTTCCTCTTCGTTAAATCTATCCTTTATATCCTGCACAAGCGCTTCTGCCGCCTGCTGATGAGAATGGATTGTATCATCTTCCAGAACAGATGCCGCTTCTGCCGGCTCGACGTACGGAATTAAGTGAAAATGTACCGGGCCGTGCGTATCGTATAACGTAACAGGCTGTCTGTTCGGCTTCAGTTTCGTATCAAGGAAAAGTCCCTGCCTCCTGAACAGTTCACTACCAAATTGAAGGCGGTCAGGACTATCATGATTACCTGAAATGGCAAGTACAGGGATGCCCAGGTCATTAATTAAAGTTGTCAGGGTCTCGTTTAACAACTCCACTGCCTGCTTTGGAGGAATGGAGCGGTCGTAGAGGTCTCCTGCAATCACCACTGCATCCGGAGCCTCCGTTTTCACTATCTCTATGAATTTAGCGAGAATCCAACGCTGATCCTCCGTCATATGTACCGAGTTTACGATTTTGCCGAGGTGCCAATCCGCTGTATGGATGAATTTCATGCCTACTCCTCCTCTAACATATATTGTTCGTAAAGTCTGTCAAATGCTGATAAGGCAGAGGGGAAAGGAGCATTCCATTCCAAGTATCTGCTGATCTCATCGTACGTCTTCGCTTGTCTCGGAAAACTGTGGTCTTTAAACATCCACTCTGCAAGCTGTTTTTCTTCATTTAAAACCAGGTTACCGCGGTAACGCATCATATAATGGTAAAACGATCTCATTTTCTGTTTCCTCCTCGATCTTCTTCCTTATTTTTATCACGAACGGACGAATTCGGCAAAACATTACGGTTTTTTCCAATAAATTCAGCGACAAAAGAAAAAAAGAACCCCCTGTATATCGAGGATTCTTCTGTCTTATAAGTATGACAACCCTTTACCCGTTGGAATCATCCATAAACGCTTCATGCGCTTCCTTCTTCTTCCTGTAAACGACACGCGATAGGAGAATGCTGATCTCATAAAGAATGATCAGAGGAACCGCCACGACAAGCTGAAGAATGAAATCCGGAGGGGAAATAATGGTTCCGATAATAACCAGTACGAAATATGCATACTTTCTAATTTTGACTAGAAAGCCTGGGGTAACGATACCAAGACTTGTGAGAAACATAACCAGAATAGGAATCTCAAACAAGATGGCAAACGGGATGGTCACACGGAATAAGAAGCGGAAATATCTTTCCACTGTATAGATCTCATTAAACATTCCATCGTTAAGCGACAACAAGAAAGGAAGAATCAGATGGACAAACACGAGATATCCGAATGTCAGTCCTGCCAGAAAAAGAAGGAATACAGCAGGTATGTAGGACAGCGAAACTTTTCTTTCTTTCGGCGTAAGTGCCGGTTTAACAAACAACCACGCCTGAAAGGCTAGAACGGGAAGCGTCCCGATAATTGCAACAATGGTTGCGATGGTAAAGATGATCCAAATGATTTCTCCAGGGCTCGTCATATTCAATTCAAAAGGGAGGTCTTTCACAAAAAATGCCTGAATCGGTTTAACATAGAGGAAACCTGCAATGAAAAAAAGGACGAAGAAGAGAAGGGTCCAAATAATTCTTCTGCGCAGTTCACTCAAGTGCTCCGTTACATTCATCTCTATATCTCTGTCATATTTCTCTTCAGCCAATTCCATTACCTCCCATACGCGACGTGAAAAAAGATGCAAGGGAGTCCCCTTACACCTTTCATTATTCTTTGCCCGGCTTGTCTGCCTTCTGCTGTTCTCCGTCAGAAAGAATATCCCCTGCCGCTTTCTTAAATTCCCTCAGGGACGAGCCGAAAGCTCTTCCTATCTCAGGAAGTTTAGAAGGGCCGAAAACGACGAGAGCAAGCACAAGGATCAAGATAAGCCCTGGTATCCCTATATTAGAAAACAAGACAATTCCTCCATCCATTAGACAAAGAGACAGGACCTTTATTTCCCTGTCTTATCGTCTTTGCTCTCCTCTGTAAGCTCCCGTGTAGACTTCTTGAATTCCTTCAATGTTTCCCCGGCAGCCTTTCCAATCTCAGGCAGTTTCTTCGGTCCAAAGATGACAAGTGCAATCGTAAGTATGAGGATCAATCCAGGTACACCTATGCTGGCCATACAGCTTCACCGCCCTCTCAGATAACTTGCATTCTTAGTTTAACCGTTTTCATAAGAA
The DNA here is from genome assembly GCF_001592845.1 of Halobacillus sp. KGW1. Taxonomy (NCBI): domain Bacteria; kingdom Bacillati; phylum Bacillota; class Bacilli; order Caryophanales; family Bacillaceae; genus Halobacillus; species Halobacillus sp. KGW1. Next base: position 896,120 of record NZ_LSOC01000002.1, read on the forward strand.
AAAGACAGAAGCGGGAAAAGAAACCGCTCTTTCTTTCATCATACCATGTTCTGGTAGAGATTGTCTCTATCTGCCGGTAAATTTCGAGAGCTCTTTCGCTTGTTCAAACTCATTCCATGTATTCATGTTAAAGAAGTGCCTGTTTAGTATTTCGGGTTTTAATGAGCTGAAATCAGATACTTTTGTATAACCAGTCGTTTCCAGCAGTCCTCTCACGGATCTTCCGCCTTGATGAAGATAGCGGTCAAGTGTATCAAGCATCGTCCTTGGGTAAATGCCTGACATAGGCTGGAGGAGACCGTCAAAGGAAGGGATGACGGCCTTATCTTTTCTCTGCATAAGTAAATAAGTATAAACTTCGGGTTGAACAAAGGGCATGTCGGTTGCTGCTACGATGAACCAATCTTCTTCCCTTTCTTCCATAGCCGCATGGAGCCCGGACAGCGGCCCTGCATCATTCAGGTGGTCCATTACAGTCGGATACCCCGGGTAATCCCCTCGGTTCTGACTGATGACAACAATAGAAGTGAGCCGCTCCATTGTATCAATTACATGTGCAAGAACCGGACGATCTCCAAGGACGAGTGCAGACTTATCCGTCCCCATTCTCGTAGATTTACCACCGTTTAATACGAGTCCGCAAAGGCGGGTCATTTACTCCCTTCCTTTTTCTCGTATGTGCGGAAGTAATAATCATACGGATTCTTCTCGTCTTTCAACCCTTTCGTTTCAGCTACCAATTCCCAATCTTCCAACCGGAAAGCTGGAAAGTACGTATCCCCTTCAAAACTTTCATCGATATAGGTTAAATACATTCGATCCGCATGTGGAAGCATCTTTTCAAATAATACGGCTCCCCCGATGACAAACCATTCTTTATCAGGCTCGTCCCTTTCAAGCTTTAGGATATCTTCCATAGAGTGAATCACTGTGCAGCCGTCCCTGTCATAGTCCGGATTGCTGGTAATAACGATATGTTTACGCTCTGGAAGAGGCTTACCGAACGATTCAAACGTTTTACGTCCCATGATGATCGTCTTTCCCCATGTCATGTCTTTAAAAAATTTAAAATCGTTAGGTATATGCCAAGGAAGGTCGTTGTCCTTGCCGATTAAACGATTTTTATCCATTGCGAAAATGAAAGATATCATTTTTCCACATCCTTTATGTTTTTTAGACAGCTACAGGCGCTTTAATACCCGGGTGAGGCTCGTACCCTTCGATTGTAATATCTTCCATTTCAAAATCGAAGATGGATTTTTTATCCCGGTTCAGCTTCAATTGAGGGAAATCCTTCGGTGTGCGTGCAAGCTGTGTGTCGATCTGTTCTAAATGATTGCTGTAAATATGGGCATCTCCAAGCGTATGGATGAATTCCCCGACATCCAGTCCACATTCATGTGCAATCAGATGCGTAAGTAATGCGTAGCTCGCAATGTTAAAAGGAACGCCGAGGAAGATATCTCCGCTTCTTTGATACAGCTGACAGGAAAGCTTGCCATCTGCGACGTAGAATTGGAAAAGAGCATGGCATGGCGGCAGCGCCATATTGGATGGAACATCTTCCGGGTTCCAGGCTGTTACGATATGTCTTCTTGAATCCGGATTATGCTTAATTGCTGTTACGACATTTTTAAGCTGATCAATCGTATCTCCTCTTGACGTACGCCATTCCCTCCACTGTTTTCCATAAACAGATCCGAGGTCCCCGTAAGTTCTTGCGAATGCATCGTCTTCAAGAATACGATCCTTAAATGCTGCCATCTCTTTATCATAGCGTTCCTTGAAGGAATCATCCTCGAGACTCCGACGTCCGAAATCTGTCATATCAGGCCCTTGATAGGCATCACTTTCAATCCATTTCTGAAACGCCCATTCATTCCAAATATTGTTGTTATGCTTCAGCAGATACTGGATATTCGTATCGCCTTTAATGAACCAGAGCAATTCCGATGCAATCAAACGAAAGGGGATCCGTTTCGTTGTCAGCAGTGGAAACCCATCCTTCAAGTCAAACCGCATTTGATGACCGAAAACCGACTTTGTACCGGTCCCTGTCCGGTCCTGCTTTATCGTTCCTTCATTTTTCACCATTCTGCATAAATCTAGATAAGCCTGTTCATTCTTCACCATGTTGATTCTCCTTTTACTCTGAAGCTGTTTCCCTGTTGAATTGATTGATAAACTCTTCCATGAACTGATGCCGTCGATCTGCTTCCTCCCTGCCGGAGGGCGTATTCATTTTGTCTTTAAGAAGAAGCAGTTTCTCGTGAAAATGAGAAAAAGAGCTGCCCCCTTCTTTTCGATAAAGGGGTTGGTTCTTCGCGCCGCCGAACGCAAATGTTCGAGCAATCCCAATCGCACCAATGGCGTCGAGACGGTCCGCATCCTGCACGACTTTTCCTAATAGAGTGTCCGGAGTTTTCCCTTTTCGAAATGATACGGTCTCAATGGCATGATGGATATAAGTGATGTCTCTTTCCGAAAAATGAAGATTCCTCAACAGCTCATCCCGCTCTTTTATCGCCTCTTCCTTCGATGCAAACAGCTTGTCATCGCCAACGTCATGAAGCCACCCGGCCACCTCAGAAAGAAATGGGTCCGCGCCTTCCTTCACGGCAAGTAACCTCGACCACTCTGCGACCCTTTGCATATGATTATCATCGTGCCCTGTAACATCGTCATGGAAAAGCCGGAATACAAATGCTTTTATTTCTGTCAGTTTCTCCGCTTCCTTCAACAAAGATCCCCCTTAAAATCCGAATAGATCCATCTGCCTTGGATTGAGATCATGGTATTGAATCTTCAGCAGATCCTGCATTTCTTTTGCGTTATCTGCCGCATCTCCACCGGAATTATTATTAAAAAGCAGGGTGATCTCCGGTGTTTTTTTCTGCAGTTCTGTTATACGATCCGCCCACTCCTGCAGCTCTTCTGCGTTGTATCGGTATAAGAAACGAACTTTCCGCCAATCTTTCCGGCCGTTCTTGTTCCATCCATGAATATTTCGTCCATGGAAGCGTACCAGTGTTTTTTTGGGATGGGTGGGTACAAGCACTCGCGGGACAGAACCTTCCCCCGCCTGTGGTTCATCACAAATGGTATGAATCCACTCTTGATCTCTCATAAAATCCAATGTCTGTGCTTTATACCCCTCTTGGAACCAAGACCGGTTACGGAACTCCAGGGCCAAGGGGTATGATTCCATCCAGTCACGTATGTATCTCAATTTCCTTATGTTTTCTTTTCTGACATCAAACCAGGGAGGAAATTGGAACAAAAGGCAGTCGATCTGTCCTTTCTCCCACACTGGTTGAATGGACTCTTCGTACCGCTTCATTAAATCCCTGGCTTCCTGCACAGACCTGGATTCCCTGTCATGTCCGGTCAGCTGCTGAAAGGCCTTAATAACGAAGGAAAACGAATCGGGCGTCTCCTTCAGCCATTTCTCATACCTTTCTCTGGGCTGAATGGCATAAAAAGCCGTATCTACTTCCACCACCGGAAAGTGAGAACCATATTCCGCAAGCTTTTCTTCTGATCTGGTCTGTTCCGTATATAAAGCCGGATGGTCTCCCCAACCGGTTAAACCGATCTTCACGCCCACCCACCATACCTCCTTTACTCAAGCTTTCTTCACTTAAGACTATCGATATTGTACCAAAAAAGGACTCTTCCTGACTAGAAGAGTCCCGGTACTCCTTAAAACAAACCGGTGATGGTCCCGTTGTCCTTCACATCCATTTGAAGCGCTGCAGGGTTTTTAGGCAGCCCCGGCATTGTCATCACGTCACCTGTCAAAGCAACGAGAAATCCGGCACCCACAGAGGCATGAAATTCTTTCACATGAATCGAAAAGCCTTCCGGCCGGCCGAGCTTTTCCGGGTCATCCGTTAAAGAATACTGCGTTTTAGCCATGCAGACCGGCAAGTTCCCATATCCCAGTTCTTCCAGCTGGTTGATCTGCTTCTTCGCTTTGGATGACCATTCCACTTGATCGGCCCCGTACACGTTAACCGCAATCTTTCTCACCTTTTCTTCAATGCTGTCTTCTATATCATACATATACCTCATGGAACCCGTCTTTGCTGCCGACGCCGTTACAACTTTTTCTGCCAAGTCAATACCGCCTCTGCCCCCTTCTTGAAACACATTAACAAGAGAGACAACGGCTCCTTCATTCTCACACCAATCCACTAACGTATCTTTCTCCCGATCCGTATCTGTCGGAAATGCGTTGATGGCAATAACATAAGGAAGATTGAATTGTTCTATGGTCTCCATGTGCTTCTTCAAGTTCGCAACACCTCGTTTTAAAGCGGCGATATCTTCCGTCTCCAGCGCATCTTTTTTTACTCCACCATGCATTTTCAGAGCTCGGATTGTTGCGACTATGACGACAGCATCGGGTTCAAAACCACCGGCACGTGTTTTAATATTTAAGAATTTCTCTGCTCCGAGATCTGCACCGAATCCGGCTTCTGTAACTACATAGTCACCGAGTTTCGCCGCCAGTCGTGTGGCAATAACGCTGTTGCATCCGTGAGCAATATTGGCGAATGGTCCTCCATGGATAATGGCAGGCGTGTTCTCAAGCGTCTGGACGAGGTTTGGTTTTACAGCATCTTTCAAAAGAAGCGTCAACGCACCTTCAAAACCAAGGTCCTTCACATATACCGGCTGTTTATCGTATGTATAACCGACAACGATATTAGACAGACGCTGCTTTAGGTCTTTTAGATCTGTAGCGAGACAGAGGATTGCCATAATCTCAGACGCTACGGTAATCTGAAACCCATCTTCTCTCGGCACTCCTTTCACAGGACCTCCCAATCCTACTACGACTTGTCGAAGTGCACGGTCATTGATATCCAGGACGCGCTTCCATTCTATTCTCCGCGGGTCAAGGTTGCACGCATTCCCTTGATGGATATGGTTATCAATGAATGCTGCCAAAGCATTGTTCGCGGCCGTAATGGCGTGGATGTCTCCTGTGAAATGCAGGTTGATGTCATCCATCGGAACGACTTGAGAATATCCTCCGCCGGCTGCACCACCTTTTATTCCCATAGTCGGACCAAGGGAGGGCTCCCTTAAAGCGATGACGGTCTTTTTGTTGATTTGGTTCAGCGCCTGACCAAGACCGACAGTCACGGTGGATTTCCCTTCTCCTGCCGGGGTTGGATTAATGGAAGTCGTAAGTATGATCTTTCCATTTGGACGATCAGACAATTTATCGAGCAGGCGGTCGGATAATTTTGCTTTATAATGACCATAAGGCTCCCAATCTTCCTTACCTAAGGACAGTTGATCAATGATTTCATTAATCGGTCTCATCTTTGCTTCCCTTGCGATTTCTATATCTGTTTTCATGATGTCCTTCATCCTTTCCAATAAACGGTTTCGACCTTATTGTACCCCACTATCTACTATAGAAATAGGGAAGTGCTGAAACCTCTTATTCTTCACCCTTCATATAGTCTGAATATTGACGCTTTTAAGCGGATAAGATATATTGAAATCAAGCAAATATACTGAGCGTAATCACAAAAGCAAGGTAGCTCCCATAGAAATGCTTGGCGTTTTATTATTCCCTTGCCGTCTATGTTTTTTTCGTTTGGATATTTGTAATTCCCACGTTTTACGTGCAAGTTACAGGAGGAAGAAGCCTATGCAAAACGGAACAGTGAAATGGTTCAATGCTGAGAAGGGCTACGGTTTCATACAGGTAGAAGGCGGCAGCGATGTATTCGTTCACTTCTCCGCCATCCAGGAGGAAGGATTCAAATCATTGGAAGAAGGACAGGCGGTCACATTTGAAATCGTTGAAGGCGATCGCGGCCCACAAGCTGCCAACGTCGTGAAAGCATAAACAGAGCAGCCGAAAAAGGCAACCGCTGACGGTTGCCTTTTTCAGCTGCTTTCTAAAACTTTACATATTGCATTGTCTACCAATCCATCGTATAATTTAGGGCTGTTGGTCTATTACCGCGGTTCGAAACCTCCCGCGATACCAAAACTAAGGAGGAACTAAAATGAGTAACGAATGGATTTGGATAGGCTTTGCCCTTATTAATTTCCTACTATTGATATCTATGTACCGTCTGTTCGGTAAACCCGGGTTGTTCGTATGGATCGGGATGTCAACGGTACTTGCAAATATCCAGGTCGTCAAAACCATCGAACTTTTCGGGCTGAACGCAACGCTCGGGAACATTGTCTATGGGACTGCTTTTCTGGCGACGGATATATTGAATGAAAAATACGGAAGGAAAGACGCACAAAAAGCGGTTTGGATGGGATTCTCCACCCTGATCATCATGACGATGATCATGCAGACAGCACTGCTGTTTGCACCCGGGGAAAATGATATGGCCCAGCCGGCTTTGGAGACGTTATTCGGTATTGTACCTAGAATAGCAATAGGAAGCCTTGCCGCCTATATTGTCAGCCAGTATTTTGACGTTTGGCTTTACTCCAGATTGAAAAAGCTGTTTCCAGCCGATCGTCATCTATGGATCCGCAACAATGGAAGTACGATGATCAGTCAGCTGCTTGATACAGCAATCTTCTGTACCATCGCGTTTTACGGACTGTATCCAGGCGGAATTTTCTTGGAAATCTTCCTGACGACCTATATAATTAAATTTGCAGTGGCGGCGCTTGATACCCCGTTCTTCTATTGGGCTAAGAAGATCAAACCTTCAGAATAGGAGATGTTGCAATGATCGAAGCCTACACAGATGCAGCTTCCGGCGGTGATCCCGGACCGAGTGCCGCAGGGGTTGTTATCAAGAAAAAGAACCAAGTGTACGAGTTTCCTAAATATCTTGGGACTTGGTCCAATCATGAAGCTGAGTTTTTAGCTATCATCCATGCATTAGAAGTATGTGTACACCATTTCCCGGATGAAATCATTTCCATCCGGTCTGATTCTAAGACAGCCGTCGAGACGATTGAGAAGAACTTTACAAAAAACGGTAAGTTTCTTCCGCTCCTTGAACGGATACAAACCCTTCAGGCGTCCTTTCCTTTTGTATTTTATAAGTGGATTCCTGAGAAACAGAATAGAAACGCCGATCGGGTGGCTAAGCAATGCCTGATCCAACATGAGAGTCTGGACCATTAAGGTCAGACTCTTTTTTTTGCAGCTGACCCGCCGACGGAGAGCCGCTGATCAATGTGCCTGTAGGCGTGACGCTTTGTACGGATGGACGGGGCAGCAATTAATTCTAAAATACTGATATAAAAGCTTGGATCGAAATTTTGTTGGACTTTCAGAGTGGTACGTACAGCTATGATCGTCTTCCACTCGGAGGCATTGGTGGAATTCTTTCCAAAATAAATGAAGCGTACGTCTTCATCACTCAATTTGAAGCCCTTCGACCATAGATCTTCTAAGAAATAAGCGAGTGCATGCTTCTTCTCCATAATTCGCTCCTTTTCTTCCTGGAAATCACTATCCTTTGTATTCGTTCGACAATTTCTCTTTTCTTTCTACCAATCATAACAAAAAATAAAAGCCAAGTGGGAATCACCTGGCTGAAATAATTTGATCCTATTCATCTTTTTTATGATTAGATGCAGGCGGTATGGGCCGACCCTTCCACCCAGCCAATACCGACCGTGCGGGCTGAAAACCAATTTCCGATAATAAGGAACACCATCCCACTTCGCACCTTCCTCATTGAAAGTGTTTTCCTTAGTGGGTTAGAAATACAGTGGATCCAATGCCTGGCTGTAATAGTTACACACGCTCCCGTAGAGCCCTTTCTTCCGCGGGAATCCTCACCTGTAAAACAAGCAGGTGGAGAAATGGAAATACGAAAGCTGTTACATACGCTTGAAAAAGGACGGGAATGACGAGCAGTTCAAAAAAGACAATCACGTAATTCGGGTGTTTGATGTACCTGTACAGACCTCTGTTAATTGGTTCTTCGTCCGGCAGTACGATAATTCTGGTGTTCCACCTCTTTCCGAGCGTCCCTATACACCAAATCCGGAGCGCTTGTAAGACGATGAACGACAAAAGTGCTGTAAAGAACAGCGGTCCCGGCTCTGGAGCAGGGGTAAGGAGAAAATCTCCAAGCAGGGAAAGAAAGAATAACGTATGAAGAATCAGAAATAAAAAGTAATGACCCTTCCCCCATTCTTTGGCTCCCCGTTCCATCATCCACTCCTTGTTCCGGTCCGCTATTTGAAGCTCTGCCAATCGCTGAACGACTAAGAAGATAAGAATCAACCATAGAAGCAGTTCCATCTTACACCCACTCCAAACTGACGATTTCCGAACTGAATCCAGGTCCAAGGGAAGCCATAAGGGACTTCACTCCCTTATGCGGTCGATCCTGCAGAACCCGGTCTAGGACGAAGTGAACGGTCGGGGACGACATGTTCCCATGTCGGGCAAGGACTTCAGAAGAATGGCGTAAAACGCTTGGATCCAATCCGAAAATCTCTTGATAGCTCTCCAGAACTTTTCTTCCGCCGGGATGCGCAATCAAAAATGGCAGCTCCTCCACTCTCCAACCGTTCCGATCCAATACTTCCTTTGCATGTCCACTCCAAAAATCTCTAACCAATTTCGGAATGCTTTTATTAAAAATAACTTCAAATCCGGTATCTACAATACGCCAGCCCATCACATCCGTACTATGCTTCTTCGTCTTTGAATCGAATCCGGTTATCTTTGGAACAGAACCTCTCCTCTTCTCATTTAATGTTGAAGCGTCCCCGGTCAAGAGAACCGCAGAAGCTCCATCACCAAAAAGTGCGGTGCCTACGAAGTTGCTCACCCGAGGGTCTTTCCTTTGAAAAGTAAGGCTGCAAAGCTCCACACAAATAACAAGGACGTTCCCTTCCGGGTTACCAAGCAGCCATTCGTACGCCTTCCCCACCCCGCTCGTCCCTCCTGCACAGCCGAGGCCGAACAGCGGAGTCCGCTTTACATTTTCCCTCATCCCCATTTCGTTCATGATATAGGTATCGAGCGTCGGCGTTGCTATCCCCGTTGAAGAAACGAATAAGATATGGTCAATCTCCGAGGGAATTACCTTATCCTTCAACAATTCCTTGTTATTCAGACACTTCTCAACCGCACCGATCGAATAACGGAGTGCTTTATCCTGGTATATCTCGTTCCTTTCCTTTAATCCATGCGAGGTACGGAACCAATCGAGAGGCTGAGAAAATTGCCGCTCGGAAATATGAGCGTTCTCAAAAATAGGAAGCAATCGTTTCTTCTCATGGGGTTTCAATGGGAAAAGGTCATCGATCATATCCTGTACCGTACTCTGTTTGGCGGAGTAATCCGCTTCCTGAATACCACTTGTTAGTATGTAAGGCATGTTCTTCCGCCTCCTTTTTTCCTTATCATCTGCAAAAAGGAGAAAAATATTCCATTATTCTTCATTCCTGCGTAAAACTAAGAAAGACCCACCTCTAAAAGCAAAAAATAAATATTAGAATAATCAGTATAGTTTAACATTTTAGCAAATTCTTTACATTTTACTCCGTCTCCCTTAAAATGGAATTTGCTATACATATAGAAAGGGGTAGGTCACATGAAGAAATGGTTATTGGCTTTGGGCTTGACCAGTGCCATCGTCGTTGCAGGCTGCAGCTCGGACGACGAATCGGCAGAAGAAAACACGGATCAGACAGAACAAACAGATGAGAAATCCGGCGATGAACAAGACGCTAAAAAAGCCGTCATCGATGCGCAGATGAACATGAAGGACACGTTCCATCCTTATCAAGAAAAGATCACCGCTTATCAAACAGCAGCATCCGCGGAAGAACCGGATGCCGAAGCAGTGAAAGCTGCCGGTGAAGAAGCAAAAACAGCGGCTGATGAAGCAGCTGAGGCCGCTACTGGTTTTGAAGTAGAAGCGGATGTATCCGATGAGGTGAAGACACAGATTGAAGAAGCTGTTCCATCCCTGCAAGCGTACTACGAAGAAGTATCCAAGGCTCTCGATGAGAGCATCGAAGAAGCAGACTTCACAGCAGCCGATGAAAAAGCAGCAGAATTCAATGAAAAGATCGGAAAAGTATTTGAAGATGCTGGACTTGCAGCACCTGATATGATGAAAGAACTTTCCTAAAAACACACCCCCTGGTGCATCTGAGCACCAGGGGGTTTTTATTCAAAATTGATATATATGTTTATATTTGGTTTCGAGATAACGGAGCAGGTAGTCCGGATTAAGTCCTTCTCCTGTGACTTCCGTCAAAATTTCCAGCGGTTTTTTCATTTTTCCATGCCGGTGGATCTTTTCCTTCAGCCATTCCTTAATTATTCGAAAATCGCCTTCCCGAACAGCTTTGTCAACGTCGATTTCTTCTCTCATTTGCGCATCGAATTGAGCAGCGTACATATACCCAAGTGCATAGGATGGGAAATAACCAAAATCACCGCCGGACCAGTGAATATCCTGAAGGACTCCTTCCGCATCTGTATCCGGTCTTACACCGAGGTACTCTTCCATTTTGTCATTCCAGCGCGAAGGGAGATCTTTCGCATCCATATCACCGGCGATAAGGGCTTTTTCCAGCTCATAACGAATCATAATATGAAGGCAGTAAGTCAGTTCATCCGCTTCAATTCGGATAAGCGATGGTTTCACTTCGTTGACGGCAGCAAAGAACGAGTTAAGGGAAAGTTCGCGGAAATTATCCGGGGCATACGTTTGAAATAGCGGATAGTGATTTTCCCAGAACTGTTCACTGCGGGCGATGAAATTCTCCCAAAACAATGATTGAGATTCATGGATCCCCATGGACGTGCCTGTAGCAAGGGGTGTGAAAGATAGATCCTCAGATATATTTTGCTCATAAAGGGCGTGTCCGCCTTCATGGATTGTTCCGAAAACAGCCGTTCGGAAGTCGCTCTCATCGTACTTGGTCGTTACCCGTACGTCGTTCACGTTCAATCCGATGGCGAAAGGGTGAACGGTCTCATCCAAGCGTCCTGCATCGAAATCATAACCCATCCGCTTCAAAATTTCTTTACTGAACGCCGTTTGTTGATCTTTAGGAAAATGCCCTTTCAATACAGAAGGATCAGGTTGGGCCGGAGCTTCTTTCACACGACCGAGCAGTTCTGTCAACGCTTTTCTTACCTTTGGAAATACTTGATCCAGCAGTTCCACTGTCACTCCGGGTTCATAATTGTTCAACAACGCGTTATAACGATGTCCATCATAACCCCAATAGTCAGCGAAGGTACGATTGAATTCTACGAGCTTCTCTAAGTACGGGAGAAAACCTGCAAAGTCATTCTGCGCTTTTGCTTCGGACCACTTTGATTCTGCCTTTGACTGCAGGGTGACGTAAGCCCGATACTCATCTGTTGGAATTTTAGCTGTTTTATTATACGTTTCCTCCGCCTCTTCCAGGCATTTGATCACCACAGGGTCTGAAACATTCCCTTTAAGCTTATCGATGCAGTTCCGCATTGCTTCGGAGGTTTGAATTTCATGGACTTTCTGCGCTAGAACACCGAGGACTTCCGAGCGGTTATCCATCGCTTTTTTCGGTGCTTTTGTCCGCATATCCCATGCAATTAAACCAATCGTTTCCCCGTAGGAAGTTTGTTCCCTTAATAAATCCATGAACTCATTCACTGTTTCCTTCATCCCGCGACCTCTCCTTTATCGATTTCTTTTACCGAAATACTGATAATAGTCCGTCTTGATGAATCCGTTAAAAAGCTTCCGTCTCTTTGTAGCCGGCTTTCCATAAAGCTTTTCAAAACCTTCATGGGAAGTAAGGATGTACACGCTCCATGATGGATGATCACGCATGATCGAACCGAGATCCCGGTACATCTGTTCTACCTGCTCCTTCTCTCCCATCCGTTCTCCATAAGGAGGGTTGGAGACAATATACCCATCTTCCTGCTTAGGAGAGAGATCACTCATCTGCATTTGTTTCCACGTGATTAGATCACCCAGTCCTGCCTCCATTGCATTCTCTTTGGCGATATCTATCATCTTCGGATCGATATCGGAGCCTGTAATGGAAAGGGGTTGATCGTAGTTCGCCGCTTCTTCAGCTTCCTGAAAAGCATCATCCCATGCTTTCTGCGGGATAAAGTCCCATCCTTCAGAAGCGAATTCCCTGTTGAAGCCAGGTGCGATATTCTGCCCGATCAGCGCCGCTTCAATGGCAATCGTACCTGAACCACAGAAAGGATCTACAAAGGGTTTATCCGGGTGCCAGTTAGTAATTTGAACGAGAGCAGCAGCAAGGGTCTCTTTAAGGGGAGCTTCCCCCTGACCTGCTCGATAACCGCGTTTATGCAGCCCACTCCCGGAGGTGTCCAATGTGAGAAGAACCTCATCTTTATGAATAGCGACCTCCGTCCGGTAAAAGGCACCCGTTTCCTTCATCCAAGAAGAAACTCCATGCCTTTGTTTTAAACGGTCGACCATTGCTTTCTTAACGATCGATTGACAGTCCGGAACACTGTAGAGCTTGGACTTGACGGATTTACCTATGACAGGAAATTCTCCGTCTTCCGGTATGAATTGTTCCCATGGCAATGCTTTCGTCTGTTCGAACAAATCATCGAATGTAGTTGCTTTGAATCTCCCAACAAGAAGCTTGACACGATCAGCTGTACGAAGCCATAGGTTCGCACGTGGGATTGCGCTTACATCCGCTTCGAAAATAACGCGTCCGTTCTCCACCGTTACTTCGTCATATCCGAGATCCTTTACTTCTTTTGCTACAATTGCTTCCAAACCCATGGCTGCAGTTGCAATCAGTGTGATGTTCTTTTGCAAGTGATTACCTCCTTTAGTTATGTATAAACAGTAAAAAACCCTCCTAAAAAGCAGCGGCTTTTCAGAAGGGTGTATTGTCATCATAAAGCGACCTTTGAATACTCTGTAAGCCATGTTCTGTTCCATAGTACTGCAGACGGTGGTCAACCTCGTACTCCGGTGGCAATCATCTATCTGCCGTCTTACAACGACCTCTCCTTCCGTTTGATTCCTTCCAGAGAGTGCCCCTACCTATATTTGGGTTGCTCGCTCGCGGGGTTTACCTCGTTCCACCCGGCGTATTTCTACGACGGCTCCGTCACTGTGGCACTTTCAAGGTATTCCTTCCTTATCCGAAGACTTAGGAAGTTTCCCTGCCGTTAGTTCAAAAAGAACTACCTTGACTTATGGTTTCGTCAAGCACGAACACTACAGACATTTCAGCCTGTGCGAGCATGGACTTTCCTCTGCATGTAGGACATGCAGCGATTACCCGAGTATTCAAATGTTTGGTTGTGACGTACATAAGTGACGCACTTGACAAAGTATAGCAGATATTACTCTGTTTGTCATTGGTAATCTTGCATCAATCTGCGTATTTGTTGCCAAAAACCGCTTTTTCCAAATTGGAAACTCGTTTCAAAATATCATAGTTGACTTGGTGATTACCTGTATTGCTTTGTCTTTGGCGGGGCGCCTGTTCTCTTGATGAGAGCTTCTTCAAGCGTTCGTTTTCCTGTTGTAGACGCTCAATTTCCTGTTGAAATCGATCGTAATCCTGAATGATAAGGTCCAAATACTCATCGACCTCTTCCTGGTTGTACCCCCGCATGGAGGTCTTGAAATCTTTCTCCAGTATGGCCTTGCCTGTCAAGTGATATTCTTCTGAATTCATTATCATTTCACCTCTGTTCAGCACATTATATATATTTTTTCAAAAGGTTGGCCAAATGTCAATTTGACTTTATGGAAAGTTTCATTGATTCCAGTAATCCGGATCGCTCATACGCCTTTCCTCCACCGTTTCTTCAAGGTCCAGGGGAGTAATGTAAAGAATTTGATAATCTTTTGTTTCTTTATACTTTTCCGCCGTTTTAAGGAAATAATCAGGACTCCCCTTCGTATCTTCATCGTAAAGAACGAGGCAGCCGTCCGAGTGCTCAACCAGAAACTGGTCTCTGGCACGGAACTGATATGGTCCGTCATATCCTTTCTGGTAGAGGGGGCGGAAGAAGTCTGCCAGCATCGTCACTTCTTCATACACTTGCTGAAGATCTTCCGGCCAGCGCTCCTGCTGATTTTCGAACGGCGGGAGGATTCCAAGCCTAATATCATAGCCCTCCTCCTTCAAATCCAGAACAACCTCTGCTGTCCACAGTTCCACACCCATTTGACCGGAGTGGATCACCCACTCCAGCCCCTCTTCCATATAGGCTAACAATCGTTTACGTATCGTTTCTTTCACAAATTCAATTTTATGGTCGTTGGCTTTAAATATACCAATTTCCATCGGTTTGTATCCTGTGACGACGACAGTCTTCATTATGTACCCTCCTGCATCCGTGTAACCTTTCTCTATTTTAATACGGATATTGGGAAAAATAAAACAAGCCCCGGGTCCCGAGGCTTATTTTATTCTGTTATTCCATTTCAGGACCCATCATCATCGGCATTTGGTTCATCATCGGCATTTGGCCCTGACCCATCATTTGCTGCGGCATTTGGCCCTGACCCATCATCGGCATTTGATTCATCATCGGCATTTGGCCTTCCTGACCCATCATCTGCTGAGGCATCATCGGCATCTGCCCTTGACCGCCCATAGGCATCTGCCCCATATCCTGGTTCATATACTCCATCCAGTTATAGTCTGGAGATGACCCTTGCGGATAAGCGAACTCTTGAGTTTGGAAACTGTTCTGTTCGGATACCATATAAGGGAAGTAATGGAAGTTATTTAACAAATGATGATTTTGGACAAGCACGTGAGTCGGATGAATATAATCCTGATTTTCTACGAAGTGGTTATCTACCACACACTGTTGAACGGGACATACGATAGGTCGACGGTTGCACGCAGGTTGAGCAGCAGGACCGCAACCGCAGGAACCTTGCATTGAATGATGCATACAGCTTTCACTCCTTGTTCTGTTATTCCTTATCAGCGTATGTCATCATTCCTGAGAACGTACTGGGCGATATCACCATCTATTCCTATTTTATGCTGTGTCCCTTCCTTTTTCCATACAAAAAAAGGGTGCTCACACACCCTTTTGCATCATCATTCTCCGGTTAGATCGGTGGACTGGAACGAAAACGGCAGAATCTCGTCCATTGTAAACGTCTTCGTTTCGCCTCCTAGATTCGTCGTATAAATCGTAGTATCGGTTGTAAAGAATTCGCTCATTACTTGACGACAGGAACCGCATGGCGGTACCGGACGCTTTGTATCAGCGGCGACAGCCAGTGCCTGAAACCTGCTGTGACCTTCCGACACAGCTTTGAAAATGGCAACCCTTTCTGCACAGCAGCTGACAGGATATGCCGCATTCTCAATATTACAACCTGTGTAGACACTGCCGTCTTCTGTAATTAAAGCAGCACCTACAGGAAATTTCGAATAAGGAACATAGGCATGTTCTCTGATTTTTTTCGCTTCTTCGATCAACTGTGTATGATCCACGTTATCCCCTCCCTTAATATGGGAACGTAATTATATATAAATTTTCTGAATTTGTAAAGCGATTACAAAATAAGGGCTCAGCACATCGGCAGGTTAAATAGTTGACACCTGTGTCAGAAAAAAGTTTATACTTAGAATGCATCATATAAAACATAGATTTGGGAGGGAAAAACAAGGTGAAATCTATCCTTACTTACAAAAAGATTGTATGGGTGTTCATAGCGCTTCTCGTTTTCACGGGAATTTTCACTTATCTACAGCTTCCGAAAAGGGAAATTCCGGAGATCAACGTTAATGTAGCATCCATATCGACTGTATATCCCGGGGCAACACCGGAAGAAGTGGAAAGGACCATCACGAATCCTGTGGAAGAAGAACTTCTTTCCATTGAAGGTGTCGATGAAGTAACTTCCGCCTCCACTGCCGGCTTCGGTTCTATAACCGTGACCCTGGCCGGGGATGCGGATCGAAACACGGTAAATTCGAAAATCAATCAAGCTGTATCAGACGTTTCCAGAAGTTTTCCTGACGAAGTTCAAGACCCTTCTATTAATACGGACGTATCCGGCTCAGCAGTAGCTTCTTATCATCTGCTCGCGGAAAATACAGAAACTCTTTACGGTCTCCGCGATCAACTGAATGATTGGGAGGAAGAGTTAACATCGATTAACGGTGTGGATTCCATTATGATTAAGGGCCTTCCGGATCAGAAGGTTTCCGTTTCTCTCGATAATGAGCAGCTCGAAGAGAATCAAATTCAACCGTTCAACGTTATTAGTACTATTCAGGAAGAAATCGGTCCTGCAGCCATTGGAACGGAAGAACAGGACAATGAAATCAAACAGCTCATTTTCAACAAATTTAAGAGCGTGGATGAGCTGAATGATCTTGGGGTCGGAACGAACGACCAGGGAGATTCCGTCACATTGTCAGATATAGGCTCCGTATCAGTGGCAAATGAGGATGCGGATGATTTAATTACTTATGATGGTCAATCGGCACTTTCGGTTACGGTAATGGCCGATGAAGGAGTAAACATCTCCTCCGTTCAAGATCAAATTACTGAAAAGTTGGATACCTTGAAAGAAGAGCTTCCAAGCGAGATAACCGTCGATCGTTTTTATACACAAAGTACGATTATCGATGAAGTTTTTAATAACTTAATAACATCCCTTGCTATTTCATTCTTTGCAGTTATCGTCATCATGGTCTTGGGACTTCCATTGTCATCCGCCCTTTTGGTTGCTTTGGCCATCCCCATTTCCATTATCATCGGACTGATTCCGCTGCCTTATGCAGGGGTGGACCTCAATCAAATATCCATAATTGGAATGATTATAGCCATTGGTATCCTTGTTGATGACGCCATTGTCGTTAACGATAACATTCAACGAAGATTCCAGCTTGGAGACGGGCCTTTGGAAGGAACTGTTAAGGGTGTACAGGAAGTAGGTAAATCGATCATCACCTCTACGTTGATGATTATTTTCAGCTTCTTCCCGTTAACGTTCATCTCTGGTTCCAACGGCGATTTCATACGTGCCCTTCCTTCTGTACTCATCTTTACCGTCATTGCTTCAACCTTTATCGCATTGACATTCATCCCAACTGTTCAATACGCAAGAAAACGGAACAGTAAGAAGAAGACGAAAGCGAAGACGGGACTGCTTGGCGGCCTGTTCAATGGAATGGAGAAAGTTTATGCAGACAAAATCCTTCCGAAAACAACGAAGAAACCATGGTTAACGACCATATCCGGTCTTGTCCTTTGTCTGCTGCTTGCTTTATTGGCTATCAAAATTCCATTTGAGTTCTTCCCGGCAGCCGACCGCCAGGAAGTTACCATTTCCATCGAGAATCAGCAGGGTACACCTCTCGAGGAGACAAAAAATCAGCTGCAATCTATGGAAGAATACTTGGAAAGCAAGGATGAAAATATTACCGAAACGGCTGTTTATGCCGGATCCGGCCTTCCTAATATCTTTAATTCGGGTCTTCAGCGTTCTGGAGAAAATACCGGACAGCTGCTCGTTCGTATTGACAGAGAAAAAACGAGCGCATCCGATTTTATTAAGGAATGGGAAGAACCTTTAAGAGAAGAATTTCCAGATTCTGAAATATTCCTGGAAACGATTGTATCCGGACCACCTCCTTCTCCACCAGTTCAAGTGAAGATTCAAGGGCCGGAGCTTTCCCCACTTGTCGAGGAAGCGAAAAAAGCACGGGACCTGCTTTCGGATGTTGAAGGTGCAGAAATCGCGACCGTCAATGCTGGTGAAGGACAGTCCTTTATTGAATATAATCCGGATCGTGAATTACTCAAAGATAATAACATCACGATCGATCAAGTCACATCGCTCATCCAACTGGCAAATACCGGCGTGCCGCTTGGTACTTTCGACAATGGCGTGGAGCGTCTTCCAATAGAAGTGAAAATTGATGACGGAGTGGCGGACGGCGTCGACTTAAGTGCACTTTCCATTGCCGGAAACACGGCAGGCCAATCCGGACCTCCGGAAACTATATCTCTTGAAGACGCGATTTCTACCGAAGAGGTTGAACAAATCGGAGTAATTCCCCACCTTGACGGTACGAGGACGATTACCATTGAGGCCTATCCGGAGGAAGGTAAGGATCAAACGTTCTCTGCTGGAGCAGAAGACGTGATCGCAAAAATCAAAAACGAACTTCCGGAGAACTATTCCCTCGTTGAAACAGGTGAATCAGATGCTACAACAGACTTCTTCGTGGAAGTCGCTAAATTGTTTGTTATCGTCTTGTTCCTTATTTACTTGACGATTGCTATCCAGTTCAATTCCCTGTTGATGCCGCTGCTTATTACAGGAACGGTATTCTTGGCGATTACAGGTGCCATCGTAGGACTGTTTGTATCCGGTGAACCATTGAGCTTCCTTGCAGTTCTCGGTATTGTTTCTTTATCTGGAATCGTAGTAAGGAACTCGGTCATTCTGGTCGAATTCATCGAGCAGAACATTGAAAGGTATGGTTCTATAAGGGAAGCCGCCATCGAGGCAGGAAGGGCAAGAATACGCCCGATTGTTCTGACGTCCCTCACATCGATTGCTGCTCTTGTGCCAATTATCATTACAGGAGACGTATTGTTTAAACCACTCGCGATATCGATTGTCTCGGGTCTGTTGTTCTCGACCATACTAACCTTGTTGCTTGTTCCATCTTTCTATTTGATTATTGCAAAGGTCACGAAAAGAAAGACAGCAGAATAAAATGAAAAGAAGCTCCCGTCCGGGAGCTTCTTTTACATATCAATCCATATCTGAAAGGAGCATATCCAGTACATAATGAGAAGACTGGTACAATTCTTTATACCTTTTCCTCTCGACATCCAAATAATAGCTGTGCAAAATAATCATTTCGACATTCTCGTGGGTGGATTTCACCTGATTAGGATGAACTGAGGAATTACGGTTTTTCACGAATGCTTCCGCGGCCGCCATCCAATTGCTGGTAAGATCAAACAGAGGTGCGGTTTCTTTCTTAACCATTTGAAAAAATTCGTGGCTCCTTCGATCGACAGGCCCTTCTGTGTTGAGGAACTTTTGGTGAAGTTGGTCGATCATCTCTTTCATTTCTTCTGTATACGTTCTTATTGACATAGGACTCACCTTTTTACATCTACTTTAGCACGGAAGATAATATAGAAGCAAAAATTTAACCGACCGTCCTTTGTTTCGCTTCTTTAGCAGCTGAAAGAAGGTGTGCCCTTTGTAAAGCAGCGCCTGCACGCTGTCTGTTAACCGTCAACTGCATAACATCTTCCCTGACTTTCTCTATGTCCTTCCGATGGGAGACCGTCATCGAAAAGACGATTTCATCCGTCTTCATAGACAGCCGGCGCTCCAGCAAGGCGAACTTATCACGGATGTTGGACAGCTGCTGTTCGAATTCGACCGGTGTGACGACCTGACTTTTTTTCAAAAGAATCTCCTCCTCATTTCTGGTAATAACATTTTCGCCAGGGAATGCATAAGTCCTTCCCCGTTGACAAGACTAGAACTAAAGCTACAAAACAAGCCACTATCACAAGACCCTTCGACACAAAGGAGGTCATGACCATGGCGAAGAAAAAAGATCAAAAAGCAAAGAAACCGACACCTGCCAAAACGGGAAACCCGAAGCTTGAGGGGGAGAATCGTCCGTCCACCTAAGACGTCAGAGCTGCTGCTATGCTATAGCAGCAGCTTTTTTTCAACGATTCCCCCTTAAAACCTCAACCCTTGACGAATAAATTAGATGGGTTTCACGTTTGATGATTCCGGGTATAACATGCCGGTGCTCCCCAAAAAAGCTTGTCGGTTTTGTGAAAAAATGAAACTTTTTTGTTGTTCACACGTCTAACATATTTGAACCATTTTGATATATCCTTCGACCCTTATTTTTGTTATGATACTCTCATGGCTATAAGGAGGGATGGCGTTTGAATTATCCCAACGGGAAGCGCGCTATAAAGCATTCGCTCGCCCCAAAAGGTAAGACGAAGACAGATTTCAGCAACCGTGGGATGTCTTTGGAAGAGGATATTAATGTGACCAACGAGCACTACCTTGCGTCTCAGAAAGCCGTGGTCCATAAAAAACCGACACCGGTACAAATTGTAAATGTGGATTACCCGAAACGAAGCGCTGCCGTTATCAAAGAAGCATACTTTAAACAAGCTTCGACGACAGACTTCAATGGAGTTTATCGCGGGAAATACATCGATTTTGAAGCGAAAGAGACGAAAAACAAAACGTCCTTTCCCTTAAGTAACGTACACCAGCATCAGATCGATCATATGAAGGCGGTTCAACTTCACGGCGGCATCAGTTTTCTGATCGTCAAATTCACCCCTTTGGATGAGGTCTACCTCCTCCCTGCTCAAGATTTATTCGTTTATTGGGACGAGCAGTGGCAAGGAGGTCGCAAATCGATTCCCTACTCCTATATTAAACAAAAAGGAAGCTTGATTCCTTTCCGTTATCAGGCACGGGTCGACTATGCTTCTGTACTCGATAAGCTCTATTTTTGAAATGGAGGAAAGATAAATGTCCAACGACAGCCAATCGCGTTCAGCACGAAGAAAGCAAGCTCAAAGCACGAAAAAAGGAAAAAACAAGAAAACTGGAAAAGTAAAACGTATATTTATGATCCTCTTTACCATCGGCTTACTTCTGGCCCTCGGTGTAGGACTATTATTCAGCTACTACATCGTCACAGCACCGGAACTCGATGCATCGAAATTATCCGTTCCTTTCTCTTCGAAAGTGTACGATCAAAATGATGAACTGGTTGCTGACCTTGCCAGCGATGAAAAAAGAACGAAAATTACTTATGACGATATTCCACAAGTCATGGAGGATGCGGTTCTTGCGACAGAAGACGTTCGCTTTTATGACCATATGGGAATCGATTTCCGACGAATCGGAGGTGCCGTCATTGCGAACATAACCGGCGGCTTCGGAGCACAAGGTGCCAGTACTATAACCCAGCAGGTTGTCAAAGAGTCGTTCCTTTCCCAGGAGAAGACGCTTAAACGTAAAGTCCAAGAGCAGTACCTGGCAATAAAACTCGACCAGGAATACACAAAAGAAGAAATTCTTGAAATGTACCTGAACAAGATCTATTACGGGGACGGAGCCTACGGTGTCGCGGTAGCGGCCGAAACTTACTTCGGCAAAAAAGACTTGAGCGAACTCACGCTCCCGGAAGCCGCTCTGCTTGCAGGACTGCCTCAGCGTCCAAGCGGATATATGCCATACGATCATCCTGATTTGGCACAAAAACGAAAAAACACCGTTCTCAGCCTGATGGTCCAGCACGGAAAGATCACCGAAGCGGAAGCCGAAGAAGCGCGTAACGTGAAGGTGGAAGATATGCTTGTCGAACGCCAGACGGAAAAAGCAACACCTTACCAGGCGTTCATCGACCGCGTGGAGGAAGAAGTACGAGAGAAAATGGATGGTGCGGAAATCTATGAGGATGGATTGAAAATCTATACCACTCTTGATACCGACGCACAGGATAATGTCCAACAAATGCTGAGCAACGAAGGTCCAATCGCGTGGCCGGATGATGAACTTCAAACAAGCCTGGCAGTTACGGATACTAAGACCGGTGCGATCCGCGCCATCGGCGGGGGACGCAACTATCAGAAAGGCGGTTATAACTATGCAACAGATATCAATCGCCAGCCTGGGTCGACGTTCAAACCGATAACGGCTTACGGCCCTGCCATCGAATATGACAAGATCTCTACGTATCACCAAATTAAAGATGAGAAAACCGATTTCGGTAACTGGAGCCCAAACAACTTCGATAATCAATTCCGCGGATGGGTTTCTGCCCGTTATGCTTTAAGCAGGTCCTTAAATATTCCGGCTATTAAAACCCTTCAGGAAGTAGGCGTCGGCAAAGGGCAGGACTTTGCGGAAGGATTAGGCATCGACTTCGGTGAAGATGGAATGGCCTTAAACGATGCAATCGGCGGCGGTAATACCGGCGTCAATCCGGTTCAACTTGCCGGTGCGTATGCCGCATTTGGTAACGAAGGTGTGTATAATGAGCCGTTCACGGTAAGAAAAGTAGAAGTTCCCGGAGAAGGGACTATTGACCTTACTCCAGAGCCGGAATCAGCGATGAGCAGCTACACTGCTTATATGATTTCAGACATGTTGAAAACGACCATGACAGAAGGTTCAGGGCGTGCCGCCAATATTTCCGGGCTCCCTGTAGCTGGTAAAACAGGAACCACCAACTTTGGTGATGTGGCACCTGACTCCTGGTTCAGCGGCTATACGACGAATTATACGATATCGATCTGGACCGGATACGGAGAGGATAATTCACGCGGATTGTCCGATGCTTCGAAAGATATTCCGAAGCAAATCTTTAAACCACTGATGACCGAGTTGTCGCAAGGGGTGGAAACGAAAGACTTTAGTAAACCGGACACCGTTGTTTCCGTCGATGTAGAAGAAGGATCCAATCCTGCACGTCTTCCAAGTGCCTATACTCCGGAAAGCAGAATCGTGACCGAATTGTTCCACGTTGACAATCAGCCATCTAAAGTTAGTAAGACGTTCCAGAAACTGGATTCCGTTAAAGGATTAGCTGGTAAATTCAATGAAGAAACAGGAAGCATTGATCTGAGTTGGAAATATGGAGATGCAGATGGAGTCACCTTCCGGGTCGCAGCATCCATTGACGGCGGAGAGAGCAGAGAACTTACGACTACCGGTGATACAAGTCTGGAGATCACCAATGTCAATCAAGGTTCAAGCTACGAATTCTCTGTCACCGCCATCAGCAGCGATGAGGATGCTCAAAACAGCGATCCTGCTACCGTCCGTGTCGATACCCCTGGTTCCAATGAAGAACCAGAAGAAGAAGCAGAAGAAGAACAGGACGAGTCGCAGGAAGAGAACACAGAAGAACAGCAGGAAGATGATCAACAGCAGGAAAACGAACAAGAAAATCAAGATCAAAATGAAGGCAGTGAAAACGGCCAAGGAAACGAGAGCGAAGACGGTTCAGATAGTAGTGATCAAGGAAGCAACGATCAAGGGAACGGCGGGCAAGGCGAAAATAATAACGGCTCAGACGAGCAGCAAACGCCGGAACCTCCTCAAGAGGAACCACCAGCTCAAGATCAACCGGCCGATCAGCCTGATCAACAGCCGCAGGAAGAACCTGCTGCCTAACAAAAAAACACCCTCATTCGAGGGTGTTTTTTTCATGTTGTGCTTTTTTACGCATACGCTTTTGACCTTCTCTACATAAATCCAGCAGAGGACAGGCTTCACAGTTCGGGCGTTGTGCTTTGCAGTGATAACGCCCGAAGAAAATCATCCGGTGATGGGTATCGCTCCATTCCTCTCTCGGAATTTTACGCATTAACGTCTTTTCCACTTCCAACACAGAATCCTTCCATCTGCAGATCCCAAGCCTTTTTGACACCCTTTCCACATGGGTATCGACAGCGATCGCAGGTTCCCCGAATGCGACGGATGCGACAACGTTCGCCGTTTTCCTTCCTACTCCCGCAAGACTTTCCAGCTCTTTTTGAGTAGGCGGTACTTGACCGTCAAACTGGAGGATGAGTGTTTCGGATAATTTCTTGATGTTTTTCGCTTTATTGCGGAACAGTCCAATCCTTTTTATATCGTCCTGCAGTTCTTCCAGGGAAACATCAATATAATCTTTTGGTGTCTTGTATTTGGCAAACAACCCGGGAGTTACCTTGTTGACAAGGGCATCTGTGGCCTGTGCAGACAAAACGACAGCGACGAGCAGTTCAAACGGATTACTGTGATTCAGCTCACATTCCGCCTCCGGAAACATTTCTTCAAAGGTATCTAAACAGTAACGAATTTGTGTTTTATTCAGCATAACGGTTCTTAAGAGTCCTCCTCCAACCAGTTATAATACAACGATATATCCTTTTTCTTACTTTCCTGCGGACGCGTCTGTCTTGGCTGCTGGCCCTGTCTGAACTGCTTTCCCTGCTCCCTCGCCTGTTCGACAGTCCGAATTCCTTTCCTGTTCCACTCTCTTAGAATACGGTCAATATATTTGAAGTTCAATTTACTCATCAAAACAGCTTCCCGAAGCGCGGCTTTAATCAGTGCGGGTGATTGTTTTTCTTCATCCAGCCATATATTAATGGTTTCAATTTCAAATGGAGACAACGGCCTTCCAAACTCCTGTTCAAACAGCGGGAATATATTTTCATTGTAAGAAGCGGAACTACTCGTTTGGACTTCTCTCGTTACGGTGAAAAGTTTTTCAAACAGCGGTTCCATCGAGTAACTTTCATTCAAAACGTGATCGCTATGATTCTGTTCGATCGTCAGCATCCGTTTCTGGATAAGACTCCGCAATACTTTGGAACAGTCCTGAGCAGAAAGCGTGGAATGATCAGCTATTTCCTCGGGTGTAGGAAATCCGTTACCATCTGCACGGAAACGATGTATCTGCAACAAAATAACAAGTTCCGTTTCGCTTAAGTTCAGCTTCTTATAATGCATCAACAAATGCTTGGGAACGACCATTTGGTTGTCCATGATGTTTTGGAAGCTTTGGTATTTAGCCAAACAAATCCCTCCGATTTTTCGTATATACCTAAATGGAATGAAAAACACCGATCCGCCAGAGGCGAGGCATCGGTGCTTCTTCCACATTTCATGCAGTTCTTAAGGGTAAAGTCTGTTGAGCAGACGCGGAAATGGAATCGTTTCACGAACATGCTCGACGCCGGCGATCCAAGCAACTGTTCTTTCCAGACCCAATCCGAATCCGGAGTGTGGAACGCTGCCGTACTCCCGTAATTGAAGGTACCATTTATAAGCATCATCCGTTAAACCGTGCTCTTCGTACCGTTGTTTCATCAATTCGAGATCATCGATCCGCTGGGAACCTCCAATGATTTCCCCGTACCCTTCAGGAGCAATCAAGTCCGCACAGAGGACAACTTCCGGGCGTTCCGGATCAGGCTTCATGTAGAACGCCTTAATTTCAGCAGGGTAGTTGGTTATGAATACAGGTTTATCATAGCTTTCGGCGATAGCTGTTTCATGCGGAGCCCCGAAGTCTTCTCCCCACTCAATGTCATCGAATCCTTTGTCCTTCAAGAGCTGAACCGCATCATCATAACTGATGCGCGGGAAAGGTGCCTGAATTTGTTTGAGCTTTTCTGTGTCACGCCCAAGTGCTTCCAATTCAATGGCACAGTTTTTCAGCACAGACTGAACAACGTGGGATACGTACTGCTCCTGAACTTCCAGGCTTTCCACGTGTTCCATAAATGCCATTTCCGGCTCGATCATCCAAAACTCAATTAAATGACGGCGGGTTTTCGACTTTTCAGCACGGAAAGTCGGCCCGAAACTGAATACTCGACCGAATGCCATCGCAGCAGCTTCCATGTACAACTGACCACTTTGAGAAAGATAGGCATCCTCTTCAAAGTACTTAGTGTGAAACAGTTCTGTAGAACCCTCTGCTGATGAACCCGTCAGGATCGGCGGGTCGATTTTGACATAACCGTTATCGTTGAAGAATTCATACGTTGCACGAATAATTTCATTACGAACGCTCATGACGGCATGCTGACGTTTGGAACGCAGCCATAGGTGCCTGTGATCCATCAAAAATTCCGTTCCATGTTCTTTCGGTGTTATGGGATAATCGACCGCCTCGTGAATGATTTCGAAGTCCGTTACCTGCATTTCATATCCGAGCGGTGAGCGGGTATCTTCGGCAATCACACCTGTTACGTAAAGGGACGTCTCTTGTGTTAGCGCTTTGGCCTCTTGGAACTTGTCTTCTCCAATATCTGCTTTGACGACAATACCCTGCATGAAGCCCGTTCCGTCACGAAGCTGCAGGAAGGCAATTTTACCACTTGACCGCTTGTTGCTGAGCCAGGCTCCAATCGTTACTTTCTCTCCTATATATTTTGCTGCTTCTTTAATAGTTGTCTTCAAAATAATACCTCCAACATTGCTTTATGATTGATGATTTTCTACGAACCGTTTGATTCGTTCCGCAGCTTTTTCCAGCTGGTCTAATGAAGTTGCGTAGGATAGTCGGACATTATCCGGACTTCCAAAGCCGGAACCCGGAACGAGTGCTACTTTCTCTTCATCAAGAAGAGCCTTCACCCATTCATCCACATTTCCGAAACCGCCTTGCTCTGCTGCCTGTTTCACGTTCGGGAACAAATAGAAAGCCCCTTGCGGCTTCACGCATGTCACTCCCGGAACTTCCACAAGCCGTTGATAAAGAACATCCAAACGTTCTTTAAATGCTTCTTTCATTTCTTCCACCTTCTCTTCAGAGCCCGTGTACGCTGCCAGTGCTGCGTATTGAGCGATAGAAGTCGGGTTGGATGTCGAGTGGGAAGCCAGGTTGGACATCGCTTTAATAATGTCTTTGTTTCCAGCGGCAAATCCGATTCGCCACCCTGTCATCGAATGAGACTTTGACACACCGTTGATAATGACGGTCCGGTCGTATAATGCGTCAGAAATCTGAGCGATGGACACATGTTGCTCATCCGTATAAATCAGCTTCTCATAGATTTCGTCGGAAATGATAAGGATATCGTTTTCCTCGCATACGCTGCCGAGAGCTTCCAGCTCATCCTTGGAATACATCATCCCCGTCGGATTACTCGGTGAGTTGATGATGACCGCTTTTGTCCGTGACGTTATAGAATTCTTGAGCTGTTCCGGAGTTAATTTAAAGTGGTTCTCCTCTTCTGCTGCCACGATCACCGGATTACCTTGTGCAAGCTTGATCTGCTCCGGATAGCTGACCCAGTACGGTGCAGGGACGATTACTTCATCGCCCTCATTCAGAAGAACTTGGAACAGTGTAAATAAGGCATGCTTCGCTCCTGTAGTTACAATAATCTGTTCGTTTGTATAGTTCAACCCTTGATCGCGTTTCAGCTTGCTCGTAATACTGTTCTTCAATTCCGGAATTCCGCCAGCTGGAGTATATTTCGTCATACCTTCGTCCATCGCCCGTTTGGCAGCATCCAATATGTAGGACGGAGTATTGAAATCAGGCTCGCCTGCACCCAAACCGATTACATCGTGCCCTTCTGCTTTTAATGCTTTGGCTTTCGCTGTGATGGCCAGGGTGGTGGATGGCGTTAATGATTGAACACGTTCAGCTAATTGCATATTCTTCACTCCTATTATTGGGTTCGTTTAAAGGCGAAACGTTGATCGAAATTATCGCCGGATAATGTAAAATAGTCGAATACATAGCGGTTCTGCTCATCTATATACGTGAGCTGAAACACTGGTTCTTGTTCTTCATATCCATATTGAATATCTTTGAATTGGCATGATGCACACGATTGCTGCCACTGTTGTCTCATCGCTTCAGGAGATATTTGACCACTCATATCTTCCACCTTCAGCACCTTCTTTTCAGAAAGGTCGAGAAAAGCAAGTTGCTCTGTGCCATTCTCTGTACTTCCCTTTACGATATGGATAGGAATGTTACCGTTGTAGGTTGACACATTCTCCACATTTGCAAGGTCCGTCTCTGCTAATGCGAGAGCTTCCGCCTCTGTCTGACCAGCTTCTCTATCGTGACTGATGCTCGTGTACATCCATACAAGGAAGGAAAAACCAAGAAGCAGAACCACCGCCAGAGCTGTCAGAGAAAACCACACCCACTTAGGTACGGTAAATCGTGAAGACTGCTGTCTCAGCATCGTCATCATCTAAAGCCAGTCCAAACATGAGATTATTTTCTTTTAATGTCCGATTCAAGGTATCGACGACTTTATATAGGTCGTCTGATTTCTGAATCCTGACGGTCGATAATGTTTCAATTTTTTTGTCCATCGTCAAACCTCCATGGTACTTTGTATTACCAGTATTGAATTTCCCGTCTTACATTATAACAGTTTCTATTGATTTGTTCTGCGCTTATTACAACCAATTTTCAATTTTATCAATGAGCTGACGTGTGGATTGATAACTTACCGGCACCTCCGGGAGCGAGTCCAGGAAGTGTTTTCCATATTTGGCCTCCATAAGGCGCTGGTCACAGATGAAGATGATTCCTCTGTCGCTGTCACTTCGAATTAAACGACCGAATCCCTGCTTGAATCGAATAATGGCGTTTGGCAGAGATTTCTCCATAAAGGAGTTTCTCCCTTCTTTCTTGAAACGGTCTTTCCGAACCGCCTGCACAGGCTGATCAGGCGGTTGGAATGGCAGCTTGACCATCATGACGCAAGATAAATCATCACCGGGGATGTCCACCCCTTCCCAGAAAGAACTCGTACCGAGCAGAATCGATTGATCGAACGCCTGGAAGTTTTTCTTAAGCCTGTCACGACTCCCACTCGAAATACCCTGAGCAAAAATCATGAATTCTTCGGGATCAATAAATTCTTTAAGCAGCAGGTAGGTCTTCTTCAACATATCGTAGGAGGTGAAGAGGACAAGCATCCTGCCTTGGGTCACCTGCGCGATAGAATACACGGCTTCACTGATTGCTTCAATGAACGATTCAGGATCGTCTTTTACACTTGGGAAATCGTTCGGTACCATTACTTGAACTTGGTTGCGGTAATCGTAAGGAGAAGGAATCTGGACTTCCATGGTTTCCTTTAAATCCAATCCAAGGGAACGCCTCATATAGTCAAAGGAATGATCGGTGGCGAGCGTCGCACTCGTTAAAACGACACTCTCTTTTTTATGGAACAATTTCCTTTGGAGTAACCCGGCTACGTCAAATGGCTCACTGAAAAGATAGATGGAGTTTGCCGCACCTTCCCCTTCAATTTCAATCCATTTCACTTCGTCTTGGTCCAAGTCGAAATAATGAATCAGCTCTAAACGGACCGTCCTGCACAATTCCAGCTGGGTTTGTATCCGAGTAATGACCACGGGAATGCCATTATCTTCTTTCAAGGAAAGAAGAGTGGCAAGTTTCTCTTCCATAGCTGACATTTGAACGACCATTTTCTGAACGGCAGCAAGAAAACGATGGGACATTTCTTTCGCTGTTGTAATAAAAGACGGCAATGCCGAAGGCTGCAGCAGAAACTGCATTCTTCCTACATCGCTTCTTCCCTTATCGGAGCGCTTCTCTTTTTTTACATTCTGGTGTATATATTTGGACAGCTGACTCAATTCTTCTTTGGCCTCATCGACAGCGTACTGGCCTTTACGCAAGTGTTGAGAAAAGCCGGTCGGAAGCTTCCACGGGCGGTACATGCCCTTTTGGAATATCTCCCCGCATTGACTCAAATGACGCTGCAGTTCTTTGTAATCCATCCGAACTCCGAAATAACGGTTTGCCACCGACTCCAAGTGGTGGGCTTCATCGACGACAGCGCACGAATATTCCGGTAACACAGGGTCTTCCCTGACCATATCCATACAAAACAAAGCATGGTTCGTAATGATCAAATCCGCTTCCAAAGCCCTTTTCTGCGCCCATTGAAAGAAGGAATCATCTATGTAGCCCAATTGCACATTCTTCGATGACTGCTCAGCGGAAACTTTATGCCAAAACTGTCTTCCATTGGAAGGGAGTTGAATTTCATCTACATCACCAGTGCGCGTCCGTGTCAGCCATACGAGAATCATCCCTTTAGTAAGAGCAATATCATAGTTGTCCTGACTCGAATGCTCCAGTTCATAACGAAAATGAACGAGACTGATATAATGCCCTTTCCCTTTATAGAGAACGGCTTTCAGAGGCCTTGGAAACATCCGTTCAATTTTAGGGATTTCATCTTCAAGCAGCTGCTTTTGAAGGGAGGTCGTGTACGTTGTGATGACAACTCGTTTCTCTTCTTTTAAGGCATGAAAGGCAGAAGCAAGCAGATAAGCAACGGATTTTCCCGTCCCAGTCCCGGCTTCTATAATTGCGTGCCTCTTATTCTCCAGCGCACGATAAACGTGGTCGGTCATCTCCTTTTGACCAGCACGGTTTTCATAACCCTGAACGATGCTCTTCAATCCTTCATTCCCTTCGTAGACCTGGTTCTTCCAATTACGGAAATCCAGAAGGCGCGTTCCAGAAACATCGGTGCTCCGCTGCAGCTGTTTCCGGATGGGAATCCCGTGATGGATGTCGAATTCCCGACTAACAGTTCGTCCGTACCGCTTACCTTCCATATATTTTATTAAAAACGGCCGAAAATCACTTTTAAGCTTTGGTTCCACCTTTAAAAGGTGGTCGAGCGTCTTTTCAGGTAAACCCTCCATTTGCCCCAATAAATAGAGCAGTAAATCAGATGTTACCTGAGCATCGGATAGTGCTCTGTGAGGGCGGTCATGCCCTAATCCAAGACGTTCAGCCAGCTGACCCAATTTGAATGTCGGGGATGTGGGAAGCATAAGTCTGGCGAACTCCACCGTGTCGATGATCGGGTTATGTAGTGGCGGAAGTCCGCATCGTTTAAATTCGTCGTTAAGGAAGCCTAAATCGAACTCAATATTGTGCGCTACTATGTAGGCATGGTCAAAAAGAGGATGAATATCCTCTGCAATTTCTGAAAACAGCGGGGCTTCCAGGACATCCTCTTCCTTAATTCCTGTCAGGGAAGATACAAAAGGAGGGATCTCTCTTTCTGGATAAACAAGGGAGGAGAATTCCTCCAACGTTCTTCCCTCTTCCGTGACGACCACGACCCCTATCTCGATAATCCGGTCCCCTTTAGAAGCTGCGTTTCCTGTTGTTTCTAAATCTACGATTGCAAATGTAGTCATGTCATCCCCTACTTTCGTTCACAAAAAGCAAGGACCCTCACCTATCTTAATCGGCAAAGATCCCATGTTCTTCCTGGTATCTGTTCATAAAGGTATTGCCTGTAACGGTGGCTCTTCATCCACTACTTGTTGAATCTGGTTATCCGCATCCATTAACGCGATTTTCGGACGGAAGCTGCTTAGCTCCTCTTCCGAAAGCATCGCATAAGCTACGATAATTACAATATCATCTTTTTGAACAAGCCTTGCCGCCGCCCCGTTCAAACAAATCACACCCGATCCGCGCTCTCCAGCAATTACATAGGTTTCCAATCTGGCTCCATTGTTATTATTCACCACCTGGACCTTTTCATGTGGCAAGATCCCGACGGCATCCAACAAATCATGGTCAATCGTAATACTGCCGACGTAATTTAAGTTCGCTTCCGTTACGCGGGCCCGATGTATTTTGGCTTTCATCATCGTTCGAAGCATGCTCTGTTCCCCCTGGTTCCTGTCCTTATCCCCGGTCCGGTCGAAAAACAATATTATCGATCAAACGTGCCTGGTCATAAAAGACTGCCGCCGCAAGTATAACCTGTCTGTTAACAGCCTTAACCGGCTCCAGTTCCGGATAGGACAATAATTCAATATAATCTATCTTACCACGAGTTCGTTTCTCAAGAAACTCCTGGACTGCATTCAGCACAGGAGCACTTTCCACCTCGCCGTTCAATATCATTTCTTTGCCTTTCAGGAGGGCTTGATAGATAGCTGGGGCTTCCTGCCTTTCCACTTCCGAAAGATTAACATTTCTGCTGCTTTTCGCAAGCCCATCTTTCTCCCGCACCGTTGGAACTGGAACCAATTGTATCGGGAAGTTAAAATCATGGACGAGTGCATCCACCACTGCATACTGCTGGGCGTCCTTCATTCCAAAATATGCTTTTGTAGGCCTTGCAATATGAAACAGCTTTGTAAGGACGGTCACCACTCCGTCAAAGTGCCCGGGACGGGATTTTCCACATAAGACATCCGTCCGTTTTGTCACTTCCATTCGAATGGAAGGTGTTTCGGGATACATGGTTTCCGGGGTTGGCATAAATAACAGATCGACACCGGCTTCTGCAGCCAGAGCTGCATCGCGCTCTTCATTCCGAGGATAACCGGCAAGGTCTTCCGCTTCATTAAATTGAAGTGGGTTTACGAAAATGCTCAACAGGACGATATCGTTTTCTTCCCTTGCCTTCTGCAAAAGACGTAGGTGTCCTTCATGCAGATAACCCATCGTCGGAACGAACCCGATGGTCTTCCCTTTCTTAACAAAACCTTCCACCTTCGACTGCACGTCACTGATTCGATTCAAAACATCCATACTGCTTCTCCTTAATCTTCCGGTAAGTCCGAAACATCCATCGTATATGTATGTTTCTCTTCTGGAAACGTTTTTTCTTTCACTTCCGTCACATAGGAATGGAGCGCTTCTCCAAGAATCTGATTGCTGTCCATATAGGACTTCACAAATTTAGGAAGGCGTGTCACTCCGTACTGGAGCAGGTCATGATAGACAAGGACCTGACCGTCACAATCCACCCCTGCCCCGATACCGATTGTAGGTATGGAGAGTTTAGCCGTGATGAACGCTGCAAGCTGCCGCGGCACGCACTCCAGTACAAGAGCCATTGCACCTGCTGATTCAATCTCCAAAGCTTCCTCGAGTATACGGGAAGCATCCTGTGAATTTTTCCCTTGGACTTTGTAGCCGCCGAGAACGTTGACCGACTGAGGAGTAAGCCCAATGTGCCCGACTACGGGGATTCCTGCTCGGATGAGAAGTTTCATCGCTTCCGACACTTCCCCGCTGCCTTCAAGCTTCAGCGCCTGTGCGCCCGACTCTTGATATAACCGTTTGGCATTTCTCAACGTATCTTCCTTAGAAATGTGGTAAGACATAAACGGCATATCGATTACTTTGAATGTATCTTTTGCACCACGGGCTACGGCCCTTCCGTGGTGGATCATATCATCCATCGTTACTGGAATTGTAGAATCATAGCCAAGGACGGTCATCCCCAAGCTGTCTCCGATTAAGATCATATCGGAACCGGCATCTTCCGCCATCTTAGCGGAAGGGTAGTCATAGCTTGTAACCATGGCGATCTTCTCCTGACTTTTCTTCATCTGCAGAAAATGACTTTTTTTAAGCATGATAACCTCCCTTTCCCCAATGAATTTCAGCGGAATAAAGTTTTTCTTCTTTTCCTTCCTTGTCTCTGGCCAGCAGAGCTCCATCCGGTTCTATGCCGACAAGGACTGCCTCCCACGTCCGCTTCATCGTAGAAATGGTCACATCCTGCCCGATCCGGTATCCATAATGCTCCCACTCTTTTTTGACACGGTCGAACCCAAACTTCAGGAACTCTTCGTATGACTGTTCCAACAAGTGCAGAATATGCTGGATGGTGGTTTGAATGTCCCATTCCTCTCCTGCTTCCACTCGCAGTGATGTCGCTTTATGATGAAGTTCTTCCGGTATTTCTTCCCTACTTTGGTTGACGTTCATCCCCATCCCGAGAACGATATACTGGATTGTATCCTGTTCCGCCTGCATCTCGGTTAGTATACCGGACACCTTCTTATGATTAATCAGAAGATCGTTCGGCCATTTGATTTTCGGCTCAAGACCGGATCGTTCGGCGACCATCTTAGCCAACACGGTTGCTGCAAGCAAAGTCAGCTGTGGTGCCTGTACAGGTGGGAGATCGGGTCTTAGAAGGATACTCATCCATATCCCCTTCCCTTTCGGAGAATACCAATTTCTAGCCATCCGTCCTTTTCCTTTCACCTGCTCATCCGCGATCACAACCGTACCATGAGGTTTTCCTTGTTTAGCCATTTGATGTATGACGTCCTGCGTGGACTCCACTTGATCATAATGATGCAGTTCATGACCAAGCCATTTGGTATCAAGTCCCCATTGGAGGGTATTGCCGCTGATCTTATCCGGCGACGAAACAATTTTATATCCCTTTTTCTGCACCGCTTCAATTTCGTATCCGTCATTCTTCAATTCGTTCATATGCTTCCAAACAGCAGTCCTTGATATGGCCAGCTGCTCGGAAAGCTCCTGACCGGAAATGTAGCCCTCTTTTTGATCCAGCAGACGGATCAGTCGTTTACGGGTGGATTCCATGACACAGCCCACTCCTTTATCGCGTCGTATTCATTTTTCAATTTACCTGTAACAATCTCGTACTCCATCGCTTTCATCTTATCTGCAATCCACGGCCCTCTTTTTTTGTCCGGGAACATTGCAATTAGATCTTCCGCTTGAAAAGCTGCTTCCTTCAGCGTTTTAATTGGGAGTTCTTCATAAAGAGCATGGAGATCGGATAATACCTTTTGCTCCTGTGCCGTCCCCTCTGCCGCTGCCAGTCTACTGAAAGATGGAAACAACTCGAAAGGAAGACGGTACACGAGCCAGGGGCGGATGGCGTTCTGCTCCTGATAAGTGCAAAAAGCCTCCGTCAATTGGTCTGCTTCCCGGCGGATCCGGTTAGAGAGTTTCCACTGTTTGACGAATGTTGCCGGTGTGCATTCTGAAGACCTCAAACATAGAAATGCCGCCAATTCCCCCCAGCTGACAAGCCTGCCTGAAGGGATAATAGTAGAAAGTTCCATACCATGAAGGATTGGAAGCTCCTGCTTAAGGCTGGTACGCTCCAACAGCTGCAACGATTCTTTATAACCTTCTCCGGCGTACAGCTTTCTCATTTCTTCCGCAATTCGCTCAATGGATATGTGACGGAGCATCGATGCTTCTTTCTTCAATGCATCCTCTGTTTTCTTATCGAGCGTATACAAAAGCTGACTGTGAAAACGGGCAGCCCTCATCATCCGTAAAGGGTCCTCCCGAAAACGCTGGACAGGATCTCCAACAGCCTCAATCCGTTTAGCGTCTACAGCTTCTCTCCCGTTGAATGGATCTATAATTGTTCCATGCCGATCCATTGCCATAGCATTAATTGTGAAATCCCTGCGGGCAAGATCGTCGGAAATGGAGCGCACGAACGTCACTTCATCCGGATGCCGAAAATCGGAATAGGTTGCTTCTTTACGGTACGTTGTCACCTCATAAGATTCAGATCGGTAGCGGACGATGACCGTTCCGTGTTCGACGCCGACCGGTATCACTTTGTCGAAAATCTCCTGAATCCGTTCCGGTGGTTCTGATGATGCTATATCGATGTCCCCTACAGGACGACCACTCAAATAGTCCCTGACTGCGCCTCCAACGACATAGGCTTCTCCTCCAGCCGCTTCTATTTCAGCCAAAACCTCGAATGCCTCACGGAAAATAGAATTCCTACTCATCCTTCAACACCTGTTCATAGAGGTTTTCGTACTGTCTAAGTATCGTTTTCGTTGCAAACTTCTCTTGAGCCAGCCGCTTTGCTTCCTTTGACATGGATCGATGAAGCTCGCGGTCTTCCAGAATTCTGTTGGCGAAGTGCGCGATCTGCTCGATATTTCCAAGTTCCGTCACATAGCCGGCTTCACCATGGGTGATCACTTCCGGTATACCCCCGACGTTGGTACCGATGCAAGGTACCCCGCACGCCATCGCTTCCAAAAGAACAAGCCCGAAACTTTCTTTTTCTGACAGGAGCAATTTAAGGTCGGAAATGGAAAGCAGGTCACTGACGTTATCCTGTTTTCCAAGGAAAAGGACCTGTTCTTCCAATTCATACTCTCTGACGAGCTGGTGACAGTCGGAATACTCGGGACCGTCCCCTACAAGAAGGAGTTTAGCCGGACGTTCCGCTGCCACTTCAGCAAAGGTGTGTATGACATCCTGTACACGTTTGACTTTTCTAAAGTTTGAGATGTGAATGAGAACGGACTCATCTTCTTTAATCCCATACTGTTCTCTCAAGCCGAAATTGTCTTTTCTATGATATTCCCGTTCATCTACGAAGTTATAGATGACGTCGATATTACGGTCTGTCTGAATCATTTCTTTCGTTTGCTCCACAAGGCTGTGGGAGACGGCTGTTACTCGATCGGACGCTTCAATACCAAATTTAATCATCTGTTTTAAAGCGGAATCAATACCGAGTACCGTAATATCCGTTCCATGCAGCGTGGTAATAATCTTAACATCCCGTTGACACATTTGTTTGGCTAAAATAGCACAAATGGCATGCGGCATGGCATAATGAACGTGAAGGATATCCAATTCTTCCCTGTTTATAACATCGGCCATTTTGGCAGCCAGCGCTAAATCATAGGGTGGATGTTGAAAAACGGGATAATTACTGACCTCCACCTCGTGGTAGTAAATATTGGGATACACCCTGTTCAGCCGGAAGGGGACCTGAGATGCGACAAAATGGATTTCATGGCCTTCTTCTGCCAGAAGTTTACCTAACTCTGTCGCAATTACCCCCGAGCCACCAACCGTGGGATAACATGTGATTCCTATTTTAGCCATTACCTGCTCACTCCTGTTTTCTGTTGTGTTCTATGATGCTTTTCCACTCAAAGTCTTCATGGTCGAGCGCACGGATCATAATGTCTGCCCCTGCCCGGTTCGTTGCTACGGGAATTTGGTGAACATCACAAAGACGTAGAAGAGCGCTTATATCCGGTTCATGCGGCTGAGCTGTCAAAGGGTCGCGGAAAAACAAAACCATATGCATGTCTTCATCCGCAATTTTCGCACCGATCTGCTGGTCGCCACCAAGGGGTCCGGACTGGAAACGTGTAATTTCAAGTCCTGTTTCACTATGGATCTGCATCCCGGTCGTCCCTGTCGCATAAAGATCATGTTTCTTTAAAACCTCTTTGTATCGGTCCGCAAACTCTATAATATCTTTCTTTTTCTTGTCGTGAGCGATCAACGCGATTTTCATCTGTCCTTCTCCCTCTCTTCAGTCAAGTAAATGCTCTAAACCGTACACAAGCATATCCAGGTCCATTACCTTTTCGGAGGCAAGTTTAACACCACTCATGAAAGATTCCCGATGTATGGAATCATGCTTGACGGTAAGCGTCTCTCCAAGCCCTCCAAAAGTCACCTCCTGATGCGCCACAAGGCCCGGCAGGCGCATACTATGTATCCTCATACCTTCAACATCTGCTCCTCTGGCACCAGGCAGCGTTTCCTTTTCTTCCGGATGTCCCTGTTTGTGAGCCTCTCTCACTTCTTTAATGAGCTCCGCCGTTTTCAATGCCGTCCCTGAAGGTGCATCAAGTTTTTGATCATGGTGCTTTTCGATAATTTCCACATCAGGGAAATATTTGGCCGCCCATTTAGAGAACTGCATCATCAAAACTGCTCCAATGGCAAAGTTTGGAGCGATGACCGCACCAATTTTATTCTTTTCTGCAAGCGCCGTAAGTTCGCGGAGCTCCTCTTCCGTGAAGCCTGTTGTTCCTACAACCGGACGTACACCGTTCTCCAGCGCCAGCTTCGTGTGCTTATACCCGTTTTCAGGCGTTGTCAGATCCACAAGTACGTCCGCATCTGTTTCTGCGAGGCAGACGGCCGCATCGGTGTAAATAAGCGCTTCCGATTCAGTCAGTCCTTTAATCTCTTTTACCCGCATGCCGTCATTCTTACGATCGATACAGGCAGCAAGGATGAGCGATTCCTCTTTTTCAATCATTTGCAAAGCTTCTTTCCCCATCTTGCCACGCGGTCCTGCAACGATTACTTTGATTTCATTCATGTCCAGAACTCCCTTCTTTTCTTGTCCATCTATCTTTGTCTCTCGTCTCGATTTTACTCATGGATCGTTCAAACGCTTCTGACAAATCCATATCTAGAGAGTTGGCGAAGCAAGTCAATACGAAAAGTACATCTCCAAGCTCTTCTTCCAGTGCTTTATCCGCTTCCGTCTCTTTTTTTGGCTTTTCTCCGTACCTGTGGTTAATCTCCCTCGCCATCTCTCCGACCTCTTCCGTTAATCGTGCCTGAAGAGCAAGCGGCGAAAAATAGCCCTCTTTGAATTGCGATATGTAACGGTCCACACGTTCCTGAATATCATTCGTCGTGTAATTGCCCATGAAACCCCTCTTTTCTAGTATAAACTCTCTCTAAATGTTAGCCAATAGGACGGCTTTTGACAAATCATTTAGCTTTTCTACAAGACCATACACTATTGCCGGCTGTCGACACTATAACTATAATGGAAAATGGACAGATTTTATGGAGGTGGTCGTTTGAAAGTTTTCGGTTTGCGCTTGAAGAACATCCTGTTTATTTTGATCGGTTCCGCTGTTTTCTCATTTGGGCTGGTCCACTTTAATATTCAGAATCAGCTTGGAGAAGGTGGTTTCACAGGGATTACTCTGCTCCTTCTTTATCTGTTTAATTGGGACCCGGCCGTCATGAATATTGTGCTCAACATTCCAGTCCTTATCATTGGTTGGAAGAGCTTGGGGAGAGTCACGTTTTACTACTCTTTAATCGGTATCGTCGCTGTATCCGTCTTCATTAAAATTTCCCAATTGTATATGATCGATATCCCTTTATCGTCTGATATGACACTTGCGGCTTTATTTGCAGGGGTTTTCATAGGAATTGGGCTCGGAATCATCTTTCGATACGGGGGAACGACCGGAGGGGTGGATATCATTGCCCGCCTGATTAATAAATATTTCGGCTGGAGTATGGGACGGGCAATGTTCGCCTTCGACGCGGTCGTCATCCTTGTCTCGATCCTTACTTACCTGGACCATATCCGCGGCATGTACACTCTACTGGCCGTGTTCATAGGTGCCAGGGTCATTGATTTCATCCAGGAAGGTGCCTATGCTGCAAGAGGGACGACCATTATTTCCGAGAAAAGCGAGGAAATATCGAAACGTGTCATGGAAGAAATGGACAGAGGTGTAACGGTACTGGAAGGCCGGGGTTCATTCTCTGGCGCCAAGCGCGATGTCCTGTACTGCGTCATTGCCAAAAACGAAATCGTACGGTTGAAATCAATCATAGACCACATTGATCCGCACGCCTTCGTCGCAGTCAATCATGTACACGATGTCATGGGAGAAGGATTCACCTTGGATGAGAATAAAAATCCTATTGAATAAAAACACAAAAAACCCCCTCGGGATCCGAGGGGGTTCGTTTTATTCTTCGTTCATACCTACGAACATGAAGACGAATCGCAGCAATTCAGCGAGTGCGACCAGTGCAGCAGCGACGTAAGTCATCGCAGCAGCATTCAATACTTTCTTCGTCTTCCGTTCTTCATCATTACGGATAATGCCGGTGGAAACGAGTTGACTCATCGCTCTATTTGATGCGTCAAATTCGACCGGCAGCGTGACCAATTGGAACAACACGGCAGCTGCGAAGAAGATGATCCCCACAACAGCAAGCTGCATCATACCAAGAAGAAAACCACCGATAATTAAGAAGATGGAGATGTTGGAACCGAAACTCGCCACAGGTACAAGCGCGCTTCTGAAACGCAGGAACGCGTAATCCTGAGCGTCCTGGATGGCATGCCCTACTTCGTGAGCGGCAACAGCAGCGCCTGCAGCGGAACGTCCATGAAAATTATCTGTGGACAGACGGATAACTTTCGAACGTGGATCATAATGGTCTGTCAGCTGTCCACGTACTTCTTCGACAGCGACATTATACAAACCGTTGTCATCTAATATCTTTCGTGCGACTTCTGCTCCGGACATAGCGGATGATGTCGGTACTTTTGAGTATTTTTTGTACGTACTTTTAACTTTAGACTGGGCCCAGATCGGAATGATCAGAATCAGGGCGAAATAAATGAGAAAACTCATGGTTCACTCCTCCATCTTGGATGTATTAGCTTAGGTCAATTTTAGTCAAAATGTCGGACAAAATCAACTGTTTTGCCTTCTAAGGTTGTGTCTATTTTTTGAACGTGAGGGGTGTTTCCGAATGGCGACATAGGTTAAGGTGACAAGGATCGATCCGCCGACAACGCCAATCGCAAGCATGAACCCGTCTTCTTTGTGAGACTCTGCTTTTATATAGTTAAGCTCAGCCAACAGCTTCTCCCTTGCCGACATACTCCCACCTGTCATACTGCTCAAGCTGTTGGTAATGATGGAGACGGACTCCTGCCCCAGGATCTCTTCGTAATAAGGACGGTGCATTTCCCATTCATACGTAAGGACGGCTGCCGGAATATTCAGGTCTGAAGCACGATCTGCAAACGAATGAAGTTCTTCCATCATATCCATATCAGATCCGGACTTTTGGGAAGAGAGGGTTTCAAAAGCTTTAACGATCGTTTTCAGTTCCTCAGCGGACATCCTTTTGTTAACGCGATTCAGGACTGTGGACCAAACGAACTGTTCTTCCATAGATCTTGTCTCCATATAGTTTTCCATATCAGCGAAACGGTTATACAAGAGCTCTTCTGCAAGCTCCTCTTTCCCGTCGTAGACTAACCGTTCATACTGCTCCACAAAACCGTCTAAAGAAACAGAAAGATCCACCGTTTTCTCTCCATGAACAGCTACCGGAAATAAAAAGATAAGGGAAGCGATTAATATTATGCTCCATGCCCGTCCCATCCAGCTCTCCCCTCCCACTGAAGTCTTAATTAAAACGTATGTGAGAGAAGAGCTTTTTAGACCGTTGGTTTATGCCTTTGCGTCAGTATGTATGCGAGTGTTATGCACAAAATGCTCAGCCAAAACGTAAAATAGCCAATTTCATTCATATGTTCGACAATTGCCGGATAAATCGGCATTTGTTCAAAAACATAATCAATGACGTCATTATGGAGTGTCCACACGGCGGCGAAAGCCAGGTGTCTGAGCTGAATTGCGTAATACGGGGCATACAGAACTCCCTGAACAGCCATAGCGCTGTGAGAAATGATCAACATATATCCCGTCCACGGCAGGGAACCATATTCCATCATCGTCAGTATATTCATGATGACAGCCCAGACGCCGTACTTCATTAAGGTAATAAGCGCGAGGGCCTCTATATACGGGACGTTTCGCCCGAAAAGATAAAACCCAAGAAAAATGGTAAAGAACATACTTGCTGTAGGACTGTCAGGAACGAAAAGCAGGAACTTAGGTTCCGTGATGGACAACTGTGGTTCGTACCAAATAAATCCATAAATCGTTCCGAATAAATTAACTACAAATAAAAGGATAAGAAAAGAACGACTCGTTAATACATAGGAAATAAGACTTCTCATGTTCGTGGTGCCTCCTTACATAGATGAAGCCGCGCTTATATAAGCGCGGCGAAAAGATCGGTTCTTTAGTTATGATTCTTCCTCTGCAGCCTCTTCAGAATCAGCGGATCCTTCTTCTTCAGAAGCGTCATCCGCACCTTCCTCCGACTCCGCTGCATCTTCTTCAGCAGATCCTTCTTCCTCCGATCCGCCGCCTTCACCGGAACCGGCAGAAACGACAAACTCAGCGAGCTGCTGCAGTTCTTCATCCGTGCCGCCGAAAATACCAGCAGGCATTTCGCCTTTACCGTTAACGGCGATGTCTTTCACCTGATCCACCGTCAGCTCCGCATCAATGAGGGAAGGGTAGTTCCCCTGCCCTTGAAGCGCGTCTCCGTGACAGCTCAGGCAGTTCGCTTCGTACACGGCATAGCCCGGATCTGCTTTGTCAATCGTTGACTCGACTGCTTCTATATTAACACCATATTTCTCCGCACGCATCTCGTAATCGGCATGCGTAACAGATTCATATGTCAGCCAGAACGTAGCAATGAATCCGATGAGCATCAGCCCGACAGCGATCGGGCGTTTATGTGGACGACGTTCAGGTCCGCGGTCAAGAAATGGCGCGAGGAGCAGTGCTCCGAAAGCAAGACCGGGTATGACGATTGCTCCAATCACAATATAATCTCCGCCTGCGTACTGATACTTCAAGAATTGGTATAAAAACAGGAAATACCAGTCAGGCAGAGGAATATAACCAGCGTTGTTCGGGTCTGCCTGCTGCTCGAGCGGTGACGGGTGAGCAGCCGTCAATATCAAAAAGCCGATAAGGAAGACGGATCCGACGAGCCATTCCTTTAAAAGGAAGTTCGGCCAGAAAGCTTCCGTACGACCGGGATACTCGGAATAATCTTTAGGCAGGTTGGCTTTCTTCTCGGCAGTGACACGTGAATCACCGACAAACTTCATCCCTTTTCCCCTATGCACAGCTATCCCTCCTTTTTAATAAAAAACGTTTATAGTGGCCCTGAAATACCTTGTTTCCGGATTAAAATGAAGTGGAAGGCCATTAATCCGAATAAAGCTGCAGGAAGGAAGAATACGTGAATCGCGAAGAATCGTGTAAGCGTTTGGGCACCGACGATGTCCGGATCTCCCGCTAGCAGTGTGCGGATTTGATCTCCGATGAATGGTGTTGCTGCAGCGATTTCCAATCCAACCTGTGTTGCGAAGTACGCTTTGTTATCCCATGGAAGCAGATATCCGGTAAAGCCGAGGCCAAGCATGACGAAGAACAAGAGTACACCAATTACCCAGTTCAACTCACGCGGTTTTTTGTATGCTCCTTGGAAGAAAACCCGCAGCGTATGTAAAAACAGCATGACGATGACAAGGCTCGCACCCCAGTGGTGCATACCGCGGACAATCTGCCCGTATGCAACTTCACGCTGAAGATAGTATACGGATTTCCAGGCATTCTCGATATCGGGAACATAATACATCGTCAGGAACATTCCAGATAAAATTTGAATGACGGTAATGAAGAATGTCAGACCGCCGAAACAATAAACAAAAGCTGAAAAGTGATGGGCCGGGTTAACGTGTTCGGGTACTTCATGGTCGGCAATGTCTCTCCACAACGGGGTTACATCAACACGCTCGTCCACCCAATCATAAATTTTCTGCAGCATGATTATGAACCCCCTCTGTCTTTTGCTTCGCCCAAGTAGAGCATGCCCTCTTCCACTTTGTGTTCAAACATTGGGAGTGGAGCAGTTGGTGGTGTGCCGGGCACATTGACGCCATCCTTTGTATATCGTCCACCGTGGCACGGACAATAAAATTCTTTCGGATATTGTTCGTTGGAAGCCCAATCCACCGTACAGCCAAGGTGCGTACAAATTGGAGAAAGCGCTATTATTTCATCGTTTCCGTCTCTGTACACCCATGCGGTTTTTTGTACTTCTGATTCATACCAGGCGTCCACTTGGTCAATAGACCATTCGAAACGCTGCGGTTCATTCGTGATATCATCGACGGAAGCAACGGAGATGAAGTCGCCGCTTTCTTTCGTCTTCAGCACAGGATCGATGGCGAACCGCACCATCGGTGCCAGCATTCCTGCCGCCATGAAACCGCCTACACCTGTCAATGTATAGTTGAGAAACTGACGACGGGATACCCGTTTCTTATCACTCATTCCTTTCCCCCCTCTTTTCATCCATGCAACATGGATTTTCCACACCGTTTTACTGACATTTCCAATGATAGCGCAATCTTATAGCCCGGTCAATAAAATATCCAGTCTAGTCAAACTTTTCATAATTGCCAGTCATATTGGATTAATTCATTGATCTGACGGGCTTGTTCCCTAACAAAGGACTGCGTTTCTTTCGATTGGATG
Source organism: Halobacillus sp. KGW1 (assembly GCF_001592845.1). Classification (NCBI taxonomy): domain Bacteria; kingdom Bacillati; phylum Bacillota; class Bacilli; order Caryophanales; family Bacillaceae; genus Halobacillus; species Halobacillus sp. KGW1. Next base: position 939,424 of record NZ_LSOC01000002.1, read on the forward strand.
TCGCCCTCTTTCATTCCAGGAATCCAGAGCAGCTTTCCATTAAGCTTCGCCTCATATTTTCTCCATTTACTATCAAATGTAAACAGGAAAACATGTTGGAATGGCTGTGTATTAAAATGACTTATCCATTGATTCAGGCGCTCCCACTCGGTTTCATGGGTATTGCTTAAGTAATGATAGTCGGGAGCAAGAAAGATCCGCCCGTGGTATTCTTTCTCTATGAAGTTTGTAAACAGTTGGGTAAGCTCCCTGCGAAAAGCCTGCTCCGTCATCGATCCGTCCGAAGACGGGTCAAATGGAATCAATGGAATAAGGACGGTGTCGATGTACTGCTTTTCCGGTAAGTATTGAGTAGTATCTGCTTTTGTCCAGCGCATCATTCATTCCCTTTCCTAATACTATGTATCTTTTCCTCTATTTTACTATACATCCTGGAAAGCGCAAGCGCATTCATTTTTCAGAATCATATGGAAGTTCCGATCCAAGCAAAAAAAGAGGGGCAGCCGGTGCAGCTCCCCCTCTTTCCTTCATATAAATGTATTTAAATCCTGCTTCACCTGTTCCAGTTTTACACACAATTCCTGAAAGGTTTCTCTCTCCCCTGCGATCAACGCCTGGTCAATGCGATGCTCAATACTTTTTCTGCGGTAGTTGAGCAGGCTCAAGGACAGCAGCTGTTCCGCTTCGTTCTTATCACGGTCGTTTAAATAGTAATCTTTCGGAAGGTACGGATTCTCTTCTAGAACCAGCGCATACTTAGAGCATTGCTGAGCATTCTCGAAATTCATTTGAATGTAGACAGGCTCTCCCTGATTCATCCTGAGGTCATGAAAAGATTTCTCGGCATCGTTCGTCATCACCTGACCTTTATAAAAACGGAAAGGCGGGTCCGACACACCTTGAGCACTGATCTCCATCCCACGGGGGCAAAACTTCACTTCCTGGACGAAATGGACACTGGATAAAAGAGACTCATGGTTCATCAAATAATTCAGAATCCAGACGCTTTCTCTCTTTTTCAATTGAAAGTGGTTCAAAAACCAGCGGACAAAATCTTTTTTCTCATCCACAGAAATCGGTGTTTGCATAGGCGCCCCTCCTGCGCTTTATTAATCCATCTTGTTATCGTTCCTTTAACCGCTCCACGAAATCTTCCATCTCTGTATCAGCAGGATCGTGCTTGAGGTATTCTTCCAATACGTTCTTTCCTTCTTCCATTTTCCCGTCTTCCACAAGAAAGTATCCATAAGCCTTCAAAAAGTCCGTGTCTTCTTTAAGGGAAGGATAGGCTTGGTTGTATTGTTCATAGGCATCTTCAAACCGTTCTTCCTCTTCATATGCTTGTGCCAATTCCCATAGATAGTTCGGGTCTTCTTCTCCGAGCGCAATCAATTCATTGATTAAATCAATAATATTTTCATAATCACCGTCGGCTTTATAGTTCTCGATTAAGAATAAAACCGCTTCTTTATATCCTGGGTCGAGAGCGACGGCCTCTCTCACCCATTTATAGCCCTCTTCCTTATTTCCCTGACGATGGGACAATGTGCCTGCCAAGTGGTAGAGTTCCTTGTTGAATTCATCCTTAGCCAGACCTTTTTTAGCCATTTCCAGTGCCTCAGCAGGCATTCCTTCTGCTTCGTAGGCTTGGGCGAGCAGCGGATAGACCGACTGGAAATAAGCGTCTTTTTCAATCAATTCTTCCCAGACGTGGATCGCAATGTCGTTTCGGTTCGCCTGAAAGGCTACAAACCCGTAGCGGAACATTACATCAGGGTTGTCTTCTTCCACCTGTTGGAAAAATTCCAGAGACTGTTCAAATTCACCGTTCGCTGCATAGGCTTCTGCCAATCTTGTGGCGACTTCAATGTCCCCTATGACAGGCTGATGATGCATGGCATTTTCGTAATAGGGGATACACTTGGAGTATTCACCGTTTGAAAAGGCCAATTCACCAAGAGCAAAATCAATGATTGCCGAGTTGGGTTCCACTTGTTTGGCAGCCAGAAGCTTCTGCTCGGCTACTTCAAATAGTCCCTGCGCCTGATAAAGATCCGCCAGCTGTACTAACGCTTGTAAATAGTCTTCATCCTCCGGGCCGAATTGATTCAGAATTTCTATTGCCTCATCGTCTTCCTCGAGGTCGATATGGATCTCCGCCATCATCACTTTCAGTTCTAGTTCTTTCGGATAGCGCTGAATGAGTTCATGAAGGACCAGTTTGGCCTCTTCAAGCATTCCCCACTGCATGTAAAGCTCTGCAATGGTGAAGCGTTCCTCCTCATCCGCTTCCGGCAGGTAGTTGGTCAGTGTCTTTATCGCGTCTTCCGTCTTATGCGCTTCCATTTGACGGATTGCTTTTTGTATTTCCTCCATGATGACATCCTTTCCATCTCAAACAAAATGCTTGTGAATCTTCACTTTTATATGGGTACCGGGCGTGTGGGGTACAATGTTCTGCTGCACCTGCACCACACTTCCGTTCATAACTGTAACATCCGGAACAGAATCATGATATCGGAAATCATCGTCATCATCAAACGTTTGGACTGATTTCCTATAATAAAGATTGTAATCTGCGCTTGCTCCGGACAATAGATCCCCCCTGAGCGGGTAAATACCGCTGTCTCTAAGGTTTTGTACGGAAACTTCTTCTCCATCCGGGATATCTGTTAATTTAATCATACCATATTGTCTTGTAAGTGAAGACCACAATTCCTCATAGAAATTCGACGCATCTCGGCCTTCTTCGACCATTAATGATAGCGGCATCCGTCTGTAACTCTGCGCTTGCACAATCCATTCCCAACACACGTCAAGCAACTCTTCTCTCGACTTGATTCTGATACATAAAAAGGGGCTGCCTTTTCTAGAGAAAAAGCGGATGACCTCTGGACGCAAAAGCTTTACCGGAACGACCGGGAGCACCATGAAATTTACAGGAAGCTTCCTTAGTTTCTTTAAAAACTGTTCATATTGTACTTTGTAGTGACGTAAGCTAGTCACTAGGTGCTGTGTGAGTAAAAGCGTGCAGCCTCTTTTTATGTAAGATTCTGCGGTGGCATAAGGACTGCTGGACGTCTCGATTCGTTCTTTTCTGTCGATCCGTACACGGCCGGGGGTGATAAGAAAGTCCTTTACATCCAATTGTCGATAAGATAGGGGACCTGTACGGTTCTTTGTGAAATTCGCTTGATTCACTGCCCACTCCTCTTGTTCAGGCGGACCTTTCGCCCTTTTTACGTATCCGCTAAACCAATAAGCTCCCATACGATTCAAACCTCCAACTAGGCTTTTTATATCGTATGAGAGCTATATCAAAACTATGAAGTTAATTTACTTAAGCGACTGATTTAAATGGTCAAAGAAATTCGGGTATGATATATTGATGCAGTCTTTATCCTGAATAGTGACCGCCTGTTCACTTACAAGAGATGCGACAGCCCCCATCATTCCAATTCTGTGGTCCCCGTAAGAATGAATCACTCCCCCGGATAATTTCCCTTTTCCATGGATGATCAATCCGTCTTCCGTCGTCTCAACATCAGCCCCCAGAGTATTCAACGTATCAGCAACGGCTGATATTCTGTCCGTCTCCTTAAAGCGAAGCTCTTCTGCATCCTTAATGATGGTTGTACCCTCCGCCTGTGTAGCCGCGAGTGCAATAATCGGAATCTCGTCAATAACATTAGGGATAAGCTGTCCACCGAGTTCTATACCCTTCAGCGAACCTCCTTTGATGTAGACATCACCAACAGGCTCTTTACCGATATGCGTGTGGACATCCGCCCGAATGTCCGCCCCCATTTGCTGCATGGTTTGAACAATGCCGTTTCTAGTATTGTTTAAGCCTACATTCTTTATGACGAGATCACTGCCGGGCAGAAGGGCAGCTGCTACAATGAAGAATGCAGCAGAAGAGATGTCCCCGGGCACCTTAACATCAGCAGCTGTTGGCTGCTGGTTTCCAGTAATGCTGATTGTACGGCCATCCACCTCTACATCGACACCAAACTCCGGAAGCAGCATTTCCGTATGATTCCTTGTTTCGCCAATTTCCGTCACCGTAGTCTTCCCATCTGCAAGCATGCCGGCAAGCAGGAGGGCGGATTTAACCTGTGCACTCTTAACGGTGAGCTTATGATCATATCCTTGCAGGGACGTTCCATCAAAAGCAAGTGGGAGAAGGCCTCCCTTATTCCTTCCGCTGATCCTGGCTCCCATTTTGCGCAGAGGAACAGCGACACGATCCATCGGACGTTTGGAAAGAGACTCATCTCCAAACGCCGTCGTGAAGAACGAAAGTCCTGCAAGAACGCCGCTCATCAATCTTGCAGTTGTGCCGGAATTGCCAAAGTTGATCGGAACGACCGGCTCCTGCAACGCTGCGATTCCTTTTCCATGGATCGTCAAAGAATCATCGTCCTGCTCAATCTCTACTCCCATATCACGAAATGCCTGCACCGTGCGCAGACAGTCCTCCCCTGTCAGGAAATTAGTGATTTTCGATGTGCCCTCGGCGAGCGAAGCAAATATAACAGAACGGTGGGAAATGGACTTATCGCCGGGGACATTTAATTCTCCGATAATTTTCTTATCCGTCGGTTGTAATTGGATGTCAGACATTGATTTCCTCCTTCACTGCTGAATCATGACTTCATACTGCTTATCTAATATTTCTTTACTTTCAAGCTGCTCCCGGCTTGTAGCGAAACTTATCCGCAAAACACCGGTGATACCTTCTCTAATTTCAAGAATTTGAATGTTCTTGATGCTGATCGCATGCTGGGCAAGCAGACCGATCACATGATAGATAGCTCCAGGCCGGTCATGGATATCGACATAGATATCGTAAAAGGACGGAATTGCTCCTTTTTCACGCACAGGCAGACCATCCCGAAACTGCTTAGCATCAAATAGATAGCGGTATGTTTCTTCTTTCTCTTCGTCTGCTAAGTAGTTCCGAACCTTTTTCATCTCCTGAATCCAATCGTCAAGCATCGCGAGCAGCAGGGTTCGGTTTTGAAAGAAAATATCCTGCCAAAGCTTCGGGTTGCTGGAAGCGATCCGCGTAATGTCTTTGAAGCCCCCAGCAGCCAGCTGCTCAAGAAATGGGTGTTTCTCCTGCCAATTTCTCGCCTGATGTACGAGCGAAGAAGCGATCAGGTGGGGAAAATGAGAAATGACTGCGGTCATTTCATCATGTTCCTCTGTTGAAAATGTTAAAAAGCGCGCCTGTGTCTCAGAGAATAAATCGATTAAACGCTCCGCTTCTTCCTCCGTAGCGTGAACGGAAGGCGTAAGGACGTATATCGCATTTTCAAATAAGTGCGGTTTAGCGGCTGTGTACCCCTGCTTGTGGGAGCCCGCCATCGGATGCCCTCCAACAAAAGAGAGGAGCGGATGGTTCAGCTCATTTGCCGCTGCCAGCACTTGATTCTTTACGGAAGAGACGTCTGTCACTAACAGCCTTTTTTTCAGTTGTATATCATTCAATTGTTGAAGGTAATTTATTGTCACGGAAATAGGGGTCGCGAGCACACATACATCCGCCTCTATGGCTGCTTTCTTAAAATCGGAAGAAGCTTGATGGATGACCCCTTGTTTCAGAGCCATATTTAAGGTGGCTTCATCCCCGTCCACTCCTATTAAGAAGACATCCTCTTTCTTCGAAATATTCATGGCGAGGGATCCACCGATCAGGCCCAGGCCGACAATCAGTACTTTCTGTTTCATATCAAACTTCCCCGGCGGTCAGTTTCTCTTTGATCGCTTTCTGAACTTCTTCCATATCTTCTTCTTTACCAATGGTCAGACGGATGGTATTAGGAAGACCAAGCGCTTCTCCGGACCGGACTATGAACCCTTTCGTCAGCAGATGTTCGAACATTTCATCACCACTGCAAGGAAGGTGGATCAACAGGAAGTTTGCCTGAGTATCATAATAGGACAGCCCGACTTCCTCACAGAATTCTTTTAGAATTTGTTTGTTCTTCCTGTTCTCCTCAACCGTTTCCTGAATGAACTTCTGATCATCCAGAGCGATGATCGCAGCCGCCTGGGCCACGGTGGAGGTATTAAACGGTTCCCTTGCCGGTTCCAGACTGCGGATAATGTCCGGGTGTGCCACACCGTACCCGATCCTTAAGCCGGCCAGGCCGTATGCTTTAGAGAAAGTACGTAATATTATAGTGTTGGGGAAACGATCGAGCGCGCTAATAGAGTCGAACGCATCTGCAGCATCCATATATTCAAAGTAGGCTTCATCAATGACGACCAAAACATGATCCGGACATTTTTCAAGAAGGGCTTCCATCTGATCTTTTACAATATGTACACCTGTAGGATTGTTCGGAGTACAGATCCATAATACTCTCGTTTGTTCATCCACCTCTTCAAGCATGCGATCCAGGTCATGATGACCGTCTACAAGAGGAACTTCTCTTACTTCGGCTCCTTCTATTAAAGCATTATGACGGTACTGAGGGAACGTAGGAGCCGCCATGACCGTATTCGCTCCGGATTCAAGGAATGTACGGCAGATGATTTGGACAATCTCATCCGAACCATTCCCGAAAATCAGTTGTTTCTCATTGACCGCGAGAAACGAAGCAAGTTTTCGACGGATTTCCGCCCCGTAACCATCCGGATAAATCTCTAAACCGGAGATAAGCTTCGGGAGCTCTTTTTCCACTTTTGGAGAAAATCCAAATGGATTCTCATTGGAAGCGAGCTTTACGATTCGTTCGAGTCCGTACTCTTTCTTTACTTCTTCAATCCCTTTTCCCGGTGTATATGGTTTCATGGTTTTCAATATTTCTTTTGCCTTCATACAATCACTCCTCCGTACTCTTCAAATCTGGTCTCAGCTGCTTTGCTTCATAGTGGTAGATATGCCGGATCTCCTGCTGGGTCCGCTCCGTCTCCACCGTCACCATCACACGAATGCACTTCTCAAGACTTCCCGGCACGGGAATCTCTCTCATGCACATGACAGGAACGTACGTCCATCCGTCCAAACGTCGAAGAGCCTTTGCCGGAAATACGGCGTCAATATCATCTGTTACGGTGAAATAGACGGAAGTGACATCCTCTGGTGCTATATCGTTTGAAGATACGATGTCTATCATTAATTCCGCTGCTCGCTCAATAATTTCTCCCGATTCGTTTTTCAACACGGTCGTCGCGCCGCGAACACCTCTATTCATTTCCAATCACCTCATTCATCCAACATCTCAAAGCATCCATGATTACCTCGTCATCCACTTGTTGGACTACCGGTTGACCGATGGAATCAAGAAGCACAAAATTAATGTGCTGGTGTACTGTCTTTTTATCCCATTTCATGCGATGGACAAGCCTGTCACTATTCAGCGTTTTCAGGATAGAAAGGGGGTAACCATTTGCGTTGAGCCAGTTTACATATTCTTTTTCCGGTAAATCAGAACCAAGTACCTTGCTGCTTAATCGAAAAGCGAAGGATAATCCTATCGCTACCGCCTCACCGTGTGTCACTTCTCCATAACCAAGTTCCGATTCCACTGCATGAGCCAAGGTGTGACCCAAGTTGAGATATTTCCGAACGCCGGCTTCTTTTTCATCCTGCTCAACGATGGACGCTTTGACGCGTATGCCTTTTTTTAAATCTGTTTGAAGCTGAGCTGAAGAGAGGCGGGACACATTTGTTTCAAGCACTTCCTCCACCCATGCTGCATCGCTGAGAAAAGCGTGTTTAATTACTTCTCCATACCCGGAGCGGATCTCTTTCTCCGGCAGTGTTGTAAGAGTTTCCAGATCATAAATGACGTGTACGGGGCTGTAAAAGCTGCCGATCAAATTCTTTCCCTGCGGGTGATTGATCGCGACTTTACCACCGACGCTGCTGTCATGGGCGAGAATGGTTGTCGGCATCTGTACATAAGGAACTCCCCTTAGGTAGGTAGAGGCAACAAAGCCCGCCAGATCACCAATCATCCCCCCGCCGAGAGCAATGATAAGAGCACGGCGGTCCAGTTTCGCTTCCACGCATCTATCAAGGAGATAGCTGTACTGATCCATGCTTTTCGAGCCCTCACCTGCGGGTACAACAGCAGTGTGTACGGATCCGATCGAACCCACCGCTCTTTTAACCTCCTCTAGATACCTCCCGGCGACGGTTTCATCCGTGATGATTAAAACTTGGGAATAATCACCCTCCAGGAGAGTCGTCATCCGATGTCGTATGCCTTCTTCTATCGTTACATCATAGACATGTGTACTGGAATGGATGCGTATGGTGGCCATATCAGAAACTCCTTACTTCTTTACGATAGTCATCGACTGCCCGCTTCAATCGTGGGAAATAGTCGGACGGGAATTCCTCCGTAATTGCTTTTGCCAGTTCGAATGCAACCACATGCTCCATGACCACGGACGCAGCCGGTACCGCACAGGAGTCCGATCGTTCAATGCTCGCGCTGAACGGTTCTTTTGTTTCAATGTCCACACTTTGAAGCGGTTTATATAAAGTAGGGATCGGTTTCATGACACCTTTTACTACAATCGGCATTCCGGTCGTCATGCCGCCTTCAAAACCTCCGAGACGGTTGGTTCTACGTGTGTACCCTTCTTCCTTACTCCAGAGTATTTCATCGTGGACCTGGCTTCCAGGACGGCGTGCAGCCTCAAAACCGATTCCGAATTCCACCCCTTTATAGGCATTGATACTCATGACGCTTCCAGCAATCTTCGCATCAAGTTTACGGTCATATTGAACGTAAGAGCCGATTCCAGCAGGCATCCCTTCTACATACACTTCCGTCACTCCGCCGATGGAGTCCCCTTCCTTCTTCGCTTCATCGATCGCCTGCATCATCTTTTCAGCCGCTTCTTTATCAAAAGTTCTGACAGGGGACGCTTCGGATATATCGCGACGCTCAGCAAGGGTCATCGTTTCATCCACTTCACTTACGATTCCAGCGATTTCACGGACATAACCCGTCACCTCAATACCAAGTTCTTTCAGCAGCACCTTAGCTACAGCACCTGCAGCAACGCGCGCTGCTGTTTCACGGGCTGAAGATCTCTCCAGGACGTTTCGCATATCCCTGTGTCCATATTTCATGCCTCCGTTCAAATCGGCATGACCCGGACGGGGTTTAGTAACGGTGCGGCGGATGTTACCCGTGTCTTCAGGAAGAGGGTCCTCGCCCATGATATCCGTCCAATGCTTGAAGTCATCATTATGTACGACGAGCGTGATTGGTGAACCGAGCGTGTATCCATGACGCACACCGCTTGTTACTTCTACCAGATCTTTCTCAATCTGCATTCGTTTTCCGCGGCCGTATCCGCCCTGCCTGCGAATCAAGGATTCGTCTATTTGTTCTCTTAATAATGGTAAGTGGGATGGAACTCCTTCTATGATTGTCGTCAACTGTTTTCCGTGTGATTCACCTGCTGTTAAGTAGCGCATATATTTATAAACCTCCTGTTATTCACTTTCGCACGTTAAACCGTGTAAGTGTTATGAATTTTAGATACTACTATATCATATGGTCCTGCGTTTGTGGCGAATAAAATGCTTATTTTTTGAAAAAATTCGTAAAACAAGGAGGAAGAACGGTTATTCTGTCGGGATCACTGCTGTTTCTGATAGAAAAACGTATCGTACACCTGAAATCCGTACGATTGTGGAGAGAAGATCTGTTCTGTGCTGCCCACAAAAAAGATTCCATCTGAGTTTAGTGATCTGCTGAAACGATGATATACCTTTTCCTTCGCTTCCTCGGTAAAATATATAAGGACATTCCGGCACACAATCAAGTCAAACCCTTCCTCATACGAATCCGACAGCAAATTGTGACTACGAAAAGTCACACATTTTTTTATCGCCTGATCAACAAGGTACTCCGAACCTTCCTTCGTGAAGTACTTTTCTTTTATATCCGGCTCTACTTCTTTGAGGGATCGTTCATGATACTTTCCATCCCTCGCCTTAGCAAGAGCGTTGCGGTCCAGATCTGTCGCCAGAATCGAAACATTAGAAAGCGATGTATGCCTGTCTAAAATCATAGCAAGTGTGTAAGGTTCTTCCCCCGTGGAGCAGGCCGCACTCCATATTTTAAGCTTTTTTTTCTTTTTCAACAAAAACGGAATAACTTTTCTCTCCAATACTTCAAACCGTGTCCGGTTACGATAAAATTCAGACACGTTAATGGTCATTCGATCCAGGAATTCATCAAGGAGAGCCGCGTCCTTCTCGAGACTGGAAAAATACGCACGAAACGATGAATGGCCCCGTTTGTCCCTTAGTGAAGTAAGGCGCCTTTTCATCTGCGCTTCCTTATATAATGATAAATCAATGCCGGTCTTGTGATTGATCTGTTGAATAAACTGTTCGTAATCGGTCATTCTTCCAATCTCCTCGCCAATAGGTTCTTCCTAAGGGTACTCTACATAAAAGGGATTGTAAATGTTCAAGAATTCAGAACTTTCCACTTGTTTAATAACACTGGTATCGTTCTCAGATTAAATATAAAAAAAGCCGACCTCTGTATAGGACGGCTTTTTTGTATTCATTCATATACCCAATTTGAGATGTCTTTGTCATAGGAGAGGATTTCCTCTTCCTTGAAGAACAAGCCGATTTCCCGCTGTGCGCTTTCCGGTGAATCAGAACCGTGGATAATATTTTTCCCTACTATCACACCGTAATCTCCTCTTATCGTTCCAGGAGCTGCTTCTGAAGGCTTCGTCGAACCCATCATCTGACGTGCCGTCAAGATAATGTCCTCCCCTTCCCATACCATTGCAAATACAGGACCTGAGGTGATGAAATCAACCAATTCGCCGAAGAATGGTTTTTCCTTATGTTCTCCGTAATGTTCTTCTGCCAATTCAGCGGGGATCTTCATCAGCTTTGCCCCTGCCAATTTAAAGCCTTTTCTTTCGAACCTTGCCGTAATGTCACCGATCAAATTTCGTTGTACACCGTCTGGTTTTACCATCAAAAAAGTCTTCTGCATGACATACACCTCTTTATGTATTATGTGAAAGCGCTTTTAATAAGTGCCATAAAAAAGTCTAACAAACAATGAAGGGAAAGGCAATAGATCATGCCCTTCTTTTTCCAATATACTTGGCGATTCCCTTCAATGTTTGTTTCGCTCTTCCTGCAGGCAGTTTTGCCAAGGATTCATAGGCTTTCTTTAAATAGCGATCACTTATTTCCAATGACTGCTCAATGGAACCGTTTGTCTGGACTGTTTGAATGATTGGACGAAGTTCCTCTTCATTTACATCTTCTTTTTGAAGAAAGGCTTTAGTCAGCTGATCCTTGAAGGTTGGATCCTGCATGGAAAACAGTACGGGCAATGTGATATTTCCCTGAAGCAGATCACTGCCGGCAGGTTTTCCAAGTTCCTCTTCGGAAGCTGTAAAATCAAGAACATCATCTATAATCTGATAAGACATCCCAACATTATATCCATATTCATAAAGAGCTTTTTCCTGTTCGGGCTTTACATCCGAAGCAATGGCTCCAAGCCGACAGCTTGCTGCGATTAATAGGGCTGTCTTCCTTTTGATACGCCGCAGATAAACCCTTGTATTCTGCTCTACGTTATATTTATCCTTGATTTGTTCAATTTCACCAAGGCACAGCTCCACCATTGTCTTGGCGAGAATTTGATGTGCTCTAGGATTGTTCAATTTGGACAAATTCTCCAAAGACCGCGCAAAAATGTAATCACCGGTGTACATTGCGATGCGGTTATCCCAGCGCGCTTTGATGGTTGGTTCCCCACGCCTCAACTCCGCTTCATCAATGACGTCATCATGGACGAGGGAGGCAGTATGTATGAGTTCCAAGGATACCGCAACTGCTTTCATCCGCTCGATATCATAGTGGCCGAACTTACCACCTAGAAGAACGAAAACAGGGCGGATCCTTTTGCCTCCCGCCTTCAGGAGTTGGCTTGAAGCCTGTCTTAACACGTCATTGTCTGACTGGATCGTATCATTGACGGCCTCTTCCATGATTGCTAGATCATTTTTTAGAAACGAGTAAATCATTGCTAGTTTCATTGCGCTTCATCCTTAAGTTTGCTTTTGACCCATATGCATGGCAGCGACGCCGCCGGTATAGGATTTTACGTTGACGTTATGAAATCCGACTTCTTTAAACATTGCCTTTAATTCTGCTTTACCAGGAAAATCTTTCGCCGATTCGTGAAGCCAGCTGTACTCCTGATAGCTTTTAGCAAACAGCTTACCGAAAATCGGCATGATGTTACCAAAGTAAAAATAATAAAGTCTTTTGAACACAGGATTGGTCGGCTGTGATGTCTCCAAGCAGACGACCTTTCCACCAGGCTTAACGACCCGGTACATTTCTTTTAACACCTGTCGGTAATCGGGAACGTTCCGAAGACCGAAGCCTATGGTCACGAAGTCAAAAGAATCGTTCTCATAAGGAAGTTCCATTGCATTACCATGCTGAAATTCCACCTGTTTGACCCGGCGCGCAAGCTTCTTCTTAATACCGACCGAAAGCATATTTTCGCTGAAGTCAAGACCGATCACTTTCCCGTCCTTACCAACCGCATCCGCGAGTGTCATTGTCCAATCGCCCGTGCCGCAGCACAGGTCCAACACACAGTCTCCCCGACGCACGTTCATTCTTCGCATGACATCTTTACGCCATAGCCGGTGCTGCTGGAAAGAAATGATGGAATTCATGCTGTCATATTGATTGTAAATTTTTTCAAAAACGTTGTGTACACGCTCTTCCTTCGTTTGTGGCTGCATGTTCTAACCCTCTTCCGCTGTCTTTCGATGATTAAATTGATGATGAATTGCTGTGTGTACATAATCCTTCAACCAGTTAAAATGAATCGGCAACTGGGAAACAGCCGATTCCAAGCGCAGGACATGACTTTGCAGCATTTGTTCTAAATTGAGGAGTACCTGGCTGTTGCTTCCGAACAACCCGGGCCGCTTCGTAAGTACGTCCATGAGCGGTGAAAAATTCCCTGCCTGGTAACTCCGCTTCTCTTCCATAAGCTTCTTGGCTAAGAGCCAGTCGCCGGCCATATCATTGATTGCCGTCTTCTGCACATACGAGGCAACCCTTTGAATAAGCAGGGACTCTATCTTCTTCACACTTTCAAGGAATTCTTGGAAAGAATCCACGTCCTTGTAATATAGCTCCATCTTCCACTCATTGATTTCCTTTATTGCTCCTGCAAGCGTGTGGATCATCGGGATATCATCGAGTTGGGACAACAAGTAGTAATACAGGCCGCTGTAATAATCTCCCGCAAGCACGGTGAGCTGCCTCGTTCTGACAGTTTCCCTGTCATCATCCTCTTCCGATAATGTGACGAGATCGTGCGTATCAAGGGCGATCTGCACGAGCATGGTCGTTATAATATACTGTTCTTTTTTTACTTCAGAAAGGTTTGTGTGATCCATGATGGACGAAAGAATGACAAGTTTGTCTTCATCGATGGTAGGTTCAGGTATAAAGCGGACCAAATAAGGATGCCGAACCTTTGATGCGATTTTCTGTTTGAGTTCCTTTATATTGTTATCTGCAGAATTCAACGTGATCACCTGATCCCTTCCTGAAACGATGTTGACCCGAATCTGATTATAGCACAAATTCGTCCGTCATCTGTATGTATAGTATGCCGCAAGTGGGTCAATCCGCTTCGTTTGTCATCTCTCCGTGACTTGTCTGAATGACAGCTTTCCCTCTCACTTTCACTGCTGATGTATGTTCTGTAAACTGGGCAATCATAACTTCGCCCTTATCCAGTTTTTCCGAGTGATGGAACCGTGTGTCCGTACCGCGTGTTAAACCGATGACGTTGACACCGTCCTCCAACGCTTTAATAACGAAAAAATCATTGTTTGGTGCTGACATGTTCACGCCTCCTTCTTTATCAATACTATCTCTTACAAGGGGGGCTTTGTCAAAACATCCACCTTGTGGGCGATGAGACCAGATGCCTTTCTTATCTCCATTATGGACAGCCTTTTCTTTTTCTAACGGAATAAAAAGAAAAAAGGGTGCTTATGCACCCTTTCTTCAAGCCCTATGTAGCTGTTTATTTAACTGCATCTTTAAGGGCTTTACCAGGTTTGAAAGCTGGTACTTTGCTAGCAGAGATTTCGATCTCTTCTCCAGTTTGCGGGTTACGGCCTTTACGTGCCGCGCGCTCACGAACTTCAAAGTTACCAAATCCGATAAGCTGGACTTTGTCACCATCTTTAAGTGAATCCATGATAGATTCGAATACAGAATCTACAGCTTGTGTTGCGTCTTTCTTAGAAAGATCTGCTTTTTCAGATACTGCGTTGATAAGATCTGTTTTATTCATGATATTCACCTCCTCCCAAGAAGGTTAAACTCATTAAAGCGACGGAATGCCGCTTCAAATGTTTATTTTAGCGGTCATCTCTTTGATGACATGCCTTATAATAAACGAGTTTTCTCTGAAATTCAATAGACAACCCTTTTAAAATCGCGTAACAATGCGATTTCAGAGCTGAATCACCCCTCACTTAAAGGGCGGATTACCATAAATGGATTTTACTAGCAACAACCTCTAAACACTGTCACATCAAGGTTTTCAGCCATTTTTTATATTGTTACATTGCTAAATACGACGCCGATGGAAGAAACTCCTTCCTATCAAAGATTTTTTTCCGAAAAAAAATTAAAAACGGCCCCATCGGAGCCGTTAAAGTATGATCGCTATCATGCCGCCGGAGCCTTCATTAATGATTCTTTCCAGCGTTTCCTGCAGTTTATATCTTGCATTTTCAGGCATCAATGCGAGCTTAGCCTGAATACCTTCCCTCACAATAGAGCTCAGGGAACGACCGAAAATATCTGAATTCCAAATCGAAAGCGGGTCCTCTTCGAAATCCTGCATTAAATACCTTACAAGTTCTTCGCTTTGTTTTTCGGTTCCGATAATCGGGGAAAATTCGGACTGGACATCAACTTTAACCATATGAATCGACGGAGCGACTGCTTTGAGACGAACGCCGAACCTTGATCCTTGACGGATGATTTCAGGCTCATCAAGCCTCATATCCTCCAAGGTTGGCGCAGCGATGCCATAGCCTGTCTGTTTGACCATCTGTAGAGCATCCGCGACCTGGTCATACTCTCTCTTCGCATGAGAAAAGTCCTGCATGATCTCAAGGAGATGATCTTTCCCGCGGATTTCCTCTCCGACTATTTCCTTCAGCACCTGATCGTATAACTGTTCCGGGGCCTGAAGGTCGATTTCTGCGACTCCTTCTCCAAGATCCATACCGGATATATGTGCTCCTGTAATATATTCATACTGATCGAAGTTACCTACGACGGTATCGACATCACGGAGTCGCTTAATATCTTTAACCGTCTCTTCAATCGCTTCCTGAAGGTTGTTTCTCAGCCAGTGCCTATTGTCCAGTACCATGACCCAGCTTGGAAGGTTTACATTTACTTCAAGCACAGGAAACTCAAATAACGCTTCACGAAGGACGCTTTGGACATCCTGTTCCCTCATACTCTCTACAGATAATGCAAGAACAGGAATATCATATTTCTCAGAAAGGTTTGCCCTCAGCTTCTCCGTGTTCGGATGATGAGGCTGCGCCGAGTTGACGACCATGATAAACGGTTTGCCTACTTCTCTTAGTTCATCGACAATTTTTTCTTCTGCTTCTACGTAATCCTGCCTGCTGATCTCACCGATGGTCCCATCCGTGGTCACAACAATTCCGATGGTTGAATGCTCCTGTATAACCTTCTGCGTCCCAATTTCCGCAGCTTCATGGAAAGGAATGGCTTCTTCATACCATGGCGTGTGGATCATACGTGGTCCATGTTCATCTTCATAACCGATTGCACCGTTCACAGCATAGCCGACACAGTCGACCATACGGACACGAATATCAAGGTGGTCATCGATATTAATCGTTGCCGCCTGATTTGGTACGAACTTCGGCTCTGTAGTCATAATCGTTTTCCCTGCAGCACTTTGCGGAAGCTCATCCAAAGCGCGTTCACGCTCCGCTTCATCTTCCATATTCGGAAGCACTACAAGCTCCATGAATTTCTTTATAAATGTTGATTTACCCGTACGCACTGCCCCAACGACCCCTAAATAAATGTCTCCATTCGTCCGTTTGGAAATATCACTGAAGATATCAACCTTTTCCAAAGGATCCCCTCCCAAATAAAATTTCACCATCATACAAGCCTAGACAATCTAATTCTATGACGTCGCCCTACCGTAATATGCACAAATTCGAGAAGTAAAATGAGAAGCGTTTGGTAAATCATAGATTGATAACTTCGTCGGACCGTTACATATCATTAAGGATGATTTCGTTTAATCATATGAAAAAACCGCTCCCTTATGCAGGAAGCGGTAAGAATTTATGACGGCTGTTCATTCATGAAGACAGGTTCACCGTCTTCAACGGTATATGGTTTGGAGTAGGCGGGCACGAAAGGAGCGTGGTCTGTAAGAAGGTAACGAATGTCATCGCCCGGCTTATAATCCGCTCCTTCGTCCCGCATGAAGCTGTATATGTCTTTACGATAGTCTATAAACACCTTCCCCTGCTCATCTATATAAAGAGGAAGTGTATGTTCCGAATAGGGGCTGTCCACACTCGGCGGCTCCTTTAAACCGAGTTTCTCATGATCGATCTCATATACTCCTTTGGCCACAAAATCACCAAAAGGAGGATACCGGTGACTTTCCTGATAGAACGTCACCTTCACCTGAACGGAACGTACGGTTTCCGTTGTCCTGAGGTCAAGCACCTTCACCGTAGGATCCGTCTCCGGATGAATCAGCACGTACTGATAATGCCCCCCATTCTCAAAAGACGTCCCCGGAAGTTCTCCGATCAGATTCCGTTCCTTCAGCTTCTGGAACTCAATCGGATATTTCTGAAAGACCGGTGTTTCCTGATCTTTTGTTTTAATCGGGAGAAGACCGCTGCTTTGCTCCTGAAAGCTGTCCACTGCCGTCTGGACCATTTGCAACTGGGCATCGTTCGGAATTTTGTTCTTCTCTAAACGGGATTCCGGATAAAGACAACCGGAAAGGACAAGCAGAACCAAAACGGATAGTGCACCAATAGCTTTCTGTTTCATTACAGCCCCTCCTTCACGCCGTCGGCCCGCTCAGAACAATATAGAAGATGATCAGTCCGCCAAGGATCATAAAAAAGTATGCGAATATGGCAACGATGACGGATACTACACCCTTTAATTTATGTCGGCTCAAATAAATCAAACCCACGGCAAGGAATAGGGAAATAATCCCACCGAATGATATGTACATTTTTAACATGGATAAAGACATAGGCGCGCCTCCTAGCGACAATTGTAACTTTTGGTATTATACCATAATCAGGACACTTCTCCTACATCCTTACAGGTAGCGCTTCCAAACATCTTCATTCCTAAAAAAAACCGGAGCGGTTTATCCGCTCCGGGTGACTAAATAATTCCCTAACCAGCTCATGTGTAATGATTGCTGCGTGTTATCTTATGCATACGATCGAAGGACCGCCTCCTCAGGCGCCCACGGGTTCGTAATTATTTCATAAATTTCCCTAACGTGTTCATATCGAGAGGCATATTCTGCTTCGTGATCGCTTCTACAATCTTATCTTCTTTCTGCTTGGAGATGTTCTTGTTCGCGACCTTCGCCAACTGTCGTACGAGGCGACGGACGGTCTTCTCATCACTGAAGTCCGCATTTTGCACAGAATTTGCAACTTTAAACACATCTTCCGGGTCGATGTTTGCCTTCTTCTTTAAATGGTCGAAAATATTCTTCTGAAAATCACTCATCTATCCTTGACCTCCTCGTGCATTAGGTTCTGTGTATTATATGCACGGGGGCGGGGATGTGTCAGTGATTCATCTTATCATCAAGAATATTCGTTAAGTCTTCCATCTCGTGGCGGCGGATCCTCGTCATCAATTGGTCAACGACGTCTCCCGGAGCAGCATCTTCAAAGAGCACTTGATGAATTCCAGTCGTGATCGGCATGTCCACCTTTTGGTCAAGCGCCAGCTGATAGGCCGCTTTCGTTGTGCGGACTCCTTCTACGACCATGCCCATCTGCTCAAGCACTTCTTCAAGCGCATACCCTTTGCCGAGCTTATAACCTGCACGCCAGTTTCTGCTGTGAGAACTTGTACATGTGACGATCAAATCACCGACACCGGTCAATCCGGAAAAGGTCAGCGGGTTCGCTCCCATGGATGTACCAAGCCGGGCTATTTCGGCCAGGCCCCGGGTGATGAGAGCTGCTTTAGCATTATCCCCATAACCGAGTCCATCGGAAATACCTGCTCCAAGGGCTATGATGTTCTTCAAAGCACCTCCAAGCTCGACACCAACAAGGTCAGGTGATGTATAGACACGGAACTGCTTATTAATAAATAAATCCTGTACCTTTTCGGCAATTTCCAACTTCTCACCCGAAACGGTAACCGTTGTCGGTTGTCTCAAGCTTACTTCTTCGGCATGGCTTGGACCTGACAGGACTACGACATCTTCATATAAGTGTGCAGGAATCACTTCCTTGATCACTTCTGAAACACGCTTGTACGTATCCGGTTCTATCCCTTTGGAAGCATGCGTGAGTACGGCTCCCGGTTCCATCACATCTTTCAATTGACGGCACACGTCCCTCATCGCTTTTGTCGGCACGACTAACACAATGTGTCCGGCACCTTTCACGACATCCTGTAAACGGTCGCTGGCTGTGATTGTATCCGGAAGTTCTACTCCTTCCAGGTATCTGTTGTTCGTATGGGATTCGTTGATTTCATCAGCGAGCTCTTTCCTGTGGGCCCAGATATGAACATCCAGGTCGTTATCTGCCAGAACAAGAGCCAGGGCTGTCCCCCAGCTTCCTGCTCCCAATACTGCAACTTTTTCCATCATACCTGCCTCCTTATGGACGATTAGCTACGTTTCCTTGCATAAATTTTAATTGGAGTACCTTCGAATCCGAACGCATCACGAATTCTATTCTCGAGAAAGCGCTCGTATGTGAAGTGCATCAATTCCGGATCGTTCACGAAAACGACGAACGTCGGCGGCTTGACGGATACTTGAGCAGCATAGAAGATCTTAAGTTTCTGCCCTTTCACAGAAGGTGTAGGATTCATCGCCAGCGCATCCACGATGACTTCGTTCAGGATATTCGTCTGAACACGCTTCGAATGATTTTCGCTCGCTTCCAGCACCTTCGGCAGAAGCGTATGAATCCGCTTTTTCGTTTTAGCGGATAAGAATACAATCGGCGCATAGTCGAGGAAACGGAATTGATCCCGCACTTTATCCTCGAATTCCTTCATCGTTTTCTCTTCTGTCTCTACAGTGTCCCACTTATTGACAACAATGACGACAGCTTTTCCGGCTTCGTGCGCATAACCGGCAATTTTCTTATCTTGTTCATGAATACCAGTATCCGCATCAATCAGTGTAAGGACGACATCGGATCGTTCGATTGCTTTCAAGGCGCGCATGATACTGTAGCGTTCTGTTGATTCGTAAACTTTTCCACGCTTTCTCATACCTGCTGTATCAATGATAACAAAATCCTGGTCATCTTTGGTAAAAGGCGTGTCAATAGCATCGCGGGTCGTTCCTGCTATATTACTGACGATAACCCGCTCCTGACCAAGAAGGCTGTTAACAAGAGAAGACTTCCCGACATTCGGACGGCCGATCAAGCTGAAGCGGATTGTTTCATCGTCCACCTCTTCCATCACTTTCTCTGGGAAATGGCTGACGACTTCATCGAGCATGTCTCCGAGTCCAAGGCCGTGTGTCCCTGAAATCGGGAATGGCTCTCCAAAACCGAGGGAATAAAATTCGTAGATGTTTTCACGCATCTCGGGGTTGTCTACTTTATTAACAGCCAGCACGACCGGTTTATTGGATTTAAAAAGGAGCTTCGCCACTTCTTCATCCGCACCTGTAATGCCGTCACGTCCGTTCACCATGAAGACGATCACGTCCGCTTCATCGATGGCCACCTGGGCCTGGGCACGCATTTGAACGAGGAGAGGCTCGTCCCCAAGTTCAATTCCTCCTGTATCAATGACGTTAAAGCGTGTAGTAAGCCACTCGGCTTCTGCATAGATACGGTCCCTCGTTACACCGGGCGTATCTTCTACAATAGATATTCTTTCTCCTACCAATCGGTTGAAGATGGTCGACTTCCCGACATTCGGGCGGCCGACGATCGCAATTACTGATTTTCTCATGAAAGGATCATCCTTTCTCTATTTCTTTTTCAATTATTTCATGTGTACTCAGTAGTAAAAAGCAAAAAATGCCGTTCTTCAACGGGATGGTGTAACAGCCCATCTTCCGAAGAACAGCAGGATGCCATTAACTTTATTATCTTAGCAAACTTTGTGAAAAGAAACAATTCTTTATCCAACCCTTAATGTTTGACAATAATATAGAGATGATCACTCAGTGCATGAGCAATTCCGTCAAGAATTGCTTCCAGGTTGGCAGCGACCGCTTCCATCTCTTCTTTTGTCTCGCATTTGAATACGGCAGCACTTCCCTGCACTTTATCTTCGGATGTGGTAACAGCTGCCAATATCGCTTTCTCTATTTTCATGAGAAACACTCCCTATCTCCGCTTCGTCGGCATTTGTATCGCATTCTCAAGTACCGGTACGGCTGAAATAATTTCTTTCGCCCTTACCGGGTCCTGCTCCTGAGGAAGGATGAAGACACCGATCCTTCCATCATTTAAGTCTCTCTTAATCAACGGTACAAGCGCAGGCGTACCGGAATCGCGGAAAACCCCCAGCGACACGGAAACGTCATGTAAAATCGCCTGACGCTGGCCGAGGTTCGCAATCGTCGACCGGAAGTTAAATGATTTTGGAGTAAGAATAAAACCCATTCCGTATTTTAATATCTCTCTTTGACGCTCTTTGAGTCCGATGTTCATGATATAAATGTTGTCTACATATAAACCGGCACCGTCAAAGGACACCTCTGCCTGTTCAACAGTGACGATATCAGACAACTGGGATCCGCTCATCAACACACTCGACAGGATGAAAACCACCACCGCCGCACCTATCGCGACCCAAACATTAAAAGCGAGGTATCCTAGCGTAACGAGGAAAGACGAGAAGATAACCAGGTAGTTTCTGCTTTCAAACGCAACGGCTATCCCTTCAATATAAGTATTCCCCCTCGGTACAAGTTCATAGGAATCCATTTCAGATAGAGTATTTCTCTCCATATTACGCACTTCCCGAAACTGAGAGGCGGCAAGAGTGAGAAATGTCACAGCAGTAAATTCTTTCTCCATTATGGAAGGTACCGCTATCGTACCAAGAGAAGCGGCGATGAAGCCTAACGACAAATGAATGATTTTTCCATGAAGATAGGTTGGGTACTGTCTATAATCCGTTCGCAACATAAAAACACGAAGAGCGGTACCGACGATGATCCCAAAAAGGATGGGATATGTAAATTCGTTCATACAAATGCAGATCCTTTCTTTCGCAGGCTGCGTTTCTTTTTGTTAATCGATTGTTTCATACGCTCCACGCCGTAGATGATAAATAGGATGAATAACCCCTTCATCGTCAGCGTCATCATATTTCCGCTTTCCACCAATCCTTCTTCTGTGTAAAGAGAGAAGACATAGTAACTGAGGAGCGATCCTCCTGCATTCATAAAAATCCACAATCCTATACGCCCTTCTAAATCCCGTATAACAAGACGCAGACTGAAGACCACTCCCGCCAAAAGCAGGGATATCCCCGGAAACACCGCCCAAACCGGGTGTATGATATGAATGATCCACACGGCCGAATAACCAATGCTTGATAGGAGCAGCCAAGCATGCTCCCACTTCTTACGTCTTGTCCGATTCCAAAAATATATTCCAAACAGCAAAAAAAAGCCGGTTTGGACAAAAATATAATCCGTTTCCTGTATAAAAGGAACATTGTAGAGACACATAGAAAGGCACAAAAAAATGTACAGCCTTGGTCTGATGTACGTATTCGCAAAAAAACATGCGATAATTACAACCATCCAGGTTATCCAATAAAACGTTGCCGGCATATGGATCCCCCCTTTATCCCCTTTATTATGGAACAAAATTTATCAGTTTAAACATCAGCCATAACAAAAAAACCCATGACATTGTCATGGGTTTCTTTGATCGTACCAATCTTTTGTTTGACCGTACAAAACGTATGGTTTCCCCTTCAGTTCCTGCGTTTTCGTGCAGTTTAAAAGCATCATTGCCATTTTCACTTCTTGATGAATATGGTCGACAGCTAATAGGAGATTATCCGGCCCTTCTTCGACTAGAACTTTCAAGAGAGCTCCTGCCATACCGAAAGCTTGGGCGCCGAGAACCAAGGCCTTCGAACCGTCAAGTCCGTTTCTGATACCGCCTGATGCAAACAGATGAAGATCACTGTATCGGGCCGCATTTTCGAGGATGGAAGAAGGTGTGGGAATGCCCCAGTTATTGAAGGAAGCAAACGGCCGTTCTCTGCGCATGTTCTCTACTTTAGAGAAATTCGTTCCACCTCTTCCGCCGACATCGATGTACCGCACTCCCATGTCATAAAGTTTGTCCACCGTTTCTTTGGACATACCATACCCTACTTCTTTCACAATAACAGGAACAGGTGAACGCTCCAGGATTCGTTTAATGTTCACAGAACGCTTAGTGAAGTCGCGGTCTCCTTCGGGCATGATTAATTCCTGTAGGGTGTTAATATGAATTTGAAGTGCATTTGCTCCGAGCATACGGACGGCCTCCACTGCCTGATCGGGAGTCGCTTCACTTCCGACATTAGCAAAGAGAATTCCTTCCGGGTTTTCTTCTCGAACCACTTCATACGTCCGGCGTTCTTCGGGGTTTTTCAAGGCAGACATTTGCGAACCTACAGCCATGCTGATTCCGGCCTGCTTAGCTACGACAGCCAATTCCCTATTAATGCGTTCCGTTTCCCGACCACCGCCGCCTGTCATCGCATTGACAAAAAGAGGGGAACTTAAATTAAGTTCCCCCACTTGTGAAGCTATGCTTATTTGATGAAAGTCCAGCTCAGCCAGACTTTGATGAACGATCTGTACATCATCGAAATGATTGTGAAATTCCCGTTCATGCCCCAAGGCGTGGCGGATATGGTCGATTTTTCTTTCCGATCTACTCATATCCTCACCTGCTTCATTACTTCTTATATTTATCTAGTTTATCACCGATCATATCACTCAGAGAGAAGCCGGAGTTATCGTCCTCTTTCTCATACTGTTGAATATCGGCGCGTTCTTCATCACGCTCAAGCTCTTTCATGCTAAGGGAGAGACGTTTTGCATTTTCGTCAACGTCAAGAACTTTCACTTCGACCTGCTGTCCTTCATCAAGGACTTCATCAGGTGTCCCGATATGACGGTTGGAAATTTGAGAAATATGGACGAGACCTTCCACTCCAGGGAACACTTCCACAAACGCTCCGAAACTAACGAGACGTCGGACAGTGCCCTCCAATACATCCCCGGAACTAACTTTGGATTGGATATCGTGCCAAGGTCCCGGCTGTGTAGCTTTCAAAGATAGAGAAATCCTTTCATTATCGCGGTCGACTGAGAGGACTTTCACTTTCACAGCTTGTCCTTCTTCCACAACATCAGAAGCCTTCTCTACATGTTGGTGGGAGAGCTGTGAAATATGTACAAGCCCGTCGATCCCTCCAAGATTAACAAAGGCACCAAAATCTGTAAGCCTTTGAACAGTACCCTCGATCACTTGACCTTCTTCGAGTGACTGAAGGACCTCTTGTTTCTTAACGGATTCTTCTTCTTCAACTACAGCACGGTGGGAGAGGATGACACGGTTTTGTTCACGATCCAATTCCACGACTTTCAAAGATAATGTTCTTCCTTTGTAGTCTTCAAAATCTTCAACGTAATACGTTTCAACCAATGAAGCCGGAATAAATCCACGGAGACCGATATCCACGACAAGTCCGCCTTTAACGACGTCTTTGACTTCCGCTTCAAAAATCTCTCCGCTTTCGAATTTGGCTTCCAGATCCTGCCATGCTTTATCGGCATCCACAGCTCGCTTCGAAAGGACGATTTCATCATCTTCCACTTTCTTAACCTGCAAAGTCAGCTCGTCTCCTTCGCTGACAGCATCTGAAGCTTTTTCTACATGAAGGCTGGATAGTTCACTGATAGGTACAATACCCTCGACTTTATATCCAACATCTACGAGGACTTGCTTATCTTCAATTTTCACGACTTTACCAGTCACGATGTCCCCTGCAGAGAATTCTTTCATTCCTGATACTTCCTGATTCATTTCATCCATACCAAGCTACCTCCTTCAATTTCCGACACAACCAAAAATACAGAAATGCCCTTTTGTCTAACTTCTAATATTTAGAGCATTTTGTCAAGTGATTACGCCTCATCATTGATGAATTTTATGCAATTGTCTGATTTCTTCCATAATTCGATCCGTAACGACCTGGGCAGAAGCTTTCTTTTCCCGATATTCTGTCATATCGATCGGCTTACCATAAACAACTTTCAGAGGCTTAAATTTCCGGTATGGACCGATGATGGCACAGGGCACAATGGCCGCCTCTGATCGAAGCGCGAAGAAGCCTGCCCCGGCAAGCCCCTGACCGATTTCACCGTTTTTCTGCCTTGTACCTTCAGGAAACAGACCGAGTGCATTGCCCTCTTTAAGAATATCAAGACCTTTTCTCAAAGCGTTCCGGTCCCGCATGCCGCGCTTAATAGGGAAAGCATGGACTCTTTTCAATATTCCCCCAATGAAACGTTTTTCAAACAATTCTTCTTTAGCCATAAAGTAAATGTTCCTGCTGCTTGTAATCCCAACTACGGGAGGGTCGTAATTGGAAATGTGATTGGCACTGATGATGACAGGACCGTCAGCAGGTATATTTTCCTTACCAATGACTTTAATCCGAAACATCGGATAAAAAATGGCACTGCAGACAGCCTTACCTACTTTATAAAGATCCATCACTGCCTCATTCCCCCTTAGCCGCTTTCTCTTTGACTATATCAAGGATACGGCTCACAACCTCTTCGATATCCATGGATGTCGTGTCCACCTCGACAGCGTCCGCTGCTTTCACCAGAGGGGCGATTTCCCGGTTGGAGTCGATCTCATCACGTTTTCTAATATCCTCTTTCAACTGCTGAAGATCGGATTGGAATCCTTTTTTCAGGTTTTCCTTATGACGGCGTTCTGCACGTTCTTCGACCGAAGCAATCATAAATACTTTTACTTCCGCTTGAGGAAGTACGTGGGTACCGATATCACGGCCATCCATGACGACCCCTCTATCTTTGACAAGCTCCTGCTGTCTTCTTACCATCTCTTCTCGAACAAGACGATGTTTTGCAGCGATAGACACCTGATTGGTGACTTCGTCGGTACGAATATCATCGGAAACATCTTTGCCATCAAGGATGACCCTTTGTCCATCCGGGCTCTGAATAAGATTCAGTTCCGTTTCTTTCAGAAGCGCGGTCAAAGCTTCCTCATCCTCAAGGGATACCTTGTGCTTTAACGCTTTCCATGTAAGGGCACGGTACATGGCACCCGTGTCCACATAAATAAAGGACAGCTCTTCCGCCACCTTTTTCGCTACTGTGCTTTTGCCGGCTGCGGCCGGTCCGTCAATCGCAATTGTCATAGTGTTCATACATCCATATCCTCCATCTACCATACTACAATAAAAAACGCACAAGGACCGTGCGTCTTTCTCCAGTTGAGTAAGCGTTCATTCGATTTATTTACAATTAAAAGAATAACATAACGGTTGTAAAAAAATCCATGAATTCTCCATCAAACTCTCTTATCTGTACGAAGTTTCATCTGTTGTTCAAAACAATAACGGATGATCGTCTGACGATCCTGTTCTTCAATATCCGAAAATTCCAATGAAGCCCTTTCCGGGCGTTGATCCGTACCCTCTATTTCCCTTACCAATTCACCCACAGCACGGACGTAATGATAGGATCCCGACTTCATCGGCAGCACGATAGTCATCTCTACAGGACTGTCACTAGGAAATATTTTAGTGGAGGGTTTCACTATAAGAACGCCTCCCCCGCTGATATCATGCGTAACCGTCGTAAACGGGACACCATCCACCTCCACCGCTATATCAACGTTCGCAGGGACGCGGACATACTGTCTACGTTGTACTCTTTTCCACTCCTGTTTATCCGGCAGTTCCAAAAGAATGACCGGGATCGTTCTTTTTTCCCTCCCGACTACTGTTGCTTCGAATGAATACACGGCTTGTTGGTTGTCGACAAAGCTTACCTTAAACACGGCTCCCTCCAGGAAAAAACCAGGTCTTCCAGTTACAGAGTGGATGGGGTAGTCAATACAGACGAAGGCTTCTTCTACGTCCACTATTTTGCATTTGAATGTTTCTCCACCGTTGTTTTCCGTTTCAAGGGAAAGCGGAATACCAATGTGTAAAGGATTCATGGATTGCCCTCCGTTTCATGGGTCTTAAGCATTAACTAATTATCCCACGACCATTATAAAAAGGAAAGCATTTAGGTATAAAGATCCATTGAAACCCGATTCGAATAACGGGTTTCACTACTATTATTCTGCGATGTAAAGAAGGACTGCATCTCTGCAGTCCTTTTTTATATGGAACTTATACATCCTGGTTGAATTTCATCTCGGCTTTCTTCAACGTCTCCACTTTTTCTTCCTCTCCGTTGGAAGCGTTAATGAAAATTCGGTACGTCGTCTGGTCCATAGTGGTTAGAAATTCGTAAGTCAGCACTTGTTCTTTTACATCATTTTCAATAACCGCCATATGCTCTTCTTGAATTTCAAGGTTTGGATTTATCTTATCCCTGGCTTCCTCCACCGTAATTTCCGGTTTGTTTACCTCCATATCGGTGTGGTAGTTGAAGTAATCCCTTGCTGACATACCAAGAACTTCTCCATTATCAAGGGCAACTTTGACAACAATAGCATCGGAATGGTACCGGATGTCGTCTTGCGTATAAACAAAGCGGAAGACACCCATTTTGTCGTATTGGCTGCTCTCAATAAGAGTCAGTTCATCAATATCTAATCCTTGCACGTACTTTTTAGCTTTTTCGGAAGCATCATACAAGCTGATTTCTGCTTCTCCTACGGGACGGTTGATCATGATCGTCAGCGGATGTCCGCCTTTCTCTGTTAAATCGATATACCCGTTTTTATCCCCTTTTTGGAAAGAAGCGGTGTAGGTAGGTACTTCTGCCCCCTCTCCGGATTTAGTTACTGTCAGCGCTTGAGGGTCTACCTTTTCCAACCATTTACTTGCCGTGTTTCTCGCTTCTTTTTCGGATATTTCTTCTCCTGAAAGATCAGCAAACGGCTTGTCCCTTGTCGCTTCCCCGAAGCCGACCTGCGTGGTGTCTCCTTCGTAGCTCTCTACCGATTTCTCCACCGTCTTGAACCCGTTCACAATGGTATTGTCACCAACTTCATCATTGGTTGCTAACGCAAGTTGAACGTCCATCCACCTTAAATTATCATTTAAAACAACATTCTGGACTTTTCTCAACTCTTTTTCAATTTCACCTGATTGTGTATGAAGCTGCTCCAACTTGCCGATTTCCTCTTCGCTGAGCGGTTTTTTCTCCAAGTCCCGAACAGCTGTCCGATAGGCAAAATCACCGATATTGTATAAAAATTCTTCGGTTTTATTGAATGGGAGCAGGGTCAAAGGAAGCTGTCCTACGTCTGTATTAGCCTCCGACGAAATCTTCCATATTTCTGCTAATTGCGGAGAAAGCTGTTCCCTGGAATTCATTGCTAAACTGGAGCCGATTTTATCATGTAGTAGGTCTATATTATAGGTCAGATCATGAAAGGCTCTCTGATAACTGTTTTCCGCCTGTAGAAGGACTGCGTTTTTATCCTGGTTTTCTTTATATCCCCATACCCCTACTCCGACTAAGACAATACTCAAAACAATAATAGTTATCCAACGTACCATACTTCCACCTCCTATTTACAGAATATGTGTTTACCAATTTGTTTAATTTGCGGTCTGGACCATATCCAGCTCGAAGTCGCTGTATTAGGGTTGAAATAATACATCGCTTCTCCAGAAGGGTCCCAGCCATTAATGGCATCAAGTACAGCTTCTTTAGCTGTGTCATTAGGTTCCAGCCATATTTGACCATCACTGACCGCAGTAAAAGCGCGGGGTTCGAAAATAACACCGGACACAGAGTTAGGAAACGAAGCACTCTCGACTCGGTTCAATATAACGGAAGCTACGGCAACCTGACCGACATAAGGCTCTCCACGCGCCTCTCCGTACACTGCGTTTGCCATCAGTTGAATATCATTCTGTGAATATCCGCTTGGAACGTTGACGGCTGTCTGCTCTGTTTTTTTAGGTTTCGATTTTTCCGGAGCCTGATTACCGTTTGAATCATTTCCTGCTGGTTTCTTTGTCTGTTGAGACTTAGGCGTTCCGCCGTAATGGGTGAATTTATTTCCCTGGCGGATCTGTTCTTTAACAAAACCCTCATCAAAATTACTCGCCTTCACTAATTTATTTTTTACTTCAGGTCCCGCCAACCCGTCGATTTCCATACCGAATTCATACTGAAAATTACGGAGAGCCCAATACGTACCCCAACCGAACACTCCGTCAATTTCTCCATTATAAAAGCCGAGATACTGGAGACGGGACTGCAGTTCAATTACGTCATCCCCTGTCGCTCCCTGCTGTATCACTTGATTGGAGAATGCTTCCACTTGATTTCCTGAGTACACAGGTATCATCAAAAGCGTCATTCCAATCATGATGACCGCTGCTTTCTTCCATACCATTTCATACACACCCCTGTCCCAATAATTTATAGGGGTAGTTTTTGACAGATGTTGAACTTTATACACAGCCTGTGCGATAAAAAAAGAGCTGCCAGGGGCAGCTCAATGATCGATTTCCGGGTACGAAGTATGATGTTGGTTGGCAACTCGGATATGGCGGAAACTGATTATCCATAAGATCACGATGAACGGGGTGATCCAATACATCCATGAATCTCCCTTGATTGTGATGATATAATCATATATGGTATGAAGCATAACTGGAATAAAGAGAGCGATGTACATATATCTGTTTGAATACTCTCCTGCAAATTTGGCTTTTCCCATATAAAAGCCCATCATGATTCCGAAAAGACCATGGGAGGATACCGGAAAGACCGCACGGAGCACCGCAATTTCTATTCCGTTTGCAAACAAATAAATGACGTTTTCGATTGTTGCAAACCCCAGACTGATTGCTACTCCATAGATGATTCCATCATAATGATGATCGAAGTCGGAATGCCTGTATGCCACGAACAGAAGGAAGAACCATTTGAAGAATTCCTCAAGCAGACCCGCAAGGAAGAAGGACTTTAGAAAAGGCTCTTGAAACACCCCTTCTGCTTGAAAGGCATACTGGATGAACATCAAAGGGAACACCATAATGACACCGATAATGAACATGCGAAAAATCAGCGGTAACGGTTCCAACTCGATCCGTTTGCTTAAGTATATGAATGTCATGATGGCCACAGCAGGAGATATGGCAGCAGTGAGTATGGCCATTTTATCAACCTCTCTCTTTCTTTCACCTACATTTCATCGTATCATGAAGAAGATGGAAAAGGAATAATTGAATGGAAGTTGGTGTGCTATGAAAAGAATTTTGATCATTCATACAGGTGGGACAATCTCGATGAAAGAGGATAAAGAAACAGGAGAAGTGAATACAGCTTCCAACCACCCTTTACAGGAGATTTCCGAGCTGCTTAAAGATCACGTAGAAATTGAGGATGACATCCTATTTTACCTTCCCTCCCCCCACATTCGACCGGACCACATGTTGAAACTCGGCCGGTCCATCCATGAAAAGATGGCCCGTAAGAATTATGACGGCATCGTGATTACGCACGGCACGGATACACTGGAAGAAACAGCGTTTTTTCTGGACCTTTTCCTGCAGACGAGAAAGCCTGTCGTTGTGACCGGCGCAATGCGATCAAGCAATGAAATTGGTTCCGATGGTTTATACAACCTTTTAAGTGCGATAAGAGTAGCAAGCTGTGACGAAGCACAGGACAAAGGTGTCCTTGTCGTGATGAATGATGAAATACACACGGCGAGAAACGTTACAAAGACATCGACCAGTAATGTGGCGACATTCCAAAGCCCCCAATATGGACCAATTGGAATCACCACCAAACAAGCTGTCTTCTTCCACCATAAAATGACCAAACATGAATCCTATCCGATCCAGAAAATTGACAAGAAAGTCTCCTTGATCAAAGCATTTGCTGGTATGGACGGTTCTCTAATTGATGCCGTTAAGGAAAGCGGAGCTGATGGTCTCGTCATCGAAGCGCTCGGCCAAGGAAACCTTCCACCCGAAACGGTAGATGCCATTGCCAGGACACTGGATGCAGATATCCCGATTGTCCTCGTTTCCCGGTGTTACCAAGGTATCGTACAGGATACATACGGATATGCAGGCGGTGGAAGGGAACTGCGTCAGCTCGGTACCATATTTGCGAACGGTTTGACCGGACCGAAAGCCCGAATTAAACTGATGGTTGCATTGGAATTGACTAATAACCGGACAGAGCTTGAGCACATGTTCAGCTGAAATCGAAAAAGGAGCCCTGAGGCTCCTTTTTTATTTCTTATTAATGATGGATGAAGCGATGCGGCCGCCATGGTGGCGACCGTTCTCAATAAAAATCTCGTTGTTGTTATAACCGGCAGCAATAACACCTGCAATGTATATTCCAGACACATTTGTCTCCATTGTGTCTTCTTGGAAGGCCGGACGCCCTGTTTCTTCATCCATCTCCACGCCCATTCTTTGAAGGAATCCGTGATCAGGACGGTACCCGGTCATAGCAAAGATGAAATCGTTGGCTATGCGTTTCTCTTCCCCGCGGCACTCATAGACGACTTGATCCTCCGTGATTTCTTTTACGTCGGCACAGAATTCCATATCGACGATCCCTTTCCTTACAAGGGCTTCAAATTGTGGTAAAATCCAAGGTTTAATACTTTTTGAATATTCTTCACCTCTATAAAGGACTGTTACCTCCGCACCGCATTTCTCCAGTTCAAGCGCTGCATCTGCAGCTGAGTTCTTTCCACCGATGACAACGACCTTTTTCTTGAAATAAGGATGTCCTTCCTTGAAATAATGCATGACTTTAGGTAGCTCTTCCCCTTTGACACCCATGAAATTCGGCTGATCATAATATCCGGTAGCAACGATGATGTTATTCGTTTGGTAGACGTTGTTTTCCCCTGTGTTTGTTTCCGCGTTTACAACGAAGCCCGTGCCTGACTGTTCAACCGTCAACACTTTTTCGAAGGTGTTTACGCGCAGATCCTCTCTGTCTGCAACGGCGCGGTAATAAGCAAGCGCTTCGTTACGTACAGGTTTCTGCCTTTCGCTGATGAACGGAATATTTCCTATCTCCAGTTTCTCGCTGGAGCTGAAAAACGTCTGATGCGTCGGATAATGATAAATGGAATTAACGACATTTCCTTTTTCAATAATTAGTGGATCGATTCCATGTTTTTTTAATTCGATGGCTGCGCTCATTCCGCACGGCCCACCGCCTATTATAATTACATCTTCATTCGGTTGTTGCACAATGAAACACTCCTCTTCCAATAACCTGGACCTGATAACACTTAACATAATAAAAAATCTCCTACCATATTATGATAGGAGATTGTTCGATTAGAATCAACCTATATCCATCCTCTGAACCTTGATGCTTCGGCCATTTTACGCACACCGACCATATAAGCAGCCAGTCTCATATCCACACGTCTCGTCTCGGCTGTACCGTAAACATTGTCAAAGGCCTTCACGATAACCTTATGGAGTTTCTCTTCCACTTCCTCTTCCGTCCAATAATACCCCTGGTTATTCTGTACCCATTCAAAGTAGGATACGGTTACACCACCTGAGGATGCAAGGACATCGGGAACGAGAAGGATGCCGCGTTCAGATAAAATTCTCGTAGCATCGAGCGTCGTAGGGCCATTGGCAGCTTCTACTACGATAGAAGCCTTAACATTATGTGCATTATCTTCTGTAATCTGATTCTCAATCGCTGCAGGAACCAGAATGTCGCAGTCAAGCTCCAGGAGCTGTTCATTGGTAATGGTATTCTTAAACAGGTTCGTTACCGTACCGAAGCTGTCCCGGCGGTCAAGCAGATAATCAATATCCAGCCCATCCGGATCGTGCAATCCGCCATAAGCATCAGAAATACCAATCACTTTTGCGCCACGATCGTGCATGAATTTGGCAAGGAAACTTCCCGCATTACCAAAGCCCTGAACGACTACGCGTGCGCCTTCTACACTGATACCCTTCTTCTTGGCTGCCTCTTCTATACAGATGGTTACTCCCTTGGCCGTTGCGGTTTCTCTACCGTGTGAACCGCCTAGCACCAATGGCTTTCCTGTGATGAACCCTGGATTATTGAATTCGTCAATACGACTGTATTCATCCATCATCCATGCCATGATTTGAGAGTTAGTAAATACATCCGGTGCAGGTATATCTTTTGTCGGACCTACAATTTGACTGATGGCACGTACATAACCGCGACTGACTCCCTCGAGCTCCCGGAAGGACATTTCACGTGGATCGCAGATGATGCCGCCTTTACCTCCACCATATGGCAAGTCGACGATGCCTGCCTTAAGACTCATCCATATAGATAAGGCTTTCACTTCTTTTTCGGTGACATTCGGGTGAAAACGGACTCCGCCTTTCGTTGGTCCGACAGCATCATTGTGCTGCGCTCGATAGCCTGTGAAAATTTTGATCTGATCATTATCCATACGAACGGGGATACGGACCGTCATCATTCGTACAGGTTCTTTCATCAATTCGTAAACTTCATTTGGATATCCTAATTTATCAAGTGCTTTCTTGACCACCTTCTGTGTGGACTTCAACACGTCTAGTTTATCATTAGTTTCATTTGCAGAATCTGCTGGCTTATCGGCTACCATCCATTTACCTCCTATATCCATCCATTCGATTAGGGCTCATCTTTCAGTGATTAGTATACACCTTCCACCTGGTTAAGAAAAGATGGAAATACAGCTTTTCTCCTAATTAACCAAATAAAAAGAAAGCGATTACACCTTTTTCTTCTCCGTGGCTCCGGAAAGGTCTACGAACTTCTGAATCAGATCATCATAACTCCAGCCCACCGCCTGGGCAGAATCAGGGAAAAGGCTCGTCGGTGTCATTCCAGGAAGTGTATTAACTTCGAGTATTACCGGCTCATTCCTTTCATTAATAATGAAATCGACCCGGGAGTAGACATCGCACCCCAACAGCTGATGTGCAAGAACCGCATGCTGCTGAAGCTTTTCTGTCAAAGCATCTTCCACTTTGGCAGGAACAATATGCTCACTTCCACCTGGCTTATATTTTGAATCAAAATCATAATAATCATTCTTAGGTATAATCTCAATGACAGGGAGCGCCTGTTCCTTCCCTTTCTTTCCGATAACCGGAACCGTAACTTCCCTTCCACTGATGAAATCTTCCACCAATATATCAGTATCTGACTTTGCAGCCGTTTCAATAGCACCTTTTATCTGTTTTTCTTCTTTTACAATCGTCAACCCAAGGGTAGAACCTTCCTGATTCGGCTTAATGACGAAAGGAAGTTGGAATTCCTTCTTAATCTCCTCTTCAATCTTATGAAAAAGGGTTGAATCCCTCACGTCATACGCCACACTCTTCGCTGTGTGAAGTCCGTTCAACGAAAACAACTGCTTTGATTTTGCTTTATCCATGGCAAGAGCGGAGGCTAGGACTCCTGAACCTACATAAGGAAGTTCCATCATGTCGAGCACGCCCTGAATTTTCCCATCCTCTCCGAAACGTCCGTGAAGCCCTATGAACACAAGATCTACATCCAGATCAAGGACCTCGTTTATTCTATCAGGAGAAAAATCCACGGAAACCACTTCGTGCCCTTTGTTCTTCAGGGCGTTAATGATTCCTTTACCTGTCGATAAGGACACTTCCCGTTCTCCGGAAGTTCCACCATATAAAACCGCTATCTTCATGCTTTACACTCCATTTCCAACTACAATAATAATAGTTTGATACCGTTTTAATCTTAACACGTCCAACGTGTCTGCTTCTATTAAAAATAAAAAGAACGAAGCTTTTAATAAGCATCGTTCCGACAAATCAGGAAAAGTGTATGAATAATGTTTCACACGCCTGACCGTCCATAACCAGCTTCCCGTATTCCATCAGCCGATGGGAAGTAGCTGCAGAAGCAGACGCAAACTCTGACAGCAGTGCAATTACCTGGTCCTGATCCAGATGTAAAATATCTTCATCCTGAAGCAGCATATAGTAATTTTCATTATAATAATAAACACTACCGCCTGTCACGCCCAGCTGATAGAGTTGTATACCGGCCTGGATCACATCCTCGAAATCATCGAAAGAAAACATCATTTCTTTACTTTCGTCCAATGTAACTTTCATTTCAAAGTAATCTTCGTCCTCTTCCAAGTCCAGGGATTCTGTTCTGGTCACGACCACAAGCATTCCCTGCGCCTGTAATAGGTACACCTGAACAAGCAGCACTCCGGTAAGTTCCAAACCGAGCTCGATCCCCGCATCATACATCATGTCACTAAATATTCTGTGTACCCTCGGGAGGTCGTTCCACAGCTCTTCACGTGACAAACCTCTATCCATTAAATCATCAAACGTCAAAAATATCTTAAACTTCTCATTCGTCATTCTTTCCACTCGCACATGATCGCCCCCCTGCCACAATGTGTGTTATCTATATATTATGATGTACGTTCCGATTATGGCACCTTTTTTCAAATTATATCCGGCACAGCAGGAAGGGCCGGCCGCTTTCTCCAGAGAATTCATATCTCTGTTCAATTATCTTTCAGCCAAACCTCCCATGCTTTCTTTGAATTCCCAACAATGAACGGCTCTATCCGCTTCTTATCCAATTCAGAAAGGCGATCATAAGCATACCCGCCGAGGCCGATGACAAGATCAGGGTACTGTTTCTGAAGAGATTCCGCCAAGCGGACGGTTATTGGTATGTTCTTCTTAAGCGTACAGGACATGAACATATATTTAGGCTTAATTTCATCAATCACGATATCAATATCTCCGCCGGCTATACTTTGTCCAAGGAATACAACATCATAGCCTTTACGCTTCAGAAATAAAGCAAAGATAAGCAGCCCTAATTCGTGACGCTCATTTGGTCCGCACACAAGCAGCGCCTTAGGCAGCATGCTGTCCGTCGGTATAGATAAAAGCATCATGCCGATTCTGGACCGGATAAACTGACTCGCAAAGTGTTCGTGCGCACTTGTTATTTTGTTGGCTTCCCACAAATCCCCAATGTTAATGAGGATCGGGCCGATAATATCAATAGCGACTGTTTCCGGAGTAAAAAGACTAAAAGCATGATCGAGATGTTTTTGTGCATCATTCTCACTAAAGGAAAGCAGGGCGTCAAGCAGATCATCTCCGAGCTTTACCAACTGTTTGCTATGATCTCTGTTATCTGTATCCACCACTACTTCCTGATTGCTCTCAAGAAGCGAGACAGCCTGGGAAATGGTAAAACCTCTATCCACTTTCTCCATCAGCCATTTTAATATCCTGATATGCTCTTCTGTGTACAGCCTGTGTCCTGCTTCATTCCGTGAGGGGCGGATCATTTGATAACGACGCTCCCATGCACGCAGCGTACCCGGTTGAATGCCGAGCCGCTGGGAAACTGCTTTTATATTATATTTAGGTCTCGCCGTATCCATCTCGCCCCACCTGTCCTTTTTCTCTATTATATAAGAAGGAAGAATAACGTGTAAAATTTGTCTATTCTCTATATCTTTTCCCTGTAACCCTTCGCAGCAGGAAGAATTTGAATGGAATGCAGCTCCGCTCTCGTTCCGAGTCTCAACGGTAAAGCGGAGGTCCCGTATCCTTCACTGACCAGGTTCATCTGTTCTGCCGAACCTGCCCATCCACCTCTCTTGTATGGACCAAGTCCGAATAGACGAACCTGCCCGCCATGGGTATGTCCGCTGAGGACGAGGGAAAAGCGTGCTTTATTTTCTTCGTGCATCCGATGATACACATATGGATCGTGGATGCAGAGGATAGAGAACACGTCTCCTGGATTCTGTCGAAACGAGCGTGGCCCTGTACCAAGGTAATAAGGATCAAGTCCTCTCAGCAAAATACGTCTCTCATCATTTATTTTTATGACTGCATCCTCATTCGACAATGTTTGGACGCCGAGGGCAGCCAGTTCTGCAATGATTTTTTGACCATGATATTCATGATCGTTGTTACCAGGAATGAAATAAACAGGAGCCCCTGCCTTTTGCAGAGTCTGAACATTCCGGACTAATTTCTCCCTTGATGTTCTCTCATCGACGAAGTCCCCTCCTATAATAATCAGCTCCGGCTGAGGATACTTTAGAAGAGATCGTTCAAGGATTCGTCGATTATGTACATCGGAAAGAAATAAGAGTTCCAAAGGCTTCTCATATGGATAAGCAGCTAACTTCACTTCTTTTCTCTCCAACCGGTCGTTAAAGGCACTGTGAACCATGAAGAGGAGAATGACGACCATTCCTAATACTGCTATAGATAATATCCACCACATCTTGGGTCCCCTCCTCGAATTATGGAAGTTAATCGTATCACAAATCGCTCAAGGATAACATGAAATGGTTTATAAACTTCTCCATGAATCTTCATAGGACAAGTATCCCTGGACATATCTATGAGAGGTAAAGGATGTGATGAGTGGAATGTACACCCCGATTAAATGTTACCAACCGTACCACAGTCCGAATGACCCCTGCCCCCCGAGAGGGTATGCATGTTATCAAACCCCTCCTAATTTGTATTTAGGTTTTCAGCCGCCCAACCTACCGCAGTTCTCTCTGCAGGAGGCACTGTACAAAGGGACCTTATGGCCTGTTCTCTTCGATCCTTACCCTACGCCTCTGCCGCAAGGAGGGAAACAATGAATCAGGCACCTCAAACGGATCCACGTGCCCAAATGATGGAACAGATTCAAATGGTCGATTTCGCCCTCGTCGAACTGACGCTTTACCTGGATACGCATCCGAACGATACCCAGGCGATCCAACAATTCAATCAGCTTGCTGTCCAAAGCAGAGATTTAAAAGCCGCTTATGAACAACACTTCGGACCACTGCGTCAATTCGGCGGCAGCTTCTCCGGATACCCTTGGAATTGGAAAGACAGCCCCTGGCCGTGGCAGGTATGAAGAATAACCACAGTTGGAAGGGTGGGTGGGTCATCCCTCTCCTTTCCAGCGACTTAACCTAAAAGGAGTGGTGGTATGTGGTATTACGAAAAAAAACTCCAATATCCAGTGAAAGTTTCCGAATGTAATCCGAGACTTGCCAAGTATTTGATCGAGCAGTATGGAGGCGCCGACGGGGAATTGTCTGCTGCTCTTCGTTACTTAAATCAGCGGTACACCATCCCGGATAAAGTTATCGGTCTGCTGACGGATATCGGAACGGAGGAATTTGCACACTTGGAAATGATTGCAACTATGGTCTATAAATTGACAAAGGATGCGACTCCCGAGCAGATGAAGGAAGCCGGTCTCGGTGCCCACTACGCCAATCATGACCATGCGCTTTATTATAATGATGCGTCCGGCAACCCATGGACTGCTACATATATAGCAGCAAAGGGGGACCCGATTGCTGACTTATACGAGGACATCGCTGCAGAAGAAAAAGCACGGGCGACTTATCAGTGGATCATTAATATGTCTGATGATCCTTGCCTTAATGACAGCTTGAAGTTCCTGAGGGAAAGGGAAATCATTCACTCTCAACGGTTCCGGGAAGCAGTTGAAATACTGAAGGATGAACGCGACCGTAAGAAGATTTTTTGAGGAGCGACTTAGTCACACAGCAAAAAATCCGGATCACCTCCAAGTCTTCGAGCGAAGACTATCATAAGGTGGTCCGGATTAAATTATTGCAATCCTCTTACTTAAGGTGTTCTGTCCACAGTGACTTTTTGATGCTGGTACTCCGGTTGAGAGGGGTCCAGGATGGAGTGTTCAAACCACTGGTCCCAATACGGATAAGACAGCCATACACAGATGAGTATTATAAATACGAGCAGAAGGAAGCGGATCCATAGGGTACCCACTTTCCACTTTGTTTTGGACTGTTTGGAATCATGGGTATCTCTTCTCGGTGGGAGGTTCAGTACGTCAGGTTCTGTCTCCTGGAACTGTTCCTTTTCCGCATAACTTCTCAATTGCTCCGCTTGATCCTTTTCTTTCAATTTATCACTCACTTCCTCCACCCCATTTGCCGAAACGGATCGATAATGCCAATATTAGATCAATAATAAAATGGGCGGTAATCGTAACCGTGATGCTCCCTGTCCATTCGAACATATAGCCAAGCAGAAAGCTTACGAATAACACAGACAGGAGCAGCACTATTTTATTCCAATAACGAATATGCATCAGCGCAAAGAGAACGCTCGCAATAATATAACCGAACTGGGTATGCAGTACGCCGCGAAACAAAAGCTCTTCACTAATGGCTATAAGCAGGGTCAAAGCCACAATACCTGCTACGGACCTTGTTTGGAATACCTTTACATTAATACCGCCATCATCGTACATCTTTTCAGGTAAACTATACATGAGAATAAAATCGATGAGAAGTATCAGAAGTCCCGGGATGATCCCAAAATAGACCCATGTATGTAATTCTACATAAAACAGCTTCCTCCACTCCGCTTGAAATGAATCGAAAAGAAAGAAGCTTCCTGCCAACGCGAGAAGGAGAAGGACGAGCTGAGTAAATACTAATTGAACCGTAACTTCCCGATCACTCATTTCATGAATGATTTCCGCCTGGCTTTTACGATTCATGAGACGCCTCTATTTGAAACACGCTTTTCAAACGATCCAACCAGCTGCCGGCACCCAACACACGACTATTCACATTAAATCT
This sequence comes from Halobacillus sp. KGW1, assembly GCF_001592845.1. NCBI lineage: Bacteria > Bacillati > Bacillota > Bacilli > Caryophanales > Bacillaceae > Halobacillus > Halobacillus sp. KGW1. Next base: position 978,622 of record NZ_LSOC01000002.1, read on the forward strand.
AACACTATCTATGTGAAACCCACAGTTATCACAACAGGGCACATTTGGTTCCCGGTACCCTGATTGGAACGGACGGTACAGACTTTCACGCCGGCAGCCAGTGACGTGCAGCCAGCTCAACATTTCCTTAAGTTTATAGTGCTTATACTCCAGGCGTTGACGTAATATCCGCTTCAACTCGAGGTGAAAGGAAGACGGTACATCGCTGATTCTTTGATTGTTCATCCACCCGTTTTCCTCTAAGTGATACTTTATGAAATTCCATTGTGATTCCGAGAGCTGATAGGCTTCCATCATCAAAGTATCCTCCACAGAAACAGGACGATTCGATGAATGGAGGACACGCTCAATATCCGCTTCTGTCGGGAGCTCTCCTTGTATAAGCAACTGTGGAAGGTGGTGATCACGAGGAGTATGCAGGACAAGACTTACAGAAGCTTCCCCGTCACGGCCGGCCCGGCCGATTTCCTGTATGAACGATTCCAGTTGGGAAGGAAGGTGAAAGTGAATGACAAGGCGGATGTTTCCTTTATCCACCCCCATGCCGAATGCACTTGTACAGCATATGACATCCAGCTGATCATTCATGAACTGCTGCTGAACAAGCATCCGGTCCGTTTGATCCATACCACCGTGATAGAAAGCCACCCGCTTGTCAACCCTCTGCCTAAGCTCAACGGAAACTCTTTCCGCCCATTGCCGGCTCGAAAAATAGATCATGGTTGGAGCATGATTACTATTTAATAGATCTACGATCCTGTCCACCTTATCATCCGGTTTCTCATAGGACTCCACTGCCAGACTTATATTCTGTTTATCCATAGGAAAGATTCGTTTTTTCATGTTTGGAAGATTCAGCTTATCCATAATATCCTGCTGTACCTCCGGGGTTGCCGTTGCACTGAGGGCGAGAACGGGTGGATTTCCGATCTCCTCGATCGTCCGGTGCAGTTTCATATAATCGGTCCGAAACTCATGGCCCCATTGAGAAATACAATGAGCTTCGTCAATGACGAACAACGTCACATTCGTGCTGTCCAACCGCTCTTTAAGCCGTTCATTCTGCAACATTTCCGGCGAGATATATACGAGTGAAAAGTCAGAAAGGCGTTCCAATGTTCTTATTTTTTCCTGACGATCCATGAAACTGTTCAGGGCTGTCACATCTTTATAACCGGCTGCCTTCAACTGTTTAACCTGGTCAATCATAAGGGAAATAAGCGGAGAAACAACGATCGCTGTTCCACCTAGCAGCTTGGCAGGGAGTTGATAGCACAAAGACTTACCTGTACCCGTCGGGAGAATCCCAAGAACATTTTCGCCGGCAAGAATATCCCTGATCACTTCTTCCTGCCCCTCCCGGAACTGCCGGAAACCGAAGTAATGTTCCAAAGCTTTAGTCAAATCCAGTGTCGTCATAAAAGCTTCCTTTCTTTATAAAAATGCTGGGCCACTGCCAGAGCAAGCCGCAATTGAAAGTAGTCGTACCTTCCGTCTAACGCTTCCTTTATGCGCTTAAGCCGTTTTGTATCCAAACGTTGTGCGACCATGATAATCTCCTCTACCTCTGCTTTTCTCATGAATGGCTCAAAGCGGAAGGAAGAATCCACCAATGCCGCTTCCACGACATGATCCTGGATGGTGCTCTTCTTCAAACGCCGCAAAGAGACGATGTCGTCCAAACTGTATCCCTGCTCTAAATAATGGTACGTCCGTTTTGCTGATTCTGTAACCAAACTTGTGCCGCCGAGCCCTGTTTTACAGGAGGAAAGGATGGGAAAGCGTTCTTCGCTCACCTGATAGAGACGATAGTACATATGCTCAAGACAAATCCTTACGTCCATTTCCGTAATCTTGAACTCCCTGGCAAGCTGTTCCACTGTCAGTCCAATCACTCCACCGCCTGTCATGCGGTATGTGAATATACCAGCTTCCAGACTATGGCAGGTATTCAGTATCACCTGCAGTTCATCGAAGAGGTCATGAGTTGTCCTGTTGAGCTTCCCCTTTTGACCTGCATACATACGCTTCACCCACTGTTGTACCTCAGGATCGTCCACAATCGGAACAAAGGATGAAATAGAAGCGTTTATATTCGTCCACGTCTGTATCAATAAATTCAGCCGCTGACGGAATACATGGATAATGGTGTGTTTTGCCATCCCATCAAATGCAGTAAGAAGAGGGCCGGCATACTCTTCCAACGCTTTCTTCCCATGCACTGTCAAAACGGGATAAGCATCGTTTTCCATCCGGATACAGCCGCGACGCTCCAGATTCCCTATTTCATTATCCAGCGACTCTCTTTCTAAATTTGTATATACGGCAAAATAATTGTCCAGACGATACCCTTTCGCATCCTGCATCGTTTGGGAAGATCGCTTCCCGGTCAGCAGGTGAAAAATCCCGGAAACCGTCCGCTCGCCTCTAAGTTTCTCTATACATGTCAACAGTAAGTATTGAAACACGACTTCCCCTCCTTCCTGTATCCGGTCAGGTGCTTCCTATTGAAAAGTATATAAGCTGGATTTACAATGAATGGTGTACTTATGTAAATCTGTCTATTTAATAATCGTTTGGACAAAGGAGGATTTCACGGTGGCTAAGTTCACTATTGTGGACCAGGATACGTGCATCGCATGCGGGGCATGCGGCGCAGCTGCACCTGACATATATGATTATGATGATGAGGGAATTGCTTATGCAGTACTCGATGATAACAAAGGATCGTTCGAGGTCCCGGAACTGTATGAAGAAGATATGGAAGACGCTTTCGAAGGGTGTCCGACAGATTCAATAAAAATTGCCGACACACCCTTTGACGGAGACCCTTTGAAACACGAATAGTTTGCAGCCCCTCCCGATATCGGCAGGGGCTTTTTTTTACAGTTAAGTCCAACGGTCGAGAGTCATTTCTGCTTCTGTACGATCCACACTGGTGAAACGTCTTCCTGTATTATAGTCACTAATCCGGTAATGGCCGCTTACAGCGTGCTGCTCCATGACAACACTGCCTTTCTCCTCCAAAGGCTTCCAGTACCATTCCTCTTGGCGAGAAGCTTCCCACTCGTACCGTTGATGGGCAATAGTCAATGCCGTTTCCAGCGGGGAATCACCGCAGGCTGCTTTTAACACACTACTTCCCGGAAACAGTGCGATGACGGCCACTACGGTCGTCCATCCCGCTAAAATACGCCCTTTTTCAATCTGCACGAGCGTTTTTTTCGAGACACCGATGATCACCGCCATTTGATCTTGTGTGTAGCCCTGTTCCACACGTATCAGTTTTATCTTATCGGAGATGATTGCTATCAACTGTTCTTTGTCCATTCCCATCTTCCCCTTTTTGATATTTCCATTTTAACATGATTCATCGCTGTCCACTATCTGCAGGGCTTTGACTATTGACCATCAATTCGGAGCGAGAAGATTAATAACCTCAGGAGTAGGTATAGGGTGACGAAAATCGTAGGCACCTTTCTCTCGTTCCAGGCCGCTGAACTTCACTTCCCGATAACCGGCCGAAAATGCCGTTGCAAGCAAAGCATCCACCATTTCCCTTCTTTCCCTTTCATCCTTGAAGGCATGGTGATCTACATCAAGATACAAACGCTCTTTATCTTCCTTAACGACGGACAAACGAACATGATCTGGAATTGGAGACTCAAGCTGTGGAAAAGGAGCATTCTTTCCCATCTCTGTAAGGAGATCCGAAAAGTCTGCATCATCATCTGCTTGTACGGGAGTGAGCAGCGATTTTGTGGAAGCATCATAGTGATAAATAAGAAAATAATACGTTTCTTCTGAAACTACAGGCAGTTTATCGGTCACACCATAATTACCGATGGCAACCTGTTTCCCGTCAGAAGTCTTCACATCAACGGAATCTGAGGCATATCCGGATAATTCCCACCTCACACTTTCCACGACAGACCTAGCCCATGAACTCCCGCTGACTTGATAGTTCTCAGGAAATACCGCTCTCGCTTTTCCATTCTCTTCATCTATCTCGTAATCCACTTCAGGAACAGTACGCGGAGAAAGTCCGAAAGTGTCTGGGTCCACTCTCGTTTCTTCGGAAGCGAGTGTGATTGGAATGACGAACTCTCCATTCCTGTCCGGGAAGGCCTGCACCCTCATCCCGGATTTGCGGGTATCTGCAACCAGTGACAGTGTATGTGTCGGCATATCCAATCCAGCTCCTTCCAAAACGGGTGGTAATGGGACAAATTCCCCTTCCCTCGTGTCTGTTTGCTGCGCCCCTTGTTCAGGAAGGGGCTGCAGGATTTCCTGAACAAACGGGAGAGAGACTGCAAGGAGAGAGAGAACGGTAAGAATAGATAATAGAGGAACAATCCGGTGCCGCTTCTTCCTCACACCACGATTTATCCTTCTTTCAACAGCGCGATACACCTCCCCCTGCTCCCTTTTGTCTTCCAAAGAAGGTAACTGAGAAAGCCACTGCTTCACATCCTGGTCTGATATTTTTTTCTTACTCAATGTCTCCTCCTCCTTCCCTCGCTTTTTCTATATGGGTTCTCAAGGCTTTCATACCACGATGCTGCGTCGTTTTCACTTTGCTTTCACTGAAAGAAAGAGCCTCTGCTGTTTCCTGAATGGACATTCCCTGCAAATAGCGGAGTATGAGCACACTCCTCTGATTAAAAGAACACTTATCCAAAGCTCTGTACATTTCCTTCACCTCTTCGTTCATTACAGCCACTTCCTCAGGCAGAGGGAGACCATCGCGTAAGCTCTCCTTATTCTTCGTCCAATCAAATGTTTCTATAATACGATCCCTTTTTCTCTTCTGCTTCCGAAAATAGTCGATGGCCACGTGACGGGCAATGGAAAGCAGCCACGTCTTTTCTGAGCTTTGCTTTCGAAAGGAATGATAGGATTTTATGACACGTATGTACACTTCCTGCACGAGATCTTCTGCAACAGCACGGTCCTTGACCATATAGATAAGAAATTGAAATAAATCCCGGTGATGTTGCTTATACAGTTCATCAAAGAACGATTTCAAAACAGTACCCCCTGAATCACCTATGTATATAGTCGTAACAAATAGGAGATCGTTACACTACCTATACTAATACGAAAAAAAAAGAAAAAGCTACCCTGTTCTAGGGCAGCTTTCCTGCTGGGTCCAATCTATGGTTTGTTAATGGGTAACGTCTGAACAACCGTCCTAATACAGGAGCCATAACAATCAGAAAAACAGTGTTTGAAACCGCATGATTGATGTCCATAGGAATCCCTGCCAGATAATAGGCCCAGAAGGGCTGTCCTGCGACATGCATCGTGAGAGACAGGACAAAGCCATAGAAGATACCACTCAAAAAACCATATACAGATAACAACCATACCGGAAGCTTAGGAAGAATCTTACCTAAGATACCTGCTCCGACACCGATTAAACCCCAGGCTGTTATCTGCCATACGGTCCACATACCCATGCCGAGGAGGAGGTTGGAAGTCAGTGTCGTTACGAAAGCAACCAGTACACCTCCAACTGGACCCAGCCAAAATCCGGCGATGATAATAATCGCCGTTACAGGCTGGACATTAGGAATATTGGCAAGAGCCATTCGGCCCGCAACAGCTAATGCTGACAGCATGGCAATCAACGTCAGTTTATATGTGTTCATAGTTGGTCATTCCCACGCATGATAATCGAAGGTAACCTGATCTCCATCTTTCAATTCATAATCTTCTGCGCCGACTTGACCTTCTTCTCCATTGACGGTGTACATCCATGCTTTCTTTTCATCGCCTCCAACACCTTCAATGGAGTTGATGAATCCTCCGGACTGTTCCACTTTGAAATTGTCCTCCATCACCTCCATCAGATTCGCACCTTCTTCGGCAGTAATTGATTCAGAAGCAATTTCTTCGGCACCATTATCTTGTGAAAGCTCCACCTCTACGGTAATTTCCTGTTCCTGCTGTTCGGTCGTTTCTGCACTCTTTTCTTCATCTTCCTGCGCGCCGCATCCTGCCAAAACACCGACGGCAAGGAAGGCCGCCATCATCAGGCGATACCATTTCTGTAACATTTTTTTCTCCCCTTCTGTCTTTTTGAGGGTTTTGAGTAGCCACAAATAAGAGCCTGCCCCTGTTGGGACAAGCTCTAAGACGAACCAATAGAAGCGGGACTGGCCGCCATTCACCGATCGGTTGCCTCAAATACTCAATCCTCGAAGTATTGAAACGCGAGATCAGGCAGGTCTACTGACTCGTGCGTCATCCTTCCAAGGCTCCTTCCCGTTATCCACAGTGGATCCACCTTTTCGTCGGCACTCACAGTTGCGAGGACAGTTCCGGTTTCCTTACCGGATTCCCATTTTAAGTCTTTCAGACACCTGAATTCTCATTTTATACAGTTCCTTTTTAAGCGTACACGAAACCGTCACAATTGGCAATAAGGGGATTACCCATGAATGAAAGGGATGCGGAAGGTAAAGGTCGTCCCTTCCCCAAGCCTGCTGTGGACGCTGATCTCCCCGTCGTGCCCCTCGACGATGTTCTTTGCAATGGCGAGACCGAGACCGGTTCCTTTCTTATAATCCTTCGTTTTTCGCTTCCTGGATTTGTCCGCCTTATAGAAGCGTTCAAATACAAATGGCAGGTCTTCTTCAGCAATGCCCATACCGCTGTCGTTTACCGAAGCGACCCAGTCATTCCCGTCTGGAACGACCGTCACATTTACTTCTCCGCCTTCTTCCGTGTGGCGGATGGCATTATCAATCAAGTTCGTGAACACTTGTTCAATACGATCCGGATCAAAGGTAAGCCTGCCGAGTTCAGGAGCAAGATCAAGCGTAAGGTTCACCTGTTTATCACCTGCCAGACCACTGAACTTCCGGATAATCTTCTGCATATACGGTCCCATTTCGATCGTATCATGAGCGAGCTGAATATGCCCCGCTTCCATACGGGCCAAATCCAGCAGCTCGTTGACCAATCTGCCGATCCTGAGGGATTCATCATGAATGATCTGAGCCAGCTCGTTTTTGTCTTCTTTAGTTTCTGCAATATCATCCACAATTGCCTCGCTGTATCCCTGAAGCATAGAAATTGGAGTGCGTAGTTCGTGCGAAACATTGGCTATAAAATCTTTACGAAGCTTATTTAGTCTCCGTTCTTCCGTCATATCACGCAGAACCGCGACGGCGCCACGAACCTTTTCCCTGTCATAGAGAGGGGTCATAATGATCACCCATGAGCGACCTTGTACGGATACTTCCACCATGGATTCATGTTCCTCTGTTATAACACTTTGAAAGAGCTCTTTTAAAGGCTCCGGCAGACGAAGCTCCTCTTCCTTATCCCGGGACGGATCCCGTTCGAAATCAGCGGCTTTCAAATACTGCTGGGCTGGAGGGTTCGTTATGAGCACATCTCCTTGACGATTGATGGTTATGACACCGTCCGCCATGGAACGCAGGATCCCTGAGAGTTGTTCTTTCTCTTGATTCAAAGCATTAATATGAAATTTCAACTCTCTTCCCATCCGATTAAAAGCCATGGCAAGCTCGCCGATTTCATCATGCGTTCGGATCGGGATTTTCGTATGAAACTCTCCCTTAGCGAGTTCCATAGCTCCCTTTCTCATTTTAATAAGTGGAGCTGTTATTCTCGTAGACAGGAAAAAGGCAAAAATTGTAGTTAAAATAATCGCGATCCCTGCTCCAAGAAATATGATTTTCGTCGTTTGCTCCGAGGTCTCTTCTACGGTGTCGAGCGATTGATAGACAAAGACCGCTCCAGAGCTATTCTCAAGAGGTGTTCCAACTACCATCACACCGGAGGCATGCTCCTGCATATCTGCAATCTTTTTGACGTCTTTACCGTTTTCCATAACGGCCCGAAGTTCAGGGTCCTTCCGAAACCACGCATCATCAAGCTGCGGCATCGCTTCGGATTCACTTTCAGCGAAAAGACTGTCGCCGGGTCCCCAGACAATGACTGCGCTGCTCGCTGGATCTTTAACTAAAATAGTCGATGAAAGCAGAAGGTCTTCATCAGATTCATAGCGGTCGACAACTTGAGAGATCTTGTCGGCTGTCTGAAGCAGATCGCTTTCCGCTTCGAGTATGTGATAGTTTTGGAAGAACTCAAGCAGCAGAATGGTAAGGATAAAAAGGACGAAGCATACAAGCAGGAGGATGGTGAACCAGAGTTTCCCGACAACACTCCGCCAGAACATCAGTCTCCGCTGACCTCGAACTTATATCCGATTCCCCAAACAGTCACAATCATCCCTGCAGCTTCCTGAGAGACTTTACTCAGCTTCTCCCTCAGGCGTTTGACATGGGTATCCACCGTTCTTAAGTCACCAAAAAACTCATATTGCCATACTTCCTTCAACAACTGCTCGCGGTCGAAAACCTTGTCTGGTGACTGCGCCATAAAATGCAACAGCTCGTACTCTTTCGGAGTCAGGGAAACTTCCTCCCCTTCCGCAGTCACCCGGTGGGCATCATTGTCGATAGTCATATGCGGAAACACCAATACATTTCTCGCCTGCGTATCTGTTTCCAGGAATTTGGTCGAGGATGCTCTCCGCAACAATGCCTTCACACGCAAAACTACTTCCCTCGGACTGAACGGCTTGACTATATAATCGTCTGTACCGACCTCGAATCCTTGAACCCGGTTGGCTTCTTCACCTTTTGCGGTAAGCATGATTACTGGAGTAGCTTTTTTCTCTCTTAATTCCCGACATACATCTATCCCGTCTTTTCCGGGCAGCATTAAATCGAGTAAAATGACGTCATAATCATTGTTCAGCGCTTTTTGCAGAGCTTCTTCTCCATCCTCTGCTTCATCGATCTCGTAGTGCTCTCTTTCCAAATACATGCGGATCAACCGACGGATACGCTCTTCATCATCAACGACCAGTATTCTTGCTTCTTGTTCCATGTTACCTACCTCCGACTGTATATTCTAAGTTAGACAAAGGGCAGGCGGGACATTTCGTCCCCCTGCCGGGCTTCTCGTTTACGCATACGAATGTAAACCGGATATAATTAAATTCACAGCAATGAGATTAAACATAATAATACCAAATCCTCCGACAGCAAGCCAAGCGGATTTCATTCCCTGCCATCCCCGTGACAAGCGAAGATGCAGATAGGCTGCATAAAAGAAGAAGGTGATCAAGGCCCACACTTCTTTTGGATCCCAGCCCCAAAAGCGATCCCACGCCTGCTGTGCCCAAATCATGGCGAAAATAAGCGCCCCGAGTGTGAAAACCGGAAATCCAATCGCTACGGCCCGGTAGGAAACTTCGTCCACGACCTCAGGATTCACCTTGTTTAACAAAGGCTGAATACTTGCTGCAATCCGTTTTCTCAGAATGATCCGTGCCGCCCAATACACAACAAGACCTCCGAGAACTGCCCAGATAAACGTATTTAATTTCTTCGCAGCGTCTTCTCCTCGCATCCACTCCGGTACTTCAAAGAGAGGCCCGAAATTGTCACCGGATACTTTTTCTCCACCGGAAGGACCAGCGATCGCCGGCATGTAATAGACAATTTCCTTCACCTGACCCTCAACCGGGGCTTCAAACGTCGTTTCGTGCCCTATAGCATTGAAGGTAGAGGAAAGGACAATAAAAGCGATGGTGGTTGCGATAATATAAATAACAAATTCCAGCCATGTGGTATGTTTCGACCGCCTTGATTGATCGACCTGCCTTATAAGAAATATTAAACCGGCAACAAAGCTGACGGATAAAATCCCCTGTCCAAGCGAAGCCGTCGTCACATGGATGTATAACCAATGTGACTGAAGGGAAGGAACCAGCGGTGATATCTCCGTAGGAAACATACTGGCGAACGCAATCAGAAGCAGCGCGATCGGCAGTGCGAACAATCCCAGCAGATCCAACCGATAGATGAAATATAAAACAATAAACGCAAAGACGAGCATCATCCCGAAGAAGGTGGTGTACTCGAACAAGTTACTTACCGGTGCATGTCCGCTTACCATCCATCGTGTAATGAAATACCCGACCTGAGTCAGAAAACCGATTACTGCGAGGGTGATACCAATATTCCCCGCTAGTTTACTCCGCCCTTTCTTCTTGTCTCTTATCGTTCCTGCAAAGAAAAAAGTTGCGATCAAATAGATAAAAAAAGCTGCATACAGCAAATTGCCGCTAATCGTCGTCAAGTCCCCCATATCCATCCTCCTGACTATCTATGATTTCATTTCATATTGGTCTTTCGGTGATTCTATGTTGGTCCCTTCGATGGCTTTATCGATCTCCATTCTCAAAGCGTACCAGTTTTTGTTTGTGTGTCCGGAAACCCATACCCCGTCTTCACGGGGTTGCAGCCAAATGCGGCGGTGGTTCCAATACATACCCTGGATGACACCAATCATGAAGATGGCACCTCCGAGGGCAATGAGCCAAAGCGTGTGGTCTTTCTTTACCGTTAATCCGGTGACGTCCCGAACATCGAAAGCTGTAAGACCAAGTTTATACTGATTGTCCCCTCCGGCGTCAATATTTGCACCGATCCCGAGGAAACTCGTCTCCGGTTCCGTCTCGCCGGGAGGATAAACATGAAAGACAAAAGCAGGGTTTCGTGGATATTTAGAGGCGGATACCGGCTCCCCGTTCTCCATCTCATAATCCGGGAAGTAGTTGGCAATCTCCACACGATAATCTCCAACTTTGTATTCCGAAGCAGGTGCTGTCAAATCCACAGTGAACTCCCCGTAATTGGTTTCGTCATCGTCTTTATCATGAATCTTAAAGCTCATCTCTTTAAACTCATCCAGTTGATAACTTGCCTGATAAAGTGCATAATCATCGAATTTCAGCGGATTGTTCATCGTAGCGGCGCCTTCTTTCAACTCTTTCAGCTCCGGTTCCGCACCGGTAACACCCTGATTCGTCCGCTCATAGATGACAGCATCTGTCCGGAAGGTCTTTGGAATGGCACCTTCCTGATTCTCCAGCGCTTCTTTAAACCTGGCATCTTCCGGATTATCTTTATCATAAGTTTCCAAGGTAAACGCTTCATTTTTAATGTAAAACTGACCATCCGTCCCGTTGATCAGTGCCGTTTCCCCTTCCCGTACCCATATGAAATCATCGACATACAAAGCAGGTACGAAGCGTAAAAGCGCTCCCAGCAAGAAAACGATTAAGCCGATGTGGTTGACATAAGGCCCCCATCTGGCAAAGCGGTTCTTTTCAGCGAGCAGATGACCATTTTCCTCCGTAACCTTATACCGGCGTTTCTTCAAATTCTGCTTGAATAATTCCGTGTCGATATCATCCCGAACCGTCTCTCCGAAAATACGCTGTTTCTTCATGAATAGTTCATGACGTTTCGGTTTCTGTCTCTTCAAGGTTTTATACAATGGGAAGAAGCGGTCGATACTCGCGATAATGATCGATATGCCGATCATGGCAATCAGAAGCATGTACCACCAGGACGAAAATAAATCGTGGAATCCCAGCTGGTAATAAATCTGACCGAACATTCCATATTGGTCACGGTAGTGTGTACTTGGATCTACGTTTTGCGGTATGTACATTTCTTGAGGGAGTATCGTGCCAACGGCAGATGCAAAAACAGTAAGGAAGATCAGCCAGACTCCGACTTTTACAGAAGAAAAGAAATTCCAAATCTTATCAATGATCGTCCTGTTGTAGGTCTTCGAACGACGGGCGCTCCCGTCATACCTCATGTTGAGCAGCTCTTTCTGATCATTGCCATCAATATGTTGATTCTTCTCGACAGGTTTTCCGCAGGACTCACATAACACAGTCCCTTCCGGATTCACATGCCCACACTCACAGGTAATTTCGTTCATTAACAAAACCTCACAATATCGTGTAAAATCTACTCCTCCGGCGTAATCCTCTTCAGGTAACCTTCCAATTTATCCAACGTCAATGGACCAATTACCTGTTCTTCAATATCCCCGTCTGGTGTGATGAATAAAGTGGAAGGAAGGGGGTTTATATTATACAATTCCATAACCTGCCCATCCTTATCTCTAAGAATCGGGAAAGTAAGATTATATTGGTTGATAAACTTATCTACTACGAGATCGGTGGAATCGAGATTGATCGCCAATATCTCCACACCTTTTTCCTTATATTCCGGATACAGTTCCTGCATATAAGGCATTTCCTCTTTACAAGGACCACAAAAGGTAGCCCAGAAGTTTATCATAACGCCTTTACCTTCCAGTTCGCTTAACCGGACGGTTTCCTCTGTTCCAAATTTTTTCAATTGAAAATCAGGCGCCTCTTCCCCCTTGGCGATAACTTCCTTATCTTCCTTCCCATTTGCAAAGATGGCAAAGACGACAAGACCAGCCATGACCAACAGCATAAACGAACGAAAGAGTAAGCGCTTTTTTTTCTTGGCCAATGTCTTTTCCTTCACTTTATCCACCCCCAGATTATTATACCATTGAATGGAAATTTTAAATTTGAACGTTATTCAACATTTTTTTCCGCCAGCTGTCTCAGCTGTTTCACTTCATGAGGCTTCAGCGGCCGGTAATCCCCTGCATTCATTCCACGCAAGTCAAGCGAGCCGTATCTTTCTCTCTTCAACTTGTCCACAGGAAAACCAATGGCTTCGAACATCCGGCGCACTTGGCGGTTCTTCCCTTCATGAAGGATGATTTGGACAATTGCCGTGTTCTTTCTGGAGTCCGTGGATTGAACTTTGGCGTGTACGGCCTTCAAGTAATCGCCGTCTACCTTCATTCCTCTTTTCAACTGCTGGAGCTGTTCTCTTGTCGGAACGCCCTTCGTCTTTGCGATATACACTTTGTCCACTTCATGTTTCGGGTGCATAAGCAAATTTGCAAAATCACCATCGTTCGTAAGTAGAATCAATCCGGATGTATCATAGTCCAGGCGGCCGATAGGAAAAATACGTTCCGTCACTTCCGGCAGGTAATCCGTTACGACCTTTCTCCCTTTATCGTCACTTACACTGGAGATGACACCCCTCGGTTTATATAGGAGATAATAAACAGGCTCTTCTTTGTCAATCGGTACACCGTTCACCTCGACATCATCATTCCTGCTTACCTTCGTGCCGAGTTCTGTCACCACTTCACCATTGACCGTTACTTTTCCATCGGCGATCAATTTCTCAGCTTTCCTTCTTGATGCAATCCCTGCGTGAGCGATCACTTTCTGTAGTCGTTCCATTTCTGCCATACGACCGTCACCAACTTTCTTATACTCGTTTTTCTTTAAAATCCATAGCACGAAGCCACGCTTTTCTAAAGCGAGGCTCGATGATTCCTCTTCATTATACACATTATTGGTATATTTGAACAAAAAAAATCATCCTATCCTTGAAATAGAATGATTACGATAACAATGGAAGCCGCAATACCTACAAGATCTGCCAGAAGACCGACTTTCAGAGCGTCCCCCATCTTCCTGATTCCTACAGCTCCGAAGTAGACGGTAAGGATATAAAGAGTCGTATCCGTACTTCCCTGCATGACAGAGGCAAGGTACCCGATAAAGGAATCCGGACCGTGCGTCCGAATCAACTCTGTCGTCATGCTTAAGGCAGCAGTTCCGGATATCGGACGGATCAAAGCTAATGGTAATATTTCCTCCGGGGCTCCGATTGCGGAAAGGAGCGGTTCAAACAGGCTGCCGATAGCCCCCATTGCCCCTGATGCCTGGAAAATGGCTATGGAAACCATCATTCCCAACAAAAACGGAAGGAGGGAAATGGCAATGTGAATCCCTTCCTTACTGCCTTCTACAAATACTTCGTAGGATGGAACTTTCTTTATCGTTGCTGTCACCAATACAATAAGAATGATTGCCGGAATCAGCCAGATACTCATAATCGGACCGATCTCTTCCTACGGTAATGGAAATACCGATCGATGACTAAAGCGGCGCAGGTGGATACAAGCGTCGCTAATATTGTAGCTCCTATAATGGCAGTTGGATCAACGGAACCGTATTTCATCCGAATCGCGATCACTGTCGTCGGTACAAGTGTCAAAGAGGACGTGTTGATGGCAAGGAAAGTGATCATCGATCTGCTGGCTTCATCGGAACCGGATAGTTCTTTCAATTCTTTCATCGCTTTCAGCCCCATCGGTGTTGCAGCATTACCCAGTCCGAACATGTTCGCTGTCATATTCGAGAGAATGTATCCGAATGCGGGATGACCGTCCGGAATGTCAGGAAATAACCGTCGTACTATCGGTCGGAACAGCTTCGAGAGCCCTGCCAGCAGCCCGGCTGTCTCTGCTATCTTCATCAATCCAAGCCAAAAGACCAGCACACCGGTAAGGCTGAGCGTAATCATCACTGCTTCATCAAGCGTTGCGAAGATTGCCTGATTCACCTGATCCATCGTACCAGCAAAAGCAGCATAGATGATACCTGTAACGGCAAGCATGGCCCAGATTACGTTGACCATGGCGCCACCCCCATCATACGGTCCATGAAACCTTTCAGCTCCTTGAAAAAGCCCTCCTTTGGCTTTTCCTTGTAAACAGGAATGTCTGCTACTGGTTCGTTTCCTACTTTAAATGTTGTCACACCTGCCATATTAGACGATGCATCCTCATTCTGATATCGGTAAAAGACAGCTTCCACGTCTTCTTTTTCATTCAACGTCAGAGGAACAACAAGATCACGGGGTATGTAAAAAGATGTCCCGCCAACTTCAACCGTCCCTTCTTTCTGAAGAGTGACAGATTCAAAGTTTTCAAATCCCCATTCATACATCCGTTCATGATCATTCCAGTCATCCGAGGCTTGAAGGGTGACAGCGATCAGCTGCATGCCGTCCTTTTCGGCACTGGAAACCAACGTCCGACCCGCCTTTTTTGTATATCCGGTCTTCCCTCCGTTTGTCGGGTCATAATACTGGGTTAACAACTTATTTTTATTCATCCACGCATAATCTCTGTTCTTCGACCGATACATCTCACTACCTGTCACCTCTTTGAACGTTTCATTCTTCATGGCGTAAGACATTAAAAGAGCAAGATCATAGGCGGTGGAATAATGCGTCTCCCCATCCAATCCATGGGGGTTCTCGAAGTGACTGTCATTCATACCCAACCACAGCGCCTTTTCGTTCATCATTTGCACAAAACCCTCAACACTGCCACCAACGTGTTCCGCAATAGCAACGGCAGAATCATTCCCCGAACGGAGCATAAGACCGTAAATAAGGTCCTTCAACGGGATTTTCTCTTTCTCTGTTAGATAGATGGAAGATCCTTCGGTATAAACAGCTCTTTTACTTACCGTAACTTTTTCTTCGATGTCTGCCGCTTCAATAGCAATAATCGCTGTTAAAATTTTTGTCGTACTTGCAATCAACGTCGGGTCGTATGCATTTTTTTCATAAAGGACACGTCCAGAATCAGCATCCATCAACACGGCACGCTCTGCGGATACGGAAATGTTCGCTTCTGCATGAACACTGCCTGCCTGATTCATGGATACTATTAAAAAAAGGATAATGAAGAACCATAAGCACCTCTTCAAAAAAAGTTCCTCCCATTCAACGTCGTTTGCTTCACCATATGCGAAAAAGTACAAGCATATTCTTCTATGCAGTAGTAAGAGAGAAGGAAAACCATAAAAAAAGACCACCCAAAATGGTGGTCGGTAATTAATCATCAAAGGGGTTTTCCGGAAATTCATCAAAAAAGAGGTCTCCGCTGCCTGCGGCTTCTCCGGGTTGCTTCAATTCAGCTAAAGGCGGAAGCTGTTCCATGGACGTCAATCCGAAATAAATCAGGAAATCCTTGGTTGTTCCAAAAAGGACAGGACGACCGATCGCATCTTTACGCCCCTTCTCCTCAATAAGGCCTCTATTGACGAGCGTTTGAATAGCCCTATCACTTTTCACACCGCGCAGGTCATCAATTTCGATTCTTGTAATCGGCTGCTCGTATGCGATGATAGCCAGGGTTTCCAGCGCAGCTTGGGAAAGCCTTGTTGAGCCTGGTGTATCCAACAGTTTCTTATAATAGGAGGCATGCTCCGGCTTGGTTGTCAAGTGCAAAGTCCCTTGGGAATCCATAATGGTAAGGCCCCTGTGTTTTCCATTATAATCTTTTTTCATTTCTTCCAATATCCCGTTGACCGTCTTCGTGTCCACTTCCAGCAGTACGGACAGTTTTTTCTTTGTCACACCTTCGTCTCCTGCTGCGAACAAAAGACCTTCGATAATTGCTTTTGTTTCTTCTAACTCCATGGTGCATCCTCCATCTTAAACACAATCAGTTCTTCGAAATGTTGTTGCTGAACACAAACAATATCATTATTTTTCATCAATTCAAGAAGCGCGATAAAGGTAACGACAATGTGCGGTCTGGTTCTCCTCTCGAACAATTGGTCAAAAGGGGTTCCTCCAGAATGCGTTTCGATCTTCGTCAGAATCTCATCCATCCGCATCTGAATGGGGATTTCATCCCGCCTCACTTTTGCTTCCTGGGATGACGGTTGTTTACTCCTGTTCAAAAGACGCCCCATCGCCTGGATCATATCATAAATGGAAGCTTCCCCAGGCTTCACCGTTTCTACTTTCTCTTCCGAAAGATCCTCTGTACGGAGCGGAGGACGTGTATAAATACGGTTTGCATCCAATTCTTTGTCTTTCAGATCTTCAGCTGCCTGCTTATATTTTCGATATTCTATTAAACGTCTCATAAGATCCTCACGCGGATCTTCTTCCATCTCACTCTCTTCGAAATCATCGACAACAGCGGTGTTAGGCAGCAGCATTTGACTTTTAATCGCGAGAAGGGTGGCTGCCATCACCAAGTATTCACTCGCAAGATCAAGCTCCAACACCTGCATCGTATGAATATAATGCATATACTGGTCTGTGATCTGCGACACTGGTATGTCATAAATATCAATTTCATAGCGGTTAATCAAATGCAGAAGGAGATCCAGTGGACCTTCGAATCCTTCCACTTTTACTTGATAGCTTTTCATCATAGCATTCTTCCTTCACGTTTGTACTTCTTTCCTATCGTATCAAAAAAACCTCCGAATCAACAGACGGAGACAGTGGGATAGTTGCATAACAGATCTCTGTTTCTATACAATGAAATGGAGAATCGGAGGTTTCCATTATGTATCCAACACCTTATGTAAAATTTCTTACTCATTTTCACGGTACCCGTGACTACTTCGAATGCCACGAAGTACTGGAAGAATATTGGAAAGAGGTCGACCCGAAAAACCGCTCTTCTATATGGGTCCTCTTCATACAGACAGCTGTTTGTATGTATCATTATCGAAGAGACAATAAGAAAGGTGCAGACACCTTAATTAAAAGATGTATTCTTCGAGCAGAATCCGGCCTTTCAGAGATAGAAGAATTAGGCGTGGATGCAGAATCCTACCTGGAGCATCTAAACAGAATAAAATCGGATCTGCAGGAAGATCTGCCCTATCACAGCTGGAACTTTCCATTGAAAGATCTCTACTTGAGACAGGAAGTGCAGCAGATGTGCCTGGATTGGGGCGTCGCGTACGGATCGCCCAGTGACTTGGATAATGCCCAACTCGTCTATAAACATAAGCTCCGCAACAAACAAACCTAAGGAATCCAAACGGAAAGGAGGTGCCGCCAGCGGACACCTCCTTTCAAATTTGGGAAGAAGCACTCTCTTCATCACATTTATCTACAAAAGATTCCGTAGAAGCATCTGCACAAACACGCACCTGCTCTCCGTAATGTGCACGAACGCGCCGGATCATCTGCTTTCCAATACCCATGTTTCGATGGGAAGGGTTGACAGATACGTGCTGTATGACAGCCTCATCGTTCTCCAGACGTACGCCGACAGCACCGAGAATGTCCTCTTCTTTCCACAAGAACAAATTCCAATCAGGATTAGAATCGTACTCTTTAATGATTTCCTGAAGAGTTTTCACATCGGATACTTCCGGCATGAAAGAAAGTAAACCCATGGCAATCTTTTCAAATGATTTTTTATATCGAATTAGCATATTAACCCCTCAATTATGAAAATAACTTCCAATTTTGCCGTAGAGGCACAAAAGGTCCTGGAACTACCGTACTTTATAACGGCTGAAATCCGTGTGTTACTTTCAAGCGATAGCCTAACTTTGCCCCCTGAATGATGGCGCCCCAGAAACAGGTGATTACCAGCATCCCTGACCAAAGAAGACAGATAACATAACAAATGCCCTTTATCCCGGTCCATTTTAAGAAGCAGGAAGCTTACAAGCTCATACTCTTGTAATAGGATATAGGATTCTCCATCGATATTCAACCCCCATGCCTGCGGAAGCTGGACCACACATGGCAGCCGTCTGATTTTCTGCCATTTACGGTAAAGGGGATCATATTCGCAACAGCAAGATAAAGGTTGAACCAGAACAGTAAGGACCAGAAAATATGTATACCAAGGAGCGGCCAGACGAGGCCGGCCGCCCCTATGTTGAAGAGAGGTCCACCGAAACTGATCCATCCCTGTTCCTGCCTTGTGAAGGAGGGTTCCCTTTCATTTATAGAGAATGCTCCTTGAAAAAAGAACAGACAAATGACCAGACGAAATTTCCTGCTGCGGACATCTATAATCCGATACCCCCGTCCTAATTGCAAGGTACTGCATTCGGAGCGAAAGGCTAAACCAAAAAAGACATGCCCCCATTCATGAATAAACAAACTTAATGGAGCGACAAGGAGAACCAACAGGAATACGGCAGTGATCATCAATTCATATCAGGTTCTGCAATTATTTCTCTTCGACTCTTACCTTCTGCATTACATCTCCGACGCGGACACGGTCGACGATGTCTACACCATCAATCACTTTACCAAAGACTGTATGACGACCGTCCAGGTGAGGCTGCGGGGAATGACAAACGAAGAATTGGCTTCCTCCCGTATCTTTTCCAGCGTGGGCCATTGAAAGAGATCCGCGTTCGTGTTTGTGTGGATTACCTTCTGTTTCACATTTGATCGTGTAGCCTGGGCCGCCTGTACCTGTCCCGTTCGGACATCCGCCCTGAATAACGAAGTCAGGAATAACGCGGTGGAATGTCAAACCGTCATAAAACTCATCATTTGCAAGTTTTTCGAAGTTCGCTACCGTTCCTGGAGCCGCCTCTTCATATAGGTCAATCACCATTTTTTCTCCATTTTCAAATTGAATTGTTGCTTTTTTCATTTTCTCTACCCCTTTCCATTTTCGTAAGACAAATCAAGCCGTGTCATCTCTTGGTATGTTTCTCTCCGCACGACCAGCTGATGCTTTCCGTCTTCGACAAACACGACAGCCGCCTTTTGAAAGCGGTTGTAATTGTTTGCCATAGCATAACCATACGCTCCTGTGCTGAAAACTGCAAGCCTATCCCCATGCTCAACTTCCGGCAACGCCACATCCCATATTAGCATATCTCCAGACTCACAGCACTTCCCAGCAATTGAATATTCTTTGACAGGGTCTTCTGTCATGCGTTCTGCCAAAGCAGCTTCGTATTTCGCCTGATAGAGAGCAGGACGGATATTGTCCGTCATTCCACCATCTACCGAGACATACGTCCGTACTCCAGGGACTTCTTTAAGAGAGCCGAGCGTATATATAGTCGTCCCTGCTTCTCCAACAATCGCGCGACCAGGTTCGATCCAGATTTCCGGCATAGGATATTGGTACTGCTTCGATAAATGTTTGACTTCCTTGATCAAAGAATGGGCATATTGATCCAAATCCAGCGGACGGTCCTCCTTCGTGTACTGAATCCCAAAGCCTCCGCCTAAATTAAGGACACTCGCTTCGTAACCGTGCTTCTCTCTCCATTCTTCCAATGTTTCAAAAAGCT
This sequence comes from Halobacillus sp. KGW1, assembly GCF_001592845.1. Taxonomy (NCBI): domain Bacteria; kingdom Bacillati; phylum Bacillota; class Bacilli; order Caryophanales; family Bacillaceae; genus Halobacillus; species Halobacillus sp. KGW1. The sequence continues at coordinate 998,483 of NZ_LSOC01000002.1, forward strand.
TCCTTGTTGCCATTTCAAAACCATTCGTTTCAAATATTTGAGAACCGATATGACAATGCAGACCGATGACATGTATCTTCCGGTGATCCTTCAGCTTTTCGAAGGCAAGTTCTGCCTGCCCGCTGCCAAGATCGAAACCGAACTTCGAATCTTCCTGCCCGGTCAATATGTAATCATGCGTATGAGCTTCAATACCCGGCGTCACGCGAAGAAGTACGTCAATTTCCGTATTCTTCTCTGTCAATATCGCATCAAGAAGCTCCATTTCATAGAAATTGTCCACTACGATGCAGCCGATGCCGTAATCAACAGCCATCTCCAGCTCCCTTATGCTTTTGTTGTTCCCATGCATATGGATTTTCCCCACAGGGAACCCGGCTTCAAGCGCCGTATGAAGTTCTCCTTCAGAAACGACGTCCAGGCTCAACCCTTCCTGTCCTGCCACCTGCAGCATCGCCACACTGGAAAAAGCTTTGCTTGCATAGGCCACTTGAGCCGGTACATCATACTCACGAAACGTTTCTACAAATGCTCGTGCATTCGATCTGATTTTCCCTACGTCATAAACGTACAGAGGTGTTCCGTATTGATCTGCCAACTCTTTGACCGACACGCCGCCGATCATGAGATGTCCTCTATTATTCACTTCGTGATTCATCGTATCCCGCCTTTATGTCCGATACCGGATGTGTTTGTTAAAAATAAAATGTCCTTTGACATCAAAGGACATTTTCAGATTTATTTTAATTTATCACATTGCTAAAGAACCGGCAATACGATTATTTTTGTCGCTGGTTGTTTTGCGGGTGAACGACGCTCGGGCGTACTTTGAGAGTCGGCATGCTCATACGGAAAACAATCTGCATGGCGGCTTTTAAGTTGAAAGGAAGAAACGGCCATAGGTACGGCGTGTTCAGCGATTTCGTATGGGCCAGCAATAGGATATAGGCCATAAAACCAATCAATAATCCTTTTATTCCGAAGACGGAAACAAGTATGACCAGCGTGATCCTCGCCATTTTATTCGCAACCGACAACTCATAACTCGGTGTCGCATACGAGCCAATAGCGGCGACCGCAACGTACAAGATAACCTCCGGCACGAACATCCCAACGTCGATCGCTATCTGTCCAATCAATACGGCAGCGATCAGCCCCATGGCCGTCGATAACGGCGTCGGAGTATGAATAGCCGCAATCCTCAGCATCTCCAAACCTAAGTCGGCGAGTAAAATTTGAAAAATGATTGGAATGGCGCTTTCTTCATTCGGCCCTATGAATGATAAAGGCTCTGGTAATAAATCAGGCTGCATAACGAACAGCATCCATAATGGAAGTAAAAAAACGGAAGAGAAAATACCGAAGAACCTTACCCATCGCACAAATGTACCAACAGCGGGTGATTGTCTAAATTCCTCTGCATGCTGGACATGGTGAAAGTAAGTCGTCGGCGTGATAATCATACTCGGGGATGTGTCGACCATGATCAATACATGCCCTTCAAACAAATGAGCAGAAGCGACATCCGGACGCTCGGTATAACGCACCAGAGGAAACGGGTTCCTTCCCTGATTAACCAGGTATTCTTCCAATGTCTTGTCCGCCATTGTCAGCCCGTCGATATCAATATTTTGAATTTCTTTCTTTATCAATTGAACGAGACCCGGGTCGGCTACATCTTGTAAATAAGAGAGGCAGATATCCGTTTTGCTTCGTTCTCCGACCTGCATGATTTCATGACGGAGCCGTTCATCCCGGATTCTCCTTCTCGTCAGTGCTGTATTTTCTATGATATTTTCTGTGTATCCGTCACGAGAACCGCGTATGACTTTCTCCGTATCCGGCTCTTCCGGTGTCCGTCCAGGATAAGAACGAACATCCACAATAAACGCTTTCGGCTCTCCTTCGATAAAAATGACGATCAGACCGGATAAAAGCTGCGTAATACACTTTTCCATATCATCGGCTTCTTCCACCTGCTGGTGTGGAATATCGCTTTTAATCCTTTCAAAAATGGGCATTTTCTTGTCTGCTGTCTCATTTATTTCAAACAACTGCCGCATCAATTCCACGATAATTGGTGTTTCACACAAACCTGTCACGTAATAGATATTTACTTCATGATCGAAAACGTGAAGGGTGCGGAACCCGATATCAAAGGACTGCTCCACCCCGACACGCTCATTCATAATCCTGCGATTCTGCTCCAGCTTCATGACAATCGGCGTCTTTTGTTGTTCAGGCATCACTTCATCTCCTTGCTATAGCATTATCCTTTCGGCTTAAAAAACACAGCGACAATGAATCCGAACAGGATGGCAGAAGCGATCCCGGCAGATGTCAATTCAAAGATTCCTATGGCAATTCCGATCAGTCCGTGATCCTCCGTCTGCTCCATTGCCCCGTGCAGGAGGGAGTGCCCGAAGCTCGTAATCGGTACGGTCGCCCCTGCGCCGGCAAATTCAATTAAGTTATCATAAAGATCGAAGGCATCGAGGACCGCCCCTGCTACAACAAAAGAGGACATAACGTGTGCGGGCGTCAGTTTAAATACATCAAACAGAATTTGTCCAATGACACAAATGCCTCCGCCCACCAGGAAAGCCCACAAAAAAGTCATGACGGTTCCCCCTTTCCTAATACGACGGCATGTGCGATGCCAGGTATCGATTCTTTCTGCTGAATCATCATCGGGTTCATGAGGGCACCCGTTGCTACAATAAGGACACGCTTATACTTACCTGCTTTTAAATCCTGAACAATTTTTCCGTAGGTGACGACCGCGGAACAAGCGCACCCGCTTCCCCCGGCAAAAACCGGCTGGTCACTGTGATAAACGAGATTACCGCAGTCCTTATGAACATCTGATATGTCGTACCCGTCCTGCTTCATTAAATCACGAAGGATCGGAGTACCGACAGACGAGAGGTCTCCTGTCGCAATCAAGTCGTAATCCGAAGGCATCCTCCCCATATCTTCCAGATGTGTCTTAATCGTATCCCAGGCAGCAGGAGCCATCGCTGAGCCCATATCGAACGGATCCTTGATGCTGTAATCCATGACTTTCCCGATAGTGGCCGCTTCCACCTTCACCTCCGAAGGGACTCTGGAAAGAATGGCCGCGCCGCTGCCTGTCACAGTGAACGTCGCGGTTTTCGGCTTCTGTCCTCCGTATTCTGTCGGATACCTGAACTGCCTTTCTGCTGTACAGTTGTGGGAACTGACGGCCGCCAGCACTTGGTTCGCATAACCGGATTCCACAAGAGCTGCTCCGGTTGCCAGCGTCTCCATACTTGTCGAGCAAGCTCCAAACATTCCGATGAGCGGAATCCCAAGCTGTCTCGCCACATAGTTTCCTGTCACGTTTTGGTTCAACAGATCCCCAGCCAGGAAGAGGTCGATAGCGGATTGATCGACACCAGCTTTCTGAAAGGCTGTATGAACAGCTTCCATCATCAGTTTTCGTTCTGCGAGTTCCCAGTTAGCTTCTCCGCAGTGCAGCTCTTCATGAATAATATCGAATGTTTCTTTCAAGGGGCCTTCCCCTTCCATCGGTCCTACAGATGTTCCGGTCGACTGGAGGTAGACGGCATCATTGAAAGACCACGATTGCTTTCCTGTTTTTCCCATAATGTTTACCTCCTAAAATATAATCGACCACAAATAACGAATGATTCCCAGCACGTAAGCAGAAACGACACCGAAGACGATGACGGAACCCGCAAGCTTAAATAAGTTCGTAGCAACGCCGAGCACCAGTCCTTCCGATTTATGTTCCAAGGCTGCGGAAGTGATGGAGTTGGCGAAACCCGTAATCGGCACGGCAGAACCCGCTCCTGCGAATTGTCCGAGTTTATCATAGACACCAAAACCCGTCGCCAGCGCAGCGAGTAGAATAAGCGTCGCCGCGGTGGGATTCATTGCATTCTCTTCTTTAAAGTCAAACCAATGCACATACATCTGGCTGATCAGCTCACCAAAGACACAAATGAGCCCTCCTACGATGAAAGCTTTGAGGCAATTCATGACGATGGGCGGTTTGGGCTGATACGTTTTACTTACCTTTTCAAAGTTCTTCTCGTTCATCGTTTGCTTTTCCATGATGTAACCTCCTGATGCTCATTTAACGAATATAATCCATTGAAACAAGGAACCTGCTATTTTCCCCAGCACTAACGCCATTAATAACGTAAACAAAAAGCCATCTACTCCTATGCGCTTGAACAACAAGGGAAATACGTTCAACACTTCTGTCAATGCAGCAGCGAGCATCCCGATGAATATGCCGTGGAAGAGACCCCAAATTATGATTCCGACCAGAGACATATGGACAGGCACGTCTCCAAAGGATAAATAGATGCCGCAGAAAACACCCAGGATAATAGCGGTCTCGTAAACACGGAGTTTGGATTGCGACCGGCTCAACTGCATCAGCCGGGGAACGATTCCAAGCACCGTCAGAAAAGCGACGAACCCTGTCCCGACCGCGATGCCCGCAGCTAGACCGATCAATATTTCAATGATCCACATCCTGTTTTTCCACCTTATTTTCTTTGATGGCCACATAATGATCGAGGTCTTCCTGATAATTGAAAATCTCCACTTCCATTGGACTCGGTTCTTCATTAAACCGCTTCTGGAACCAGTGGTTGAAGAAGAGGATCATACCGACCCCCAGTCCTATGGAATATGGAACCTGGATCCACAACGGGTGCTCTTCCTCTTCTCCTGTCAACATAAAGTGAAGCTTCTGCTGAACGGATTCCATGCTGACATCGTAGTGAAAGTTCATGATTGCCATCGCTGCACCGATGAATAACAAAATCCAGATTCCTGCGATCAATAATGGTGAAGGTTCTTTCTTTCGATCCTCTACATGGACTACGCACTGGCTCGGTCCAATCATTTCGATCTCAACGTCCGGATTTCCGGCTAGTATTTGTTCGATGACCATGAATGAGTCGATCACCACGATATTCTGATCCTCTTTAGTAACCTGATGAAGTTCCATGTGTTCGACTTCTTCCAAGTGACGTCCGGGACCCACGACCCGCGCGATATCCGAGAGGCGGATGACCGCACCGGGCGGGACATAAATCGACTGCTTCATGCGGATATAGATCGGCGTCATATCATTCGCCTCCCTGGATTGATTTGTTGCACTTATTATGTGTGTGTTGGGTGAAATCATACAGAATCACCGAGATGAGGGTTTGGACAAACAAAAAAAGACTGCACCCCACTGGGTACAGTCTCAACTTGTATCGGTCATCGTTTCTTTCATGTCTGCGAGGATCTTTTTTTCCAATCTCGAGACCTGAACCTGAGAAATTCCAAGACGTTCTGCTACTTCCGTCTGCGTTTGGTCTTTATAGTAGCGGAGATAGATGATCAACCGCTCACGTTTATCCAGTCTGCTCATGACATCCTGCAGGGTAAGGTGGTCAAACCAATTGTTATCCTCTTCTGCAATTTGATCGACAAGCGTGATTGGATCTCCTTCATTCTCATAAACCGTCTCATAAATCGACTGCGGCGAGCGCCCTACTTCTTCTGCCTGAACTATTTCTTCTGTTGTAAGTCCAAGGGCATCGGCGAGTTCATTAACCGTAGGAGAGCGTCCGTTCTCTTTGAGCAGCTCTTCTTTCTTCGCACGCACCTTATGATTAAGCTCTTTCAGACTCCGACTTACTTTCACACTCCCGTCATCCCTGATGAAACGCTGGATTTCCCCGATTATCATGGGTACGGCATATGTGGAGAAACGGACATCATAGCTCAAATCAAATTTGTCGATCGATTTCAAAAGTCCGATGCATCCGATTTGATATAAATCATCCTGGTCATATCCCCTGCGCAAATAGCGCTGCACGACAGACCAAACGAGCCTCGTGTTCTTCTCGACAAGGAAATCTCTCGCCTTATGATCCCCGGACTGACTCTTCTTTATCAAGTCTTTGACATCTTTGTCGGACAGACGTTCCTTTGTCGTATCGCTCATTCGCAGTCCCTCAATTACATAGAGCACGGGAGGAGGTCAATTGTTTCGTCATACGAATCGTTGTCCCCATCCCCGGCTCTGATGTAATATCGACTTGGTCCATGAAGTTCTCCATAATTGTAAAACCCATCCCCGACCTTTCCCACTCGGGTTTTGAGGTGTATAAAGGTTCTTTCGCCATATCGATGTTCTCAATGCCGCGCCCACGATCCTGGATAATTAATTCAATCTCTTCCCCTTCAATAGCGCAGGTTAAAAGGACTTTTTCATCCGCTTTCTCTTCATACCCGTGGATAATTGCATTGGTTACGGCTTCTGATACGACCGTTTTAATATCCGTCAGTTCTTCCATCGTCGGATTTATTTGACTGATAAAAGCTGCTACGGATACACGCGCCAGAGATTCGTTGGCACTGATACTCGTGAATTCGATGGTCATTTCATTTCGCATGATGCCACCCCCAGTACCTCAAGCGCAGTCGCTTCGTCCTCAACATGCTTCATGATTTTAAACATTCCCGACATATCGAACAGTCGTTTCACCTCAGGACGTATGGAACAAAGCATCATTTCATTCCCTCTCGCCTGAACCTCTTTGTAACGGCCAAGCATTACTCCAAGTCCGGAGCTGTCCATAAAGGACAACTTCTCTAAATTGACGATTACATGTTCGACTCCGGGATTCTTTAAATGTGTCTGCCACTTCTCTCGAAGCTGGGTAGCCTCATGATGATCCAACTCTCCATCCAGACGAACAAGCAATACGTTTTCATTCACAGCAAATTGTACACGAAGACTCAAGTGGTTCCCCTCCTCATACGATATAAGAGTCACACTAAGACTTTCGTATTTTCCACCTCTATTTCCTGCATGAAAACAATACTAGCCCAAAAATGCTAAAACCTCTGAAAGCTCGTCAAATTCCTCCAGGAACGCTCCCACAGTTCAAGAATACTCGCTCTCTTTACTGGATCCTTCGTTTCAAGACGCACTTTAGCCACTTCCTGCCCGTCTTTCTTAACGGCTACCCACCCCATGTGCGTCCCTTTATCCATAGGAATGTCGACCTGTCCGCCCTTCTTCAATTCTGTCTGGTAATCGGCTTTCTTTTCATTCTTTTTCTTTAATACAACCACGTCTTTCTCAGGATACAGCTTAATTTGACGCGGTTTCCCTCTTGTTTCCGTCACCACGTCCATTGCTTTATCCTTGGAATGGAGTTTGACAGCTTCATACTGTCCAAAACCATAATCTAAAAGGCTTGTAATATCCGCGTTTCTTTTCTTTGGATTTTCAGCACCCATGACCACCGCAATCATATGCATCCCGTCCCTGGTGGCAGATGCAGTCAAGCAGTACTTGGCCTCTGATGTATAACCCGTTTTCAAACCATCCATGCCTGGATAGGACTTGATCAATTTATTGGTATTAACAAGCCAAAATTCCTGATCTGTACCTTTTCTTAAGTAATCTTCATATATTTTCGTATAGTTCGTCACTTCTTCATGAAGCAGCAGTTCTCTTGCCATGACAGCCATATCATGTGCCGTGCTGTAATGACCCTCTGCCGGTAGACCGGTTGGATTCTTAAACTGGGTATTCTTTAATCCAAGATCTTTGGCTTTCTCATTCATCCGGTCAACAAACGCCTTTTCACTGCCGGCAATTCTCTCTGCCATCGCTACACTGGCATCGTTTCCAGAGGCTACAGCGATTCCTTTCAGCATTTCCTCCACCGTCATTTCTTCTCCTTCTTCAAGGAAGATCTGCGATCCCCCCATGGAGGCGGCATGTTCACTGACTCTTACTTTTTCGTTGAGTTTAATACCACCGGTCTCTAATTCTTCCATGATCAAAAGCAGCGTCATAATTTTCGTCATACTGGCAGGCGGCAGCTGTTTGTCCGCATTTTTATCGTATAGCAGCATTCCGCTGTTTTTTTCCAAGAGTACAGCGGAATTCGCTGATTGAGTGATGTCGGAAGCTGCTTTTTCCTCGGCAAAGGAAACCGTTCCCGGCATGACAGTCAAAAGAAAGAAAACTGCGGCGATCGTACCAATCAATTTTCGCATAAACAAGACCTCCCATTGGCTTTAAGTGCCCCTATTCTTCCCTTACCAGCATCTTCTATACATAAGGGAAAAATACTGCACAAATACAAACAACGCCCCCGCAGAGACGTTGAAATTAATATGGAAGGTTGTAGATTGGGAAATTAAAGAAAACGTAATTTTCACTACAGAAAACAAAAGAACGATAAGCTGAAAAAGATAAAATCCCGGCACTGCCTGCCGGGATTTGTTTTACTTGATGATGTTATGAATCAGCTTTGGTTTAGAAACTTTTTCTTGTGCGATTGTGTACGCTTCCTTCACTTTATCAATGGAGTCTTGAGGAGTTTCAACATCACTCAGCAGAACAACCAGGGCCTCTCCAGCTTTTACTGGATCACCAATTTTTTTCTTCAATGTAATTCCCACTCCATGATTAATCTGGTCATCTTTGGTCGCACGCCCCGCACCAAGGTACATGGCAGCAATACCGATTGACTCTGCATCAATGGCAGCGATATATCCCGCTTCCTCCGCCTCGACCGCGACTTCGTATTTTGCTTTGGGGAGCAGATCAAGATTATCAATCATAGAAACGTCTCCCCCCTGTGATTCTACAAGGGTACGAAGGGATTGGAATGCTTTCCCGTTCTCAATATTTTGCTCTAAGGCAGCATAGGCATCCTCATAGGAGGCAAATACTTCTGCAAGAACCGCCATATGGGAAGCGATTTCCAAGGAAAGCTCCCGCAAATCTTCTACTCTTTTACCTTGGAGGATTTCTGCAGCTTCTTTAATTTCATTGGCATTACCCACTTCAAATCCAAGCGGTTGGTTCATATCGCTAATTACTGCGATTGTCTGTCTGCCAAGATTATTGCCGATATCCACCATCTCACGCGCGAGCGCCTCAGAATCTTCCAATGTTTTCATGAATGCTCCGGAACCGGTTTTCACATCGAGCACAATACTATCCGCACCGGATGCGATTTTCTTACTCATAATAGACCCTGCAATTAGGGGAAGGGAGTTCACGGTACCTGTCACATCACGAAGAGCATAAAGCTTTTTATCGGCAGGAGCAAGGTTTCCAGTTTGCCCCGCTACTGCTAATTTATGTTTGTTTACGTTTTCAATAAAGCGTTCTTTTGTCATCTCGATTTCGAGACCCGCTATAGATTCGAGTTTATCCAGCGTACCACCGGTATGACCCAGTCCGCGTCCCGACATTTTCGCAACCGGTATCCCTACGGAAGCTACGAGCGGTCCAACAATGAATGTAACCTTGTCCCCTACACCACCGGTGGAATGCTTGTCCACTTTCTTGCCATCTATGGCGGAAAGATCGATCGTTTCTCCTGAATTTACCATAGCCTGTGTCAATGTTGCTGTTTCCTCCGGCGTCATCCCCTGGAAATAAATAGCCATCGTTAATGCAGAAGCTTGATAATCCGGTATCTCGCCTTTTGTATAACCATCAACGAAAAATTCAATTTCTTCTTTCGTCAATTCTCCACCATCGCGTTTCTTAACGATCACATCATACATACGCATCTCGCATCCACCCTTTACTTTTTAGGAATTAGAATTATCAGCGGTGCTCTCAACACAGGCAGGAGCACCGCAAATGTTTAAATGCTCTTAAGCCGGAAGACCACGAAGAAGATCTTTAACAAAACCGAGGAAGTCTTCCCTTACCTGTGCTGTCGTATCGATCACTTCGTCATGGGTCAGGGGCTGGTCAAGAATGCCCGCTGCCATATTAGAAATACAGGAAATGCCTAGTACACGCATCCCGGAATGGTTCGCTACCATTACCTCCGGCACCGTTGACATACCGACAGCATCTCCACCAAGTGTACGGAGCATGCGGACTTCTGCACCGGTTTCATAGGCAGGTCCGGTATTTCCGACGTAAACTCCCTGCTGAACCTTAAGATTAAGGCGCTCTGCCGATTGGTGTGCGTGTTGGATCAAGTCACGGTCATAAGCTTCCGACATATCCGGGAAGCGGGGCCCAAGATCCTCATCGTTCGGCCCGATCAGCGGACTATTTCCCATATTATTGATATGGTCCGTAATAATCATCAAGTTGCCAGGCTGGAACGTTTCGTTAATTCCACCAGCCGCATTCGTGACGAACAGCGTCTCAACGCCAAGCTCCTTCATAACTCTGACAGGGAAGGTCACCTGCTGCATGCTGTAGCCTTCGTAATAATGGAAACGGCCCTGCATAGCGATTACCTGCCTGCCCTCAAGCTCTCCAATCACGAGTTGTCCTTTATGTCCGGAAACCGTCGATTCTGGAAAATGTGGAATTTCCTTATAAGCGATTGTGACGGGGTTTTGAATTTCGTCAGCCAGAACACCCAAGCCCGATCCAAGAATAAGTCCAACGGTCGGTTGATGAGTTAACTGCTCCCGTATAAATGATGATGCTTCCTTGATTTTCGTTTGAACCATGTTTTCTACTCCCCTTTATTTAATTTCTTTTAAAAAGCTAGTTCCGTATTCCGGTAAGGTAATGGAAAAATTATCAGATATCGTTGCCCCTATATCAGCAAACGTACGACGCTGCGCGATCTCCGTTCCTTCTTGAATTCCCTTATGACAAACAAGAAGCGGCACGAGCTCTCTCGTATGATCCGTCCCGTGATGAACAGGGTCGTTTCCATGATCTGCCGTAATGATCAACAAGTCATCCTCACGCATTTTATCCAACACTTCCGGAAGACGGGCGTCATAGGCTTCCAGAGCTTCTCCGTATCCTTTGGGATCACGACGGTGACCATATTTCGCATCAAAGTCCACCAGATTTAAAAAGCTCATGCCTTGGAACTCCTTATCCATGGAGTTTACCAGTTGATCCATCCCGTCCATGTTATCTTTCGTGCGGATCGCTTCCGTTACCCCTTCCCCGTCATATATATCTGATATCTTTCCAATCGCGATGACATCAAGGCCGTTGTCTGCCATTTCATTCATTACCGTACGGCCGAACGGCTTCAATGCATAGTCATGACGATTAGACGTTCTTTCGAATGCACCTGGTTTACCGACAAATGGACGAGCAATGACACGACCCACCATGTATTTTTCATCTTTAGTCAGTTCTCTGCAGAACTCACAGATTTCATAAAGCTCTTCCGGTGGGATGACTTCTTCATGAGCTGCTATCTGCAGGACCGAGTCTGCAGACGTATAGATGATCAAATCGCCTGTATTCATATGATGCTCGCCGAGCTCATCGAGAATTTCCGTTCCGGATGCAGGTTTATTTCCGACGATCCCACGTCCGGTTTTCTCTTTGATTTGATCCAGTAATTCGTCCGGGAACCCATTTGGAAATGTTCGGAACGGCTGATCGATATACAGACCCATGATTTCCCAGTGTCCGGTCATCGTATCTTTTCCGTTAGAAGCTTCCACCATCGTCGTATAGTGGGCTTTTGGATGATCTACTGGATCAATCCCTTTGATTTCTCTGATGTTACTGAGCCCGAGACTACCCATCACAGGCATTTTCAGCCCCCCCATATGTTCGGCAATATGACCGAGGGTGTCGGCTCCTTTATCATTAAATTTCTCGGCATCGGGAGCTTCCCCGATTCCAACAGAATCCATTACGATTACAAATACTCGCTTGAATGCATCCATTGATGATCCCTCCTAATGTTTAATTTCCCAATTCCAAGAATATTTACCCCACAAATTAAGTTGTAGGATGTCAGACAACTAAAAATAAAAAAATTATCTCACGCACGGGGATGATAAGAGCGGTATACATCCTTTAATCTTGTTTTCGAAACGTGCGTATAAATTTGAGTCGTGGAAATATCCGCATGTCCAAGCATCTCTTGAACCGCCCTCAAATCTGCCCCGTTCTCCAGCAAATGCGTGGCAAATGAATGGCGCAGCGTGTGCGGAGTCAGCTCCTTGTTCACACCCATCTCCCTAGCAACCGCTTTCAGTATCTTCCAGAATCCTTGCCGGGAGAGCGCATTCCCGTGATGGTTCACGAAAAGCTCTTCCGTCTTTTTTTGCTTTATTAGCGATCCACGACCAGCTTCAAGGTAATGCTCCACAGCTTCTTTAGCCATATCACCTAAAGGAATAATTCTTTCCTTCGATCCTTTTCCAAGACACCGTACAAACCCCATCGTCAAATGCAGATCACTCACTTTAAGTGAAACGAGCTCCGTCACGCGGAGGCCGGTAGCATAGAGCATTTCAAACATCGCCTTATTCCTCGCAGAAAGCGGGTCTTTCGCATGAATGTTCAGCAATTTCTCTACATCTTCTGAAGAAAGAACCTTTGGAAGCTTTCGTTCCTTCTTTGGAGTTTCAATATGTAAACTGGGATCTTGATCTGTCACTTTTTCTCTAATTAAAAACTGATGAAAAAGACGGATGGAAGAAAGAAACCTGGCAACAGTGGCAGCAGAGCGGTCCTGGTCATTCAAATGATGCATGTATTTCATGATGTGCGCCCTCGTAATCTGCCCCCAGTTCTCCATCCCTTCCCGTTCCTCCATGAACGAACGGTATTGAGTAAGGTCGCGCTTATACGATTGAATCGTATTCGGGGACAGGCCGCGTTCGACAGTCAAATAATGAAAAAAATCTTCCAAAGCGAATTGCATTGTCGATCTACTCTCCTAATTGGAAAAATATCGATAATCGATCCGTCCACGATTGCTCGGCAGGTTGATAGACTTTGACCGCCGCTCCCCCCGGAGGATCATACCGATGCTGCCTTTCGTATTCTCCATGGACCATTCGAAGCGCCATGTAGAATATACAAGTGCAGATGGTAAATACAATGAGGACTTTCAGTAAATCCTTCAGCCCGTGCTGAAATTTAGACATGAATTTCCATCTCCTTTAATCATACCTTGATTAAGGATATGCCTAAATTCCTGCTGATTATACGTAAATAATCAATGGAGACGCCATAGGTAAGAAAACCGTCCTCTTTCCGTTCCATCTAGCACTAACGTACACGATTTCATGCTTTTTGTAAATATAGAATAACAAAATAAAAAGCCACTATGCATACTCATAGCGGCGATTCTATCACTCTTCAGTTTCTGTGCTTGTTGAAACCGCGACTGCTTGTTTCTGGCAGACCCTGCATATACCATGAAACGTTAATCGATGGTCCTTCACTTCAAAGCCCCACTGGCCTTCAATGATCTTTTCCACATCACCGAGCAGGTCTTCTTCAATCTCTTCCACTGATCCACACTCAATACATACGAGGTGATGATGAAAGTGTTCGGCTCCTTCTTTTCTCAAGTCGTACCTTGATACTCCATCGCCGAAATTAATCTTATCTACTACTTTTAATTCGGATAATAATTCCAGTGTTCGATATACGGTCGCTAACCCTATCTCCGGTGCTTTCTCTTTTACGAGGAGGTAAACATCTTCTGCACTTAAGTGATCTTCTTCGTTTTCCAATAAAACACGGACGGTAGCTTCCCGTTGAGGCGTCAATTTGTAACTTTGGGAATGTAGCTGCTTTTTAATTTTCTCTATACGATGTTCCATATCGTTCGTCCCTCCCTCGCAATTGCATTCTCATTATAATTCAGAGACAGAACGAGTGTCAAATTATAATGATTATTATCTGTTAACGATAATCATTATTAAGTGATAGTTTAATCATTTATAAATCCACTTCAGTACGTATTCCAACACGGAATTAGATACGAATACCTCGATCAGTGATGCTACCAGCAGAATAATCAGCAAGACTCCGAACAATGCGCTGTATCTACCGAACGCTTTCAAAATAGGTTGGTGCACCTTCCGTATAAAAAGCTGCCTGCACAGAGTCAAGGAGAATATCAATGCCAGCGACCCAGCAATCAGGTAAACGGGTATAATGATCAAATTCTGCGGTGCGATAGAAACAGAAGATATGACAAGCCCGTACCAACCCATCTGATTTACTAGAAAGCCGACCGAAAAACCAATAACGAGTCCTTTGATGAAAAGAAGAACCGTAATGATCGGCATTCCTATTACGGAGATACCGAGAAGGAAGAGCAGCAGCATATACTTCATATGGTATAAGATGCTGTCCTGCCACAGAACCGCTCTGCTCGAACCTTCCACGGACGTCTGCTGCTCGAAAAACTGCTCCAAGTAAAAGAAAAGATCCTGTTTCTGAACAAAGTTCATACTGTTTACGATGACCGCTCCAAAGACCATTCCCATAATGAATAGCACAAAGATAAACACAAATATATTCATGTGTGTCTTGACGTCATTTTGAACCATTCTCACTCCGTGCTGCATCGTCACTTCTCCACCCTTCTGTCCACTCATTCTATGACTAATCTATGAGCGAAAAGAAAAAAGTAGACCAAGGACCTTCTATATTAATGGATCTTTCCGAACTTACCGCCTCCGCCGGCAGCTATATCAAGCTCTCCCTTTCTCATTTGAATGATATAGTGGACGATGGAGGAGGAAACGATTTCTTCCAGTTCCGCAGATGGAACGTCATGAATGACGGCCATCTCAGACCCGAAAGCAGCAAGGAGTTTTTCATACGTTTGCTTTCCTATACCCGGCAGCGTTTCCAGAGGCACTTGATACACGTATGGAGGGCGCTTTGTTACCTGTCCCTCGTCCGACAGTTCCTTAATTCTTTCGGAAACACCTTTAACCAGACGGCTTTTTCTGCATGTACAGCCGGTTGCCGTCACCGGATGCAGGCAGTTTCCGCAAACGGTTTTATGATACTTCCCCATTTTCGGATCCATACCATAATTGGCGACGATACGGCGTCCATCTTTTCTATGTAATGCAAGCTTTAATTCTTCCAATGACAATCCATCCATTCTTACCAGTTGATACTCTCTGGCAAGCTTACTAAGAGAATGCGCGTCAGAATTCGTAACATAGGTGTAAGGAGCCAGTTCAGCTAACTGGGAAGCCATCTCCGTATCTGCACTCAATCCAAGTTCAACCGCATCGATTTTATCAGAATCAAGGATCTCTCTCAACGACTTTTTCACTCCTTTACCGTAAAGGCTTTTGAATGGAGTGAAAATATGGGCAGGTATAAAAAGGCCGCCATTTTCTCTAACATAAGTCTGCAGTTCTCTCGCTGTACCATAAAAGCGCTGAGAGCTTAAGCTGACATTTTTCATTTTCTTCGAAAGCCATAAGCTGAATCGACGCATCGTATCTATGGTAGGAAAATAGCAGAGAACGTGAATGGGACCCTGACAGGATGCATCATATATTTCCACTTCTGAACCTAAGAGGAGGGTGGTGCTGTCGGAGCGCACTCCCCCTCCGGAAACTTCTTCCGCATATCCCCGATCGATCAAATCTTCCACCTCATCCAAAACAGCGGGTGACTGAGCGTCGATAATACCGATCAAATCAAGGCCTTTTCGTCTGCTGGCCTCCAGGAAAATGTTTGTGAGTGTGAGCGTTTTTGATCCTGTAATTTTAACAGGGCCGCCTTCCCAGTCCCTCCCTATATGAACATGAAGATCGACAAAGTAATCTTTCATTCTTATCCATTCCTTCTTAATTTTAAATAAAGAATCGCATATGCGGTCTTTGCATCGTGGATCTTCTGCTCTTTCTCCAACTGTTCCGCTTCTTCTACGGTTATTTCCATCAGTTCCACAAATTCATCCACATCCCCTGCAGGCTTTTCATTCAATTTTTCCACACGATCGGTAAAATAGACGTGGACGATTTCATCAGCGAAACCTGGTGAAGTATAAAAGGAAGTGATAAGATTTAAGTCATCGCTCGTGTAACCCGTCTCTTCTTCCAATTCCCTTAACGCGCAGGCCTTCGGATCTTCTCCCGGTTCCAGTTTTCCGGCAGGGATTTCTACGAGGTTCTTCTCGAGTGGTTTCCGGTATTGCTCGACGCAGATCAGTTTCCCTTCATCCGTTAGAGCTATGACCGCAACGGCGCCCGGATGTTTGATCAATTCCCGTTTAGATGTTTTCCCGTCGGGTAATGTTACACTGTCAATATCTAATTGAACGATCTTCCCTTTATAGATTGTTTCTGTTTTATATGTTTTCTCTTCAAAATTACTCAAGATGCTCATCCTCTCTAAACTCTTTCTTCATTTTAACATAGGAAAGGCAGAGACAAAGCATCACAACTACCGGTACTCACAAGAAAGGATGATTCTATGAATAAACGTCAATTAGGGAAAACAGATTTGTATTTATCTGAAATCAGCCTTGGCTGCATGTCCCTCGGAACCGATCAAGCACAAGCAAAATCAATCATCGACCGGGCCATTGACAGCGGGGTGAACTATTTGGACACCGCAGACCTCTACGATTACGGAAAGAATGAAGAATTAATAGGGGAAGCGATCCGAGGACGCCGCCAGGATTTAATTATCGGATCGAAAGTAGGGAACCGTTTTACACCGGGGGAAGAAGGTTGGACATGGGATCCATCCAAAGAACACATAAAAAGCAGCGTCAAAGACAGCTTAAAACGGTTAGGAACGGATTATATCGACTTATACCAGCTTCACGGCGGTACCATTGATGACCCGATTGATGAGACAATCGAAGCGTTCGAAGATTTAAAATCAGAAGGGTGGATCAGGGAATACGGCATATCCTCCATTCGTCCGAATGTGATAAAGCAATTTGCAGAGAAATCCTCGATTGCCAGCGTCATGATGCAGTACAGCGCTCTCGATCGAAGGCCGGAGGAAGAGATCCTTCCCCTGCTCCATGAGTATGAGATCAGCGTCCTGGCACGCGGCCCTCTTGCTAAAGGCATCCTGTCTGACCGTGGAATAGAAAAAGCGCGCGATAAAGCAGGCGACGGCATCCTTGAGTATGATGCTGATGAAGTGATGTCCATCGCTCGTGATTGGAAAAAAGTAAGCAACACTTCAAAAAGTGCGGAAGCTGTTGCCCTCCAATATGTCCTTCATCATCCGGCCGTTACGACAGCCGTATTTGGTGCAAGCTCTGTGGAACAGTTGGAACAGAACCTCACTTTTTTGGAAGCAGCTCCTCTTTCCGATGCGGAGTACAACAATATTCAATCCCTTACAAAAGACATTACTTATCAACAACACAGATAACCATATTTCCCGGTGTGCGCTCTCTTTTGTTTCTGGGCACACACCGGTATTTCATGTGTCTATCTCCATCATTACTTCCAAGTATTCGAAAGAACTCTCCTCCAGTTACCTTGTGTAATTTTATAGATTTCCCCCTCTGTCATTCCTTCCTTCTCCAGTATTCTTAAGATCTTTGGAACACCCGTCACATCATGCATTGAGTATGGAATCCGCGTGCCGTCAAAGTCTGATCCAAGTGCGACGTGGTCAATGCCCATCCGTTCGATCATGTAATGAATATGTTTTACAATTGCAGAAAGCGGTACATCCTGTCTATTGACACCGTCTTCTGTCACCATGTTGGGGCTGGTGCTGTAGGTGACACCAACGAGCCCCCCGCTGTCTTTGACCGCGTCCAGCTGCCGGTCGGTCAGGTTCCTGGATATTGGACAAATGGCGTGAGCATTTGAATGGGTTGCGACAAGCGGGGCGTCTGTCAGCGTGGCAATGTCCCAAAAACCTTTTTCGTTTATGTGAGATAAATCAATCATCACACCAAGAGCATTACATACCTTCACGAGCCTCCTTCCAGCCTCCGTTATTCCCGGCCCGGTGTCCGGAGAGGATGGAAAGCGATAAGGGACGCCTTCTCCAAAGATATTTTTCCTAGCCCAAACCGGCCCGAGGGAGCGGAGTCCTGCATGGTAATAAACATGCAGAGCATCCAGCCCCTCATCAATCGGCTCCGCTCCTTCCATGTGAAGTATCCCGCCCATCCATTCTCCATTCCATGCTTTATCCAAATCCTCCACCGTTCGAACGGCTTTAAACCTCCCCTCAGAGCAAGCCTCCAGCTGATAAAATCGGGAAATTAACGTATTGGCAATTTTCCACGCATAATCAGGATCCAAAGAAGCGGGAAAGGATTTCTCATACCCCTGCTCCGTTTTGTAAGTCACCTGAGCAGGATCTGTGTCGGGATTGGGACAGAACACCGCAAAAAAACCTGCCGCAAAACCTGCCGCCATACCCTTTGAATAATCTAAATGGCCGTTAGGAATTCCCTTGAAAAATTTATCCACCCCATCTTCCAGCATTAGCAGGGTATCGTTATGACCGTCGATGAACCGGTGTATCATCCTTCTCCCCGTCCTTTCTTGCTTGATTTGCTCTTCTGTTATCGACAGTAGAAGCTGTTCAGGATTACAGGTTCTTCTCTTTAACATGTACATGCATAAACAGGAGACAGTTTTCACCGTCTCCTGCATTTTTAATATGATTCAGGAAGAAACTTTCTTCTCCTTCATGGAACGAATCAATGCCCTTATTTGACCTCGATGATTAATCTCGTCTTCCAACACATGAAACCATAAATAATAATGATTAAAGGTCACTCCGTTTGACCATACATCTTCTTTGTAAAGCCAGTCATCATTTTTACCCTTGAGGTAGTCCAGCGTCTGATCCCTCGTCGCTTCCAATACATCCAGAAGATCGTCGATAGACATGCCATGCACATGCTGTTTTGCCATTTCCCCAAGTTCGAGTGCTGCCCCCCACTCTTTTCTTTCCGATTCATCCATGTCCCTCTGTTCAAAACTAATGAGCTGGTGGACATATTCGACAGCAGCTATGTGCGAGAGAAGCGCACCGATAGAATTTCCGCCCTCCATGGACCAATCAAGTTCTTCCGTACTAAGATCCGCTACTTCCTGGATTGTGATCGCACGGGTGTGTTCCAGCATCCAGACGAGTTCACCGACTTTTCCCGTAAACCCTTTCTCCGATTGAACTTGATAAGAAATCATCCAGCTTCCCCCTTCACTAATAACAAAATGTCAAAGGTGGTATTCATACCCCTTTGCATATATACATATTCGACGTACAGGTACTATAACCTTCTTAAGAATTGGAGAAGGAATCGAATTTTGTAGATATTTTTGTTGTTTAAAATTTCTGAAATGACGGTATATGCTAAGTATTAACAAACTGGACCTGTTTGTTCGCCAAAAGCCACCATACTAATTCCATTACAGGAGGAAAAAATGATGAAAATTAAAGTGGGTATTTGGAGCAAACTGACAAACTCGGACAAAATGACCTTATTGAAAGCAGCAAGTCAACAAGGAGCGACCGTGAAGAGTGCATAAACGGACCCATTCTTCTTCCTATTCCTTCATTCATGCTGCATACATCCAACCATTCAACGCTAGCGGGCCTCTCCCTGAGATATAAGACAAGCCATTTGTCTTATATCTTCGTTTACATAATTAAATTATCGTATATTAAAAATCACCACAGTACCCCTTTAAAAAGGTTTCCTGTGGTGAGAGTGGTATGGAAGTTTATAAAAATAAAGAGGATGGAGGGTAGTTCTCTAATGGCAAATCAACGGTGTTTCCCGATGCAAGGTTTGCTAACTGTAAACCGACATAAGGACCGCTGGTCAACCCGGAGGCTCCAAGTCCATTTGCGACTATCAGATTTTCTATTCCGGGAACGTTTCCGAGGACAGGTGTATTCCCCTTGGTAAACGGACGGAATCCGACCTTTGTTTCGACGTGAGCTGCCTCCGCCAGACCCGGAGCCACTCGAAGTGCTTTGTCCAACAATTGATGAACAGCTCCTGCCGTTACGTCCACATTAAAGTCACTGCGTTTTTCTTTTGTTGCCCCGACCACAATCTTCCCTTTATCAAAGGAAAGGATATAATGATTGAAAGGTGGCAGTACGACCGGCCAATTCTCTGTCGCAAACTCAGGCATTTCAAAATGCAGGATCTGAGCTTTTTCAAAATGGACGTTCGATTTAAGCCCTACATCCTGAAAAAGCTGGTTCATCCATGCTCCAGAGGTCAAGAGGTACCTGTCGGCATTAATGGTCCGACCATTGACTTCGACCCCTTCCACATTTCCACTATGCATGAGTAAACGTGCATCTCCCTTTATATACGCGGCCCCTAATTTCACGGAAGCATTCAGCATGGCTTGGGCAACTTTGTCGCCGTTCACTCTTGCGGCACCACTTATATGAAGGGCACGATAAGACTCGGACACCAACGGGAACATCTCCCTCGTCTCTTTTGTTGTCAGCTTGGACAACTCTCCCATCTCTGTTGCTTCTCGTCTGCGTTCAACTGCAAGGTCGTATTTACGATCCAGTTTTTCATCCGTATCGAATAGGTTAATGGCACCTGTTTTTCGGTAGCCGGTTTCTCTTTCTCCGTATTCAACAAGCCGTTCAACGAGCGGTTCATAGTATGCAGCCCCTCGGATAACCAGTTCATACCAGTCCTTGTTGCTTCTATTTGTTAACCAGGGGCAGATAATACCAGCGGCATTTCTTGTTGCCTGCCCCGGCTCGAACCGATCGATAATCACGACTTCCTCTCCCTTTTCTACTAAATGGAGAGCTGTAGAGGCACCAAGTATCCCTGCTCCTATGATGATATGTTTCATTATTAACACCTTCAAATTAGGATTTTGTATTGCACCTCATTTTACTAGAGAATTCATTAAAATGAAATCCGCCCCTTGTATTTTTCGATCAAGCGGGAGTTATGATCGTCCGCACCATCGACATTTCCACTTTTAAATATCGGCGGTTCCATTCCTCTTGCCAGCAGCACATCCATCACATTTGCCATCAAATAATGCAAAAGGGCCGATCCAAGGACAGAGGAGACGGGTCCAAACTTCGTATCCAGGTTCTCTCTTTCTTCTACGGCATCACCAACCGGCACCATAGAATCGACTACGGCATCGACTACATCCTCCAAGCGTTTGCCGGATACATGCCTGGATTCTTGTGAGGAAGTGTAATAGAGCGATTGAATGGACAGAACGAAGGCACCGGCTTCTTTAGCAAACATAGCTGCATCAATCGGTGCAGGATTTCTTCCGGATGTGGAAAACACGACCATCACGTCTTTCTCTGTGATGGTCTCCTGCTCTAAATACGAAAGGACAAATCCATCCGTCCTTTCATTATTGGAAGACTGTAGTGCCCCTTGGTGCAGCATGAGCGGCTCGATAAAAATCGGTTTGACAGGTACCAAACCTCCAGCACGGTAAAATGCATCCTGCGCCAGCAGTCCGGAGTGACCACAGCCAAACATGTAGATAATCCCTCCGGCCTGTATTCTGTCTGCCAGAGATTCAGACAATTTCTCCGGGATGCCCGTCTGTTCCAAGTCTTTCAGTTTCTGAATTACTTTAAGTAAATAGCTCATAGACCTTCCCTCCTTACGTCCGGTGTATTTCACTGATGAATTTATATCGGTCGGCGCGGTAGGAAGATTTCACCACTTCAAAAGGGGTCCCATTTGTAAGGACACTAAGCCTTTCTATATGAAGAACAGCTGCCCCGTAAGGAATGGCCAAAAGCTCAGACTGCTCCTGATCTGCAGTCGTCGCCTCAATTACCTGTGTCGCTTTGTCGATCTTATAGTCATGATTCTTTTCTATATGTTCATATAAAGATCCCATTACAATCGATTCATCTACTCCCGGCACAAGAGCGATCGGGAGGAACGTCCGTTCAACAGCCATAGGCTTCCCATCAGCAAACCGTATACGCTGGATTTCATAAACTTCTTCTCCTTGTTCCAAATGCAGCTTTCTGGCTATGTCCGGAGGAGCAGAGATGACGGAAAATCCGATCAGTCTGCTCGTTGCTGTCATTCCACGCTTCTTCATATCTTCGGTGAAGCTTGTCATTCCCGTAAGAGGCTGCTCGATCTTTCTCTCAGAAACGAAGGTACCCTTTCCTTTTTCCCGGTACAGAGCCCCTTCATTTACAAGATTGGAAACGGCCTGTCTTACCGTCATTCTGCTAACACCGTACTGTTCACTCAGCTCCCTTTCGGATGGTATCGTCTTCCCAACACCAAACAGTCCTGATTCAATCTTTCCTTTGATATCTTCTTCGATCTGATAGTACATCGGAAGAGGTGATTTCTTATCAAGCATCGTTTCCTTCCTCCACTCCGTATGCTTCTTTATCCAGAATCAGCGTAACATTGGGGTGATTCATAAGAATGGAAGCTGGAAAATTCACGTCGACTTCTCCTTCCAATAAACGGGCAATAGCCTTCCTCTTTCTCTTGCCGGAAGCCAACAGGAGTATTCGTTCACTCTTCATAATGGAGCGGATGCCCATCGTTATCGCATGGGTAGGGACCTCTTCCTTCGTATTGAAAAAACGGGCATTCGCTGTTCGGGTAGAGGGGGTCAGTTCCACCACATGTGTTTCGCTTTCCATGCTGCTGCCGGGTTCATTGAAGCCGATATGACCGTTCTCCCCGATTCCGAGGAGCTGCAGATCAGGGGGACCGATGTCCTCAATTAAGGATTCGTACCGCCTGCACTCCTTATCCAAATCTTCACACGTACCCTTTGGCACATAGGTGTTTGCTTCATCGATATTTATATGAAGAAACAGCTCATTTTTCATAAAATATCGGTAACTCTTTGGGTGTTCCTCATCTAAACCGATATATTCATCAAGATTGATCGTTGAAACCTTGGAGAAATCCACTGTGTTCTCTCCATTTGCATGGATAAGCTCCTTATACGTTCCAATCGGTGTACCCCCTGTCGCAAGCCCAAGTACAGTTTCCGGTTTCTTATCAATTTGATGGACAATAATATCTTTCGCCCGTTCACTCATTTTTTTATAGTCATCGACGATGATCAACTGCACCATTACCCCTCCTGTCATATGCAATAATGCCTTTACAAATTGTCATACTCACCTGTGTTTGGTCATCAAGGAGAACAATATCCGCATCTTTTCCAACAGTAATCGTCCCTTTTTTATCTGCTACTCCTGTTTGTTCTGCTGCATTAAGGGAGGTGATCCGGACAAAGTCATGCCAGCTCATCTTCATGGCTTTTTTTATCTTTTCCGCAGCCTCTTCCAAACGAAGGATGCTGCCGGCAAGGGTGCCGTCCTCTAATCTTGCTTCTTTTCCGGAGACATAGACGGATTGTCCCCCCAGGTCATACGTTCCATCTTTTAAACACTTAGCCCGCATTGCATCGGTGATCAAAATCAGCCTGTCCGGCCCGATCATTTGATAAGCCGCTCGAACAGCTTCCGGATGAACATGAATATAATCCGCAATTATTTCCACTTTCAACCTTTTATCAAGGAAAGCAGCACCAACGATTCCCGGTTCTCTATGGTGGAAACCACTCATCTGATTGAACAAATGAGTGACGTGAGTCGCTCCGTGATCTGCAGCTTTAACTGCCTGATCAAACGTCGCTTCACTATGACCAATAGATGCTGTCACACCTACCGAAGAAAGGTGGCGGCATAGTTCCAGCCCAGCTTCTGATTCCGGATCCATGGTGACGAGCCGGATGTTACCACGGCTCACTTCCTGCCACTTATCAAATAATGTGGCAGATGGTGGAATAATGTGCTCCACCGGCTGTGCACCCGCTTTGTTCTCATTAATGAAGGGACCTTCTAAATGAATGCCGATTACTTCTGCATTTCCAGGGGTCTGCCCATATTTGATATAGTCTCCGGCGTTTTCAAGCGCTTTTTCGATCGCTTCTTTGGACTGGGTCATCGTCGTGGCAAGAAACGCAGTCGTTCCCTCTTCGGTCAGCTTTAATGCCATACCCTCCAAAGCTTCACGCGAAGCATCCATGACATCGTGCCCGGCCGCACCGTGCACATGAACATCTATAAACCCCGGC
Source organism: Halobacillus sp. KGW1 (assembly GCF_001592845.1). NCBI lineage: Bacteria > Bacillati > Bacillota > Bacilli > Caryophanales > Bacillaceae > Halobacillus > Halobacillus sp. KGW1. The sequence continues at coordinate 1,022,330 of NZ_LSOC01000002.1, forward strand.
ACTAACGTGTTCCCTCTTCCATCAATGACGGTTCCTTGAGGAGCGATCGTCCCCTTCTCGACTTTTTCTATCTTACCCTCCTTTATTTGAATGGTGCCGTTATCTATAACCTCGTTATCCGTAACGATTCTGACGTTGTGGATCTGCATGATATCTGTCACGATTATCCTCCCTTACTTTATCGATAAAAGACCTTTGTCTCCCTGCATCTTATCCTCCGTAGCTAAAAGCTGGAATGATTCCTCTTTTAAATTCGTAAATATAATCGGTGTAATTAGAGAAGGTGCGTGCTTAGAGACATAATTTAAATCAACACGAAGCAGCGGCGTTCCTTTCTTCACTTTCTGCCCGGCATTTACGAGACTTTCAAACCCTCTCCCTTCCAGTTTGACCGTATCCAGCCCTACATGAATGAGAATCTCTAATCCGTTATTCATTACGATTCCGACGGCGTGTTTCGTCGGGAAAACTTGAACTACTTCTCCGTCGACGGGCGAGCAGAAAACATCCCCTGCCGGATCCACAGCAAATCCCTGCCCCATCATACCTTGAGCAAAAACCTGGTCGGGAACTTCGGTCAGCGGCAGAATCTTTCCATCCACAGGCATCTGAAATTTATCGGACTCCAGTGTATAACCTTCGGATTCAACCTGTTCCATCGTTCCGGCCTTTTCCTTTTCAGAATCCGATAAAGGAAGCAAGCCGGTCTCTATTTGTTTCTGCATGGCGGATGCCAAGAATTCGACCGTTGTGCCAACAACAACTTGTACATTCGTTTTACCGACTTTCATGACTCCTTTGGAACCCAATCGTCTTAATGCCTGCTCATCCACTACTTCCCGATCTGTCATCTGCAGGCGCAGTCGAGTCGTGCAATAATCGAGCGAGACGATGTTATCTGGCCCACCGAGTGCATGAAGATATCGGGCTGCCTTCTTATCGTAAGCGTTCTCTTCCTGTTCTTCCTCCATAATATCCTCTTCGTCTTCCCGTCCAGGTGTCTTTAAGTCCAGTTTTACAATTAGGAAATAGAACAATACGAAATACAGGACGAACATGATTAATCCGATCAAGATCAAAGAAACCGGGTTTTCTGCAATGTTGTAGTTAAGTGCAAAATCAATCAATCCGGCAGAAAATCCAAAACCGTGACGGATGTCAAACGCGTAGGCTAACGCCATAGCTACCCCTGTTAAGATCGAGTGGACGACATAAAGAAGGGGGGAGAGGAACATGAACGAAAATTCAATCGGTTCTGTAACCCCGGTCAGGAAAGATGTAAGGGCGATACTTAAGAGCATCCCACCGACAGCTGCTTTCCTGTGCTTCTTTGCAGACATATACATGGCAAGACATGCAGCCGGAAGGCCGAACATCATAATTGGGAAGAAGCCGGCAAGGAAATAGCCCGCATTCGGATCCCCGTTGAGAAAACGATTGATTTCACCATGAACCACGGCATCCGCCGCCGTTGTGAATGTACCGAAATCAAACCATATAAATGTATTGATAACGTGATGCAGACCTACAGGAATGAGCAGACGGTTCAAAACGCCATATACACCAGCACCAATTTCTCCGGCATTTAAGATCCATCCGGTCGCCGCATCAAGCGCATATTGTGGATATACCCACAAATATCCGAGTACGAACGATAAAATGACCATCACGAGGGATGTAATGATCGGAACGAACCGTTTTCCGCCGAAGAATGATAAAAATTCAGGGAATTTAACATCATTAAAGCGGTTATACAATAATCCAGCAATGACTCCTGCGATTACTCCGGCAAACACTCCCATATCGATCGTATCATTGATGGCGGTGATCCCGTTTGTCAGTACAAGGTATCCGACCGCGCCAGCCAGAGCTGCCGCCCCACTACCGTCTTTCGCAAATCCCATGGCAATACCTATCGCAAAAATGAGAGCAAGGTTTTCCAGTATTCCATTCCCTGCCGCAGTCATAAATGGAATACCAAACATATCGTCCATCCCAAGCCTGACCAATAATGCTGCTGCAGGCAGGGTGGCAATCGGAAACATCAGCGACTTTCCGATCCGTTGTAAAAAATTCAGCATATAGTAAATCCTCCTTCAATCTTGATGAAAACGTTTTATCAAGTAATAAGATATCATCCATTTATATAGTTGTCTATACCAGTTAGCATTTACATACCTTCTTTTTTATATCGTGCAGAAAATACCATGGTATGATATTTTTAAAGAAAGTTTAAAGGGGGATGAGCCGTGAACAAACAAATGAAAAGCGGCATCGGCCTTATCGGCAGCCTGTTGTTAGTCATGGTCGGCCTATACCGATTATGGACAAACCAACTAGAAGAAATGTCTATAATCGTTGCCTACTTGTTCCTCGGAGTAGGAATAATCGGAACTATTACCAATGGTGTTAAATGGAAAAAACACAGCAAATAATATTCTGCTGTGTTTTTTCTTCATTTATTTTCAAGCTTCAAACACGTATTTTCCTTTTTTCAAGGATATAATCCACTGCTTCTCTATCGGAGTGAACGGAATAACAGAAGTCCTGTTGGTAGGTCTCATGCCCTTTTCCGGTGATAACCACCCATGTACCGCTATCAGCCTCCAGTACTGCATTCTCAATAGCGATCGTTCTGTCCGATACAAAGGTCCCTCGGTCACCTGCGAAAGTTTCCTGGACCATGATCACCTCTTCTTTCATTTCACTTACAGAAACACCGTTTAAATCATCCATCGTCAATACCGTTCGATCCGCATGTTTCAGAGAAGCAAGAAGCATTTTCTCCCTTTTAGATACGTCTCTGTTGCCTCTAAAACCGAAGACGTGATATATAGAGGATGCCCCTTGAGCTCGTACCGCTTGTAATGTATGGGAGATACTATCTGCTGTATGAGCGTAATCAATGACGATCGTTACATCAAAATCCGTCCGAATCACTTCGAACCTGCCTTTAATTCCCTCAAACTGCTGTAATGATTCCAAAACAGCATCGGTAGGAATGTCAAGACTTTTCGCTACGGCATAGGCTTGGGCGGTGTTGTATAAGTTGTGCTCCCCCTCCAATGGTGAAGGTAGGACCACATGCTGGTTTTCTTCTCTAAGAAGTACCATGGACGATGCTGGAAGAAGGCTTTCCATTTTCAGAGAACAACCTTGGTCCTGACCAATCGTCTTCAAAGGTTTATCTTCGAAACAGGAGGCTAGCTTGCTTCCCCACGGATCGTCTGTGTTTATAATGGCTGCTCCATTCTCTTTCAGCATCGTAAACAACTTCGACTTCGCCTGAAAATATTCTTCCATTGTCCTGTGATAATCCAAGTGGTCATGGGTGAGGTTTGTGAAGACAGCATAATCAAAGGAGATGCCTTCCAGCCGATACTGCTCCAGACCATGAGAGGACACTTCCATAATAATTAGATCGTCCTCACTTTCTGCAAGCAGCTTTTGTATAGTGGGTGCATCCGGTGTGGTTTGATCGGCCGGAAGCGTTTCACCATTTACAATATTGTCGATCGTGCCGAACAAACTGCAAGTATAGCCATTCTGTTCACAAATATGTTTAAGGATATGACTGGTTGTCGTTTTCCCGTTTGTTCCGGTGACTCCAATGACAGTCTTCTTCTCGGCCGGATATCCGTAGAATGCAGTTGCTGCTTGACCAAGGAACTTCCGGCTATTATCCACTTGGACATAAGGAACCGGAAGTCCTTCCAATGGCTTCTCTCCAACAACTAAGACCGCTCCTTTTTCTATTGCGTTGCTGATGAAAGCATGACCATCCGAATTATATCCGGGCACGGCCACAAACACATATCCTTCCTCCATGACACGGGAATCGGCAGTGACCCCTTTCACCATGCTCCTTTGTTCTTCCATATTTAGTGGCGCCTGTATAGATGTGTATTGAATCAATGTCTGTACTCTCACTGGCTGCTTCTCCTTTTAGCACGAAGTTTATAGTATCCTGCAGCCTCATTTTAACGCGTTCCCTCCACAAAGAAAGGTGGGTTATCAATATGTAATTTGATTTTAATATCTATTGAAAATATTGGATGAAATTTTCTATACAAACGAATCACTCATCAAGGATAATGCCTTTTAAAGAACGAGCCTCTTTCGTTAGAGAGGCTCGTTTACTCACGACACTATTCATTAAGTTTGTTTATATTCTATCTTGGAAGGTCGAACGTGACCGTTTCCCCTTTGTACATTTTTTCACCATCATCAGCGATGAACGGACCGAATTCCAGTTGGAAAGACCCGTAAGATTCAAAATCGTCTTTTCTGAAAAGAAAGACGTGGTATTTCTCTCCGGATTCTCCCGCTTCAACGGCTTGCGGATCTGATGGTTCAACCATGCCTTGTGAAAGCACGGAAGCCCGGCCGTCATCTACATTCACTTTAGACCCTAAATTCCATATACTCACAGGTTGATCGGATTGATTATCCAACGAGAGCTTGATGGTGAGCGCAACCATGCCCGCTTCACCAAAGTTCGAGAACCTCGCTTCATTACCAGCAGTCGGTTCGATCTCAGCATACTGGACGCCGTCCAGTGTCACTTGGACATCCCCAAGCTGCTTGGATTCGTCGATACCCTCTTCTTCAAATATCATCGTCTTATTCGCAAGGTTTCCTGTTGTCAACTCGTCCGGATATAGATTAGATTCCGCTTCTACTTCTTCTTTTTGTTGTTCACCGTATACGAAATCAAATGTTTCGTTTCCTTTGTAAGAATCGCTGAAGCTGCTATTATCCGCAGCTCCCCCTTCGATCACCAACTTCGGTTTAACACTTTGGAGCACATCGAATTGATCGTTGGTCATTGTGAATGTAACCAGACCTGTTACTTCTTCCCCTGCAGCGTATTTAGAGGTTTCCTCTTCCACTTCCGACTTTGGATACTCATCTCTTACGAAAGTTCTGGAAGAGGTAAGAAAATCTGTCGAGTTCATCCCTTGGAGCCTTAGAAAACTCGGATAATACATCGCTTTATCTTTCGTATTGTTCACTTTCACTTCCGCAACGACAACATAGCCGTCGTTTTGATCATCGAATTCTATGTACATGTCATCGTTCATGTCCGTGACTTTCAGGACCTGATACTTCTCTACAGACACAATGAATCCGTCCATATCGTTTTTGAAACCAGGATCTTCATTCGTATATAGCACTTCAACATCGCCTTCTGATTGTTCGGTGATATTATCTGTCATAACTTCCCCCCCATTGGGCGAAGCTTCCTCCTCATCTGTTGCTTTCTCCTCTTTCTCCTCTTTCTCCTCTTTCTTTTCTTTCTTTTCTTTTTCTTCACCTTCGTCTTTTTTCTTTTCTTCTGCTGCTGTGTCCTGGTTATCTGAAGAACCGGTTTCTTCAGACGAGCCACAAGCAGCAAGGAAAAAAGCCAAGACAGTCATTAGAATAAGCAAATACCTCTTGTGCATGTTCTCAACCCTCTCTCACAGAATTTAATAAAACCTTAACCATATTAACCCAAATATTTGGGTTAATATTTATAAAAGGAATATTTTAGTTATAAATAACCATACTTTGGTAGAAATAAACCAGTAATAATACATTCACGAGAAAAAAGGCCCACCCGATAAGAATCAGTATGGAACCTTCCAAGAGCGCCCTGGAAGATGTTTTATAAATACGCACAAAAAAACGCCCGGAAATTCCGGACGTTTTTCCCTTTAACGATATGGATTTTGTTTTCCAGTACCGTTTGTCTCCCCTTTTTCTCTTCTTAATGCGTTAAGATCTTTCTTATTTTTGTTCTTTTTCTTTTCACCCATAAGATGACCTCCCTTCCCCTTTAGTTTGTCTAAATGGACGGAAATCAGCAGAACCATTGGATGTCAGCGATTCCAGACACTGACGAATATGACAACCGCTGCAAACACAATGGCGGATATGGATAGAATTTTGATAAATCCTTTCTTAGATAAAGCGTTCTTCGTTGTTTCTCGACGAGCTGTCCAATATAGAATTCCAAATGTGACGAGGAAGGCTACCGGAAAAAACCATTCCATCTCCAATCCCTCCTTTACATCTTTTTGGATAGAATTACCCAGGAAAGGAATACTGTACAAATATTCAACGCAATCAACATCTGGATGACCATGGAGGCCGTAAGGTTAACTCCTGCTTCCAGCAGCGTAAGTAAAGCAAACATATAGATAAGCATGGCAAAAAAAGAATAGAACAATCCTTTATAACGAATCAGCTGCATACGCTCGTCCTTCTGTTTGAACTGTGGGTGCAGATACGCCATGGAAAAACTCATGACCGCCATCGATACCATTAAATAAGCAGGCATGGACGGCAGCGTTCCTGCAAGAACAGATATAAGAATGAAGAACAGCGCCTGTACACTGAATAGTCCACCTGCTACTTTATACGCCAGTGGATAATAATCCATTATTTTTCCTCCTCAAAAATAAATATATCTTCAATGGCAGCCTGAAAAATACGTGCAATTTTAAATGCTAAAGGCAGGGACGGATCATATCTTCCTTTCTCGATGGATATAATCGTCTGTCTGGAAACCCCTAACTTTTCTGCCAGACGATCCTGTGATAATTGATGTTTTTTTCTATAGGCTACTAAATGATTTTTCACAATTACCCTACCGCCCTTTCTATAAAAAGAATAATGTAAAGCCACCTTTACGTCAAGGTAACTTTACATTATTCTTTTCGATTCCCTGAGTTGTTTTTCAAGCAAGCTTTTTGTTTACCATAATTTTTTTATGTATAGTAAATGTGTGGGAATGATTTTTTATCGTGCTTCCTTTTTGCAAGAAGGCTGTATACGTCGTAAAATCAAAAGAAAGGAGGATGAATATGGCACAACAGATAAGTAATAAAATTGCGTACATAACCGGTGCAGGAAGAGGGATTGGTAAGGCCACTGCTTTGGCACTGGCAGAAGAGGGTGTTCACCTTGGCTTGATGGCCCGAACGGAGAGTTCTCTCCATGAGGTGGCTGAGGAAGCCGCGAAGTATGGTGTTAAAGCCGTCACAGCTCCTGTAGATATTTCGGACATCCAAGCGGTCAATAAAGCCGTAGCAACATTGGAGGCAGATTTGGGAAAAGCGGACATCCTTATTAATAACGCGGGGATCGGCTTGAACGGATCGTTCCTTGAGCTGGAGCCTGAAGAGTGGAAACGGACGTTTGAAGTAAATGTCTATGGTACTTACCATGTCACTAGAGCCGTCCTTCCTCACATGGTGGATAAGAATAAGGGAGATGTCATCATGATCTCATCCAGCAACGGTCTCAAAGCCACAGCAGGTTCAACTTCCTACAGCGCTTCTAAATTCGCTGTCCAGGGTATGACGGAAGCATTAATGCAGGAAGTTCGCCGCCATAACATTCGCGTCTTCACCATGAACCCGAGTCTTGTCGCAACAGAACTTGTCTTTGGTGACGAGCTGGAGGAGAAGAACGAAGACAAATTCATGCAGCCGGAAGACCTGGCAGAATTCATAATTTCCCAGTTGAAACTGGAGCAGCGTATTTTCATTAAACAATCGCTTCAATGGGCAACCAATCCATTTTAAATCAAAACACCTCTCATTTTATTGATGAGAGGTGTTTTGATTTCCCTTTCTTATTCCCGCTTTTCTTATAGGATTACTGATTAAAGACACCGTTTTTCATGGGCTTAATTGTTTTGAAATCACATCCGCGATGTATACACCGGAGGCAGCTGCCTGGGAGAGAGAATGCGTTTCGCCAGAGCAGTCTCCAGCCAGATAAAGTCCGGAAATCTCCGTTTCAAAGCAGCGGTCTGTCGACATTTTCGGTTCATAAAATTTAGCATCCATTCCATAAAGAAGGGTATCCTCATCCATAGTTACACCAGTCCAATTCTCTAACCTTCGGAGCAGCGTTTCCATCGCTGAAATATAAAGATCGGGAACTTCATCTTTAAGAAAACCAGGGTCCGCCGCAAGGGAAGGTTTGACCCGGTTGTAAGTCAATGTTGACGTTGGTTTGTTCTGCCGAAGATCCCCGAGCCGCTGGACGAGAATTCTTTCATCCTTTCGATTAATTCCTCCCAGCACCTTGGATGCTGCTTTCATAGCAGCTTCGTATGTATGGAAATACTGAGGAACGAAAAGGGTGAAATTTAAATTGCCGCTCGGACCGCCTCCCTCGTATTGATTCTGCCCATCTGCCATCGTCCATCCGTGCTGAAACTTTCTAATAATCCTTCCGTCCGGGTTCATGCAGTAGGTCGTAGCCTCCCATTCGTCCGCTGCTATCCTCCATTTTGTTTCAAATGTGCGATCCAGAATGCTGTCTAGCTGGCCACGCTTCATCTCCACTCTAAGCCCGAGATCAAGCCTTGTTTTCGAAGATTTTAATCCTAGTTCCGCTGCCTGATTGAGCATCCAGTCACTCCCGCTTTTTCCTGTTGCAAAAATCACCTTTTTTGTTCGGATGATCCCTTCACTCGTGCGGAGAAGAAAAACGTTCTCATTCGACGTGACCTCATATACATCGGTCTGGAAAGAGAAGCTGATGGATTTCTTCAAGGTTTCAAACATGTTCTGAAAAACACGTTTTGATACTTTTGTTCCCAAGTGCCGGACAGAGGTGGTCAGCATCTCCAGGGAGTGTTCACGCGCCTCTGCTGCCAATTCCTTATTCCACGTGTGATAGATCCTCTTCACGTCCCCACCATAATCACAAAGAATGTCATCAACAGCCTTCATGTATTCCATCGCTTTTCTGGAGCCGATTTTCTTATACAGTTCTCCTCCAAAACCATTGGTATAATTGAATTTCCCTTCGGATTTTCCGAGACCGCCAAAGCCGAAATAACGATCGCATAACTGAGCGCACGTACACGATTGTCCAATCTCCGACCCACAAAAACGATTGGCAAGAGGTTTTCCTTTATCTATTATTTTGATGGATAAAGGGTTTCTTTTCTGTGCCAGACGACAAGCAAGGAAGGCAGCACTTACACCGGCACCAATGATGGTGACGTCATACATCGGTCTTCACCTTTGCGTACACACACGTATCCGTAAGTTTCGATCCATCAACAGATTTGTCTTCATTCCTTAAGATCCCTTCAAGATCAAACCCCAGCCCTTCCGGGACAGCTCTGCTCCGTCGATTGCCGGACTCGCACCGTATTTCCACCCGTGCACAATGCAATCCTCTGAATGCATAATCTGTCAGCATCGATACCGCTTCCCTCATGTACCCTTTACCTGTTGCCTGCTTATCCAACCAGTACCCGATCTCTACTGCCGGGACATTCCAATTGATCCTGTGGAATCCACACGTCCCGACATAGCTGCCGCTTTCTTTCTCAAACAGAAGGTACCGGAGGTTTGTGCGAAGGTAGAATTTCGCACGGGATTCGCGCGCGTTCGCTTCTGTTTCTTCTACTGTGGGAAGCTGCTGCACGAAACCAAGCCAAGGACGCAGTTCCTCTATTGATCTGCGAATCGACGCATTGATCTCAGCCCCGTCCCCTGGTTCAGGTATCCTTAAGATTAACCGATCCGTTTCTAACTTCTCTTTCACATCCACCATTACCGGATTCAAAGTAACACCCCTTAAAAAAGAATATCTTTCACCCGCCTTATTCCTTCTTTCCAGTCGCTTCTCTCACCATAGTTATAAACTTGTCCGGACCACTATAGAAGGCTTGATCTGCCTCAAAACCCATCCGTGAATAAAGACGGATGGCACGCCTGTTAAACGTGGCAACAGATAGACGCAGACAGCTTTCGGAGTCTTTTTCCACCTCATCCAGTACAGCTTTGAAAAACGGTGTTCCTTTTCCCTGTCCCGTCCAGGACGGCTTCAACCCTACTCCAAGATCCGTACAACGGCGCTCATAGGCTCCAAAAGGATACCCAGCGGGGACGCGGGCACTCGGACCAGTACAATAGAAGCCGATGAGGTTCTCCCCTACAAACGCTGCCACATAGCTTCCATCCAAACGCTCCTTCACATTTTCTTCGTTTACAGCTACATTATAAAAATCATAGGGCGGCTCATAAGCGAAACAAAGAGATTCTATCGCCAGCTTCTTCGTCATTGGATGAAAAGTGATGGACGTCATTGCAGTAAACACTCATGATTATAGAGATAAGCATAGCGTAAATCGATGAAGAGAAAATGAGTGTCCGTAAGCGGAAAACTAAAGGTACGAACCATTTCCTTCGTTTCAATATCGGAATAAAGGTCGGACAACAGCCCGGTATTCCAAGCCTTCATACGCATAACGTTCTCAAGGAAATATGGACGAAAAGCCCAGTTAGATCCTTTTTTGTGCGGCTCCATCTGCCATTCACTGTCACGCTTCCGAAAGTTGGCAGATACTTGCTGCCCTTCTCCATTACAAACGAACATCCGAAAACTCTCCTCATCAAAAAGATCCGTCACTTCTGCAATGAAAGTATCCGCTTTTTTAGGGCCCTCCCATTTTACCAGCAGTCCTTTCACCTTTTCTTCCCATTGCCTTACAAATAGCAGCCGTTCTTCTATAAGTGTGCGCTGTCTATGGACATATCTTTTTACCTTTTCGGACAGATCGACAGCCAGTGACTCCTTTTCAACAAGGTCAAACGACGGATACGCTAAGTAATACCCTTGGTAGTACCTGCTCCCATTTTTCCATGCGAAATAAAGCTGGAAATCATCCTCTATGTTTTCAAATAAGAGGGCTGCTCCTATCCTGTGGGCCAGCATAGACAAGGAAAACATGACATCCTGGAATTCGTCCCCGTTATGCTTACGGATAATGCCTGAATCTATTTTAAGAATATGCGGCTCTAATTGACGGATTCGGTCAATGTTCGAACTTTTTGCTCCGACGTGGTCTACGGCTACTTGAATACCGTACGTCTTGTAATATAGGAGAAGGTGACCGAGCGTTTCGAAATCTTCATCAAAATCATGCTCCGTCACTTCAATCACGACCCTGTTCAAGTGAAAACCTTTTTGGTCATACAAAAGAAGCGTCTCCAGAAGAGCTTCTCCATCGTTCACGAGGAGCTGGCTGGCATTCCTGTTGATGAACAGCATTCCGTCCTTCTCCATCTCCAACATCTCGTCCATTGCAAGTTTCAACAGGTGTTGATCGACTTCCTCTTTGAATTCTTCCGGCACATCTTCATCTTGGAAAAAAGGGCCCAATGACTTCCAGCGGTCTTCATCCTGGATACGTCCCAATACCTCATATCCGATCACATCATGATCGATTGCTCCAATCACCGGTTGGAAGACAGGCTTGATATTATGTAAATTCCCAATGACATCGAACGGGTCCATGTGTCCTCCTCCTCTTATCCTTTTCCCACATTATACAACAATTCTGACTATGATCTAGAACATTTCCACCTTTTCTACCCATCTCCCCGCAACCTCAGGGAGCAATCGCAGCGATATTTTCGGCATGCTTTCCACTTTCTAAACAAACCGGCGCCGTATGTGTAAATACAGCAAAAAATAGTTCACCGATCTGGGCATTCGCACATACGTTATCAAAACAAGTGACTTTTGGAGGAGGGCGGGGTATGAAAGAGATGGAATCAACCTGCGTTCGTGTTAAAGAAGTATATGACTGGATGGAAACCCGTACATGTAAAGAATTGGTGCGCCGCGTACTCGTTCCTAATTCCACTTCCGAAGCAGAAGAGTGTATTTGTATTCCTTATTATGTAAGAAATGATTCAGAAGACCCTTCGCCCATTTATACAACCGTCGGACTTAATGCTGTAGAAAGCTGTTATGCTGTAACCCATACATGCACCGGGAACTGTGAACTGACTATATTAGTCAATGGAAAGGAAGAGACTTCCCTCGCTTCCGGGGATACGCACCTGGCTGAAAAGGATCATCTAGAATCGATCACCATTCTTCCAGATCCTTATGGGCAAGGATGCAAGGGGACTTTGACCTTGGATATTTCTTACTCCGCCGGCTCCCCGGCTCGCGAGTTTCAACGGAGAGAGCTCCCCTGTTATTTAACCACCGCAGAAGGAACTATCCTAACGTCTGCTGGTGCAGATACGTTCTACTGGCAGATTGAGAAAACATCCGAACAGCGCTCTTTCCCTTTGAGGGACGGAAGCCGGGTTCTGCTTAATAAAATTTCAGCAGCTTTCCGCACACACGTTACCGTAGATATTTATGATCGTGCTGGTGACGTCGTTACCCCCTGTACCTTCCCCGTAGAAATAGAAGAGACGTACTATCTATGTGCACCGGATGGTTGCAAATTCGAGGGATATGTTACTGAATTTCTTCCCAACGCATACGTCATCCCTGCAGAAGAAAATGGATGCGTATGTCTGGATATCCATCTATCCTTATGTATCTCCCATCGCATGAAAGCCTTCGGTGACCGAACAGCAGCTATAAGGGGAGCACTATGTTCACCTAGAGAAGACATTCCTCTTCCATGTACTCCCCCACCTGTATCCATCTGTTAATACGTGCGTATATTTCTATGCGTATTACAAGAAGCATTTGCCGGCTCCCCTAATTCTTAAAAGAAGCTGGCGAAATACTTCTCGTTATACTAATTCGTCATCAATACGGATGATTGTAAGAGTAGCTCCTTGACCATCCTGCAAAGTTGCTGCACCCAGGAGGCCGAATAATTCAAGGCTAATCGTGTCTCCCACATCCAGGGATACTATAATATCCGCATTAAAACTGCTGACACTTAACACAGGGTTGGTCTCAGAGGCTTCCAATGGAGTACCATTGACCGTAAGTCTTGCTCCCAATAGTAATGCAGCTGTTGTATTTACTTTGTAGGACAAATAATAACGCCCGGAAAGTGTGATAGTAAATACCGTGTCTGTAGGATCTACTGTGATATTTTTTACATTCTGTGAGTTCGGTAATGGAACGGTTGTTCCTCCAAGTACCACAGCAATTAGAGCTCCTTCTGTATTAGCCGCGAATCCAGATGTTTCCGTAACAACAGGACCTGCTGGACCAGCGGGTCCTACTTCTCCTTGCGGGCCTGCCGGACCTGTTTCTCCCTGTGGACCTGCCGGGCCTGTTTCTCCCTGCGGACCTGC